>NZ_CP016776.1:682002-1364004 GCF_002288185.1 Candidatus Planktophila vernalis | reverse complement strand
TGGAGGAGGGCGTAAAAGTAGAGCGGATTGGGAAAAAAAGCAACTGGTTATCCACAGTATGAGGCGAAGGGGGTGAGCCTAGATCTGAGTTTGACCGGCTTATCCCCAGACCTCTACCGTTACCTCCTTGCTTCCCCCGTATTTCTGGCCCGCAGTAGATTTTAATTATTTAGGAGTTTGACATGACAAAGCGCACCTTCCAACCTAATACCCGTCGTCGTGCCAAGAAGCATGGTTTCCGTGCCCGTATGGCCACACGTGCAGGTCGCGCTGTTCTTGCAGCTCGCCGTGCAAAAGGCCGCGCGCGTCTTTCTGCTTAAAGACTTTTAAGGAAAACTCCTGTGCTTGCCAAAAGCGCACGTTTAACCGAGAGCGGGGATTTTGCCCGCGCAACAAAGAGTGGGATCCGATACTCATCCACCAACTTTGTCGGCTACTTATATCTAGGTGAACTTGATGAACCTGCCCGCGCCGGATTAATTATTAGCAAAGCCGTTGGTAGCTCAGTTGCTCGCCACCGCCTAGCTCGAAAAATCCGCCACTGTATTTTTGATAACTACGCATCTCTTCCAACCGGATCCCTTTTGGTGATCCGTGGACTTAACAACTCAGCTGAGGCTGATTGCAAATCAGAGATTGCAACCGTTGTGGCTAACCTGGTTCGCAAAGCCAAAGATCACGCGGCCACAAAATGAGAACTCTTATCACTGCACCTATCAAGTTTTATCAAAAATGGATTTCACCATCACTAGCACCACGGTGCAAGTACTACCCATCATGTTCAAGCTATGCGGTCACCGCAATTGAAACATATGGCTTAAAAGGAATTGCAATGAGCGCTTGGCGTTTAGTGCGGTGTAACCCATGGTCACATGGCGGAGTTGACTACGTAGTTTCGAAAGAGAAGGTAAGTGTTAATGGATAGCATCTTAAAACCCTTATATATCGCTGTTTCTTGGGTTATCGTCAACATCCACGATTTACTCACACCTTTGTTTGGTTCAGAGAGCGGTGTGTCATGGTCACTTGCAATCATCGGTCTTGTAATCATCATCCGTATTATCTTGATCCCACTTTTTGTTAAGCAGATTAAAAGCCAGCGTGCATTAACCGCCCTTCAACCACATATGAAGGAGATTCAAAAGAAGTATAAAGATGATCGCCAAAAGCAATCAGAAGAGATGATGAAGCTCTATAAAGAGCACAAAACAAACCCATTAGCTTCATGTTTTCCAATCCTTGCCCAAGCACCAATCTTCTTTGCACTCTTCACTGTTCTCAACGGTATTGGTAAGAACCCACCAGTTAAACATGGTGTGTTGTCACAAGAAGATGTTGTCAGTGCAGCCCAAGCTGAGTTCTTCGGCGCACCAATTTCTCAAACATTTTTAGGTTCAGATATAACAACCGTAAAGATCGTTACGGTTTTTTTGATTGCATTTATGTCACTCACAACTTTCACAACCCAACGTCAGTTAATGATGAAGGGCATGCCAAAGATGGATTCAAGCAACAACATGATGTTGCAACAGCAAAAGATTATGTTGTATGCGTTCCCAGTAATTTTTGCAATCACAGGTGTTAACTTTCCAGTCGGAGTTTTAATTTATTGGTCAACAACAAACCTTTGGACATGGGGACAACAGTTCTATGTCATTAAGCGAAACCCAACACCAGGATCACCTGCCTATGAAGAGCTGCAAAAAAAGCGCAACCATAAAGGCGGGGTAGTAGAACCTGAAACAGATGTGGCCCCACCAACTGAAGAAGTTAAAGGGCAACGAAACCAACCTAAGAAAAAGAAGAAGAAGAAATAGGACAAATCAGTACAAATAGTATTAATTCACTACAAACCCGACTGGGAGAGCGACATGGCAAAGGCAAAAGCAGAAGTTGTTGAAAAGGTAGAAGAAGTAGCAGAGACAAAGCCTGTAAAAGGTGTAGCAAAGCTTGAAGAAGAGGGCGATATCGCCGCTGACTACCTAGAGGCCCTACTCGACATCGCAGATCTAGATGGCGACATCGATATTGACGTTGAAAACGACCGTGCCTCACTGGCCATCGTTGGTGGAAAGCTCAACCACTTGGTTGGCCGTGAAGGTGAAGTCCTAGATGCTATTCAAGAGCTCACCCGTCTAGCGGTTCAGACCGCTACGGGAGATCGCTCACGCCTGATGCTTGATATCGATAACTTTCGCGCTAACCGCCGCAAGGAGTTAACAAAGCTTGCCAACGAGATGGCCGAAGAGGCAAAGACCACTGGCGCTTCAATCAAACTAGCTCCAATGAACGCCTTTGAGCGCAAAATCATCCACGACACAATCCAAGAGCTAGGCCTAAGTAGCGAATCTGATGGGGAAGACCCAAACCGCTACGTCGTTATCTATCCAGCGTAAATGCAGGTTTCACGTGAAACCCTGATCGAGCGATATTTCCCTGATATCGATCGGGTTCACGCCTATGCCGCTTTCCTTGAAAGCGCTGGAATTGAGCGTGGATTAATCGGCCCCCGGGAAGCTGACAAGATCTGGGATCGCCACATCTTTAACTGCCTGCCCGTAACCTCCCTGCTCAAAGAGGGCTCCATAGTCTTTGATATCGGTTCAGGGGCAGGTCTGCCTGGAATCGTTATCGCTCTGGCCCGTCCAGATCTCAAAGTCACTCTCATTGAGCCCCTTGAGCGCAGAGTTGAGTTCCTTAAAGAGGCAGTGGCAGGCCTTGATATTGAGGTTATCCGTGGCCAGGCCCAGGATGTGCGCACAACTGCCCACTATGTAACAGCTAGGGCAGTGGCCCCGTTAGAGAAGTTGAAGAAAATGAGCTGGCACCTTTTAAAGACCAACGGCTCACTGATGGCCATTAAGGGTAAATCTGCCGAAGAAGAGATGAAATCTGTGCCAAAAGCCATGCTCCACGAGGTAAATCTTGACGGCATTGAGCTTGGACGCATAGTAGAAGTGCGCAAAGGTGCTTAACTAGCCCACGTGACTGATTCACGTGAAACAAAGAAGGTTATTGGCGTTCGCCGACTCAAGGAGGCGATGGCAAAACCAGCCTCCCTTCGAATCATCACGGTAGCTAATCAAAAGGGTGGGGTCGGCAAAACCACCACCACAGTCAACCTAGCTGCAGCCCTTTCCATGGGCGGCCTTCGGGTGGCAGTTATTGATCTAGATCCTCAAGGAAATGCCTCAACTGCCCTGGGGGTAGAGCACCTAGAAAACGCCGGAATTTATGAAGTTCTCATGGGCGATTTAACAATGTCGCAAGCAATACAAAAAGTTAAAGGTTTTCCTTCACTTGAATGTGTTTCATCAAATACTTCACTTGCACAAGCAGAGATTGAATTAGTTCCAATGGTTGCACGTGAGATGCGATTAAAAGATGCCATTGATGAGTTAGCAACACAACGCATTGCAGCAGGAGAGCCACTTGATTATATTTTTATTGATTGTCCACCATCACTTGGTCTGTTAACAATTAACGCGCTAACAGCTGCAAAAGAAATGTTAATTCCTATTCAATGTGAATACTACGCACTTGAAGGTTTATCACAACTATTAAAGACATATGAATTAGTTAAGAAGCGTTTGAACTCATCACTTAAACTTTCAACATTTGTTTTAACAATGTTTGATGGCAGAACGAGACTTGCTAATGATGTTGCAGATGAGATTCGCAAACACTATCCAAATGAATTAATTGATATTCCTATTCCACGTGCTGTGAGAGTTTCAGAGGCACCAGGATTTAATCAAACAGTTATGACATATGACGCATCTTCACCAGGTGCCATTGCCTATATGTCAATTGCCCGTGAATTAGCAGAGCGCGGCAAACCTTTTGATTCAAATGTTGTTTCAATTAATTACAAGCGCGAAGGTGAGATTGCATAATGGCACGTCGTGGAGGACTCGGAACAAACCTAGATGCATTGATTCCAACATCATTAACTGTTGCTGGGCAAGAAGTTGCAACTCAAAATGAAATTGATGTCAATCTGATATCTCCTAACCCACGTCAACCACGTCAACACTTTGATGTTGATGCACTCAATGAATTAACCGCATCTATTAAAGAGATCGGCATCTTGCAACCACCTGTTGTTCGACAGAAACAAGATGGTTCTTATGAACTTATTATGGGAGAGCGCAGATTCCGCGCAGCTAAAGCTGCTGGATTAAAAACAATTCCGGTAATTATTCGCCAAACTCCAGATAATGAACTTTTGCGCGAGGCGTTGATCGAAAACATCCATCGCAGCCAACTTAACTCACTTGAAGAAGCAGCGGCCTATTCACAACTTCTTACAGACTTTAACTGCACACATGATGAGCTTGCCGCAAAGCTCGGACGATCACGCCCGTTAATTTCAAACACCATTCGTTTAATGAACTTGCCAACTGTAGTTCAACAAAAACTTATTACCGGTGCACTTAGCGCTGGACATGCTCGCGCACTTTTGGGTCTTAGTGATTCAAGTGAGATTGAAAAACTAGCGGCGCGAATTGTCGCTGAAGGTTTGAGCGTGCGTGCAACTGAGGAAATCATTTCAACTGGGGCTCCTAAGCGAAAAGGTGCAAAGAAGTTAAAGGCAACAAAGTCTGCAAGCCCTGAACTTCAAGAAATTGCTGACACCATGGGAGATTCACTAGACACACGAGTTTCCATTCAAGGCAGCATGAAAAAGGGAACAATTGTTATTGAATTTGCTGGAGCTGAGGATTTAAAGCGAATTGCTAAGGCAATTAATAATTAATTAAGTTGGTTTCCGCCGCGGCGAGCCATCTCAGTCTTAATTACTCCACCCAAAGCTTTCACGCCTTCACGGATGCGCTCTGGTGTTGGGTAGCAATATGACAAACGCATTGACCAAGAACCAAAACCATCTGCGTAGAACGCTGTACCGGGAACATAGGCAACCTTGGCAACAATCGCCTTTGGCATGAGCGCTTTAGTATCGATTTCTTCAGGCAAAGTAACCCAGACGTAAAAACCACCGCCAGGCTTTGTCCATTTAGCTGTTACAGGAAAGTGCTCATCTAATGATTCAAGCATTGCATCGCGACGCACCTTATAAAGATCGCAAAATGATGCGATCTGATCGCGCCATGGTTGATCTGCTAAGTAACTAGAGATTGTTAACTGTGAAAAATTTGAAGGACACAAGATTGAGGATTCACTGGCAATAATTAACTTCTCTTTAAGAGATGGTGGCACCAGCGCCCAACCCACGCGCATTCCGGGAGCAATCGTCTTTGAAAAAGAGCCTAAATAAATAACATTCTCTGAATCCTCAGCGCGCATAGCGTTTGGCGAAGGCTTATCAAAGCCAAGCAGGCCATAAGGGTTATCTTCCACAACAAAGATGCCTTCTGTGCGGCAGATATTTAAGATTTCAGTACGGCGATCTGCAGGCAGTAGAACTCCTGAAGGGTTTTGATAGTTCGGGATTGTGTAGAGGAACTTAATTCGACGCCCTGATGCTCTAACGCTCTTAATCGCAGCACGTAAACCATCTGGAACTAATCCCAAATCATCGGTTTCAACGTGAACAACCTTGGCTTCATATTGATGGAAAGTACCAAGTGCTCCAACGTATGAAGGTGCTTCAGCTAGAACAACATCGCCTGGATCAATAAAGATACGTGAAATTAAATCTAAAGCTTGCTGGGAACCCGTTGTTACTAAAACATCATCAGGATTAGCGCGAATTCCTTCTAGCGCCATCACTTCACAGATTTGTTCGCGAAGTTTTGGATGTCCTTGTCCGCTTCCATACTGCAAAGCCTCTTGGCCGTTATTTAAAATAAGTTTTTGAACAACATCAGCCATCATTCCCATTGGAAGTGCTGAAAGATTTGGCATTCCACCAGCAAGAGAAACAATTTCAGGTCTAGATGCAACAGCAAAGAGTGAGCGAATCTCACTTGGTTGCATATGCGCAGCACGCCCAGCAAAGCGCTCCTCTAGATTTTGAGGCGCTCCGGTTGCAAAACGTGGCGTTACTTCAGACATGGCTTAAGTCTCCCATATGCCGGCACGTAGCCGAGCACTTATTAGCGACGGATACCGGCTTTGCGCAGATCAGAAATACGCAGAGTTCCTGTTTTTGCATCATCTTCAGCAGCTAAATAGAGGCGCTGAATTGCAATAACAAGGGCTTCTGCAATCACATCACGAAAATCTGGTCGGGACATACGGCCAATATCGCCAGGATTAGTTTTATAACCCAAATCAATACGAACTGCTGGTGCTTTAGTTAAGCGCAATAAATCCCATGTCATGGCATGTGTGCGGCAGTTAGCAAAATCTGTGCGAGCACATATCTCGCGCTGAACTAGTGAAGCAAATCGTTCTCCAACAATTGAGTGCACGCCATGTGCTTCACTGCCATAAAAGTAAGTTGCAGCACCATGCGCGTTTTCATTCTTATAACTATCTTCATGAAGTGAAATCATCAAATCAGCGTTGCTGTTATTTGTGAAAGCTATACGTTCTTTTTCACTGGGATTATTAGTTGCACCACGAGTTAAGAAAACAGAAGCACCGAGTGCAAGCAAACGACCTTCTGTACGAACTGCAACATCATAAACAAGTGGATCATCACCATCTGGGTTTAAAACTATTGTTTTATTAGCAAGTGCTGGTCCGCGGTTCTTTTGATTTGCACTCTCACGCAAAATAGATGGCGCACCACCAGAAACAATTTTGGTTAAACGAATAAGAGCAATGATTGTTGCAGGACCACATTTACCATCAGCGGTTGCACCAACAGATTTCTGAAAATCTTTAACAGCTAATTCGGTGCGGGGACCATAAATTCCATCCACTCGCCCGCAATCAAAACCCATTTCAGTCAATCTCGATTGCAATGCAGCAACATCATCACCACGCATTAATGGTGGCTCTTGCAGATTGAGCGATCTATCTCCCAGTTTCCACTGCGCTTCTTCAAGTGCGCGAGCAGTGACCTCATCAACAAGACCCGTGACGCTTAAGCCACGGGCTTGTTGAAAAGATCGAATCTCGGATTCAGAAAGCTCTGGCATTTTATTTAGGCGAGAAAGCTTTCAAGTTCCTTCAACATTGCAGGCTTTGGCTTAGCTCCAACAATTGTCTTCACAATTTCGCCGTTAACAAAGACGTTCATAGTTGGAATCGATGAAATTCCATACTTAATCGCAATTGCTGACTCTTCATCAGTGTTGAGCTTTACGATCTTTAGCTTTGAACCATATTCATCTGAAATCTCTTCAAGAATTGGTCCCACAGCACGGCATGGGCCACACCATTCCGCCCAGAAATCCACCAATACAGGCGTGCTGCTCTTTAAAACCTCAGCATCAAATGTTGCTGTAGTTACTTTGCTCGTGGCCATTTATTACTCCTTGATGTGTGTGTTTAGGTTGAGAACTTTAGTGTCCTGAGAGAAATCTTTCAGCATCTAGCGCTGCGGCGCAGCCAGAACCAGCTGCTGTGATTGCCTGGCGATAGGTGTGGTCGACCAAGTCACCGCATGCAAAGACGCCCTTGATATTTGTTCTAGTGGATCGATCTTCCACCTTTACATAGCCTTCTGAATCTAGATCGATTTGGCCAATAATTAACTCACTGCGTGGAATATGTCCAATAGCAACAAATAAACCAGTGACATCTAATGTTGATTCAGATCCATCAACTGTGTTTTTAATCTTTAGACCAGAAACTTTGTCAGCACCAAGAACATCAATAACTTCAGAGTTCCACAGGAATTCAATTTTAGGATTATTAGCGGCACGCTCTGCCATGATCTTTGATGCGCGCAATGAATCTCGACGGTGAATCAAAATAACTTTCTCAGCAAAACGAGTTAAGAATGTTGCTTCTTCAACTGCTGAGTCTCCTCCGCCAACAACTGCAATAGTTTGTCCGCGGAAGAAGAAACCATCACACGTAGCACACCAAGAAACACCGTGACCAGATAAACGCTTTTCATTTACTAAACCAATTTCGCGATATGCACTACCTGTTGCAAGAATTACTGACTTTGCTTTAACGGTATTGCCTGAACCATCTTTCAAAATCTTGATCTCACCCGATAAATCCATTTCAACAATGTCATCAGTGATCAACTCTGTGCCAAAGCGCTTTGCTTGCTTTCGCATGCTGTCCATTAAATCTGGACCCATCACACCATCAATAAATCCAGGAAAGTTTTCAACTTCAGTTGTGTTCATGAGTGCACCGCCTGCAGTTACTGAACCCTCATAAATTATTGGGTTTAACTGTGCGCGAGATGCGTAAATGGCAGCTGTGTATCCAGCTGGGCCTGATCCAACAATTACAACATCTCTAACTTCACTCATATCTGCTCCCTATAACCCGTAACTTATCTTCTTTATTCCGCTGCGCCAGGACGTCGCAAAACAGAGTTCTTTAGATGTCTAATCATTGTGATTTCTTCAACACCAGCGGCTTTACCTGCAATCAAATAACCAATAAAAGCCGCAGCCATAACAACTGCTAACTCTCCTATTCTAGCTATTTGGCTCATTTCAACGCCAACCCAATCTAGATATTGCGTTAGCGCGAAGAGAGGCAACATCACACCAAAGGAGGCACCAAAGAGACGAAGGTGTTGGCCACCGAAATCTTTCAAAGAAATCTTCCCCGTGTGTTTTTTGAGTAGCGACAAAGTAACTAACAAACCAAGCAAATATGAGATTGAGAACGCTGCACCTAAACCTATTGTCACCCACTGGTTGCGAAGTGTGGCAAGTGAAAGGTATGAAAGTCCAACAGCAATAATGTTAATAATCAATATTGAAATTACTTGTGTGCGAGTATCTTCAAAGGCATTAAAGCCACGAATAAGAATCAAATTAATAGAAAATGCAACTAGACCAAAACTCAATGCAGATAAGACATAACCGATATATCTAGAGTCTTCTAATGGAATTCCAATAAAGAGAACTGAAGTAATAAGTGGGCCGAATAGTAAGAATGCAACTGCACTTGGAATCGTAATAACACCAACAAGTCGAATTGCTCTAACTAATTGCTCACGTACTTCTTCAGCTTTCTTCTCTAAGGCAAGTCGCGAAATGTGAGGCAAGATGGCTGTGATGATCGAGATTGTCACGATTGAATACGGCAACAACATGACGTAGTAAGCAAATGTATAAGGCGTGTATCCAACACCACGCTCTATTCCCTCTTGTGCACTTCGCACAGCAGCACTTGTAGCAACGTTAACTGTTACTAAATAGCCAAGCTGTGAGATCAAAACATAAATCAAAGTCCAGCCAGCTAGACCAAATGATTTACCAAGTCCCTTTACGCCCCACTGTGGGCGCAGCTTTATTCCGAGTCTCTTAATCACTGGAACCAAAACCATCGCCTGGACAACCACACTCAACGTAGTTCCCCATCCCAAGATCTGCACTTGGATATTTGAAATGTTGGCGATGCTTACTGAGGGTGCAAAGATAAGGAAGGCGCCAAATAAGACTATTCCAACGATGTTATTGGCTATTGGTGCCCACATGAGTGGGGCAAAGGAACCACGGGCATTTGCTACTTGTCCCAGCATCGTGAATAGGCCTAGGAAGAAGATCTGAGGCAAGCAATAGCGAGTAAATGCAATTGCAATCTCTTTTTCGGTTTCAAAGCCTGTTGTGAAGAACTCTGGTGCATAAAGACGAACTAGAGCAGGCGCAAAATACATTCCAACAGCAACTAGAACAAATAAAATAATTGAAATTGTTGTAATTAAGCGTGAAGCAAAACCATCTCCGCCATCTTCATGATCAAATGAGCGCACTAGTTGTGGGATGAAGATTGCAGTTAACGCACCGCCAACAAGTAAGTTATACAAAATATTAGGCATGGTGTTAGCAACGTTGTAAGTATCTGCAAGCAACGCTGTACCAAGAACAGCAACAATTAAGATGCCGCGAATAAATCCTGTAATGCGAGAGATGATTGTGCCAAGTGCCATGATTCCTGAGGCGCGGAAGAGTTCATTAGATTTCATCTTTGCGCCCCTTTCTCACTCGGCGAACACTTTGAGCAACAGCTGCAAGTAGGAGCAGGATGGCTGCTCCCGTGGTAAACCATGTCACACGTTTATCAATAACTGTTGAATTAATCTGAAGAATAGATGCCGGCACGACATCCACACTCGTAGCATCGGTGATTTGGGCAAAAATTGTAGTCTCCCCTGGTGCGATGACACCCAGGGTGAGCTCTAACTGCTTTTTGGAGTTAGCCGGCACAACGACACCAGCAAAGTTCTCAACAACCACTCTTGTATTCATTGGCGTCATTTCAATATTGACCATGACATCAACTGCAAACTCATTAATTACTGTTACTGGCAGTTTTGCTGATTCAGTTGTCACTTGATATTTACCTGGATTGATACGTAACTTTCGAACTTGGGCATCAACAGCAACCTTTGCGCTGTATGAGAAATAGTCACGTGAATCTTTATCTAACGATGGCGATAAAAGACGACTTAATTGGGCTCGCATCAACATCAATTCTGGATCTTCAACAGCGCGCGATAAGCGCGTCAGGGCCTTACGGCTATCGCTGTAGTTCTTTTTTAACACCGGGGTGAGCTTTGATTTACCTGTGCTCCAGCCACCATCTGGCTCACTGCGCACAATACGTCCCAACGCAACCTGCAACTGTGATTTTCCAAATGTGTAATACATCTTTAATTCACTTGGTGCTAAAGAAGTAGCAAGAGCAACATCAGGATTTCCATATGCAAGTGCAACAACTTCATTTGCTCTAGATACTTTCTGTAACTGAGTTAGCCAATCAACAGCAATTTTGGAACCAAGAGGCTCGGCATCAGTTGCTAACTTGTATTGACCAGTCATCGCAACAACTTCATCGATTAGAGCTGGATCGATAACCCAAATTTTAGAACGTGAAGCCGAGACATATACCAATTGGCCTAATCTTCCTGATGGTGTTAACTCTTGTGCCAAATCATCATTTCTAAATTCACCAGTAAAGGTTTGATGCGCCGGGCTAACGATTCGAACTACTGTCGAATCTGCTTGGACAGGTGAAAGCGGTGCAAGTAAGAAGAATGCGGTAAGTAGTGAACCTATAAGTTTTCTCATGCGCTCAACTCACCACTTCTTGCGATGAGCTTCTTTTCATCTGGATAGGCCAAGCGATCCACGATTTCAGCCAATGGGAACCAAGAGACTTCATCTACTTCACTGACTTGCGGAGTTAGCTCTCCGCTCACCTCAGTAAACATAAAGTGATGCACAGTTTTGTGAATGCGCTTGCCGCCAGCCATAAACCAAAAATCAATCACACCTAAAGATTTAGTAATAGAAGATGTAATTCCAGTTTCTTCTGCTACCTCACGGATTGCAGCTTGTTCCGGAGTTTCACCTTCTTCTATGTGACCTTTTGGCAATGACCACAAAATACGTTTTCCAGTTGAATCCTTATGATCGATTCGACCAATTAATAAGCCTTGTGTGCCAGAGGAATCGATAACTAATCCGCCAGCGCTGACTTCATCCACGCGCTTGGCATAAGGACGTTTGTTTTTTGGGTGAGGAGTTTTTTCAGGGTTGGAAGAACTCTGTGTTTGGGGGCCGCGGTTAGCGGGGCGCTTCCGCTTCCGCTTCTTTTTCGTACCTTCGCTGCCCGCACCAGGTGCCGGGATCATGGAGCAAGGGTACTGCTCTAACCTTACTTATTGTGAGTAACGCATTAGGAGCCGCGGGCGAGTTAGCCATTCGCTCACTTATTGAACGAGCCCCGCTGGCTAGTTCACTAGCGCAATCCTTTAAAGCCAAGGGCTTTACTTTGGCATTGGTTGGCGGACCTGTGCGCGATGCGCTCTTAGGCAGACTCGGTAATGATTTAGATTTCACAACAAATGCTTTGCCACAAGAAACAAAAAAGATTTTAAATGAATGGGCAGAAAATGTTTGGGATACCGGCATTGCATTTGGAACTGTTGCAGGCAAACGTGGTGAAACAACCGTTGAAGTAACTACGTATCGAACAGAACATTACGATGTTGATTCACGCAAACCATCAGTTGAATATGGCAAAGATATCAACGGTGATTTATCACGTCGTGATTTCACTGTTAATTCAATGGCGTTGGAGTTAACTACTGATAAGCCTGAGTTCATTGATCCATTTAATGGTTTAAAAGATTTAGCAGAAAAAACTCTGCGCACACCAGGCCTACCTAATGATTCATTTAATGATGATCCACTTCGCATGATGCGTGCTGCGCGTTTTGCTTCTCAATTAGATTTTGAAATCGAACCTGCTGTTCTAGCTTCAATTAAAGAGTTAGCACATCGCATTTCAATTATTTCAGCTGAGCGCGTGCGCGATGAGTTCACAAAGATTCTCATGTCTAATAATCCGCGCAAAGGCATTACATTATTAGTAGATACTGGCCTTGCCGATTTAGTCCTGCCAGAGATTCCTAAGCTGCGCCTTGAAGTTGATGAGCATCACCACCATAAAGATGTGTATGAGCATTCAATTACAGTGCTTGAACAAGCAATTGAACATGAGGATCGTCTAGGTGGTCCTAACCTTGTTATTCGCCTTGCCGCACTTCTCCATGATATTGGAAAACCAAAGACGCGTGCCTTCATAGAAGGCGGCGGGGTTTCATTTCATCACCATGAAGTAGTGGGTGCTCGCCTTGCTAAAAAGCGTTTATCTGAACTTCGCTTTGATGGTGACACAGTTGAAGCTGTTGAGCTTTTAACTACATTGCACCTGCGCTTTCATGGCTACGGAGATGGAGAATGGACTGATTCTGCCGTTCGCAGATATGTCCGAGATGCCGGTGATTTACTGACTCATCTACATGTACTTACCCGTGCTGATTGCACCACTCGCAATAAAACAAAGGCTGCGCGTCTTGCAAGTGTTTATGACTCACTTGAAGCACGTATTGAAGTTCTTATGGAGCAAGAAGAGCTCTCAAAGATTCGCCCAGATCTAGATGGTGAACAGGTTATGCAGTTATTGAAGTTAAAACCTTCACGAGATGTCGGCGCAGCTATGGATTTTCTTATGGAGTTACGTCTTGAACAAGGACAAATCGGTGAAGAAAAAGCTACCGAAGCACTACTTAACTGGTGGAAAGACCGATCCGCGAAGTAAGCGCACTCCCACTAATAGGTAAGCCGCACTCACACACAGCGGAACAGTTGCACCTAAACCAGATGTTGGAAGCAACAACGCTGCAATTAATCCACCAGAGACAATTGCACCATTTACAACCACGTCATAGACGGCAAACACACGACCACGGTAGTAATCATCAATTTTGGATTGAACGAGTGCGTCATTGGTAACTTTTAGATTTTGACCAAAGAAAGAAACTAAAAACGCTGTGAGAATTAATGTAATTTGAGTTTGTGTAGCGGCCAAAATTAACGGACACGCAGCACTTGTAAGAATGGCTAAACGAATCCAACGATGGCGACCAACTCTTCTGACACCGTAGGGTGCTAGAAATGCGCCAAGAAATACGCCTATTCCAGCAAATGAAAGTGCGAAACCAAATCCTTTCAGGCCTTGCTCAGGAAAATTAGGATCATTAAAAGAATTTCGCTCAAGCAATAGTGCTGTAAGAGTTAGCGCAGTTAATCCACCGCGGTGCACGGCTGTTGCCAAGATTCCACGGGCAGCATCAGAGTGAATGCGCAGGAATTGGAAACCTTCGCGCATCTCTGTAATGCCTTGCATGAAGCTTGCTTTCTTCTTTTCATGTTCTAATGGGCCAATTTCATATTTGTTTAGCCGGCCACTTAAAAGCGCTGCGGTGAAATAACCACCGCTAGCAATGAGAATTAAGAGCGCATCAGCATGATTGGCAATGGCTAATGAATCAGTAATTGCTCGTACTCCCACACCAATACCGCCGCCAACCACAACTAAAACAGATCCACCGGTAACAGCAGTTGCATTTGCAGTGATGAGAGATTTTGAATCAATAAGCAACGGTAATCCCGCAGAGAGTGCTGCAAGGATTAAGCGGTTGATACCAAAGGCAATGAGAACAACAGCAGTTAAGGCAACTCCCGTTGTTCCACTAAAAACAAAGAGGGCAACGAGTAATAAGTTGGCACTTCGAGCAAGGTTTGCGAAAAATAATGCACGTTGGCGTGAAACACGATCCAAGATGGTTCCAACAAATGGCCCAACGATTGAATACGGCAATAAGACAACTGCAAAACCAAGGGCTGCATTTAAAGCATTTGCTTGGCGCTCAGGAGAGAAAAGAACAAAAGAAGCCAAAGCGCTTTGAAAGATGCCATCGGTTGCTTGCCCAGTCCAGCGGATTGCAAGCAAGCGGGAGAACCTAGGGTGTCTGAGTAAACCAAGGAAACTCATAATGAAGAGCGTACTGGCTTAATTAGGTTTATTCTTAACCCCCATGAGATCTCAACGTTCGTTCATCGATTATTCACTCGACAAGCGTGCCACTTTGATGGCCCTCTTTCGTGGTGTTGTTGATGCGTGCGACGCTGACCCCTACTTAATGCGTGCAGCTAAGTGGCATGGCGAGAAAGTGAGCCGTAACTGCCCGGTATGTAAGAAGAATGAACTAGTTGAACTTCGATATGCGTTCGGTGAACAGTTGGGTCAATACTCAGGTCGCATTAAGAATGAAAAAGAGTTAACTGAGATGGAGAGCGAGTTTGGAGAGTTTCGCGTCTATCTCGTTGAGGTGTGTAGAGGTTGTTCTTGGAATCACCTGTGCGCCTCATTCATTTTGGGTGATGGCCATGAACGCAAGGCACCCCGCAAGGTACGCACCTTGGAGGACGAGGATTACGCCACAAGGTAGCCTTAAGTAATGCGTAAGTTCCTGATCAGATCAGCTGTCTTTCTAGGCGGCTTTGGCTTCATTGCAGGATCTGTTCTTTTCGCTCTGGCTTACTTCACTGTAGATATTCCTGATGCAAATGCATATGTAAATTCACAGTCAACGATTATTCAATATTCCAACGGTGAAGAAATCGGTCGCGTTGGAACCCAGAACCGACAGATTGTTCCGCTGGCAAAGATTCCACTCAATGTGCGCCACGCAGTTCTGGCCGCAGAAGATCGTGGTTTTTATTCCAACCGCGCTTTCTCTGTCACTGGAATCTTGCGCGCAGTTGTTAACAACTTAAGAGGTGGTTCACTGCAAGGTGGATCAACCATCACGCAGCAATATGCAAAGACCGCCTTTTTAACACCAAGTCGAACGATTCAAAGAAAAATTAAAGAGTTAGTCATCGCTATTAAGTTAGAGAACCAACTCTCTAAAGATCAAATCTTTGAAAGTTACTTAAATACTATTTACTTTGGTCGTGGTTCATACGGTGTTATGACAGCATCCCAGCAGTATTTCAACCGTAACGTTGATCAACTAACAAATTCACAAGCTGCAGTCATCGCATCTATTTTGCGCTCTCCTGGTTTATATGACCCAGCATTTAAAGAAGGAAACCTAGAACGTGTGCAAGCACGATTTGAATACGTCAAAGAGGGAATGATTGAAGCTGGCTGGCTAGATAAAGATGCGGCAGCAAAGATGAAGTTCCCAACTATTGCACCACGCTCAACATCAGGACAGTTAAGTGGACCTAAGGGTCACATCATTGAAGCAGTTACTAAAGAGTTAGCTAAATTAGGTTTTAGCCAAGATCAACTTCTTGTTGGTGGCCTTGTTATTAAAACAACGCTAGATCAAAGAGCGCAACAATCTGCCGTCGATGCAGTTAACAAATTTTATCCTTCTAATGCGCCAGAGAACTTACGGATTGGTTTAGTGGCAATTAGGCCTGGAACCGGTGAAATCGTGGCACTTTACGGTGGCCGGGATTACTTACAGCGCCAACTCAGTGATGCAACACAATCTATTGCACTGGCTGGTTCAACTTTTAAACCTTTTACAATCATTGCAGGACTTGAACAAGGCATTCCTTTAACCTCAATGTGGAACGGTGATTCACCACAAACATTTGATGATTTAGGAAAGCCATACATTGTTTCTAACTACGGCGATGAAGGTTGGGGCCAAGTTGATCTGATGTATGCAACTAAGCACTCCATCAACACCATCTTTGTTCCACTAGGAATTAAAGTGGGACCAGCTGCAGTTGTTGATGTTGCACGGCGCGCCGGTATTCCAGAATCAGTTGCAATGATTCCAACACCTTCTGTTGTTCTAGGTGTTGCAAGTCCGCGCGTTATTGATGTTGCAAATGCATATGCAACTTTTGCTGCTCAAGGAATTAAGTCAAAGCCTTATTTAGTTTCCCAAGTTATTGGTTCTAACAAGGGCGTTTTGTATGAAGGAAAGCAAGAGACACAGGAAGTATTTAGCAAAGAAGTAATGGCTGATTTAACCTACGCACTCAAAGGAACAATTACCGGTGGAACAGGTTCAGCAGCACTTGCATTAGGTCGCCCAGCTGCAGGTAAGACTGGAACATCTCAGTCCAACGCTTCTGCTTGGTTTAGTGCTTACACACCGCAGTTAGCCGCCTCCGTTGCACTCTTTCGCGATAGTGCATCCGAATCACTTAATGGAATTGGTGGATTGACCTCTGTAACAGGTGGAACTTTCCCAGCCAGAATTTGGACAGCGTTTATGAAGGGTGCACTTAAGGGCGAACCAGTCATGGATTTCCCAGCACCTTCAAATATCGGTGGACTTGATCCAGTTGTGATGACTTCTGGCGGAAAGCAAAAACCTAAACCGTAATGGCAATGCGCACGCGGGCATTACTTGCACTAGCTATTTTTGCCGCACTGCTCTCTTTTGTTAAGTTTTCACCCTGTCAGGACACTAACTGGGCCACCCCAGGTCAATACATCCACGCTTGTTATAGCGATCTTCCTTCTCTTTTTGGTGAGCGAGGAATGGCTGATAACAAGTGGCCCTATGCAAGTGATACCAACTCAGTTGAATATCCAGTTCTGACTGGATTAGTTATGTATGCAACTTCTTTTGTTGCCCACTCACCTATCTCTTACTTTAACTTCAATGCATTTCTATTAGCGCTGCTCTTTATTGGGCTTGTGTTTATCGTTTATCGAATAAAACCTGAGTTCACTTACTTACTTCCCCTTGCACCAGCAATGATTGCCTCCCTCTATATCAACTGGGATCTTTGGGCAATTGCCACCATGATGCTGGCAATTTATTGGTTTGATCGAAAAGCTTATTTGTATAGCTCAATTGCTTTAGCAGTTTCAATTTCTACTAAGTTCTTACCAATCTTTTTGTTATTACCTATTCTCTTTATTCTCTGGCGCTCAAATCAAATCAGAGAGATCTTTAAATATGCTGCAACCACGTTTGCACTTTGGTTGGCAATTAATCTTCCCTTTGCTCTAACCACTCCAACTGGTTGGTGGCGCTTCTATAAACTTAACTTAGATCGAGAAGCTGACTGGGGTTCACTATGGTTAGCTTTTAATCATTTAGGACTCGGCCTTGCTAATCTGAACTACTTATCAATCTTATTGTTACTCATAGGATTAACTGCTTTTGTAATATTCCTCTTTGAAGTAAAGAACACACCCACTCTGGCATCTGTTGCCTTTATCGTTTTAGCAATCGTGATGATTGCTAGCAAGGTCTATTCACCGCAGTATGTATTGTGGTTAACACCGCTGGCAGTTATTGCACTTACTAATAAAAAGGATCTGCATGCTTTTTGGATCTGGCAGATTGCAGAGACGCTGTATCACGTTGCAATCTGGCAACACTTAGCTCTTTTCACTGGCGCAGCTTTTGGTCTGCAGCAGGGCGGCTATGCCACCATCACACTGATCCGCATCGCTGCCACCATCTACCTGGCCTGGGTCCTCATAAAGCGGGCTCTGGCAGCCCGAAATACACAGGGATCCCTGTTCGATTTACTCTTTGAGGCCTCTAAGCCTTACCCTTAACCTCCTTGATCAGGCCCTGGTGGTTTGATTGAGGAAAGTATTAACCCTCCTGTCACGGAAATGCCGTGGCCGTCTTAGTCCAGAGGAGGTCGGGTTAACGCATGCGTCACTATGAACTTATGGTCATTCTTGATCCAGAACTTGAAGAACGCACAGTCACACCAAGCCTAGAAACATATCTCAAGATCATCAAAGACAGCGGTGGAACCGTCAACAAGCTCGACTTGTGGGGCCGCCGTCGAATGTCTTTTGAAATTGCGAAAAAAGGCGAAGGTATTTATGCAGTCATTGATATGAACTGCGAACCAGCTGCAATCAAAGAGTTGGATCGCCAACTCAATTTGAATGAAGCAATTCTGCGCACCAAAGTAATTCGCCCAGAATAATTAATTAAGCACGGACTCCACGAGTAGAGATGAGGAAATAGTTATGGCAGCAGGAGATACAACAATCACAATGATCGGCAACCTTGTCGATGATCCAGAGCTTCGCTTTACCCCCTCGGGTGCAGCGGTTGCAAAGTTTCGTGTAGCTTCAACCCCACGCTATTTAGATAAGCAAACTAATGAATGGAAAGATGGCGAGAGCCTTTTCCTTCAGTGTCAGATCTGGCGTCAAGCAGCTGAAAATGTTGCAGAGTCACTGACAAAAGGAATGCGCGTCATTCTCTCTGGTCGCTTGAAGCAACGTTCTTATGAAACTAAAGAAGGCGAAAAGCGCACTGTCTTTGAGGTAGAAGTTGATGAAGTCGGACCATCACTACGTAACGCAACTGCAAAGGTCACTAAGACCCAACGCGCTGGCGGAACAAGTGGCGGATTCTCTGCACCTGCTGCAGCTGATTCATTTAACGAAGATCCTTGGGCAGCAGCTTCATCTACGCCAAGCGGCGGAGGTTGGGGAGCATCCTCAACAACCGACGAGCCACCGTTCTAAACCAACCTATCCATCCATTCCTAGTTCATAACTAGGGCCCGAAAAGGAGCACCACAATGGGAGCAAGAAATAACAAGACTCTTCGTGAACCGAAGAATAAGGGCGCAAAAGCCGCTGCCCTGAATAAGAAATTTAAGAAGAAGCCATGCAGCTTCTGCCAGCAGAAGGTCACCTATATCGATTACAAAGATATTGCGACCCTTCGTAAGTACATCTCAGATCGCGGCAAAATCCGCGCTCGCCGCGTTACAGGTGCCTGCACACAGCACCAGCGTTCAATCGCAACTGCGGTAAAGAACAGCCGTGAAGTAGCACTACTTCCTTACACATCAACAGCGCGATAAGGGGAACTGACTATGAAACTCATCCTTACTCGTGAAGTTGCAGGCGTTGGTTCTGCAGGAGATGTTGTAACTGTTAAAGATGGCTTCGCACGCAACTTCTTGTTGCCACGCGGAAATGCAATTGCATGGTCACTTGGTGGAGAAAAGCAGATTCAGAGCATTCGCCGTGCGCGTTCAGCTCGTGAAGTACGCGATATCGACCACGCTAAAGAGATCAAGGCCAAGCTTGAGTCAGCAACTGTTGTTGCTAAGGCAAAGGTTGGCGCAAAGGGCGCTCTGTTTGGTTCAGTAACAGATAAAGATGTTGCTGGTGCAATCAAGGCAGCCGTTGGTCTAGATATCGATCGCCACTCTATTAAGACCGCCGGACATATCAAGAAGACTGGAAACCACGATGTGAAGGTCGCACTTGGCCACAATATCGTTGCAAAGATTACAGTTTCTGTAGTCCCAGAATAAAAAGTACTTAGTAAGAAGGCCCGTCGCTTATGCGGCGGGCTTTTTTATTTCGTTGTAACAGCTACCAAAGCTTTCTTGAAGTACTCACTTGTAAATTCACTTCTAGCTAAATCGTATTTAGACATTCCCCACTCCCAGAAATCAAATTCAATCTCACTTACTGAATCTTGAATTGATGCCCAGAGAGTCCATCCATACTTTGCCATCAAGGCCCATAGCCAAGCACGTGCAACTTTGTCGGGGCGATGTGCGCCGTAGTAGGCGGTGACTAACTCTTCTAGCGCCTCAATAGGTTGAAATGCCTCTGCCCAAACGTTGCCAATCTCGAAGCAGGCATCGTTATTTCCTGAGTATTCATAGTCAATAAGCCAGATTTTCTTTCCATCATCAATGAAATTGCCTGGCAATAAATCATTATTACAGGGCACCAATCCTTCAAAGAGAACTTCAAAAGCTTTTTTGATTTGCGCAACCATAGGTTCAAAATCCACATAACCATCTGGAACTCTAAAGCCCTGATCTTTTACTATCTTAAAATAATTACTCTGTGTATTAAACATATTGAACTCATGATCAAAAGGCTCAAGTGCGTGCAGGTTGCGCAAACTTGTAGCAATGCGGGGCAAGTTCGCGGCAACATCATCTGCCCCAAAGGTTTTGCCGCTGATGTAGGAAATAAGAAGTAAACCTTCACCGGGAATGTAATCCAACACTTCGGCTCCCACGCCGCCTTTGCCGGCAATTGTGGTGTTTATAAATTCAGAGCCTCTATCGATTGCTAGAAAGTTCGAGGAGTTACTAGAGACTCGGGCCACATATTTATCGGCAGGAGTTTCTATAAGAAAGTTTCTATTGGTTAATCCCCCGGATAGTTCTTTAATAGATGTGCGGGCTTTGAGCAGGGCGATTTTATTGAAACGTTCACCGAACTCTTGCTCAAGGACACTATCGTCAGACACGCATTCAGGATACATTTCATATGTGGCCGTGTCAGTAGTTCCAACCCGAGCAAAAATCATCATTATTGGTGGTGGCGTGGGCGGAACTTCGGTTGCCTATCATTTAGCCGAGCTTGGCGAAAAAGATGTCATTTTGCTGGATAGAAACGAACTCACCAGTGGCTCCACATTCCATAGCGCAGGCCTTGTGGGTCAACTGCGCGCAGATCCAACGCTGACGCTGATGAATATGCACTCCGTTGATCTCTATAGAAAACTGCAACAAACTGAGACGCCCCCAAGTTGGCGTGAGTGCGGCAGTATTAAGTTGGCATCGACTCCTGAGCGCATGCAAGAGATCCGCAGACAAATCGGTTGGGCTAAAACTTTTGGTTTAGAATTAAAAGAGATCTCTCCTAAAGAGGCTCAAGATCTCTTTCCTCTCATTGACCTAGAAGGTGTTGTTGGCGCCTGTTATATGGCCTCAGATGGCCAAGTCGACCCTTCACAGCTGGCAATGGCGCTGGCGGCCGGTGCGAGACGACAAGGCGTTCAAATCTTCACACACACCAGAGTCCTTGAGATTAAAACAACGAATGGAAGAGTCAGCAGTGTTGTCACCGATAAAGGTGAGATTGAATGCGAAATAGTTGTTAACTGCGGTGGAATGTATGCACCGCAAATAGCACGCATGGTCAATGTTCGCGTGCCAATTGTTCCAATGAGTCACCAATACTTAATTACAGAAAACTTTATGCCACAAGATGCCCCATTTTTGCCTTCACTTCGTGATCCAGACAATTTGATTTACTTCCGCCAAGAAGTATCAGGACTTCTGATGGGTGGATATGAGCGCACATCAAAGGCTTGGTCTGCTGACTACAACAACATTGATGACATTCCTGCAAACTTTAATAACTCATTGTTGGCAGAAGATTGGGATCGTTTCACAGATATCGCTGAAGCATCACAAAAGCGTGTTCCTAAGATGGCAGAAGTTGGAATTAAAAGCTTTATCAATGGCCCAGAGGGCTTCACACCAGATAATGAGTTCTGCTTAGGTGAAACTTCCGTTGGTGGTTTCTTTGTCGCTGCAGGCTTTTGTGCCCACGGTATTGCAGGAGCAGGTGGAATTGGCAAAGTAGTTGCAGAGTGGGTTGTTGCAGGTGAGCCAACGATGGATCTATGGCATATGGATATCAAACGCTTTGGCGCATCTTATGAATCCCCTGATTTCACTTTGCAGCGCATCACAGAAAACTATGAGCAGTACTACGACATCCACTACCCAAGTGAAGAACGCAAATCAGCTAGACCTAAATTTATGTCCCCTGTCTATGAGTGGCACAAAGCAAATGGCGCAGTATTCGGTGAGAAATCATCATGGGAGCGCGTCAATTTCTATGCAACCAATATTGGCAACGATGCACTGCGCCCAAAGGATTGGCTAGGAAATCACTGGTCAAGTGCGGTGCAAGTAGAGCACTATGCAACCCGTAATAACGCTGGTTTATTTGATGAATCTAGCTTTGCTAAAGCCCGCATAAGTGGGGCTCGAGCAGGAGAATTCCTCAACTATGTATGTGCAAATAATGTTGTCAAAGGTGTTGGCAAAACAACATACACACAGGCTCTTAACTCAAAAGCTGGCATTGAATCTGACTACACCGTCACACAGACAGCAGAGAATGAATTCATGATCGTCACAGGAACTGCCTTTTCGGTTCATGACTTTGGTTGGTTAGAAAAGATGCGCCGCGAACATTCCTTTGATGGTGTTGAGATTACAAATATTACAAAGGAACTTGCTTGCTTTGGAATCATGGGACCAAAGTCCAGAGCGATTTTGCAATCGTTAACCAGCACAGATCTCTCTCACGCAGCTTTTCCATTTATGAGTTCACAGGAAATTACTGTGGGTGATATTAAAGTGCGCGCAACAAGACTTACCTATGTTGGTGAGCTGGGTTGGGAACTCTATGTTCCAACCGAACAAGGATTAGAGCTGTGGGAAAAGATTATGGCGGCAGGTAAAGCACAGGGAATAAAAGCCTGTGGCTACCGCGCAATCGAATCCCTAAGACTTGAAAAGGGTTATCGCGCTTGGGCAGGTGAGATAAACACGGAAACTAATCCTTATGAGGCAGGGCTTGGCTTTGCAGTCTCACTTAAGAAAGAGAAATTCCATGGCAAGGAAGCAGCTATTGCTGCGCAAAGTAATCTTTCACGTAAATTAGTTGCAATCACATTTGATGACATGACATGTGTGCCATTTGGATCAGAACCAATTCGCATTGGATCAAAGATTGTTGGGCGTATTAAATCTGGTGGCCAGGGCTACACAATCAAAAAAGCTATTGCTTATGCCTACCTACCAATCGAGCACACAGGCGTTGGAACAAGTGTGGACGTTGAGTTCTTTGGTAATTGGCGCACGGGTGTTATATGTGCAGAGCCACTCTTTGATCCAGCTAACGAGCGTATTCGTTGTTAAATCTCACGATTTAAGATTTACAAAAATACTTTTATGCACAACGCACTGTAAAAAGATGCGCCTCTGACCTGCACTTTTTCAGATTAGGGGTTACCTCTCACCACTTACCCACAATTCATCCACCGCTTTGTACACAGGAAAACACGCTTATCCACCCACTTACCCACAGCTTTATCCCCATCACCCCGCATGATTTCTCGCCTATAAGAGGTGCTGGCACCTAAGTTACGCCTACAAGGAATTCACTTGTCAGTGGCTAATGGGAGGTTATACGCGTGAGCATCGCAGAACTTCCTAGTAATCGCGCACCGCGCGATACAAACATCTCCTCTATTGGTGCAGATTTTGAGCGCACACCACCACAAGATCTCATTGCAGAACAATCTGTTTTAGGTGGAATGCTCTTATCTAAAGATGCAATCGCAGATGTTATTGAAATTATTCGCGATCGCGATTTCTATCGTCCGGCACATGAGTTAATTTACGATGCAATTATTGATTTGTATGGCCGCGGTGAACCAGTAGATGCTGTAACAGTCTCATCTGAGTTAACTAAGCGTGGTGACATTGCACGTGCTGGTGGTGCTCCTTATCTTCACACTCTTATCTCTTCAGTTCCAACAGCAGCTAACGCTGGTTACTACGCAAAGATTGTTCGCGAACATGCAATCATGCGCCGCTTGGTTGAAGCTGGAACAAAGATTGTTCAACTCGGTTACACCTCAGAAGGTGAAGTCGATGACATGGTGGATCAAGCACAGGCTGAGGTCTATGCAGTAACAGAGCGCCGTGCATCAGAGGATTACGTTCAACTCTCAACTCTTCTTCCACAAGCTCTCGATGAGATTGAAGCAATCTCAAAAGGTATTGGTATTGAAGGTGTGAAGAGCGGATTTAAAGATCTTGATGCTCTTACTCATGGATTCCATCCAGGTAACATGATTATCTTGGCTGCACGTCCTGCAATGGGTAAATCAACGCTAGGTCTAGATATTGCCCGTCACACCTCCATTCATGAAGGACAAACCTCTGTCATCTTCTCTCTTGAAATGTCTAAATCAGAAATCACCATGCGTATGCTCTCAGCCGAAGCACGCGTTGGTTTAAATAACATTCGTGCCGGCACACTCTCCGATGATGAATGGTCACGTCTTGCACGTCGAATGGGTGAGATCTCTGAAGCTCCCTTGTTTATCGATGATTCACCAAATCTTTCAATGATGGAGATCCGTGCTAAAGCACGACGCCTTAAGCAGCGCCATAACTTAAAGCTCATTGTTATCGACTACTTGCAGTTGATGTCATCAGGTAAAAAGGTTGAGAACCGCCAACAAGAAGTATCTGAGTTCTCTCGTCACTTGAAGTTAATGGCTAAAGAGCTCAACATCCCTGTTATTGCCATCTCACAGCTCAACCGTTCACCTGAACAACGCTCAGATAAGAAGCCGATGCTCTCTGATCTTCGTGAATCAGGTTCTATCGAACAAGATGCTGACGTAGTTATCTTGCTACACCGCGATGATATGTATGACCAGCAAAACCGAACAGGTGAAGCAGATTTAATTGTTGCTAAGCACCGTAACGGACCAACCAGAACAATCACAGTTTCAGCACAACTTCACTATGCACGCTTCTATGACATGCCACAAAACCCTGGTGGTGGACAAGACTGGACACAACAACGCGAAGCTGGAACTACGGAAGATACTTCCTTCGGCGCTTAATTAATGCGCAGCTGAACGGGCCTTATCGGCCAAGATAATTCCGATTATTACTGTTACTCCACCAACTAATTGAATGAAGTTCCAGGTTTCAGATAACCAGATCCAAGCAAAGACACCAGCTAATACCGGCTCTGCCATTCCCATAACACTACTTGTGGAAGCAGAGAGTAATTTCAAACCTTTAAGAATGAGCATGTAAGGAACAATTGTTCCCATAATTATTACCCAAGCGATTAATACCCAACCAGGTAGATCAAATGCTTCAAAGCGACCCTGCAGATTCATTGATTTGGTAAAGATATCTACGGGATATGACCACAGCGGCATTGCAACTGCTAATGCAAGAGATGCAAAGCCAAGTCCATAAACCATGAGTGATTCAACATCGCGCGTGGCTGTGAGTTTTTCACCGAGTAAGAAAAAGCCAGCTAAAACAATTCCACATAAAAGCGCTGTGCTAACACCAATAGGATCTAAGGTTTGACCTTTCCAAACCTGGGCAATCAGAACAAGACCACCAAATGCTAAGAAGATCGCAATCCACATCAGCGGTGGAACAACCTTGTGCTTAACAAAGCGCAGCCACAACACAATCCAGATTGGGGCTGTGAACTCAAGGATTAAGGCCACAGAGACGTTAAGACGCTGGATAGCCACGAAATACAGGGTCTGGACGAGTAGAAAACCAATGATTCCGTATGCAAAAAGCCAAGGAAGCTCTTGCCTTTTAGCTTTTAATTTTTCGCGGTAGCGAATAAACATAAAAATTCCAAGAAAGATAAAAGCTCCGCCGCAGCGCACCTGCGTTAAGCGCATGGATGAAAGCCCAGAAGTTAGAACTAACTTGGCAATAACTCCATTAAAGGAGAAAGCGATAGCGCCTAGTAAGGTGAGGATTTCTCCTTTATAGCGCGTGAACATCTAGCAAGGATAGCGGTTTAAAAGGCACTCTCAGGTAGTTCCATGATGGAGCCATCAGTTGCTTCCACAATCTTGCGATCTGCGGTGATATGAGGCAAGTAGTTCTTAACAAAGAACTGCGCTGCAGCGATTTTGCCTGTATAGAAATCTTTATCTTTGCTTGTTGCAGTTGGCAGTTTTTCAACTGCAATATCTGCTTGGCGCAGAAGTAGCCAAGAAGTGATGATGTCACCCACGGCCATGAGGCAGCGAGATGTGTTTAAACCAACCTTATAAATCTTGACTGCATCAGTTTGTGATTCCATCGCATGACCAACCAACACAGCAATAATGGCATTGAGGTCATCGAGTGCCTTGAGAAGTGCTGTTTTCTCTTCAGCGTTAGAACCACCGGTTTTGGCAAATGTTGCAATCTCTTTGCCAAGCAAACCAATTGCTCGTCCGCCATCTTTAACGATTTTGCGGAAGAAGAAATCAAGGCCTTGAATAGCTGTTGTGCCCTCATACAAGGTGTCGATCTTGGCATCGCGAACATATTGTTCAATGGGCCAGTCACGAGTAAATCCAGCACCACCAAATGTTTGAAGTGATTCAGTACCAAGAAGTGTCCATGACTTCTCTGATCCGTAACCTTTAACTACTGGCAGTAACAAATCATTGAGTGCAATCATGTCTGCAGAGCGCTCTTTATCTCCTGCCTTTTCAGCTAACTCAATCTCATCTTGGATTGAGGCTGTGTAGAGAACAAGTGCGCGCATACCCTCTGAATAGGACTTTTGAACCATTAACGAGCGGCGCACATCAGGGTGCTTAATGATGGTCACACGAGGTGAAGCCTTGTCATTCATTACCTTCATATCCCCGCCCTGCACGCGCTCTTTGGCATATGCCAGAGCTTGTTGGTATCCAGTTGAAAGCGTTGCAATTGCCTTAGTTCCAACCATCATGCGAGCAAACTCAATAACTTTAAACATCTGTGCAATACCTTCATGCACTTCACCTAATAGATAGCCAACTGCAGGCTCATGCTCACCTAAGTTAACTTCACAGGTAGCTGAGACATTAAGGCCCATCTTGTCTTCTAGCGCAGTGACATAGACACCATTGCGCTTGCCCATCTCACCTGTTTCAAAATCAAACATAAATTTAGGAATCAAAAATAGTGAAAGACCTTTAGTTCCAGGTCCCCCGCCTTCACGACGAGCAAGGACAAAGTGAACTACGTTGTCATAGAAGTCGGCGTCCCCTGAAGTGATGTAGCGCTTTGTTCCAGTGATGTGCCAGGTTCCATCAGGTTGTGCCACAGCCTTTGTGCGACCTGCACCAACATCTGAACCAGCATCTGGTTCAGTTAGCTGCATCGTTGCACCCCAGTGCTTATCCACCATCAACTTTGCAATCTTCTTTTGTTCATCTGTTCCAAGAACGTATGCAACTTGAGCAAATGCATAACCTGAGGCATAGATATGAATTGCAGGATTTGAACCTAAAACCATTTCAGCAATTGCCCAGCGCACTGATGGAGGAATCTTCATTCCACCTAGTTCAACTGGTGCATCAACGCGCCACCACTCACCATCAACATATGCCTTATAAGATTTCTTAAAGCTTTCAGGAAGCGTGACATTTCCTGTTTCTTTATTAAGAATCGCACCAACACGATCGCCTTCAACAAAAGATGCTGCAAGATCGTTCTCACATAAGCGCTTCATTTCCTCGAGCATGCCCATTGCAGTGTCACGATCAAGATCTGCGTACAAAGATGTACCCATGACTTTCTCGCGCCCCAGAAGGTCAAAGAGGCAGAATTCAATATCTCGCAGGTTGGCTATGTAATGGCTCATGGGCAAATAATGCTACCCACCAGTAACTTATGCAACCCTAATGAGCGTATTTCGATGCCCCGTTGGCTCTCTAATCCAAGATAGGGTCAGCGCGTGCTACTCAGTGATCGCGACATCCTCGCCGAAATCAAAGCCGGCCGAGTCGCCTGCGAACCATTCCATGAGGCAATGATTCAGCCCTCATCGGTCGATGTTCGCCTCGATAAATACTTTCGCGTCTTTGAAAACCATAAATACAGCGTTATTGATCCATCGATAGAGCAATCAGAGCTCACCCGTGAAGTAATCGCCGAAGGCGATGAAGCTTTCATCCTGCACCCAGGTGAGTTTGTTTTAGCCAGCACCTATGAAGTGATTACTTTGCCCGATGACATTGCTGGGCGCTTAGAAGGTAAATCTTCACTGGGTCGCCTAGGTCTTCTAACTCACTCCACCGCAGGTTTTATTGATCCAGGCTTTAGTGGTCACATCACTCTAGAGCTTTCCAATGTTGCCAACCTGCCAGTCAAACTCTTTCCAGGAATGAAGATTGGGCAATTGTGCTTAATCAAACTTTCATCCCCTGCCGAGCATCCATACGGCAGTGAGAAGTATGGCTCTCGCTACCAAGGTCAGCGTGGCCCAACGGCTTCACGCTCGTTTTTGAACTTCCATAAATCAAAGATCGACTAAAAACTTAAGGAATGAATCTGCCTAAAAGGGGGTTTAATTAGGTATGGAAATAATCATTGTTCTCGGTGTCATCGCTCTAGTCGTCCTATTTTTTGTTGCTCAATACAACCGCCTCATTCGCCTCAACATCTCAGTTGATGAAGCATGGGCACAAATCGAAGTTCAATTAAAGCGCCGTGCTGATCTGATCCCTAACCTTGTTGAAACAGTTAAAGGATATGCAGCCCATGAACAATCTACTTTTGATGCAGTCGTTACAGCACGTGCCAAGGCAACAACTGCCAGCACAGTTGCAGACACAGCCGCAGCTGATGGAATGCTCACACAAGCACTTCGTGGATTACTTGCAGTTGCTGAGGCTTACCCTGATCTAAAGGCATCAGCTAACTTCATCTCACTTCAAGAAGAGTTAGCAACAACAGAGAACAAAGTTGCCTTCTCTCGTCAGTTCTATAACGACAATGTGAGAGAACTCAACACTGCAGTGAAGACCGTGCCAACTAACTTCTTTGCAGGTTTTGCAAAGGTTACTGAGCGCGAATTCTATGAAGTTGAAGATCCACAAGATCGCAAAGCTCCAAGCGTTAAGTTTTAATGAACTTTAGAACCCAACAAGCGGCTAATCGCCGCAAGACAATCGTCCTGCTCATAGGTATGGGCGTGCTGGTGTGGCTTGTGGCGCTCGCTGCTCTTACTTACTTTGGGCAATCAACTACTTCAATTGTTCCACTTGCAGTTGGTATTGCCTTGGTTTCAGTGTGGGGTTCTTACTACGGTTCAGACAAATTAGTTTTAACCATGACTGGTGCAAAGTTAATTCAAGAATCAGATAACCCAAAGTTATTTGGTTTAATTCAAGAGATTACTATTGCTAGCGGCCTACCTATGCCAAAGGTGGCAATAGTTATTGATAGTGCGCCAAACGCCTTTGCAACTGGTCGAAATCAAGACCACGCACTTATAGCTTTCACAACAGGCATTTTAGATGTCATGGATCGTGATCAACTGCAAGGCGTTATTGCTCATGAATTAGCCCACGTTGCTAATCGCGACACTTTGGTATCAGCAGTTGCAGCAACTACAGCAGGTGCTATTGCAATCTTGAGTGACATGTTGATGCGCATGATGTGGTTTGGTGGCGGCAGAGACCGTGACCGCAGTGGTGGCAACCCATTACTTCTAGTTTTCTCACTTCTTATTCTTATCTTGGCACCAATTGCTGCAGTGCTTTTAAAATCTGCTATTTCACGCAAGCGTGAATCACTTGCTGATGCAACTGCGGTTGCTTTCACAAGAAATCCTGCAGGGCTGCGCAGTGCGTTGGAAGTATTAGAACGAGATTCAACAGTTGTGCATCAGAAATCAAACTCAATTGCACATATTTGGATTGAATCACCATTGGATGCAAAAGCTGTCTCTAAGATGTTTTCAACTCATCCACCTATTGCAGAGCGCATTGCAGTTCTCAAAGCTATGGAGTCTTTGAACTAGCCTTTCACTGAGCGCAAGAGAACTTGTGCCACGTCTAGAACCTCCATGGATGACTCACGTGCGCTCATTCCATCGGTAGTCATAACGCGACAGAAAGGACAGGCAACAGCTAACTCTTCAGCTCCTGTTCCGATCGCTTCATCAACGCGGTTTAAGTTAATGCGCGTTCCAATTTTCTCTTCCATCCACATACGTCCACCACCAGCACCGCAACAGAATGAGCGCTCTTTATTACGAGGCATTTCAGTTAACTGCGCACCGGTTGCTTCAAGGATTTCACGTGGTGGTTGATAAATCTCATTATGACGACCTAGGTAGCAAGGGTCGTGATAGGTCATCGCAGTGTGGCTCATCTTCACTGGTAGTAGTTTCTTTTCACGAATTAACTGATTAAGTAGTTGGGTGTGGTGAACCATCTCTAATTCAAAACCACTCTGTGCGTAATCGCGACCAATTGTTGTGAAGCAATGTGGGCAGGTAACAACAACTTTCTTCTTACCCTTTGGGCGATCAGCAAATACCTCTTTAAAAGTTTCAATGTTTTCAGCTGCCATGATTTGATACAAGAACTCATTACCAGCACGACGTGCTGGATCTCCTGTGCAGGTCTCTTTCTTTCCAAGCACTGCAAACTCAACGCCAGCCATATAGAGAAGTTCAGCAACTGCCTTTGTGGTTTTGCGAGCACGTTCATCATATGCACCGGCGCAACCAACCCAGAACAAGTATTCAACTTCATCAGGCAGCACACCTTCAACTACCTTGATTGGGAAATCGCACTCAGCAATCCATGCTTCACGATCATTTTTGTTAGCACCCCATGGGTTACCGGATTGTTCTAGGTTACGGAAAGTCCCACCGAGTTCTGCAGGGAAATCTGATTCCACCATTACTTGATAGCGGCGCATGTTAACGATGTGATCGATATGTTCGATATCTACGGGACACTCATTCACACAGGCACCACATGATGTACAAGACCACAAGATATCTGAAGTAATAGCTGCGTTTTCGCCCACCATTGCTTCAGTTTCAACGGTCTTAGCAAAGGCATGATCGCGCATAGCCATGATTAAAAGCTTTGGTGATAGTGGTTTTTCAGTGTGCCAAGCAGGGCACTGTGACTGACAGCGACCGCACTCAGTACATGAAGTCATATCCAACAAACCCTTCCAGGTTATGTCGGCGCGAGTACCAAGACCAAAGACGTCATCATCTTTTGGATCTTCAAAGTTAACAACTTCACCATGTGAGAGCATTTCAGGAAGTGGACCAAGTGATGACTTTCCATCTGCGTTTCTGCGGTAGAAGATATTGAAAGGTGCCAAGAAGCGGTGCCAAGCAACACCCATTGTTAGATTTGATGCAATAACAATGAACCAAGCCATGGAACCAACAATTTTGATTGCTGCAACTAATTGAATAGTTGAGGTGAGCTGCGCCAGCGTCCATGACTTAAACATGTCAGCAATAAACCAGGTTGTAACAAAGTGGCGGTTCCAGGCAGTCTCATCAGAGAGTGCGCCTTCTAATCCGCGCAGCGCAATAACACAGAAAACAATAAGCAAGATTGTGAACTCAACGTAGTAAGCCTTTGCCATTCCACTGCCATAGAAGCGTGAGCGCTTATTGCGAAGACGTGTTACTTGGCGAATTCCAATTAATGTAACAATTCCAATTCCTGTTGCCCACGCAATGAGCTCAGTGAAGTATTCATAAACCCAGAAGTGACCAATAACTGGAAGTGCAAAGTAGGGATCAATGAGTTGACCGTAAGCGGTGATGAGAGTTCCAAATAAAGAGAAGAAACCAATCATGACAAACCAGTGCGCAAAACCAACAACAGTGAAATTAAACATCTTGGTGTGACCAAAGATTTCGCGCAAAGCCATGCGAAGACGTGTGCCCTTGTCGTTGCCACGTGTGGGATCTGCTGCACCCTTTTTATAGATCGCTAATAACGTGCGAACGCGCACGGTTAGAAGGATGAGGGCAAAGATAGTTATCCCGTAGGAGATCGCAGCAAGGGTCAGGTTCATGGAGGTAAGGGTAGGGAATAAAGCACCAACGTTGCCTGTTATCTGGAGTAGCAAACCTGAGTCGCATCGACTCAACCTTTTGTGTAGGATGGGCTCAGGTTTCAAGCACTCCTCGACCCTAAATCAGGCTCGAGCGTCACTAAAAGGAGCACTACTTACATGGCTAGAGCAGTTGGAATCGACCTAGGTACAACAAATTCTTGCGTATCGGTCTTGGAAGGTGGAGAACCCACCGTTATCGCCAACGCTGAAGGCGCCCGCACGACCCCGTCGATCGTCGCCTTCGCTAAAAATGGCGAAGTACTTGTTGGTGAAGTGGCTAAGCGCCAGTCAGTAACAAATGTTGATCGCACCATTCGTTCGGTTAAGCGTCACATGGGTACGAGCTGGAACGTCGATATCGACGGAAAGAAATACACACCACAAGAAATTTCAGCACGTGTTTTGCAAAAGCTAAAGCGCGATGCAGAGTCATACCTTGGTGAAACTGTCACTGATGCAGTTATTACAGTTCCTGCATACTTCAATGACGCACAGCGCCAAGCCACAAAAGAAGCTGGCGAAATCGCTGGTCTTAATGTTTTGCGCATTATCAATGAGCCAACTGCAGCAGCGCTCGCATACGGTCTTGATAAGGCAGATAAAGAACAGACAATTCTTGTTTTCGACTTAGGTGGTGGAACATTTGACGTTTCACTTCTTGAAATCGGTGACGGTGTTGTTGAAGTTAAAGCAACCAATGGTGATAACAACCTCGGTGGCGATGACTGGGATCAAGCTCTCGTTGATCACCTAGTAACTACTTTTGGTTCACAAAATGGAATTGATTTAACAAAAGATAAGATGGCGATGCAACGTATTCGTGAAGCTGCTGAAAAGGCAAAGATCGAACTTTCCTCATCACAATCTGCATCAATTAACCTGCCATACATCACAGTTGATGCTGAAAAGAATCCACTATTCCTTGATGAAACAATCACACGTGCTCAGTTCCAGCAGTTAACTGCTGCGTTACTAGAGCGTTGCAAGAAGCCTTTCCAGGCAGTTCTAAAGGATGCTGGTATTCCAATCAACAAGATTGAATCAGTTGTATTAGTTGGTGGATCTACACGTATGCCAGCTGTTGTGGAACTTGTTAAAGAGCTAACAGGCGGAAAAGAGCCTAATAAGGGCGTAAATCCTGATGAAGTTGTGGCCGTTGGCGCATCACTTCAAGCTGGTGTTCTTAAGGGTGAAGTAAAGGATGTTCTCCTACTGGATGTAACACCACTATCACTTGGTATTGAAACCAAGGGTGGCGTTATGACCAAGTTGATTGAGCGCAACACAACTATTCCTACAAAGCGCTCTGAAGTATTTACAACTGCTGATGATAATCAGCCAGCTGTGCAGATTCAGGCATACCAAGGTGAGCGCGAAATGGCTGCTTATAACAAAAAGCTTGGGATGTTTGAACTCACAGGTTTGCCACCAGCACCACGTGGCATCCCACAAATTGAAGTTACCTTCGACATCGACGCAAACGGAATCGTTCACGTTTCTGCAAAGGATCTTGGAACTGGAAAAGAACAGAGCATGACCATTACTGGTGGCTCCGCACTTTCTAAGGAAGAGATTGAGCGCATGATGGCCGATGCTGAATCACACGCTGAAGAAGATCGTCAGCGCAAGGAAGAAGCAGAGATTCGCAACGCTGGAGATTCACTTCTCTACTCAACTGAAAAGTTCATCAAAGATAATGAAGAAAAACTGTCTACAGGTGATGCACTTGAAAAGAAGAGCGAGACTGAAGCAGCACTCGAAGAGTTAAAGACTGCTCTCGGTGGTTCAAATTACGAAATGATTAAGTCAGCAACTGAAAAGGTTGCAACTGTTAGCCAAGCTCTAGGTGCTGCACTATATGCAGGCGCTGCAGCTGAAGGTGAAAGTGCACCTGCCGAAGATGGCGTTGAAGATGCTGAAGTAGTTGAGGAAGGCAAGTGAGCGAAGAAACATCGCTTACCGAAGAATCAGTAGTTGAAGATGTGGCACCGGATCAGGAAACTGATCCGGTAGCTACGTTAACTAGTGATTTACAACGACTTCAGGCTGAATATGCCAACTACCGCAAGCGCGTTGAGCGTGATCGTTCCCTTGCTCACGAAATGGCTATCGGTGCGGTTTTAACTGAACTTCTGGCGCTGCTTGATGATGTCGATCGCGCAGAATCACATGGTGAGCTAACTGGTGGCTTTAAAGCAGTTGCCGATCAACTCAACACCATTGTTTCTCGCATTGGTCTAGAGAAATACGGCACCGACGGTGAAGTATTTGATCCACAGATCCATGAAGCTCTCATGCATGACACATCTGCAGATGTGGCAGTACCGACTGCTTCAAAGATTTTGCAGCCTGGATATAAATACAAAGAGCGCATTTTGCGCCCAGCACGTGTTTCTGTAACAGATCCAGCAGGAGAGTAATTACACATGGCAGCCAAAGATCTCTACGAAAAGGATTTCTATAAAGTCCTTGGCGTTGATAAGAAGGCTGCTGCCGATGAAATCAAACGCAAGTATCGCGGTCTCGTAAAAGATCTACACCCTGATACAAATCACGGAGATTCTGCAAAGGAAGAAAAGTTCAAAGCAGTATCAGAGGCATATGAAATTCTCTCAGATCCAAAAAAGCGCGCTGAATATGATGAAGCCCGTTCCTTATTTGAACGCGGTGGATTTCGTGCACCAGGTGGTGGAGGAAACTTTCAGGGTGGAGATTTCTCAGACATCTTTGGCGGAGGTAACCCGCAAGATATTTTTGCAAATCTCTTTGGTGGCGGTGGCCGTCGTGGTCCACGTAAAGGTCAAGATCTACAAACCGAGGCAACAATTACTTTCCGTGAATCAGTCTTTGGTACTAATTTAGATTTACGTCTAGGAACAGATAGAGGCGCAGCACAAAACATTACTGCGCGTGTTCCTGCCGGAGTAAATGATGGTGCCAAGATTCGCGTGAAAGGCAAAGGAGCACCGGGAGAAGCTGGCCCAGGTGACTTATTCATCCTCTTACACGTTAAGCCCCACCCAATTTTTTCTCGCAAAGCTGAGAACTTAACTATCACTTTGCCCATTACTTTCACCGAAGCAGCCCTAGGTGCTGATGTGAAAGTGCCAGTGATGAGCGGTGAAGAAGTAACTGTGCGCATTGCACCAGGTACTCCTAACGGTCGCACGCTTCGCGTGAAGGGCCGTGGAATAACAAAAGGCTCACATGTTGGAGATCTACTTGTAACCGTGGATGTTCAAGTGCCACAACGCGTAGATGGCAAGGCGTTAGAGGCGCTAAAAACATTTGCTGTGGAAACTGCTGGCGAAGATGTTCGCGCTGAATTAGCTGCAAAGGCAAAACAATGAGTGATGAATTAAAGAACGAAGTTCCAGCAGATGATGCTGCGGTTTATGTCATCTCTGTAGCTGCAGAGATCTCAGGATTGCATCCACAGACTTTGCGCCAATATGACAAGTTAGGTTTAGTTTCACCTTCTCGCACAGAAGGTCGCAACCGTCGTTACTCATTGCGTGACATTGCACTATTGCGTGCAGTCCAAAAACTTGTGGGCGAAGGAATCAATCACGCAGGCATTAGGCGCATCATTGAACTTGAATCAGCTATGGCAAATATGGCAATTGAGGTTGCGCAGTTGCGAATTGAAGTTGATGCATTAGTTGAAGCCAATCCACCTAAAGGCCTTGCACGACGTTCTCGCAGCGAAGTTATTGTTTATAAGCAAGATAAGTGATTAAACAGCCTTCATAAACTTTGTTCGCCCAGCCCACTTACCTAAGGCTTGCTCTGCAGGTGATTTCAGAACTGATTCTAAAATAGTTGCATAAACATCTCTAAAGTCAGTTGTTACAGCCAGATCTCCATCAATTAACTTAGTCAATGATGGCTGGTCGCCATAAAAGCCGCCATTTACTTTCTCGCCAATAACAAACATTGGACCAGAGGTTCCATGGTCTGTGCCCTGGGAGGCATTTCCCTTAACACGGCGACCAAACTCGCTATAAACCACAACGGTCACATCATTTGATCGAGTAGTTGATTTAAGTTGGCTCATAAAACGAGTGATTCCAGAAGAAACTACGCCAAGTAGTGCAGCTTGGGCATTTGCTTCATTAGCGTGGGTATCAAAGCCACCGAGTGAGACTGACCAAACCTTTGTTGGTGATCCTGCTGCAATGAGCTTTGCAACAACATCTAATTGCTGTGAAAGATTGCTATCGCCTCCTGCGTTTCCACCGTTTACGGTTGGAAGATCAACGGCAACAGGTGCTGGTGATTTTAAAACTGGCTGGATTGAAGTGGAGACTGAGAAAAGATTGCGCATAGATGTTGCAGCCGCTGCCATTAACTTTGAATCAGCGCGTGCTGGTTTTGAGAGTTGAATACATTGGGAAGCAAATGTTCCCTTGGGAATTACTAATCCCCCTAAAGGCAATGCAGATCCAGAGATTCTATTTCCAGCAAGCATGGGTGGTAGAACTGAACCCAATGAGATCGCAAGCATAGGATCTTCTGGTTGTGAATCTAACCAGCGCCCAAGCCAGCCACTATTAATGTGTTTTTCTGGTGAAGCGGTTTGCCATTTAGCCATAGAAGAGAAATGTGAACGATCAGGTTTTGGATATCCAACCCCACGGATTATCGCTACTTTCTTTTGATCCCATAGTGATTTAATCCCACTCATTGAAGGGTTGAGCGCAAGTTCAGCATCAAGTGGCAACATTGTTTCTGCTTTGTATGAAATTTCAGGACGGGCTGAGAAGTAAACCGGATCCTTATAAGGAATAACTGTGTTTAATCCATCATTGCCGCCATAGAGAGTCACAAGAACGAGAATTGGTGTTCCCGCAGCAAGTGGGCGGTTAATTGCAGCTTCAGCAATTTCATCAAGAGTAAGAAAGTTTGCTGCAGCACCAACTGCTACGGCACCTGTTGTGAGTTTAAGAAACTTACGTCTTGATATCGTGTCCATGGCTACTCCTAAGCGCTCACTATGTATTCAGGGCTGCACAATGCAAGTAATGCAAACTGTGCCGGATTATCTAAAGCAGTTCGAAGAGCAGATTGGGTTCGCGCGCTCCATTCAGGAACACCGAGCCAATCAGCACTCTTTAAAACCCGTGCATCTCTTGGAATTTGTTGCAACGCCGACAAACTGCTTTGTTTAATTAACCATTCAGCAAAGGCCAAGCGGTATTGAGCTGTTGCAGAAGATAACCAGGCCTCACCTGCTGGCCATCCACCAACGTTGGGTGGGTTAAATGGAACTTGTCCTAACTTATCGAGGTGATTATTTAATTGCCCTGGAGTTTTTAATGCAGATGGGGTTAGTTCAAGTGCTCGGCAAGCAGATATGAACCATTCAACAGGGGATTTAACCATTGCAAACTTTTCATTACTCATAGAAGGATCTGTGGCCATCACTTGAATCGTTGCGGCCATGTCTCGTGTGGCAAAAGCGTTCTTGGCTTTAAAGGATGCTGGCATAACTTCAGTACTTGAGATGAATCGATACCACAGCCGTTCAGCGATGAAAGTTGCACAATCATCTCGCCCAACAAGGAAATCAGATAGTGAATCGCCAGTAAAAGATGCGGTAGTGCCCAATAAAGTAACGGGCTTAGTGTCTCGTCGGCTTGGATTTATTGAGACTAAACCACTACTGCGCTCGACTTGATAACCAGTTAAAACCCGTGAAATAGCCTTCACATCATCTTCGCTATATCTATTCACACCAAGGACAAAGAGCTCCATCAACTCTCGCCCTAAGTTCTCATTAGGCGCTTTAGCTGTGTTGTCTTGACCATCCAACCAAAACTGGAGCGCTCCATCATTGAGCATTGCTTTGGTCATTGAATTGAAATTACCGAGTGCATGCGTGCGAAAAAGCTGATTTTGTTTATACATAGGAAGTGCGTAGTTAAGTTTTTGAATTGATGTGGCCCAGTGACCATGCCAAAACCAGACCATTCGCTCTGTTAGTCCATGATCACTCAACGCCATCATGTCTAACCACCACAAACCCATTTGTTGTGTCTGATTACGCATTGCAAGTGCAAAAGGAACGACCTCAGGAGTATTTTCTTTAGGACGCTTTCCTAAATCAGTGATCTCAGGAAGTGCAACAGGAGTACTTGTTGTTAATGCAGCTGGCACAGTAGTTAAACGAGTGCGCGTAATTTGAACACCATCTTTTAGCGCTTGGGCATATTCACCAGGTCTTGGGCCAAAACCAAAGCGGTGAAATAGCCGCGAGGTCTCAAGGCGCTTGATATTCATGAGAGGACTGTAGGCGGAGAAAGTGAACAAAGTAAGTCAAATAGAAGAACCCACATGAAACTCGAAGCCAAAGAGAGGAACTCACATGAAGTTCGAAGCTTTACTTCTTTTTCTTTACTGCCTTCTTCTTAACTGCCTTTTTCTTTGCAACCTTCTTCACCACACGCTTCTTCACCGCTTTTTTGCGGGTAAGCGGCACTTCTTCAGAGATACTCAAGGTTGCAACAAATGCCTCTAGGACTGCAGCTTCTTTGCGAAGTGAAGCAATAGTTTTATTGAGTGCACGCTTGGTGGCAGCAGCTTTTTTAACAGGCTTCTTGCGCCCTGCTGCCTTTTTCTTAGTTGCCATAGTGGTCCAAACAATACCTGCGCTGGGAGCAAAGCCCAAGATAGTAGGCTCACCCGTATGAATTCACGCGATGCCCTCAAAGATCAGATCGTTAAAAAGGCTGTTGTCCACGGCAAAGTTATTTTGTCATCAGGCAAAGAAGCTGATTATTACGTGGATTTACGCCGTGTGACCCTAGATCATGAAGCTGCTCCCCTTGTTGGTGAAGTAATGCTGGAGCTGACAAAAGATTTAGATTATGAAGCAGTGGGTGGTTTAACACTTGGAGCAGACCCAGTTGCAACTGCGATGATGCATGTGGCAGCAAGTAAGGGCAAAAAGATTGATTCATTTGTTGTGCGCAAGGCGGAAAAAGCACATGGTCTGCAACGTCGCATTGAAGGCCCTGATGTTAAAGGCAAGCGAGTTCTTGCAGTTGAAGACACTTCAACAACGGGTGGTTCTGTATTAACGGCCGTTGAGGCTTTGATTGAAGCGGGCGCAATTGTTGTTGGTGTTGCAGTAATTGTTGAACGCGGAGCAGAACCAAAAATTACGCAAGCAGGTTATGAATACCGCGCTGCTTATCAATTAGCAGATTTAGGTTTATAGAACTTACTTGTGATGCTTGCGAGTTTGCCACTCGCGAAATATCTCAGGAACCATTGGTATCAATGTAACCAGAACAACCAGTCCGGTCACACCAACTATTAGATAATTACCAGATCCACTGAGAGCATCACCTAGGAAGTAACCAATACCCATAGCAACCTGAGTCCAGATAATTGCACCGATTGCATTCCATGTGGAAAATACTTTTCGCTCTAATTGGACAACACCGCACACAGGGTTAATCAATGTTCTGGCAAAAGGAATAAAGCGCCCAAATACCAAAGCCTTACGTGGACCGTATTTAAGTAACCACTTTTCGATGGTGGCAACCATTTTTTGATTAAAGAATCTGCTCTCTGGTCGATCAAAGAACTTTCTTCCATAGGTTTTACCAAACCAGTAACCGACTTCGCCGCCAACAATTGCGGCAACGGGTGCTAGTAAAAACAAAAGCGGCGTTGAAAGCTTTGCATCACCTAAAATTTCGGCCCCTGAAGCAGATGCGGCAATGCCGGCCAAGAAGACAACTTCTCCTCCAGGAAAGACCAGGCCGATCAAAAGGCCGGTCTCCATAAAGATGATGCCGAGTACGCCGATCAAGCCCAGCGTTGAGACAACCGAGTTGGCATCGAGAAGGTTCATGCAAGGCAGGCTACCTCACACGCTCACCCCATATGAGGAGTTAGTTATCAAATTGTTGTATTTACACGCCTGCTTGCATGTGCTTTGCCTTGCCTGGATTCACGCCTGACACAAGAATTAGCCCACCACGGGATGCGGGTTTCACAGTGGGCCCGGACCGTTGACCCCCTAAGGACAAAAATGAAAAGAAAAGGTTTAGTAGCGCTCGTTGGCGCAGCTGCTCTTTCTCTCGTAGCGTCATTGGTTACAACAACTTCAGCATCTGCTGCAGTTAACTGTGATCCATACACAGGCTACGCAAAGATGAAGGGCAAGACAGTAACAATCTTTACATCAATTCTAGAACCAGAATTAACAACACTTAATACAGCAATGAGCGATTTCCAAGCTTGTACTGGAATTAAGATCAAGATTGAAGGATCAAACCAGTTCGAAGCTCTCCTACCTGTTCGTGTTAAGGGTGGAAATGCTCCAGATCTAGCGTGGATCCCACAACCAGGTCTTCTTGCAAAGCTTGTTGAGACTGGCAAAGTTGTTCCAGCTCCAGCAGCAGTAGTTAAGAACGTTGACAAGTACTGGTCAAAGTCATGGAAGGCATACGGAACTGTTAAGGGTAAGTTCTATGCAGCTCCATTTGGATCAAACATGAAGTCACTTGTTTGGTACTCACCAAAGCAATTTAAGGCAGCTGGTTACTCAGTTCCAACAACTTGGGCTGCAATGACAGCACTTGCAGACAAGATGGCAGCAGATGGAAAGACAGCATTCTGCGGTGGTCTAGGTTCTGGTGGAGCAACAGGTTGGCCAGCAACTGACTGGGTAGAGCAGATTGTTCTACGCGATCACGGTTCAGCTGTATACAACGGTTGGGTTAACCACACAGTTAAGTTCTCAGATCCACGCATCGTTTCTTCAATGGAAAAGGTTGCAGCTTGGATGCAGAATCCAAAGTGGGTTGGCAACGTTAAGGGAATCGCAACAACCTCATTCCAGGATGCAGGTCGCGGAATTCCTGATGGTAAGTGCATGATGCTTCAGCAAGCATCTTTCTACGGAAACATCATTGCTGAATCAGGCGCAACAATCTCACCAACAGGTGATGCATTTGCGTTCTACCTACCAGCTACAAACTCAAAGGTAACTGTTCCTGTTGTTGGTGGAGGCGAGTTCACAGCTGCTTTCGCTAAGCGCGCAGAGGTAGTTGCTGTACAGGCTTACCTATCATCAGCAACATTTGCTACATCTCGCGTACAGCTAGATAACTGGATCTCTGCTAACAGCGGTGTTCCTCTAGCTGCATACAAGAACCAGGTAGACAAGCTTTCAGCTACATACCTAGCGAATCCAAAGTCAACATTTGGATTCGATGCTTCTGACTTAATGCCAGCAGCAGTCGGTGCAGGATCAGAATGGCGTGAGTTCACTGCATGGTTCGGTGAAGGCAAGTCAATCGCTGATGTTGTAAAGGCAATTGACGCTTCTTGGCCAAAGAGCTAATACAGCGCAATAAGTAGTAAACGAAGGAGGCCACCTTTACGGGTGGCCTCCTTCGCACTTATTATTCACTTCCCCCAAGCGATTAAAGAAAGGTGAAAAAGAATTATGTCTGAGTTCGTCTCAACAACTATTCCTAAGTTCACCTCAGTCTTTACTGCAATCGCCTTTTTCTTTATTGTGCTGGGAGTTTTATTTGCAATCGCCGGCCGCGCTAATGGCAAGAAAGCGCGCCCCATTGCACTCGTTATCTTTTTAGCACCAGCTCTCGTTTTACTTGTTGCCGGCTTAATCATCCCGGCCATTCGCACGTTCCTCTTTAGTTTTATGAATCCAGATTCAAATGAGTGGATTGGTTTTGAGAATTACTACTGGATGACACAAGATCCCAACATCAGAACAATCATGGTTAACACCATCTTGTGGATCCTCGTAGTCCCTATTTTCACCGCAGCCCTTGGTCTATTGCTAGCAATCATGCTCGATCGCATTAAGCATGAATCAATCCCTAAATCCTTACTTTTCATGCCGATGGCTATCTCATTTGTTGGCGCTTCAATCATCTTTAAATTTGTCTATGAATACAACGAACCAGATGATGTTCAGATAGGCCTGCTCAGCGCGATCGTGAAATTCCTAGGCGCAACACCTAGTGACTGGATGCTCTCTAAGCCACTCAACACATTCCTATTGATGATTATTTATGTGTGGACCCAAATGGGATTTGGAATGGTTATTTTATCTGCAGCTATCAAGGCAGTTCCTGCAGATATCGTTGAAGCATCAGCTCTAGATGGTGCTCATGGCTGGCGCTTGTTTAGAAACATCACTTTCCCAATGATTAAGGGAACTTTCATCGTGGTTCTGGCAACAGGTGTTGTTGGCGCTCTTAAGGTCTTTGACATTGTTCGCACAATGACTGGCGGAAACTTCAGCACTAACGTGCTTGCAAATGAGATGTATTCACAGGTCTTCGTTCAATTTGATACAGGCAAGGGCTCTGCTCTAGCCATTGTCTTATTCCTTCTTGTGACACCAATTTTGGTTTATAACATCCGCTCACTACGGATGGAGCGTGCTCACGCATGAGTAATCTAAAGATCGCTAACCACAACCCTGGCCGCAAGCTGTTCTCCAGCAAGATTGCAACGGTGGTTGTGTGGGTAACAACAGTCATTTGGACTGTTCCAACTCTTGGCTTACTTGTTACCTCATTTAAAGAGGATAAAGATATTGTCAATGAACCATGGTGGGTCTCACTCTTTAACCCTAACTTCACTCTAAGTAGTTATAAAGGCGTTCTCTTTGGCGGTGACTCAGAGTCACTAAGCAATGGTGTCTTGCCATACTTTATTAACTCCATAGTTATTACTTTGCCAGCCACGATTTTCCCAATCGTTATTGCAACGATGGCCGCATATGCCCTTGCCTGGATCCGCTTTAGAGGCTCAGACTTTATTTTCTTCTTTATCTTTGCACTTCAAATCGTTCCACTACAGATGTCTTTGATTCCACTCCTTCTTCTTTTCACAGGCGGCGCTCACATTGGTTCTGTCACAATCTTCCCGGCCCTAGGTCTTGCTGGTGACTTTGCAGGTATTTGGTTGCCTCACACAATGTTTGCACTCCCTCTTGCTATCTACTTACTCCACAACTTCATCGCATCCCTTCCACGCGATCTGATGGAAGCAGCACACGTTGATGGCGCAAACCACTTCAAGGTGTTCCGCATGATTGTTTTGCCACTCTCTATTCCTGGCATTGCAGCAATTGCGATTTTCCAGTTCTTGTGGGTGTGGAATGACTTGCTCGTTGCACTCACATTTGCTTCCGGCACAGAGGAAGTAGCACCAATTAACAGCAAGCTGGCATCCCTCGTTGGTCAGTATGGCTCTGGTTACACACAGCTATCAGCTGGTGCGTTCATCACCATTGCTATTCCACTCATCGTCTTCTTCTCGTTACAGCGCTACTTCGTGCGCGGCCTGCTGGCGGGTAGCGTTAAATAGCCAATCTGGCTTTTGCCCAAAGACCACCCCTTGAACCCGGTGAGCCGGGGAGTTAGGCCCAAAGTGGTGCAATAGATATGTATGGATTTGCCCCAAAGAGGGTCTTCTGACCTACACTTCCGTAGTCTCGCGCCTGACCTTCGTTTTAGGGCGCCTGTAACTCCAATGGAGGAGAACCTATGAGTGCTTCAAGCACCGTATCGCTAGTCCAAGTAACCGGATCAAACCTGACATATGCCTACATCGTTCTAGGAATCTCTCTAGGCGCGCTCGCCATTGCCTATGCACTACGTGCACAGATTCTTGCAGCTAGCGATGGAACTCCCAAGATGCGCGAAATCGCTGAAGCGGTTCAAGAAGGCGCAGCGGCATTTCTCTCTCGTCAGTTCCGCACCCTTTCCTACTTCGTAGGAATCGTCTTTGTTCTTCTCTTTGCACTACCTGGTGCAACTGAGATCCGTGTTGGACGTTCAATCTTCTTCTTACTAGGTGCAGTCTTTTCTGCTCTCGTGGGTTACAACGGTATGTGGCTTGCAGTTCGTGCAAACGTGCGCGTTGCAGATGCTGCACGTAATAAGGATGGCGAAAAGGCTGTTCAAATTGCTTTCCGCACAGGCGGCGTTGTTGGTATGACAACTGTGGGTCTTGGACTCATCGGTGCATCACTTGTAGTAATTATCTACCGCCAAGATGCACCAGCAGTACTTGAAGGCTTTGGTTTCGGTGCAGCGATGCTCGCGATGTTTATGCGCGTGGGTGGCGGAATCTTTACAAAGGCAGCAGATGTTGGTGCTGACCTAGTTGGTAAAGTTGAAAAGAATATTCCTGAAGATGACCCACGTAACGCAGCAACTATTGCTGACAACGTCGGCGATAACGTGGGTGACTGTGCTGGTATGGCTGCAGACCTATTCGAGTCATACGCTGTAACTCTCGTTGCCGCGCTCATTCTTGGTAAGGCAGCTTTCGGTGATGCAGGCCTTATCTATCCATTGATCGTTCCTGCAATCGGAACAGTCACAGCAGTTATTGGTATTTTCTTAACGAAACTACGCAGCACAGATAAGTCAGCGATGACAGCTATTAACCGCTCATTCTTCTTATCAGCGCTGATCTCTGCAGGTCTAACAGCTCTAGCAACATTTACTTACCTACCATCTGATTTCAAACTGATGACTGGTCTATCACCTGAGGCAGTAGCAGAGGCTGGAAATACAAACCCACGCGTTCTAGCAATTGGCGCAGTATTAATCGGTATTTCACTTGCTGCAGCTATTCAGGTATTAACTGGCTACTTCACAGAAACTGGCAAGCGTCCAGTTAATGATGTTGCAGCTTCATCTGAGACAGGCGCGGCAACAGTGCTTTTGGCCGGTATTTCAGTTGGTTTTGAATCAGCTGTTTACTCAGCAATGCTTATCGCAGCTGCAGTATTTGGTGCTTTCTTGCTCGGTGGTGGAAGCATTGTTCTCTCACTTCTTGCTATCGCACTTGCTGGCACAGGACTTCTCACAACTGTGGGAGTAATCGTTGCGATGGACACATTTGGTCCAATCTCAGATAACGCTCAAGGCATTGCAGAAATGTCAGGGGACGTTGAAGGAGAAGGCGCAAAGATCCTTACTTCACTCGATGCTGTTGGTAACACAACTAAGGCGATCACTAAGGGAATTGCAATTGCAACAGCTGTTCTTGCTGCAACTGCTCTCTTTGGTGCCTTCACAGATGCCATCAAGCAGGCAGTAGTTGATGCTGGTAAGAACGCAGCAGAACTTGCAACTCAATACCAAGGCATCCTCGATGTTGCTAACCCACGTAACCTGGTTGGTTTGATCATCGGCGCAGCCGTTGTGTTCTTATTCTCTGGTCTTGCAATCAATGCAGTATCACGTGCAGCAGGCGCGGTTGTAGTTGAAGTGCGCAAGCAGTTCATCGAGCACCCAGGAATCATGAAGGGGACAGAAAAGCCTGACTATGGTCGTGTAGTTGATATCTGTACTCGCGATTCACTACGTGAACTTGTCACACCAGGATTACTGGCAGTAATGGCACCAATCGCAGTTGGTTTTGGTTTAGGTGTTGGACCTCTTGGTGCATACCTAGCCGGTGCTATTGGCACAGGAACTCTTATGGCTGTATTTCTTTCTAACTCAGGCGGTGCTTGGGATAATGCAAAGAAGATGGTTGAAGATGGACATCACGGTGGAAAGAACTCTGATGCACACGCTGCAACAATTGTTGGTGACACTGTGGGAGATCCATTTAAGGACACTGCAGGCCCAGCTATTAACCCATTGATTAAGGTGATGAACCTTGTTGGACTACTTATTACTCCAGCAATCGTTTCATTGGCCCTTGGCGGCAGCCAAACAATCTCCACAGCAATTGGCATCGGTGCAACCCTTGTCATCATTGCTGCGTTGATTCGTAACCGTCGTCAAGCAACATCAATCCTTAACTAGTCACACACACTTTCCCCAAAGGACTACATGGCTAAAGAAAAGGCTGCGCTTATAAAGCTTGTGATTGTTGAATCACCAGCTAAAGCGCGCAAAATTGGCGGATACCTCGGCGATGACTATGTCGTCGAGGCCTCCGTCGGCCATATCCGTGACTTGCCCCAGCGCGCAGCTGATATTCCTAAGGAATACAAGAAGATTGCTTGGGCTAAAGAGGGCGTTGATATTGAAAACGACTTTGCCCCGCTTTATGTCATTAACCCAGATAAAAAAGCCAAGGTGGCAGAGCTAAAAGAGTTAATGAAAAACGCTGAAGAATTAATCCTTGCAACAGATGAAGACAGAGAAGGCGAGGCAATCGCCTGGCACTTAGTAGAGACTTTGCAACCAAAGATTCCTATTAAGCGCATGGTCTTTAATGAGATTACAAAAGAGGCGATATTAGAAGCAGTCTCAAACACCAGAGATCTTGATTATCACTTAATCGATGCTCAAGAAACACGCAGAGTATTAGACCGACTCTTTGGTTACAGACTCTCACCAGTGCTGTGGAAAAAAGTTATGCCACGCATTTCAGCTGGGCGCGTGCAATCAGTTGCCACACGTTTGATTGTTGAAAAAGAGCGTGAGCGTATGGCATTTATTTCTAGTGCCTGGTGGGACTTAGCTGCAGTTACTGCGCTGGGCTTTAACGCGCGCTTGTTAGAAGTAGATGGCAAGAAGGTGGCAGCAACATCTGACTTTGGCGCAGATGGGGCCGTAAAGGAAAAATCTCTTGCAAATATCTTGTTATTAGATGAAGCAGGGGCACGCGGCTTAGTTGAATCACTTAAGTCTTCTTCCCTAACCGTTAAATCAATGGAGGAAAGCCCACGTACTGAGCGTCCAAAGCCTCCTTTTACGACATCCACCATGCAACAAGATGCTGGAAGTCGTTTGGGCTGGGGCGCACAGATCACTATGCGTATTGCGCAGCGCCTGTATGAAAACGGCTACATCACTTACATGCGCACCGACAGCGTTAATCTTTCACAACAAGCAATTGATGCTGCGCGCAAGGCAGCTAAAGCGCTCTATGGCGCTGACCACGTTGCAGATTCACCACGTGCATACACCGGCAAAACAAAGAATGCACAAGAGGCACATGAGGCAATCCGCCCAGCAGGTGAGACATTTAAAACTCCAGGAGAGTTAGCACCAGAGCTTTCTAGAGATGAATTTGCTCTCTATGACCTGATCTGGAAGCGCACGGTTGCATCCCAAATGGCTGATGCTAAAAAGATGCAGATGCGTGTTGATTTTGATGCAACGACAAATGATCACAAAGCAACAATCTTTCGCGCTAACGGATCTGTTATTACTTTCCCAGGCTTTCTAGCAGCCTATGACGACATAGTCAGTGATGAGAACAAAGATGAAGAGAGCGCCGATAAGCGCTTACCTGCAATGACACTTGGCCAAAGTGTGAAAGTAGATGAATACACCTGTGAGGGCCATGAAACAAAACCACCGGCTCGTTACACAGAACCAACTCTTGTTAAAAAGCTAGAAGAGCTAGGTATTGGTCGTCCTTCAACTTTTGCATCAATTATTCAAACTATCCAAGATCGCGGTTATGTCTATAAGCGCGGACGCGCATTAGTTCCAACGTTTTTAGCCTTTTCTGTCACGGGCCTACTTGAAACACACTTCACAAAACTTGTTGATTATGAGTTCACGGCCAGCATGGAAGAAGATCTAGACAAGATTGCAGGAGGAGAAGCTAGCCGCAGTGATTGGCTAAGAGATTTCTTCTATGGCGTTGATGGACAACCAGGACTCAATGAATTATCAGCTGATTTAGGCGTAATTGATGCCCGTGCTACTAACACAATGAATCTATCCCCCGAGATAGAAATCCGAGTGGGACGTTATGGGGCATACCTGCAACAGAACCTGCCAGGAGAAGAGCGCAAGCTTGCAAACATCCCAGAATCCCTCGCTCCAGATGAGCTAACTCTTGCAAAGGCAATTGAATTACTTGAGGCACCGTCAGGTGAGCGCGAATTAGGAATTGATCCTGCTACAAACCTTCCCATCATTGCTAAGAGTGGTCGCTTTGGTCCTTACATCACAGAAGTTCTACCAGAGGTTCCTGTAGAACTAACAGCGTCAGGAAAGAAGAAGAAAAAGAAAGCAGATGCACCAAAGGCAAAAACTGCCAGCCTTCTTTCCACAATGACTCTCGACACCGTTACCTATGAAGATGCGCTAAGACTTCTTTCTCTTCCCAGAACTCTTGGAACAAATGCTGCAGGTGATGACATCACTGTGCAAAACGGAAGATATGGACCATATCTAAAGGCCGGTGTTGATTCACGCACGCTCACATCTGAAGAGCAGTTGTTCACAATGACACTCGATGAAGCGCTAGAGATTTATTCAAAGCCAAAGGAGCGCAGACGCGGTGTGGCAAAGCCACCAGTGAAAGAGCTTGGTATTGATCCAACAACGCAAAAGCCTTTGATTGTTAAAGATGGTCGCTTTGGTATGTATGTAACCGATGGTGAAACTAATGCAACACTGCGCCGAGGAGATACTGCAGAAGGAATGACGTTAGAGCGTGGACTAGAACTCCTTGCAGGACGCCGTGCATGGGAAGCAGAGAACGGACCATCACCTAAGAAGAGTAGAAAGAAAGCTGCAGCTAAAGCTAAGAAGGGTGATACTGCGCCGACTCTTACAAAGAATGTTGTTAAAAAGGCAGGAGCAAAGAAGGCAGCAAAGAAAGCTGCAACAGGTAAGGCTAATAATGCCTAGGCATGAGTAAAAAAGAGATTTAAGCGATGCCTGCAGGCAAAAGCGGGTTGGCCTAAGTTAGAATCCACCAGATAAACAAACAAAACCTAGAGAATGAGTAGTGATGCGGATCCCTAAAGAACTCAGTGAGCTATTCCAAGAGAAACATTTCGCTAATTACCCATTCGTTGAGGTTCCACAAAGTTTTAGTGATGAGCGTGGCAGTATTGAAAACATTGCAGACGGAAATTTGGGTGATGTAGCAATTATTAAATCTGTCGCTGGCGCAATTAGAGCAAATCATGTTCACAAAGATGATTGGCACTTAAGTTATATGGTTCAGGGCTCGATGAACTACTTTTGGAAGGATGAAGAGGGTAAAGAGAAAATTGTTGAGGTAAAAAGCGGGCAAATGGTTTATTCACCTCCAGAAACCCCCCACAAAATGTTGTTTCTAGAAGCCTCATCATTTATTGCTATTGCGGCAAAAAATCGTTCTTCCGAGAATTACGAGTCAGATACAACGCGTCTACCGGAAGACTACTTCTCTAGTTAATGAAAAACTATCGAGAGCTAACTTGCTGCCGCATTTGCGAAGGTAATTTTTATCCAGAGGCGATCAGACTAAAAGATTCGCCTTTAGCAAATGAGTTATACCTCTCCAAAGAAGAAGCTTTGAATGCAGATTTGTTTCCATTAGAGGTAGTGGAGTGCGAATCTTGCAAACACATACAGTTAAAACACATAGTCGATCCAGAGCGGCTTTTCTCGAATTATGTGTATGCATCTGGAACGTCTAAAACATTTCGTGACCATTTTACAAAATTGGCTAAGAAGCTATCAGATGTAGTACCTAGTGGATTAGTGCTTGAAGTGGGTTCAAATGATGGAACCCTTTTAGAAGCACTCACAACTCATGGCATGCGTGCTATTGGAGTCGAGCCATCTCAACAGTTGGCCGAGATAAGCAAAGGAAAGTGCGAAGCGGTTTATACAAATTTTTTGGATAGACAGTTATCTGATTTTTTAGTTAATGAGTATGGTGATTTTGATTTTGTGGTTGGAAACAATGTATTTGCACACATAGACGACTTGGTTGGTGCATTTAAAATTGCCCAAACTATTCTTAAGCAAGGTGGCTACTTGGTTTTTGAAGTTGCTCATGCGCTTAAATTGGTTGAGCACCAATTATTCGACACCATCTATCATGAACACATGTCCTACCACACGGTAATTTCATTAGATATTTTCATCCGCAAACTTGGTTTTAATCTCACTGATGTGGAAGAGATTGAAATGCACGGTGGAAGTATCAGAGTTACGTGTCAAAAGAGTGCCTCTCAAAGCGAGATGTTGCCGGAAGTTAAAGAGATTTTTCGCCGCGAAGTCTTAGCTGGTCTAGATAGTTCTGATTGGATGAAGAAATTCAATACACACTTGGAGCAGTTATCACTTGAGACTAAGACCGCTATTCAAGCAGAGCCTATAAGCACTACTTGGTTTGGTTATGGTGCACCGGCTAAGGCTGTTACGTTCATCAATCAATTCGATTTAGACCAAATTGGTTTAATCGGAATTATTGATGATAATCCAGGCAAGCAAGGCAAATTTTTGCCAAGAAGTGGCATTAAGGTAGTTTCGCATGCTGAAATGGAGTCGGATTTGATTCCACGACTAAAGCCAATAAACCTGAATTGTGTGATATTTCCTTGGAACCTGTCAGCGGAGATTGCTTCGAAACTAGCAGGATTTTCCAAGTATGCTTTAAAGGTGATTTGGTTTTTGCCAAAATACAAGGAAGTGGGGCCTCAAAAGTGAAGATGATCATCGACTCTGACATAGATGAAATCTATGAGAATTCAATGGTTTCGGTTGAAAAGTTGCTCGGTAAGCAGGTGCTTATTACGGGTGCAGCTGGATTTCTAGGTCGATACTTCATGTCACTATTCCATTTGATAAATCAACGTCATCCAGAAAATCCAGTTGGGATAGTTGCCCTAGATAGCTATATCACGTCGAGTAATACCGAAGATCAGTCGTGGCAAAGAACTTCGCCAGAGATTGAATGGATTTTTGGAGATGCTTCAATTGGCGCTCAGTTACCCAATAAATTTGATTACATCATCCATGCGGCTGGAATCGCCTCTCCGGAACATTATCGGGCTAATCCTCTTGAGACCGTAAAAGTTGCAGTGGATGTGACGCGCTCTCTGCTTGAAAAAGCAAAGACAGATAAGTCACGATTTTTATTCTTCTCTTCATCAGAAATTTATGGGGATCCTTATCCAGAATTCATCCCAACGGACGAGAATTTCAGAGGAAATGTCGCTGCGCGTGGCCCTCGTGCTTGTTACGATGAATCAAAGCGGATGGGTGAAGCACTTTGTTGGATTTATGAGAATTACTTTGACGTTCATGCCTGCATCGTCCGCCCATTTAATGTGTATGGCCCAGGCATGATGCCGCGAGATTATCGAGTTCTTCCAAATTTTGCGACCGCTTTGTATAGAAAAGAACCTCTAAGAGTCTACGGCCATGGACGGCAAACAAGAACATTTTGTTACGTTACTGACGCAATCACGGGATTTCTCAAAGTATTGATAGAGACAGAAAAACCGGATGTTTACAATGTTGGTAATCCTGAACCTGAGTTAGATATGGCGACACTTGCAAAGCTTTTTTCAGAAATTTCGAAAAGTAACGAAGGCTTTGAGTTAGTCAAATACCCTTCTTCTTATCCTGAAGATGAACCTAACCGAAGATGTCCAAATATCAACAAGATTTCAACAGAACTAGGCTATAAACCCAAAGTGGATTTAAGTGATGGCCTTGCCAGATTTATCTCCTGGTCTCAAGCAAACTATACCGATGAACTCACAAACTGAGAGCATTCTGTTTATTGGTAATGGTGAATGGTCACGGAAAGTTTCAAACATTCTTGTTGCAAGTAAATCAAGACTAAAACCTGTTGTAATTTCTGCACGAGATTTTCTCAATACTGAAAAACTGGCACTACCAGAAGGACGTATCCTTAAAGATTTCAACTTCATTTGGATTACAACATTTCCGGAAATCCAACTCAAAATATTGGAACAGCTACAAGACTTAAATTCTAAAATTATATTAGAGAAGCCAATCGCATTAACGCTTGAAGGTATTAAACAATTGCACTCAACTTTACCAAAAGTTAAATCTTCAGTTTATCTGTCACAACCATGGACATTTAGCAAACTTTGGGAATCCGCCTCTACGCAGATTCTTCAAAACCATGGAGATTTAGAAATTGATGCTCTTAGAGTAGGTGAATTGCAACGCGAAAGGATATCTCCTAGTTTGGATTGGTTGCCACATGAACTATATTTGCTGGCTTCTTTAATGCAGTCTAGAGAATTAGGAAATGAGTCTCTTAAGCTTTTATCTTCGAAAGGGTCATCCGTGGAAATTTGCCTTGATTATCAAGTTGGGGAAGATATGAGGGTTAATCTTCAAGCTGGTAAGTCAGCTTCCCGGAGGGCATTTTGGAGTATTTCAGTTGCTGATCAAATCCGTCTTGAAATCGATTTTGATTCTAAAAGGATTGTAAAAAGGGAGGGAGTTGGAGAGACTACTGAAGAATTTGATTCTGATAACCCAATCATGAACATGTTAGAGAATTATCGGGCAAGTAGTTCGGACGTAAATTGGGATCTGATCTTTCGGCTTTATTCGGAGGCAATTCTGGCAACGGGTGGGGATCGGTAAAACTCTCTCGAAAGGTCCAAGCTTTAAATATTAGCCCTGATTAAGCCTTTTCAGCCCAGTTCATGCGCCCGATAGACTCATCCAATGCCAAAGACCCTGCCCACACCTGCCGCACCTGCGCCAGATGTAACCCGCGGGGTCCTTGCAATCAAACCCTTTAGAAAGCTTTGGAACTCCATGGTGTTCTCTTCCCTTGGAGATTGGCTGGGTCTTTTAGCAACAACTGCTCTTGCTCAACAACTCTCTGGTGGAGATTACGCAAAAGCTAACTTTGCAATTGCAGGTGTTTTCATTGCACGCTTGCTTCCAGCAGTTTTCCTTGGCCCTATCGCTGGTGTGATCGCAGATAAGTTAGATCGCCGTAAATTGATGGTCAACTGCGACATCTTGCGAACTGGGCTCTATATATCAATACCTATTTTCCATAACTACTTCTGGCTCTACACCGCAATGATTCTGGTTGAGTGCATCACTCTCTTCTGGTCACCGGCCAAAGAAGCTTCAGTTCCAAACCTTGTCCCCCGGGACAAGTTAGAGAATGCAAATCAAGTTTCACTGCTAGCTGCCTATGGCACAGCACCCGTTGCAGCAGCAATCTTTACGTTCCTTTCTCTTTTCACATCAGCAATCAACGCTGCTTTCTCACTTAACGTAACAGCAGTTGACTTAGCGCTTTATGCAAATGCTCTTTCATTTGCTTTTGCAGCTTTCACAGTGTGGGGATTGCGTGAAATACCTAAGGGAGCTGCAGCAAAGCACGCTGCTGAAACTTCAATTCTTAAATCTCTCCACGAAGGCTGGAAAGCAGTCTCTGGTAGCAAGCTCATTCGCGGTCTCATCGTTGGAATGGTGGGCGCATTTGTTGCAGCAGGGGCAGTGATTGGTTTAGCTCGAACATTTGTGGGAGATCTAGGTGGCGGTGAAGCTGCATATGGTGTTCTCTTTGGCGCAGTCTTTACGGGATTAGCGGCAGGTATTGCACTTGGCCCTAAAGTCTTTGCGCAGTTCTCCCGAAGAAGGCTCTTTGGAGCATCTCTAACTATTAGTGGTGCATTCCTTGTGGCCCTGGCAGCAATTCCCAACCTTGTTCTAGCTGTCTTTATCGTCATCATCCTGGGTGCATTTAGCGGCATCACCTGGGTAACTGGCTTCACCATGCTGGGCATGGAAGTTGCAGATGATGTTAGAGGGCGCACCTTTGCCTTCGTGCAAAGCCTTATCCGCGTGGTTTTAGTTGCTGTCTTAGCTGCTGCGCCTTTGATTGCAGCTGCAGTTGGTGAACACACCTTTAAATTCCAAAACACACAAGTGAGCTATAACGGCGCAGCCGTAACAATTCTTATTGCAGGCCTGTTTGCATCTTTGATTGGTTTTGTTTCCTACAAACAAATGAAGGATCGACCTAATGTTTCATTGTGGTCTGACATTGTTAACGCATTTAAAGGCGAGCTAGGAAGTATTACTGGTGCCCCAACACAAGGTGTCTTCATCGTCTTTGAAGGCGGCGAAGGAATTGGCAAAACAACTCAAGCAAAACTATTAAAGGCCTGGCTAGAACAGGAAGGTGAGAGCGTTGTTCTCTCGCGTGAGCCTGGAGGAAGTGATCTAGGAATAGAGATTAGAAAAATTCTTCTCTCTCACTCAACAGGAGAAATTAGTCCACGCGCTGAAGCACTTCTCTATGCAGCAGATCGTGCACATCATGTTTTCTCTGTTATTCGCCCAGCGCTGGCCGCTGGGGAAGTAGTAATTAGTGATCGATACTTTGATTCATCTATCGCCTACCAAGGCGCAGGAAGAGTCTTAGAGCCTGGTGAAGTGGCAAGAATTTCTAGATGGGCAACAGAGTCATTGTTTCCAACGCTAACAATCATTATTGATCTGCCAGCAGAGATTGGGTTAGGGCGCTTAAAGAGTAAAGATCGCCTTGAGTCACAACCACTTGCATTCCATGAGCGCGTGCGCCAAGAGTTCTTGCAGTTATCTCTACTTGACCCTGAGCGCTATTTCATCGTTGATGGCAACAAATCAATTGAGGACACACATGCAGCAATCATTACCAGAGTCAGTGAAATCGCTGCCCTAAAGCGCAATGCCCGTGAAGATAAAGGCAATTTACTTCTGCGCCCAATAAGGGCTGCAGGAAAAGCTGTGAGAACTACTGCTAAGAAAACTAGCGCTGGTGCGACTAAGGCTGTGAACAAAGCTAAGCCTAAAAAGAAAGCAAAAACAAAGAAGTGAGCGTCTTTGAAAATCTTGTAGGACAAGAACATGTTGTCGAGATTATTAAGTCGGCCGTTGCTGCCACACGGTCTGGCGCAGAATCACAAGAGATGACTCATGCGTGGGTTTTCACTGGCCCACCAGGATCTGGCAGATCATCTGCTGCCGTTGCCTTTGCGCAAGCACTTGTGTGTCCAAAGGATGGGTGCGGTGATTGCAATCAATGCAGATCTGCTGCAAATGGAGCACATCCTGATGTTGAGATTATTAGAACCGAAGGTCTTTCAATCAAGATTGATGAAGTAAGAGAACTATTAACTCGAGTTGCGTGGGCGCCATCAATGGGCGGCTGGCGCGTGGTTGTTATGGAAGATGCTGACAGACTTACAGAATCTGCAGCCAACGCATTACTTAAGGCAATTGAAGAGCCAGGGAATAGAACTGTGTGGTTACTTTGCGCTCCAACATTGCATGATGTGTTGCCAACAATCCGTAGCCGTTGCCGTCATCTACAACTTGTTACACCATCCACCACGGCTGTTGCACAGGTGCTCCAAAAGCGCGATGGCATAAGCCCTCAGATGGCAGATTTTGCTGCAAGGGTGAGCCAAGGACACATTGGTAGAGCACGGTATTTAGCTAACAACGAATCTGTGCGAAATACCCGCACCACCATCATGGCTTTACCACTTTCTTTGAAAGGAATTTCTTCTTCTTTTGCTGCAGCGCAGGCCCTAGTTGATTTAGCAACCGAGCAAGCTAACTCTGCGGCTGATGAGAGAAATGAAAAAGAAATTGATGATTTATCACTTGCCTATGGCAAAGGTGCAACGGGTCGGGGTATGGCAAGTGGGGGAAGTAAAGCAATAAAGGAGTTAGAAAGAGAACAAAAGACCCGCAGCACGAGAATGGTGCGAGATGGATTGGACGCTGCCTTGTTAGATATTGCCACGTTCTACCGCGATGTCATGATGGTGCAGGCGGGAAGCAATGACGGCCTGATTAATAAAGAGCTTGAAAATGAGATCAATGCCTATGCAGCTAATAACAAGCCACAAGCCACGATCAACAAAATAAGCGCCATTATGGAAGCACGGGTTAATTTGGGTCATAACGCTGCGCCGTTGTTGACGGTTGAGGCGTTGATGTGCGTGCTGGCCAGATAGTCAGCTGAACATTTCATTGCTTTCAGCACTAAGAGGGCGCTATCGACCTACTAGAATATGGCTGGAAACACCAATCATTTCTAGGCGTGGAGAAAAATGTCAATTTTTGATTCAAAATCAATACTAATTACCGGTGGCTCTGGATCACTCGGCAAAGCTCTGGTGCGCCGATTATTGGACAATACTGATGTTAGGCGTATCGCCATCTTCTCTAGAGATGAACTAAAGCAGTTTCATATGCGATCTGAATTTGATGATGATTCTCGTTTGCGCTGGTTCATTGGAGACATTCGAGATAAAGATCGATTAGTGCGAGCAATGCATGGCGTTGATTATGTCGTTCACGCGGCGGCTCTTAAGCAAGTCGATACTGGCGAATATAACCCAATGGAATTTATTAAAACAAATGTGCTTGGAAGCCAAAACGTAATCGAAGCAAGCATTGATGCAGGTGTAAGAAAGGTAGTTGCATTATCAACAGATAAAGCCTCTTCCCCAATTAATCTTTATGGAGCCACAAAACTAACAGCAGACAAACTCTTCGTTGCAGCAAACAACTACAGCCAAAGTTACGGGACATCGTTTTGTGTTGTTCGTTACGGAAACGTTATGGGTAGCAGAGGTTCTGTTATCCCATTTTTCCAAAATTTAGCTTTAGAGGGCAAACCGCTGCCCATTACGGATCTTCGAATGACGCGATTTTGGATCAGTATCCAAGATGCCGTTGAATTTGTTTTGGATAGTTTTGAAATTATGCAGGGTGGCGAACTTTATGTGCCTCGTATTCCAAGCATGAAAATTGTTGATTTAGCAAGCGCAATTTCACCAAATTCTGATTTTGTTGAAATTGGAATTAGACCAGGTGAAAAACTGCATGAAGAAATGATTTCAGCAGAAGATAGTCGGCGGACCATTAGAATTTCTGAGAATAGATTTCTAGTTTTGCCGGTTGTTGCCGAATGGAATTATAAGCAACCTGTTGGTTCCAATATGGAAGAGGGTAAAGCTTATGCTTCAAATACAAATGACCTCTGGATGGGCATTGACTCAATCAAGACTTTCCTGGCTAACTTGGAATAAAAGCACTTGATTTTTAAAGATTATCTCGTTCTAGGTGCTAGTGGATTTCTTGGCTCGCAATTAGCGAAAACTTTGAATGGAAATGCACTTCTCCACGTAAACAGGGCAAGCGATTTGCTCAAGGGAAGTGATTTTGTGCAATTCAAGTTGGATGACGACAAATTTTACCCACTTGATGAGCTTTTTGGAAAGTATAGATTCAAGACAGTGATCAACTGTATTGCTAACGCTGATGTCGAAGATTGTGAAAAAAATCAAGAAAAGGCATTTGCTCTAAACAGTCATTTGCCGAAAAAACTTGCTAGATTTTCAGAGTTGTATGACTTTAAACTTATTCATATTTCCACGGATGCAGTTTTTGATGGCAAAACTCCCTTTCGGAGCGAACTAGATATTCCCATACCTTCTACAGTCTATGGAAGATCTAAGTTGAAGGGTGAGCAAGAAGTACTCGAGCACTCACACAATTCTTTAGTTGCTAGAGTAAATTTCGTAGGACATAGCAATAGGAAAATGACTCTTTTTGATTATTTTTATAGGAATTTAACGGGTAAGCAGGGTGTAACTGGATACACAAATATCTATTTTACACCTCTTTTAGTAAATCAAACAGCATCTGCAATTCTGGCGTTAGATAAACTATCTCTAAGTGGTCTTTACCATGTCGCAGGAAGGGAGAGATTAAGCAAGTTTGATTTCGCAAAGTTGGTTTGTGAAATTTGGGATCTAGACGCGAGCTACCTGTCAGGAGCCCCATACACTTCAAGCATTTCTAGAGCCTTGGATTTAAGTTTAGACACCTCCAAGATAACCGATCTTGGAATTGTGTTCCCGAATATTGTTGATAGTCTTCAGGCATACCGGCAAGCAATTAGAGGAGAACTCGAGTGAAGCTCTCATTAGATCGTGCAAGTTCCATCAACAGCCCAACTTATTTTATTGCAGATATTGCCGCAAATCATGATGGTGATTTAGGGCGGGCATTAGATCTGATCGAACTAGCCGCCAAATCAGGTGCTAATGCAGCTAAGTTCCAAAACTTTAAAGCAGAGACAATCGTCTCAAAGCGTGGTTTTTCTGAACTGGGGAAAAAGCTCACACATCAATCAAAATGGGAAAAAGATGTGTTTCAAGTTTACAAAGAGGCAGAATTACCAATTTCCTGGACTGAGAAATTGATCGAGCAATGTAATAGATTTGAAATCGATTACTTCACCGCTCCTTACGATCTAGATTTTATTAGAATGTTTGCGACTCTCATGCCATATTACAAAATTGGTTCGGGAGATATAACATGGAAAGAATCTATTGAATTAATGGCCAGTACTGGAAAGCCAATTCTGTTAGCTACGGGAGCGAGCGATATTGAGGAAGTCAGAGAAGCTGTGTCTTTAATTGAAAAATATAATCTTCCTTACATTTTGATGCAATGTAACACTAATTACACTGGGGAATTCGATAACTTCAAGTTTCTAAATTTGAATGTGATTGCATCGTTTAAAGAAGAGTTTCCAAAAGCCGTGCTGGGATTATCAGACCATTCGCAAGGCCATGTTGCCGTTCTGGGCGCCATTGCTCTAGGAGCGCGCGCTATTGAGAAGCACTTTACAGACGACGTGAATAGAGTTGGTCCGGATCACGCATTTTCTCTGGATCCTACCGCTTGGAAGAAAATGATTGAAGATGCACGGATCCTCGAGATGGCACTCGGAGACGGCACAAAGAGAGTTGAAGCCAACGAAGTTGACGCAAGAATAGTTCAAAGGAGAGCACTTCGATTCTCACGAAGCCTCAAAGCCGGGTCAGCAATTACGAGCAATGATCTGATTGCACTAAGACCATGTCCAGCTAATGGAATTAGTCCTTTTAATAAGGATGAAGTTTTAGGAAAAGTCCTATTGCGCGATGTCGACGGCGACGAACTTGTTACAAAGGACCTCCTAACGAGTTCATGAAGAAACTTCTTTATGTAGTAGACAGAATAGGAATTCATGAAAATCGTTTCTATGGAGCGATGGCGGAAGAATTTGATGTAGATATTCTGCCCATCGACGAACCCCTTGGAGCTAATCAAAATTTTGCGAGGATGTCTAAAGAGGCAGATCTGATCGTTGCCGGTCCTCTGAGTGATCCAATTTCGAGAATTCCGTTTGAATCACAAACCCCAATTCTCGGAATTTGTTACGCCTCTGAAATTAACGAAATCAAAAGTGTCAGACAAATTCAAACGAATGTGCTTCGATGTTCTGCAATAGTGACAGACAGTGGATATATCAGCAAGGAATTGCGACTAAACTTTAAGTACAACAAACCGATTTATGAAACAAAGTATGGATGTGACTGGGCGAATTTCTCCAAGTACGAACCAAAATTTAAGGAAAGCCCCTCGATTATTGTTTTACGAAATTGGAGCCAGTTGTACTGTAACGAAATCATACTTGCAGCACTTGCAGGAATGCACGAAAGTGGCATTCCATTTAATTGTACTTTTGTCGGAGCTGGCCCAGATTTAGCCTCAGGGAAGATTATCGCCAAAAAATACGGCTTCGAAGACAAAGTCTCGTTCTTAGGGAACATTGAAAATCAACACCTTCCGGAATTAATGTCACAACATTGGATGTATCTCTCTGCTGCAAAATCAGATGGAACTTCTGTCTCACTCCTGGAGGCTCTTTCAATGGGAATGATTTGCTTGACGACGAACTTTCCAACAAATCAATTTATAGAGGATGAAAAAATCGGTAAAAATTTTGAAACTAGTAATATACGAGATTTGATCGAAAAGATATTGTATCTGAGTAGCCTCGCAAGTAAAGAAAAATCTCGAATGTCATTAAAGGCACGAAGTTATGGCAAGAATGAAGCTCAGTGGTCGGAGAATTCCAAAGTCCTTCTAAAAGCCATATACCAAACATTTAAGTCCTAGAGTCTAAACTGCTAAAGTTGGGAAATGCGAAACATTGTCATCGGCGGCGCACAATTTGGCCACGAGTATGGGACATTCACTAATAATGCATTCCCAGACAAAAAAAATAGAATTGAAACCTTACAAGCTTGCTTAGATTGTGGGTTCCAAAGGATTGATTTGAGCTTAAATTACAAAGGCGCTGTTGAGAATCTACGCGATACAGGAGTTTCCAAGTTTTTTTCTTACAACACAAAGTTCAGTTACAAGAATTTGAATCCCAAAGAGATATTAGGTCAACTCGAGAGCTCTTTAGAAACCCTTGGCGTGACAAAGTTTCAATCGATTATGGTTCACGATTGGTATGACCTATCAACTCTTGAGAGGCTTGAAGCTCTTGATTTCTTGTCGGCTCTTGAAAACCTTGGAATTACAGATTCTATAGGTATATCCGTATACGAAGAGAGTGAATTATCGCCTCAACTAGTTAATTTGGGAATAATTCAAGCGCCTTTGAATTTCTTTAATGTTGAATTTTTGAATTCTAGCTTGGTCTTAGAATTAGTGTCAGCTGGTGTTGAACTGCAAGCCCGGAGCATTTTTCTCCAAGGCCTGCTTCTGAATAGTCATCAAATGATTCAAGATCCATTTTTTAAAGGTCTGGAAGAATTTACGAATTATGTGAAATACAAGAAGTCGACACATTTAGAGGTAGCGTTAGAAGTTTATAAATGTCAGAGTCTTTTCACCAGTTTAGTAGTGGGGTTTCTCAATCCTACACACGTAAAGCAACTTTTCGATTTAGAGCCAAGAGATTCCGACATATTAGAATATTTGAAATTGAAGAGCATGAAACCTAAATTTGCGGATCCCAGAAAGTGGGGGAAGAGAAGTTGAAGATTGTTGCCATTGTCCAAGCACGAATCGGTTCAAAACGGTTTCCAGAGAAAGTTTTAGCAGAAATCAACAAGATGCCCATGATTCTTCGCCAACTAAGCCGGATAAGCCGCAGTAGTATGATTAAAGAAATTATCATTGCTATTCCAGAAGGCACGCAGAATAGTGGACTAGCACGGATCTTGCAGGAATCTGGATACAGGGTAATCAGAGGGCCCGAGAATAACGTTTTAGAGAGATTTCTTAAGGTGATCACGGAGTCAGAACCAGACATCTGTATCCGGCTAACTGCAGATTGCCCATTAGTTATGCCAGAAATTATCGACGAAATGCTAGGGAAATTCCTGAAATTGAAACCAGACTACCTTTCCAACACAGTCCACCCTACTTTTCCGGATGGCCTAGATATAGAGATTTTCAAACCCAAAGCCTTAATTGAGCTCAGTAAATTGCAGTTGAAGGAATATGAAAAGGAACATGTAACGATCGGTTTTCATAATCGGCAAGATCAATTTCAGGTAGTGAACTTTCACGCAAGTGAAAATCACTCGAGTTTTCGCTGGACAGTAGACTATGAAGAAGATCTACTTTTTGTAAGGGAAGTTTATGGTCATTTCGCGGGCTCGGAAGACGTATTCAGCTATAGCGATGTTCTAGACTGGGTGGACAGCTCGAAGGCGCATGAAAGTCTCATGAGTAGCCATAAACGAAATGAATCCTTGGCAAAACAAAGAGATGGATTAATAGATGAGATATGAATTATCTGAACAACATCTAGATAGAGCGGAAGCCTCTATTCCCCTTGGCTCTCAAACCTTTAGTAAGTCCCGCACTCAGTACCCCGTCGGAGTATCTCCGCTCTATTTGAAGAAATCTAAGGGACCCTATTCTTGGGATTTGGACGGAAATAAGTACATTGATTTAGTGAGCTCTCTAGCTGCAGTAACGATTGGTTACGGTGACAAGAAGATTAGTAGAGCAGTCAAACGGCAATTCAAAAGTGGAGTAACTCTCTCACTGCCAACACGCCTTGAGGCTGAAGTTGCAGAAATGCTGATAGAAATGATTCCTTCGGCTGAAAAAGTTCGATTTGGTAAGAACGGTAGTGACGCAACCTCAGCTGCGATAAGACTAGCGAGGGCTTATACCGGACGTGACCACATTGCGATGTGCGGCTACCATGGATGGCAAGACTGGTCGATTGCGTCGACGACTCGAAACAAAGGTATTCCAAAAAGTGTCATTGATTTAACTCACGCGTTCAACTACAACAATCTTTCATCTCTTGAGATGATTTTTTCAAGTTTTCCTAAAGATATTGCAGCTGTGATCATGGAACCAATGAACATCACTTATCCCAATCCAGGATTCTTAGAGAGTGTAAAAGAATTAGCCCATAAATATGGCGCACTATTGATATTTGATGAAACGATAACTGGATTTCGATTCAACAATGGCGGAGCTCAAAAGCTTTTTAATGTTATTCCAGACCTTTCCACTTTTGGAAAAGGATTGGCGAATGGGTTTCCAATATCTGCCATAGTAGGTTCCGACGAAGTGATGAAGGAAATGTCAGAAGTGTTTTTCTCAGGGACCTTCGGTGGCGAGTTGCTTTCTCTAACCGCAGCCAGAGTTAATCTAAGTTATCATTCTAATAATAAAGTTTGTGAAAGTTTATATTCAAGTGGGGAAAATCTAAATACTAAGCTGAATCAGTTGATTTCAGATAAGGCACTCGATGCCGTACTGAAATTATCAGGTCATCCCACCTGGACATTTCTAAACTGGTTTGAGGGTGGGCGATACGCAGAGAATGAAATAAAGACATACTTTCTACAGGAAGCATTTTCTGCTGGACTTCTTGTTCTTAACACCCACAACCTTACACTAGCCCACAGCAATAAAGTCATTGATCGGATACTTGACAAGTATGACGCCGTTTTACACCGCATTGCAAATGCCATTGAAGCAGAAACGTTACACCTCGATCTGAAGGTTGCTCCACTAACTCCTTTATTTAGGGTTCGTTAGTCAAGATAATGTCACAGAGTAAGAAAGTCCTTGTTTATTCGCACGTGCCTTTATGGTCGGTGCACCACGCAGAAACCATAGAGATTGTGAATAGTCTGGTTCATAGCGGCCACGAAGTATTCTTGTTGAGCTGTCTAGGCGATTTGGCATCATGCCCAGCAAACCCAACAAAAGATAAATTCGTTTGCAACCTCTGTTCACAACAGACCACCTACTCAAAATCGAATTTGTTACCATTGAATGTGAATCATTTGATTTTGAACTTGTCGGAAGAATGCGATATCCAAGAGATGCCGACCAATTTTGAAGGCTTTAGAGATTTTGAATATGAAGGTGTACCAATTGGCAAAATGGTACTTTCACAATTAGTTGATGAGCTACAGGATATATATGTCGAAGAATCAATACTGCAAAAGCGTGGTAAGCGAGAGATTTTATCCGCAGTTAAACTATACAAAAAAACTCTAAGTATTATTCGCGAAAGTGATATTGACGAAGTCTATGTCTGGAACGGTCGTAGAGGATGTGATGGACCGGTGCTTTATGCGGGAATTTCAGAAGGGAAAAGAGTGTTTAGTCACATCTCAGGGAGTACCCCAGAGAAATACGCAATATTTCCAGAAGGGGGAATCCATTCAACAAGAATAAGGATGCAATTAATTGAAGATTACTACGAGAAAAACACCGTTGGGGAGCTAAAGAACAAATACTTTAAGGACGGGAGCGATTTCTTCTACCGCCAGAGATATACCGGACAAACTGATTTAGCAGCTCAGTGGTTTGGGGGAAATTTTGAGACGAATAATGTTGACTACTTTCACACTGACAGAAAAAAGCTCGTCATCTTTACAAGCAGCTATTGGGAGTGGATCGCAGCCTCAGGAGTCGAAGTACCAAATGATTTTCGTGACCCATATAATTTGTTGAACACATTAATTCATGACTCAAATATTTTGGAAGACTACGAAATTATTATCAGGTGGCACCCAAACTTAGTGAACGCAGGAAAACATGAACGGCGGAGGATGAAGGAAATTCTTTCATCTGATCATGATGTTTTACAGTTCGAGCCAGAGAGTAATGTTGATTCCTATCAGCTTCTTCTCCAGGCAGATTTGGTACTCACCTTTGGATCTACGCTTGGAATCGAGGCGACCTATTATGGCAAGACCTCAGTCGTCGCCGGACCATGCGGATATATGGGTCTAAATTCTGTTTATGAGCCGAAGGATTTTAGAGAATTGAAGAACTTACTTCGGCAAAACCTTACGCCAAAACCGATTTTAAATGCAATCAAATATGGATCTTGGAATGTGAATTATGGTCAAATTTACGAATACGTAAAATACGATGATCAATCAAGGGATTATGAACTATTTGGCAAACGAATTAAATCAAAACCCAAAAAAAATCTTCGTTTACAAATTCAAAGAATGAATTTTCATTTCCATCGTAAATTACCAAGACTCATGAATAGACGTTAGTCTATATCTTTTACTCCGAAGAGGCTTGCTGATTCTTGGAAATTTTTCGAAGTCTTTATCGCCTCTTGCAAAGAACCATCACTGATTATTTGGCCATTTTCCATGTAAATCACTCTGTTAAAGTTGGGAATAACATTTAGCCTATGGGCTACATAGATCAGCAAGGTATCTTGGTCGAATTTAGATAAAGAGTCTACAAATGCATTCTCAGTCAGAGCATCAAGACTACTTGTAACCTCATCCATGACGATTACTTTTGGATTTTGTAACAGTAGTCGAGCAATTCCAATCCTTTGCCTCTGCCCAACACTTAATTGTAACGAACCCGTTCCAACAACTGTATTTAGACCAAGAGGTAGGCTATCTATGAACGAAGTTAATTGGGCAACTTCTAATGTTCTATCTAAATTGGATTCAATGTCAACCCGATTTTTAGCACCGAACATTAGGTTGTCCAAAATAGTTCCAGGGAAAAGAGTGGTGTCCTGTGGCAAGTAAGCTACAAAGTATTGATCCTGGAAAATACTTTCTTGAGATTCGACTCCATTAATTCGCACAGATCCGACATCAGGCTTTAGTAGACCCAGAAGAACGTCCGTTAATGTTGATTTTCCACTGCCAGACGGGCCGCAAATTACAACTCTCTCGCCTGGATAAAATCTTAGATTTATGTCATTAAGAACTGGATTGCTTGGTCTATCGGGATAAGAGTAAGTTACGCCGAGAAGTTCAATAGACGCGGTGAAATCAGGCGCTAATGGATTGAAAGCAGCAGATCCATCACTAAGAGGAAAGCTACTTTCTCTAGAATCTTCAATCTGCTTTAGAGTGCTAAAAGTAGATTCACACCCAGGCAATGAATTCTTTAAAGTAAAAACACTGTTTTGAATTTTCAACAAAGAGGGCATAAGTCGGATTGCAACACCTGAATAAATGGCAATGACAGAAAGCCTTGACTCTTCAGGGAAAAAAGCATTAACCATAACTATGACAAGGAAGATACCAATAATTAGAGAAGTCTCTATTACTGCTTTTGGAATTTGCTGGAACCAAGAGTATTTGCTTTCGGCGTCTATGCCTACCTTTTTTGTTCCAATGTACTGAGTCTTGAACCAGAACGAGTTGCCTGAAATCCTTATTTCTCTAAAGAGTTTGATAAACTCCATCAATAGCTCTCGAGCCTTTACTGAAGATTCCATAGAATCAAGGGCTAATTTGGAAATTCTCTTCAGAAAGACAAGGTTTAATAGAACCAAAATTGAACAAAAGTAGGCAAAAGCAAGTAAAGATGAAATCCAGTCTAAACTAACTAAGAACGAGAAAAGAATTATTAACAAGGTAATTTCTGAAATTAAAGCAATTAGTGTTGCGAGAATTCCAATGTAGATCCCTGACAGTCCATTGCTAAGAAAATATGCGATGTGATGAGGATTTTGACTCCGCACATTTGAATAATTCGTTGAGAACAACTTATCAACAAGCATGTTATTAGTCTCATTCTGACCAGTTTGGATGGCTTTGAAGATTTCTTTAGAAACAACCAAGTAAGTTATATTCTTAAGGAGAAAAAGCAGTAAGACGCTCAGCCCAATTATAAATACGGAGCCATCAGGTGATTGGGAAAGAGAGGATTTCTGCAGAAAATTGGGTAGTAAACTCTCCTGCACTTCGGGCGGAGAACTCACGAACTTCCCTAGAAAGCCTAGACCAATTATGGCGGCAAGATCTAAGAAATTTAGTAAAGATTGGAAAGCTGTAAGTGCGATTAATCGAGTCCTAGTTCGAGCACCAACTAGTCTACTTGTCTTTAGTAATATCTCCAGCATAATCCAAGTCTATCCGATTACCTACAGAACGATGCACTGTGATTAACCCCATTTGCTGAAAAGTGATTTTTTTCTATTCAATAACCACCATTTTGCAACTATATTTAGTGCTTCCCAAACGATCTTCGAGTCCATTTTTGAACTTCCTAGTTTTCTTTCGGTGAATGAAATCGGTACTTCGACGATATCAAAGTTTGTTTCGAGCATGAGTTTGGTCATTTCTATTTGAAAGCAATAACCATTTGATTCCGTTGCGGAGAAAGGGATGATACTTAGAGCAGAAGCTCTATAGCCTCTCAATCCAGATGTGGAGTCTGACAGATTAGTCATCAGCGCTGAGGAAGCAAATCTGTTTGCAAATCTAGATAGATAAATTCGAAAAAAGGACCAATCCTTGACATTCCCACCCTCTATCCACCTTGAGCCCAATGCCAAGCCAACATTAGGTTCGCACGTAATTTTCCTATAAATCGACATTAGGTCAGCGACTTCATGTGATCTGTCGGCGTCCATTTGAAAGATATAGTCGTATTTACTCACGGCATACTCAAAACCTTGCCGGTAGGCAGCCCCCAAGCCATTTTTTGAACTATTCTCAATAACACTAATCTTTCCGATTGGGTTCTCAACTGCCAATCTCTTGCATATATTTGCGGTCCCATCCGGGGACCCATCATCGATTATAAGAATATGCACATTAGCCTGTAAGTCGCATAGATCGACTATCAAACCTTCAATGGTTAGGGATTCATTGAAGGTTGGAATAATTACAATTGATTTCGATTCTTTCACGCGATTCTCTCCACCTCAAGTGAAATTCCAAACATTAATCACTTCAAGCATTCCGAAGAATAAGCTCAAGGTTGGTAAGTCTAGCAGCCAGGTTAAAAACTACAGTATAGTTAGACTCACGAAAAGTCACTCCAACTTTTTTTGAACTAAGACCCAAATTCGAAAATTCGATCTTAGATTTGATTAAATCAGTAAATTCAGCCCCATTTACGTGATCATAAATTGCGAGTTTTTCCGACGAAAGTATATTGAAGAATTGCTTGCTAATCTCGTTTCCACCATCAATACCTCGATCTAATGAGAAACCACTTTTTGCCACATTTCTCCAGGGGATCCCAGAAATTTGATAAATAACATCTTCAAGCGGTTTCTTGTTAAATATATTCTTTATTGGAACAGGTTTTATCCAATGTTTTAAAAATGGAGTTTCAGTTACAAAAGATCTCGAGTTCAGGCCTAGGGAGTTTGGTACCCCCATCATATGCACGGCCATACCTGGGTGTAAGTAATACCAAGATTTTCTCACCGTATCGTGGAGTTGAATATCGCCACGACCTTGAATGATGCTTGAGATTAGGTCAGCCGAAGCTTCGATATCTGGAATTCGATTTTCCCATTCAGGATCGGTCCATTCTGAAGCCATTGCAAGTCGAGACACGTGTTCATTTAAATTTGAACCCCAACGTTCTGCACGTTTTTTGCTTCTTAGCAATTTGCTACGAAGATTTATTAATCCTGTAAGTGAAGAATCCAATATAGGTGACTTTGCAAAAAACGATGTATATGGCAAACCAAGAACGATGCGATGAATCAGAAAATTTCGGTAACCAGGTTCTGACATCCACCCAAATTGTGGGGGCTTGGGTATGGCGAGAGACAATACTGAATCCATATTTTGACCTGATACTAGGCAATCAAGTTTCATCTTTACAGAAAATTGATATTCAAAAGGAGACATGATTCGATGCTTCATGGAATCTAGAATTTCTTGGACATCTGATGGATTATCTGAGGGCCAACCGAAACTACTTGAGATAATCTCTAATTCAAACCCATATTCCTTGGCAACAAGCCTTGCTTGTTCAAGGCTTCCGCCACTTTCAATACCGTCAGTTAATACATATATGCAAATAACTCTCTCTGGCCCCATGGCTGATCTCAAGGCCAAAGCCACAGCTAAAGAATCTTTACCCCCACTGAAAAGCACTCCTACTTTAGAGTACTGCTTTTCGTAGAGCGCTGCAGTCTCAAGGAATGAATCAAGTAAGGAAATTTCTGGCAGGTTACCCAAGTCATTTAGTGCCGTACGCGAAATTTTCAATCTATCTTCGGGCTGATATGAATAACTCGTTAATGCGGTTGCAAAACTTACATTAGAAAAAGGTGTCTTGCAGGCAAGTGGTTGGACAGGGGAACCATTCCGTTTAGAGAGGAAAACTCGAGTCGAATCTGAATCTAACATAGCGGATTTACCAGAGAGGCCGAGTAGATTCGAGATACTGCTAGAGAAGTTTCCAGAAGTATCATGGTATGCACCAGTGAAATTAACTGACGTGATTAAACTTTGTTTAATTGGGTTATAACTAGCCCACGAACCCGCTATTGACATTCCAATATTAATTGGGTCTAAATTCAATTCACTTTCAAGGGATGCCCCATGAGTTAATTTAGGTATCTCTTTAGAGTCTTCTCCGTAGAACTCAAGGTCACCTTCGCGCTGCTCCGCGAGACTCAGATTCCAGAATTTATGTGTCATGAATTCCGTTCATTTTCATCGTTGATCCCCTCAGATACTATACATGAGTGGCCCTAAAAAGAGTTGATATCCAGTGCCTTAGAGCATTTGCGGTCGGAATCGTAATCTTGGATCACTTCGGCGTTAGTGGATTTGACGGAGGTTTTATTGGTGTAGATATCTTCTTTGTAATAAGCGGGTATCTAATTTCTGGAATTATTCTTCGTGGAATAAGTCTTGGAAAATTCTCTTTAGGCGATTTCTATTTAAAGCGGGCTAGGAGAATTCTTCCAGCTTTTCTTTTTGTAATTTCTATTTCATTGCTTTTGTCAATGTTTTTTACCCCACCACCGGAGACAATCAAACACAGTAAGTCCACAATATCGGCATTGTTTATGGTTTCTAACATCTATTTCTGGAGGAGCATAAATTATTTTAATCCAAGCGAGGCTGAAAACCCTCTTCTCCATACTTGGTCGCTTGGCGTTGAAGAGCAGTTTTACTTGTTGTTTCCAATTTTTGCAATTATAGTCTTTAAATTACGGAAAAAGGGCGTTACCACTTTTTTTGTCCTTCTTATAGGAATTATTCTTTCATTCTGGCTATCTCGCGTTTCACCGATTGCAGCATTTTTTCTAGCCCCATCGCGTGTTTTCGAATTCTTCTTTGGTGTTCTGGCCACAGTTTTGCCAGGAAAATACAAATTACCCTTGCTAATGCAACATGCAAGCCTAATTCGAATACTGCTTTGGTTTGTCTTGACTTACCAAGTGATATTGATTGATGAAAGTACTTCAATTCCCCTTCCCGGATTGTTTACAACACTAATCGCCACGACAATTTTGCTGAAGTTAGGAGAAATGAAGCCAGCGAGTAATTTAAGAATGCTAACTTTGCAAAAACCTTTTGTATTTTTAGGCGATATCAGTTACAGCCTTTATCTTTGGCACCAGCCAATTATTGCATTTGGTATCCAAGCAGGGATTCATCAAACACATATAAGTTCATTGGCTTTTATGTTGTTTGTTCTTATCAGTGTGTCATTCTTAACCTGGAAGTACATAGAAATGCCCTTTAGAAAAACCTTCGCTTCAGATAGAGGATTTCTCTCCGGCATTCTGATCATTGCAACTTCAATTACATTTTTGTCCGGAGTTCAAATGTTCTCGGGAGGTTATTTACTTAGGGAAGATTTGAGACCGAAAATACAAGAATTACAAAGTGACCTACGCCCAAATGTTGGCTTATCACCTAAATGTGATTCAAAGAACTTGGATTATACTGAATGTCAATCAGGTGACAATGTACGATTCATCGTCTGGGGTGATTCTTATGCGATGCATTTGGTTGATGGAATAAATGCTTCAAATCCAAAGATCGGCATCTTTCAAGCTACGTTTTCCAGCTGTACTCCGGTTTTTGACTTAGAAATTTCAGATTCATTTGGTCGATTTCCAAATTCGAGAGATTGCAAAGAATTCAATGGGGAGGTCCGTGAGTTATTTTCTTCCCGCAAATATGCATTAGCGACAGTAGTTGTTTCGTCACCATTTGTTCAATTTGTTGAACAAGGTAGAAAGTATAGATTGTCAAATAGATTGGTAGGCGCAAATGTTGCTGAAGAGATTTTTCAGAAATCAATTAAAGAAATAGAGTCTTTGGGTTACCATGTAGTTATCATCTCACCACCACCAACCAATGATTCTGATCTTGGAAAATGTGTTTTGAGAAAAGTGACTTTACACCAATCAATTAGAGATTGTGACTTTTTAAAGTCTGATTGGATCAAGGCCAGAGGAAGCACAATTAGTTTTATTCAGAGAGTTGAAAACCAAGGTACGAATATAATATGGCTAGATCATCTCCTTTGTGAGAAATATTGTTTAGCAACCATGGATGGTATTGCCTTATACAGAGACTCAGGACATCTGTCTGTTCCCGGTAGCCGACTGATAGGTACAAAACTCGCACTTGCGAACTTGGCGAGTACCCCACTGGTGGCGGTCAATCAAAATTTCGTGACCAAGCCCGATGATAATCAACGGCCATAGTCTGAGATTAGTTTTGCTACCTGAGCAGCTATTTGGATTGTCAGACAAACTCTCGATCAATTCAGCGGAGAATTTATGGGAAGATTTCGACCCTCCACGCTCGGAAGGGCTATTTTCGTAGCAATATTCGAAGTGCGGCTCAGAATGGTAACGACCACCCCCTTTCATAGGGCAGGATTTACCCATGCGCTTAGACCATGTCTCATATGTAACTTCCCATGATCAACTAGCCGACACAGTTCAACGCCTTGGCTCACGACTCGGCAGCACCTTCGTAGATGGTGGTGTCCACCCACGCTTTGGCACACGCAACTTCACACTGCCTCTTCAAAACGGTCAATACATCGAAGTTGTCTGCCCACTTGATCATCCTGCAACAGAGCAAACTCCTTGGGGTAAGGCTGTTAGCAAGAAAGCACAAGAAGGCGGCGGTTGGCTAACCTGGGTTTTCGCAACTGACAATATTTCAAAGGTTGAAGAGAAGTTTGGGCGCAGTGCAATCGAAGGTCACCGCACACGCCCAGATGGAAGCGATCTTAAGTGGAAGCAAATCGGAGTGAATGAAATTGCCGAGTCTCGCGAACTTCCATTCTTTATTCAATGGCTAACTGCTGATCACCCATCACAAGATGGCAAAGCGGTTGCTGCAATTGAAAAGATTACAATTTCTGACTCTGATCAACTATCAGACTCATGGTTTAAAACAGAGATCCTTGCTGGATTAAACGGCACAAATCTTGAGTTTATTGACCCGTCAACAAATGATGGTGAGTCAGGAATTGTTGCAGTGGATTTGATAACACCTAGTGGTGTTGTGAGACTGGATTAATTCATAGAGTCAAGACTTGTAAATCCCCTGAATCATTTCTGAGATTTGAATTTCAATTGAGCTTAGCTTTTTAAAATTGTTTAAATATAGTTTGGATTCAGGCGAAATGTAATCTAATTTGCTGTCAGGCCTTAGTTTTTTGACAATAACACGACTATTTGAATTCATGGCTTTAACCGTAATGTCTGCTAGCTTTGAAAGAGTGATAGCGGAACCGCCTGAATTAATCATCCCCCGCCCACCATTGTATAAATGATCTAAGGCCGCTTCAAGTATTTCAGGCGCAGAAACATATGAACGAAGAACGTCATTTTGAATGAAAATATCTTCATTTATCTTGGCCCTTCTAATAAAGTCCGCTAAAGCGTAATGAGATTCCAAAGGCATATGGTGGCCCGTTGCAGACCATAATCGAACCACCAAGCTATTTGAATCCCTTAAGACTGATTCCATATTCTGCTTAAGCAAACTGTAGTTTTTCAAGATATCTGAGTGAGAAAAATTGCTACCGTCTAATGCCGCACCACTCGACATGATGAGTTTCAATGCATTCTGACTTTGATCAAACAAATCTTTGGTTAAGGTTAAAATCTCCTGATTCATCCTGATGTATTCCTCAACCTTAATGGCTTTTGATGGATTTGGTAACACGAATGCTAAGTGAACGATTAAGTCGTAGGAGAACGAATCAGTTATGGATGTAAGAGATTTACACTCAATCGGTTCACCATGAATGTAAATCGTTTTTTGCTTACTCGAGGCACAGGTCAAATCGAGATGTTCGAGTCTTCCGAACTTGCCTTGCAGTTGGCATAAAAACTCATGTCCAATCCAGCCTGAAGCTCCAGTGATCAAAATACGGTTATTCTGTAGAGTATCTTGGAAAGTCATTAAAAACCTAAACCAATTTCAATTTCCCTTTTTATCGATTGTGAGTCTATTTTTGCTAATTCACGTAAATACTGTTGATCTCCAATTTCATAAACGAATGTTCGTAATATCCCAATTCTTTTCACGGGAACCTGGAGCTGAGTTGTTTCTAGAAATTCCAAAACAAAGCTTCCAAATCCACCATCAAGTATGTGTTCCTCTACTGTAATGATTTTTTCATAATTTTGCAGATTGATAGAGCCTATACTTTTGAAACTTAGAGTCGGCACTGAAAAATGTGAGACTTGGATTTTTTCCGTCGCTGTTAATTCATTAATGGCTTTTACAACTTCAATTCCTATACCGCCCGTACTAAGTACTACAATTTTTTGGCCTTCATTCAAGAGACGAGGGATTTCTACGTTAGTTAATCGCGAATCACTCAAAGGGGGTTCTCCATTTTTCCCCAGTCTTAAATACTTAGGTCCTGGTTTCTTTAGAATATAGGGCATTAAGACCTCGAGCTCGATTGTGTCACCCGGTGAGTAGATTTCCAGATTCGGTAGAACGCGCATCACCGCAAGATCTTCCACCGCGAAGTGTGAGTACCCCAGAGTTCCGTAGGCAAATCCTGCACCGACGGAAACGATCGTTACATTCAAATCATGATATGCAACATCATTTCGAATTTGCTCTAGACATCGCATTGTAGGAAAGTTAGCGATTGAATAGACAAAGACTTTATAACCAGTGGCGGCCAACCCACCTGCCATGCCCAGCATGTTTTGTTCCGATATACCTGCATTCAAGAATCTGCCAGGATAGGTTGTCGCAAATTCTTCTATTACGCCATACCCAAGGTCGCCGACAATTAGAAAAATATCAGGATCTTCATGGGCAAGCCGCATTAAATTCCTGACGAATGTATCTCTCATTCTAATTCCTTGATTGCCGCATTCAGTTCTTCAAAATTTGGCGGACGATAATGCCAAAGCACTGAATTCTCCATAAAGCTCACACCTTTTCCCTTTATCGTCTCAGCGATATAAACCCTTGGCTTCGTCTGATTGATGTGTTGAGTTATCTTCGCTAAATCTTTAAAGTCATGACCGTCGATCTCAAAGACTTCCCAATTGAACGCTTCCCATTTTCTTGCTAGGGGTTCCAAGGCAACTGTTTCCTCAGTGCCACCTAGGGACTGTATGCGATTTCTATCAATTATTACCGTCAGATTGTTTAACTTCAACTGTGGAGCGATGAGAGCAGCTTCCCAATTACTTCCTTCATCGCACTCACCATCCGAGAGAACTACGTAAACATGCCCTTTTTGTCCGGCTCGAGACTTTCCAAGGGCGCGACCGACCCCATATGGAAGTCCATGGCCTAGCGAGCCAGTAGACAATTCCAAAAATGGTAAGTTTGTAGAGGTTACATGTCCACCCAATTTCGAACCATTTGTACAGTAGTTTGAAATCCATCCATCAGGCACCATGCCAAGAATATTTAGGACTGCATAAACGCCCGCCGCTGCATGGCCCTTTGAGACTAATACCACGTCATCGACGTTTCTTGTTGATTTCAAGAAGAGTTGGACAGCAATATCAATTAATGAAAGTGACGAACCGATGTGTGCGCTTCGAGCATGGTGGACCATGGTCAAAGCAGTTTTTCGAGAATTTTTTGCAATAGATTTTTCGATTTCAAACATCAAAGTCACAGAATTTCAAGCCAAGGGGGGATTGTTTTGGTTGCAAGTTTCTCTAGATCATTTTTTTCTCGGAGAGTGTCCATAGGCTGCCAGAAGCCAAAGTGTTCATAAGCCATCAACTGTTCATGCTCCGTCAGCCTTGGAAGCGCGCCTGTTTCAAAAGGTTCATTCAGATTGTGAATGTAGCTTGCGACATGGGCCTCCAAGACAAAGAATCCACCATTTATCCACCCAGCATCACTCTGATTCTTTTCACCAAAGTGTATGACCTGCCCATCCTTGGTGTTTAGGTAACCAAATCTTGCGGGAGGTCGGACAGCAGTCAAAGTTGCTGATCGACCATGATTTTCATGAAATTGAATGAGTTTTGTAAGATTTACATTACCTAATCCGTCGCCATAAGTAGCAAGTACCCTTTCCCCAGGAAATAGATCCATGCACAACTTGATACGACCACCTGTTTGTGTTTCAAGACCAGTGTCGATAGTTGAGATTTTCCAGTCACTCTCTAGTCGCGACACCCAATCTGAAATTACATTGCCTCGATATCCAGTTGCCACCACAAACTCATTCAGACCTTGCTTAGCGTAAATATTCATTAAGTGCCAAAGAATTGGTTTACCACCCAGTGTCACCATAGGTTTAGGCTTATCTGCAGTTTCTTCAGAAATGCGGGTTCCTAACCCACCAGCAAGGATCAAAACTTTCATGGCTTAATCCCTAGAATCTCGTAAATTGATTCAATCATAAAATCTAACATTTCAGTCGAGAGGCCAGGCCAAACGCCTATCCAGAAAGTACCATTCATAATACGGTCGGTGTTTTCAAGGCTTCCAATCACTCTCCTTGGTGTACCAATAAACGCAGGTTGCCTTAAGAGATTTCCACCAAACAACAGCCTTGTGCCGATCTTCCTCTCATTTAACTCTTGGACAATCTCATTTCTAGTTTTAGGCGAAGATGGCTTGACGGTGAGGGCAAAGCCAAACCATGAAGGATCGCTTTTTGGAGTTGGCTTGGGAAGTGTGACGAAATCTTCTAAACTCTTCAATCCCTCTAAAAGGTAATTCCAATTTCGGCGCCTCAACCCAACAAAGGAGTCCAATCTATCTAATTGAGCCAGACCAATTGCGGCTTGAATGTCTCCAGACTTTAAATTGTAACCAAGATGTGAATATGTGTACTTATGGTCGTAACCCTCTGGAAGCTCACCAAGTTTCCATTCGTACCTCTTGAAGCATGTGTTATCACACCCAGGTGCACACCAACAGTCACGACCCCAATCACGGAATGATTCAACTATCCGTTTATGCGCAACATTTTTTGCCAGAACAGCTCCACCCTCACCTGTAGTTATATGATGCGCTGGATAAAAGCTAAATGTAGAAAGATCTCCAAAAGTACCCAAATTCTGACCATCATAAGTGCCGCCAAGTGCGTCACAACTATCTTCTATTAACCAAAGTGAGTGTTTCTTCACTAAATCTTGTACGAAATCTAAATTAAATGGATTCCCCAAAGTGTGTGCCATCATCACTGCCTTGGTCTTTGAAGAAACTGCAGCCTCCAATTGCTCATCTATTGCCACGTAAGTTGCTGGATCCACATCAACATAAACGGGTACCAAACCATTCTGGAGTATTGGCGTTACGGTTGTAGGAAAGCCTGCGGCAACCGTTATTACCTCATCCCCTTGATTTAGGGCCCGCCGGCCGTGCTCGCGACTAGTAAGAGAACTAAGAGCTAAAAGATTCGCCGAGGAACCCGAATTAACCATGAATGCGTTTCGCATTCCAACAGTTTTTGCAAAACGAGATTCGAATTTTTCGGTGTATGGACCGGAGGTTAGCCAGAACTCCAGACTTGCTTTAGTTGCGGCGATTAATTCTTCACGGCCGTAGACTTTTCCAGTTACAGGAATCGCAGAGATTCCAGCTATAAACGGTGACTTCGCATGCAAAGTTTGGAATGCATCTGAGGCAAGCTGCTCAATTAAAGGTTCTAAATTCTGCATTGAAGCAAGCCCCTATCGATTGGAATCGAATTAAAAATCATACAAAGGGTACAGCTTGGAAGTGGTTGACCGCCGCCTGAAAGGAAGTTTACGGCTCTAATTTTTACTTTGTAAATCGGAATCAACCATCAGTTTAGCCAATTCCTGCCACTTAGTTTTGGCCTCCCACCTGAGCAATTTTTTGGCTTTTGAAGGATCTCCTATCAATGAATCTACCTCAGTCGGGCGAAGATATTTCTTATCAATCTCTAAATGTTCCTCCCAGTCAAGATCTGCATGCGAAAATGCTGCTTTAGCAAAATCACGAACGCTCGCCCCTACACCCGTGGCAACTACATAGTCGGATGGACTATCTTGTTGGAGCATTAACCACATTGACTCTACGTACTCCTTGGCATACCCCCAATCTCTGACAGATTCAAGATTTCCTAAAAACAATTTCTCCTTTGAACCTTTTGCAATTGCGGCAACGGCGCGAGATATTTTCCTAGTCACAAATGTTTCACCACGTCGCGGAGACTCATGATTAAACAGAATTCCGTTACTTGCATGCAAACCATATGCTTCACGGTAATTAACGGTTGCCCAATAAGCCATCAACTTAGCTGCAGCATAAGGACTTCTAGGCCTAAAAGAGCTCTCTTCATTTTGAGGTGGAGGAGTAGAGCCAAATAGTTCGGATGTACTAGCTTGATAAAATCTAGTGTTTACTTCCGCGGATCTAATTGCTTCTAGTATTCCGACTACGCCCACACCGTCTACCTGCCCAGTATATTGCGGCATTGAAAAGGACACTTGAACATGAGATTGTGCAGCTAAATTGTAAACTTCAGTTGGTTGCAATTCGCGTATTAAAGTCGTCAGGCCAACTCCGTCTATTAAGTCCCCAAAATGTAAGAATAATCTCGGATTTTCGGTATGAGGATCTTGATATATATGGTCGATACGGGAAGTATTGAAGGTAGAAGAGCGACGTATGAGACCATGTACTTCGTAGTCCTTACTCAATAAAAATTCAGCTAGATATGAACCATCTTGACCTGTAATTCCTGTGATAAATGCTACTTTTCGGCTCACTTTTTTACCTCACCTCTTTCGATAGCACTTTTAAACCATGTCATGGTTGATGAAATTCCATCTTCAAGGCTAATTTCGGGATTCCACCCTAGTTTTTTAATTTTAGTGACCTCCAAGAGTTTCTGCGGAGTTCCATCCGGCTTTGTCGGATCCCATTTGATTGCGCCATAATAACCTGAAATCTTTGCGATTAATTGAGCGACCTCCTTTATTGAGATGTCCTCCCCTGTCCCTACATTGAGGTGGCTTTCAGAGTCATATTTATCCACCGCAACTAAAACCGCACGGGCCAAGTCGTCGGCATGGAGAAACTCACGACGCGCACTCCCTGTTCCCCATAAGGTAACGGATGCTTGGCCAGAATTAGCTGCACTTAGAAACTTATGGATTAATGCAGCCAGGACGTGAGAAGTTTCTAAATTAAAATTGTCATTGGGGCCATAAATATTGGTAGGCATCAAAGAAATCCATTTTCTACCAAATTGGCGTCTATATGACTTAATCAATTCTACTCCAGCAATTTTTGCTATCGAATATGCTGAATTGGTCTCTTCAAGTGGGCCAGTCATTAAATATTCTTCTTTGATTGGTTGAAGCGCATTGCGCGGATAAATACAGCTAGAGCCTAGAAACACGAACCGACTAATGTTTGCTAGATTTGATGCACGCATCAAGTTTTCTTGGATACGTAAATTCTCTAACAAAAAATCTACAGGGTGCTCTCGGTTAGCCAGGATTCCACCCACACGGGCCGCCGCATCAATGACAAGATCAGGCTTTGTATCTGAAATAAATGTGAGCGTCTGTGAAAAGTCAAAGAGGTCTACTTCAGATCTTTTTGAAGCTATCAACTCGTATCCCTTGTTAACAACAGCTCTAGAGATAGCGGAGCCAACAAGGCCGCTTGAACCAGCAACATAGACTCTCACTAAATTAGGTTATCAGGAATATTTCTCAACACACTTGATCGGGGGGCCATAAAGACTTCCAATTGAGTGGTTCATATATAATCGCTTTACAACCTCACATAGGGAGAGCAATGGTTGGACCTTGGCGACACAACCATTTAAGAAGTAATCCTTACTCCAGTGTTTGGTTTACGATAACTTCAGCATACGTCATTTTTCATCTCTTATTCTTGATTTTACTAGGAAAGATCACAGCTTTTGGAATCGATGAGGATGGGTACCTTGAAGTATTCAGGAAGATATATTCAGGATCTTTTGACATTCATTCTCAGATTAGTTGGCCAACTAATAGCACAGCCCTACTTCAACTTATATATCTTCCCGCTAAACTTGTTTCGCTTATTGGAATACCCGACTATTTAGCACTTCGAATTCAGTCTTCTGTCCTCTTCTACATCACTTGCTGGATCATTTTTAGACAAATTGGTAATATTTATAGGAGAGCCAACATCGCACTGCTTATAGGTCTTATGTTTTTACCAAGCATATTTGTTTGGACATCACTTGGACTACGCGAAAGTTATATATTTTTTTGGATTACTTTAATTTGGTTGTCACTGCATAAGTTGATTGATCAACATTCAATAAGATATCTTGTTCTTTTGGCACTCAGCGTTAACGGTTTGGCAACAACAAAAATTTATTTGTACACACTTGCACTTTTTATGGGATTTATAACTTTAATCCTGTTGGTAAGGTCAAAAGGATACAGAAATATTGTCTTGATGGCTCTAGTTTTACTGTCGCCCCTTTTAACACTTCCAGGAGTAAAAGGGGAATTGATTTCGGGGGCTCGTAGTGCAATTCTATCTGAGACAGCTTCCCAATCGGGTGTGAATGGTTCTGGTTCGGGTGTGAATGGTTCTGGTTCGGGTGTGAATGGTTCTGGTTCGGGTGTGAATGGTTCTGGTTCGGGTGTGAATGGTTCTGGTTCGGGTGTGAATGGTTCTGGTTCGGGTGTGAATGGAGCCGACAATGGCCAAACCCTGAAATTACTATTGGAGCAGTTAAATGAAAACTCACTTTTGGAATCAACACTTTCAAAGCTCGGTATTTTAGATCACCTGAGTGAAGTGGCATCGGTCAGAGAGTCTGAGAATGAGTCAACTGTGGTGAGCAATGTTTTCAAGAACGGGTCACTGACTAATGTGAGTCAACTAGTTCTGGCTGTAATTAAATTCCTGGTTCTTCCAATTCCATTTGCAAATAACGGAAGTTATTTTATGAATTTACAATCTATAGAGAGCCCACTTTTGTATTTGGCATATTTTATCCTATTTTGGTATCTGCTTATCGTCACAAGGAAAAAACCAAGAAAGCCCCAACTGTTTTTCGGATTGTGTCTATTTGCCGTTTTATTCACTGTCCAATCCGCATTAATAGAAATCAATCTAGGTACATTAGTCAGGCATCGATCTATTTTGATTTTAATCATTGTCCTTGCTACTGTTGAAGCTAGTACCAAACTTTCAGTGTTTAAAAGGAGCCAAACTGATATAAAGTCTTGACATTTCTGCAAGATACTTTGATAAACCAAATTGGTTCTCGATTTTTTCCTTAGCAGAGATACCCATCTCTTTAAGCATTGATTGGTTCCGCAGAAGAAGCTCTAGGATTTCTACGACCTCATTACTCTCTCTCTCGGTGATGAATCCGGTTATTTCATCCGAGATGACCTCAGAGATAGAACCAACATTTGTGCCAATCACTAGTTTTGACATGTAACCAGCTTCAATTGCACTTAGTGGTAATCCTTCGTTGTCACTGCAAATCACTAGAACATCTAATGCTGACATCACTAAACCAACATCAGCTTGCCACCCCAACCATTTAACTGGAAGATTTAAGTCATTGATTTGACTCCTAATTGATTGGGAAAGATCACCTTCACCAGCTATGAAAAATGAAATCGGAAGAGACCTTTGTGAGGATTTTTGCACGAGCTCCAAGAATCGATCTGGTCTTTTGATGCCGGTTACTCTTCCAAAAAAACCACACACCAAGTTGCTTTCCGGAAAATCCAAACCTAGTTGTTCATGGGCGAAATTCTTTAAGTATTCTTTTGGTTGGATAACACCTGGATGAACAACAACATATTTATCTGGTCTGCCAATTTTGGCAGCCAATAAATCCGCGGCAACCTTGTGTCCAACAGCAATTAGTACATCTGTCTTTTTTGCAAGTATTCTTTCTATACAAACGAAGATCGTTGTTTTCAACTTATTAAAATAACCAAAGAGTATATGTCCATGAAATGTATGCACTAGATGAACATTATGTCTTGATAAGACTGCTGCCGTTCTCCCAAGTAGTCCTGCCTTTGATGCATGGGTGTGAATGATGTCCGGCCGATCTCGCTTAATCGCGTTAGTGAGTGAAATCAATGCATACAAATCTCCTCTTAAATTAATTTTCCTCCCAAGGCCTTTAACCATCGTCACATCAATTTCTTGACCGTGTGTTTGGAGGTAATCCGCTTCTCCAGATTCGCATTCACCTGCAAAGACTTTTTGCTCAAACATGTCAGAATCCAGCATTTGAATACTGTTCGAGATCATAACCGCAGGTCCACCTACATTCATGCGAGAAATGACGTGCATGATCTTGATTTTTGAGTTACTAGCAGTCATTTTTTCAAATTATCCTAAAAAATAGATTATTTGGGTGATTTTTTTCCTTCAAAATGTATGCTAACACCCATGCCCAAAGGACAACCAGATGAAATCGCGATTATTGGACAGGGATACGTTGGGCTCCCACTAGCAATGTCCGCTGTAAAAGCTGGTTGGAAAGTCTATGGAGTAGATCTTGATCTTGGAAAAATTGAGAAACTCCGACAAGGCGTCAGTCCTGTTGAGGATATTCAAGGTAGTGAGATTAAATCAGCTTTAGAACGAGATCTATATGAGCCAACAGCTGACTTTGAGCGAATTTCTCAAGCGAAGGTTATCGCCATTTGCGTCCCAACGCCATTAGATGATTCGCTGAAGCCAGATTTGTCTATGTTGCGATCGGCAGCCACGAGTATTGCCCCATACTTGGCAAAAGGAACCCTGTTAGTTAGTGAATCAACTTCCTTTCCTGGAACGCTTAGGAATGTCATTATCCCCATAATTATGGAACACCAGGAGAACAAATCAAAAGATTTGAAGTTTGCGTGCGCACCGGAAAGGGTAAACCCTGGAGATAAGGTTTGGAATCAAGGCAATACACCGCGGCTGGTAGGTGGTATTGATTCTGATTCACTGGAAAGTGCCGTCGGGTTCTATCAACAAATTTGTGACTCTGTGGTGTCTGTATCTTCCCCGGAGGTAGCTGAAGCGGCAAAGCTTTTAGAAAACACCTTCAGGCTCGTGAATATCGCACTGGTAGATGAGTTAACTCAAGCATGCTCTGCGGCGGACTTATCCGTGTATGAGGTAATAGCTGCTGCAAATACCAAACCGTATGGATTTATGGCTTTTTATCCTGGTGTTGGGATTGGGGGCCATTGTATCCCTGTCGACCATTCGTATTTAACAAGTTGGGCAGATTCGAATGGAGTCTCATTAGATCTGACAAAGTCAGCCAGCAGAGTTTCCAGGAACATGCCGTCCTACGTTGCACAACGTGCTTTGAGCTTAGTAGCAGGAATAACAAATCCAAAAATCTTGATTCTGGGAGTTTCGTATAAACCCGGTGTGGCAGATGTTCGCGAGACACCTGCAAGCGAATTAAAATTAGCCCTCGAAGATCTAGGAGCGCAAGTGGTTTGGCATGATCCCCTTGTTGCTAATTGGGAAGGAACTTCTTCGGTTGATTTGAATGTGGATTATGATGTCGCAATCTTGGCAACAAATCAACCTGGTATGCAATTAAACTTACTTCGCAATGACCGAAAGCCATTGTTAGATTGCACCAACTCTAAAATTATGGGAAAAAAAGTATTCAACCTTTAACGTTTCATAGCCTTTGCAATGTCATCCACGATGTTTTCCAGAGAAAGTTGTGGCTCCCATTCAATCAATTGCTTTATTAATGTGATATCAGGGACACGCCGTTGCATGTCTTCAAAACCGTTACCGTAAGCCTCTTCGTAATCCAGAAAAACTATTTCACTTTTGGATTTGAGTCGCTGCTTAATGAATTCAGCTAGTTTCAATATAGAAATTTCTGTGGAGTTTCCAATATTAATGGCCCTACCAATAGTATTCTTTGAAAATGCAATTCCAACTAGTGCGTCAACAGCATCCTGGACGTGAATAAAACAACGACTTTGATCCCCACTTCCATAAATAGTGATGGGAGAGTTTTCAAGTGCTGACGATACAAATCGCGGTACTACCATTCCATATGCTCCCAATTGTCGTGGGCCGACCGTATTGAAGAAACGAGCAATCCTAATTTCGAGCGATTTCTCAACAAAGTAAGCGTATGCAAAAGATTCATCTATCGCCTTGGCTTCACTATAAGACCAACGTAGAGTGAGGGGGTTTCCAAGAATTCGATCACTATTTTCAGACAAAGAATCAGAGGTATTTTTCCCATAAATCTCACTACTACTCGCGATTAAAACAGGCACCGAGAATTTATCTGCAGCTGACAGAACGTTTTCTGTGCCGGTTAGATTAATAGACAGACTTTGTAGTGGTTTTTGGACAATGTTAAATACACCTACGGCCGCAGCTAAGTGAAAGACATAGTCGCTATTTGCCACTTGCTTAGAAACTAATTCAGAATCTAGAACCGAACCCTCGATTACTTCTAGATTTTTCTTGTCCGAAGTGCTCTCTAGATTCTCCATTGAACCGGTGCTGAGATCGTCGAGAACAGAAACCTCGTGACCAAGATTGAGCAATCTTTCTACAAGGTGCGAACCGATAAATCCTGCACCACCAGTCACCAGTATTTTCATTAGGATAGGTTATCTCAGATAAGTCAGTTAAAGCGCTTTACTTAGCGACCTGAGGAAGTTTCTTGCACGAATTTTTGACTTTACGGCAATTCCCCATCCTATCGAAATAAACAAAAGAGGAGTCTTTCTCCCAAAGTGGCTTCGCCTAATCTGATGTTTTTCACGAATAACGTCATAAATCCGCTGATCCGAAACTCCTCCTGGCTCAATACATGCAAATACTCTTTCGGCTCGAAATGAATTTTCCCCTTTAACTATTTTCATAACTAGATCGAAATCACTGGCTAATTCAAAATCTATATCAAACCCTCCAAACTCAAGAACTTTCTTCTTATGGAATAACATGGCTTGATGGCATCCACCGCGTCTATTGAATGCAAATTCAAAGCTACTCAACCTCTTGGCACTCTTTAAGTATGGTTGCGAATTACTATCACCCGATACTGAGTAACCACCTATCAATAAATCTGCGTTTAGCAGTTGGATTTGTTTTAGGGCAAATTCAAGAGTGGCGTCATCATAGAACTCATCTCCACTATTCAAGAACCACACATAATCGCCATTAGCTTTCTTTAATCCTTGATTCATTGCCGAGTAGATTCCGAGACCATTTTGAGCAAGAATTTTTATTCTCGGATCGGAACTAGCGAGATTCTCGCTCAACGCGATTGTGCCGTCTTGTGAAGGGGCAACGACAAGAATTAATTCCCAGTTTTTGTATGTTTGGGGTAAGACACTTCTATAGGTATTAGCCAATCCTTCTTTGTTATTGCGCGCAATTGAAATTATGGAGACTGAAGGTACCACCTGCAACACCTCACTTCCCCTAGATAAAAGAGTACCAGTAGTAACATGATGAAATGGAAAAAGTCTTTGTTGTAACTAATTCCCTGACAGGTGGCGGAGCAGAACGGGCCATGAATTTGGTTTGTTCGGATATTAGCAAACAGAATCAAAATGATTATCAGTTTACTTTAGTTCCAATAAATCAGGGACCAAGAGACTTAGTGGATCCCAATTGTCGAGTAATTCCAATTGGAAGAAAGTGGCGTGGGACTTTCAGTAACACTTTATTTAGTTATTTAAAATTTATTTCACTCGTCGTTCGTGAAAAGCCAAAAGTCATGATTCTCAATTGTGCGCTTCCAGAACTATTTGCGTGCTTCATTCCAGTAAAAACAAGCTTTGTGGTTGTGGAACATTCCAGAAATCCTTGGCTTGGGCGAGAATCCCTAGGGCTGGTGGTTAGAAGAATCCTTAAACTGCGCAAGTCGACTTTTATCACTGTGTCCGCGCACTTAAAGATTTGGTCGCTTCCAGAAATCAAAACTCGTACAATTCCAAATCCTGTTTTTCAAGTTAGTAAATATCCGAAAAATAGGAATGATAAGTCAATCAAAAGACTTGTTTTTATTGGAAGATTGGCGTCCGACAAAAACCCCGAAGCATTTATTGAGATACTTCGCCGCTTACATTATCCAGGGCTAGTAATAGGTGATGGAGTCTTAATGGAAGGACTTAAGAATCAAACTGCAGACAAATTGCCAGATGTAGAGTTTGCCGGCCATAACTTGGAACCTTGGAAGTTGCTTAAGGATGGTGATTTACTCATTGTGCCTTCAAAGTTCGAAGGTGATGGATTGGTAATTGCAGAAGCAGTACTAGGCGGATTCCCTTTATTGGCATCCCAAATTAGCGAGTTTAGAAAGTTTCGTCTCTCAGAATACTGCTATTGCGACTCCGAAGAGGAATTCATTTCAAGAATCCGTGAGTTTTCTATGAAAATTGATGACTTGATTCCAGCCACATTGGCTGTTGAGTCACTCAAAAATGAACGTGGGATTGACGCAATTGGAAATTCTTGGAAAGTATTAATACATAATTTAGTTGCATCCTAAACTCGAGATTTCCACCAATTCTGGTTATCTACATACCAGTTGACGGTTTCTCTAAGTCCGATTTCAAAATCTATTTTGGGAGTGAAGTTTAAGGTGTCTTGTAATTTGCCACCATCAAGTGCATAACGGAAGTCATGCCCTTTGCGATCCCTTACGAATTCGATTTCATGAGCATTTTTCCCCATGATGCCTAGGATCATTTTTACTAAGCTTAAGTTTGATATTTCAATCTGTCCGGCAATATTGTAAACATTTTGTGGAGTTCCACCTAACAATATCTTGTGTATTGCTCGTGAATGATCCTCGCAATGGATCCATTCACGCTTATTCATTCCGTCACCGTAGACCGGAATCTTCTTATCACTCATCAGATTTGTAATAACTAACGGAATGAGTTTTTCTGGATATTGGAATGGCCCATAATTATTACTGCATCTTGAAATTCTGACATCTAAGCCATGAGTTTTTCCAAATGATCTTACGATTAAATCAGATGCTGCCTTTGAGGCGGCATACGGTGAGTTTGGTTGCAAAGGTTGATTCTCATCCCAAAAACCTTCATCGATGGATCCGTATACCTCATCTGTGGAGACATGAAGAAAAGTAGCAATATTCTCCCGGACGGAAGCTTCAAGTAAAACATGAGTTCCAAGTACATTTGTTGAAATAAAATTGGAGCTATCTGAAATTGAGCGATCGACATGTGATTCGGCAGCGAAGTGGACAACTAAATCAATTTCGGAGAACAAGTCATTTACTAGTTTTGGATTCCGAATATCGCCATTAACAAACTCAAAATTTTTATTGTCCAAGGAGGATGACAAATTCTCAAGGGAGCCTGCATATGTCAGGGAATCCAAAACGTAAACGCGTTTAGGAATTTCGCCCAGATGTCCTCCAAGCAACATTCGGACATAACTGGAGCCTATAAAACCCGCCCCGCCAGTGACAACGAGGGTTTTTTCACTAAGTGACTGCACTTCTATATTGTACTTCAAGCAACCTGTACACTTATTTTCATGAAGGGAATCGTGCTTGCGGGTGGAACTGGATCACGTCTTTGGCCCATCACATTAGGTACCAATAAGCACCTTTTACCTGTATATGACAAGCCAATGATTCACTATCCGATAGCGACCATAATGGCCGCCGGTATCCGGGAAATATTGATAGTTTCTAACCCATCGGACTTAGATTCATACAAAAAACTATTGGGAGATGGATCCGAAATAGGGGTTCAGTTTCATTTTGCGATTCAGGAAAATCCCCGTGGAATCGCTGAGTGTTTCATAATCGCTGAGAAGTTTCTTCAAGGCTCTCCGGTTTGTTTAATCCTAGGAGATAACATCTTTCATGGATCTGGTTTGGGACGACAACTAATGGAAAACACCGAAATTGATGGAGCGCAGATTTTTGCATATGGAGTATCAAATCCATCAGACTATGGAGTTATTGAATTTAGTGATGAGGGCGTTCCAATTTCTATTGAGGAAAAGCCTCTAGAGCCAAAATCCAACTTTGCTATCCCAGGTTTATATTTTTTTGATAATTCAGTGATAGAGATTGCAAAAAATCTGAAACCTAGTCCGAGAGGTGAGCTAGAAATTACCGATGTAATTAGAAACTACATGGACAACTCAAAGCTTCATGTATCAATTTTGCCGCGTGGCACGGCATGGTTAGACACTGGTTCGATTCAAAACCTCCATGATGCATCGTCATACATTAAAGTTATTGAAGAACGACAGGGTAGTAAAGTTGGTTGCATAGAGGAAGTCTCTTGGCGTCTAGGCTGGATTGAAGATTCAAACTTAGAATCTATTGCAGATAGATACGCGAATTCGCCATATGGCAATTACTTACGTCATCTTCCGCGTTCGCGTGAATTTGGAAATGACTTAAAATGAGTAACCAAGTTCAAGAAACGGATTGTAAAGAACTTACACTTTCGAACCTACTCAATACTGATAAGGATTTGAGTTTTGATTCCGAGTCTTTTGCTCCCGGAATCAAGTTCATTAATCTACAAAATCACCTTGGATCTGATGGTTCAATTTCTATCTTTGAATTTACGGAGCTGGATAGCTTTATTCCAAGAAGATTCTTTTTTGTTCATGATGTTCCACCGAATAATTCAAGAGGATTCCATGCGCACAAAGATTGCATTCAGCTATTGATTGCTGCACATGGTGTTTGTACCCTTGAAATCAAAAGGGGGCAGAAGAACCTCAAGATAATCATGGATTCTGCCGAAATAGGGGTCCTCTTACCAGCAATGACTTGGGCTACCCAAACTTATAAAGACAAAAATACCGTTCTGATTGTTCTTGCATCACACACATATGATCCAAAAGATTACATTGAGGATTTTGAGTTGTATTCTCAAATGATTCGGGATAGCGCAAGTGAATAAATCAGTCCCAGGATTCCAAGTCTCTTTTTATGATTCTTCACGGAAGATTGCAAAGTATCGTAGTGAAATCAATGAGGCAGTAGAACGTGTATTTAACTCTGGAAATTTGGTACTCGGCAGCGAAGTGGCTAGTTTTGAAAAAGAATTTGCTAATTTCCTCGGCGCAAAGTATTGCGTTGGAACAGCAAATGGCACTGACTCATTAGAAATTGCACTAATAGCTGTTGGTGCAGGGTTGGGTTCTAAGGTAGCTACATGTGCAAATGCCGGAGGCTATTCCAGCACTGCAATTAGCTGTATTGGTGCTACGCCGATGTTTATGGATGTAGAACTGGAATCCCGAAACATAACGATTGAGTCAGTCAAATACGCAATTAAACAAGGCGCACAATATGTTATTGCTACTCACTTGTATGGAATGGCAATTAGAGATATTGATCAGATCTCAATTTTGTGCAAAGATAACAATGTCATCCTCATTGAGGATTGCGCACAGGCACACGGTGCGGAGATTTCTGGAAAAAAAGTCGGGACATTTGGCAGTATTTCCACTTTCAGTTTTTATCCAACCAAGAATCTAGGTGGTTTGGGTGACGGCGGAGCTTTGATTACCGACGACGACGAGCTATTTGTAAAATTGTTGAAACTTCGAACTTATGGCTGGGGGGAAAAGTATCGAGTTGAAATTGCTCGTGGACGAAACAGCCGTTTGGATGAAGTGCAAGCAGCAATTCTTAGAGTGTTTCTGCGCCACCTCACTTTAGACAATGAAAAAAGACTGCAGATAGCACAATTTTACAATGAACAGATTCAATCTGTTGAGATTCTAAAGCCACAATGGAAGGAGGGACAGTTTGTTGCTCACATATATGCCGTTGCATCAAGTTCACGTAACAGCATTTTGGAGAAGCTTTCGCATGCCGGCGTAGGGTATGCGATTCATTATCCGATTACGGATCATCATCAAATAATCAGCAACAATAAAGATTTGAGCTTAATGAACTCAGAATTGCTGTCAAATTCTATTTTTTCGCTACCTTGTTATCCTGAACTTACTCACGAAGAGATGTGTGTTGTAGTCGAAGCTATAAATTCAAAATAAAATCTCGATGCAGAATAATCTTAAAAATTTCTCTCAATTTGTATTTTCTTGAATCAGCCTGAGGATTCAACTTAAGTTTCTTACCTGCTTCATTTAATGATTTAGCATACGGTTTGTACACTTTGCGCTTAACTTGTCGGCTTGGTGTGCATGAATATCCGGATAGCCCTAGCACGACGAACTTTCCATAAATTCTCAAACCTGAAAAATGGAAAAACACTATATTCGATAATGCTTCTATCTCGCTAGTATTTTTTTGCAAGTAATTTTCAATATTCCAAGGTGCGATATTCAACCCTTGTTTGTAATTTACTTGGGTCTCGCTGAATTGCGATGAAAACTCATTCAAATATTTTTGATCGGCATACACTTTTTCACTAACTGAAGTTGACGTACTTTCGATACAGGCTGATTTCCACCAATCTAAGGTCGAGTTTCCATGTTTTTGCATCCTAAAGGACATCCATCCGACGTTGAAAGTCCCATATTCACTAAGATGAAGAAATTTTGGATGAAAATCATGCTCAATTATTGAAACATTTGCATTTTCTGAAAACCCTTCCATCGCAAATTCGGGTGACTTAAAGAAGTAGAGGTCAGCATCGAGATAGGTAACCAGTGAACTACCTGAAATGAAATGGGCATAGGAGACAACAAACGGCGACAGACAGAATATGTATTCAATTTTGCTCCGGTTCATCTTTGCAACGCGTAATTCCGGATACTGTTGCTCAAGTTCACTTAACTCAATTACCCGACTAAACTTTAAGTTTAAGGACTCAATCTGAACTCGTGTGGCTTGATCATGGGCAATTATGTAAAGAGTTCTGGAATCTCCATTTTTGCGCAAGGAATCCTCTAGCGAAATTACTCGCGTGATGTAGTTGCCATCACAGTGGGTCACATACACTGACATGATGTTAGGATAGCCGCAAAATAGTTAGGAGAACCAGTGTGACGACACAATTGGCTCCCATAGTCATCTTCGCCTTTAACCGACCCAATCACTTAGCAGAACTCTTGAAATCACTCTCGCAGAACAAAGAGTTTGCTGAAAGCGAACTTTACATTTATGTTGATGGTCCAAGAGATAGCTCAGGCCTAAAGTTGGTTCAAGAAACCAGAGAAGTGGCTAAAAGCTTCTTGGGCGTGAAAGCAAAGCATCTTGTGATGCGTGAGCAAAATTTAGGCTTAGGTAGCTCACTCAAAACCGGAGTCACAGAAGTCCTTAGTAAGAGTGATAAAATTATTGTGCTAGAGGATGATTTAATTGTAACGAACTCGTTCTTAAAGTACATGAACGCGGGATTAACCAAATATCAAACTGAACCTAAAGTTGCCAGTATTCATGGATACTGTTTTGGGTTTGATCAGCCAATTAAAGACCCATTCTTCTTAAGGGGTGCTGATTGTCTAGGCTGGGCAACATGGAAAGACAGATGGGAAAGCATTAATTGGGATCCAAGAGTGTTATTGAATCGGATTGAAAACCTTGGTCAGATTCAAGATTTTAACTTAGATGGCTCTCATTCATACTATTCAGCTCTACAAGGGGAGGCAAAAAAAGGTTTCCACTCATGGGCAATTTATTGGCATGCTTCGATGTTTTCTGAAGGGCGTCTAACTCTCTTTCCTGGTACATCTCTAGTGGAGTATGCTGGAGCTGACGGTTCAGGAACACATGTGGTTGAAAATTCAGAGTTTTGGAAAACAGAAATCTCTACTGAAACAAATTGGGTATTCCCAGAGGTGATTGCTGAGTCAGAAGTAGGAAGAGAACAATTGATTGCTTACTACTATCGAATTTTTCCCAAACTACCTTTGCTTGGCAGGATTTTTCGAAGAATTAAATTTGAATTCAAAAGACAATTTAAATTAATTTAAATACTGTTTTTAAAAAAATAGCACTTTTAACTTCAATAAACTTATGTGTCAAGTGTGAAGAGCCAATTATCAATGCAACTGCGAATATTCCACGGGCATCTGCAATAATCTCAGATTGAGAACTTTCTTTAAAAAATTTAAAACAAGCTGGAATAATGAAGAATTGGATAAGGTAAATACTGTATGAAATCTCACCAAGATAGAGGATTACCGTATTTTTAGCGGGAGTAATTAGAATAAAACCCAAAAACATCAGTAAACAAGGGATTCCAATTAAGATAAATCTTGGTAGCGTTTCAACACCATATCTTAATTGTATCAACAAGGTTGCTATTCCAAACCAAATGATTAGCAATCGATAACGGTATAACTTTTTAACTTCTCTCCTGAACTTGGCAACGAACAACCCAAAACTGAATTCTAAAATTATTGTGTTGACTCCGAATAGACAGAAACCTAGCAGTAGCAGAAATGTTAACAACTCAAGTCTTTTGCTTTGCCTGAAGAAAATCACAAGACCAATCAGGATGTAGAAGAGAGCTTCAAATTCCAGAGTCCAACCCTGTCCCAAAATAGGCTCCCCAAAACCCAAAAAACCAGAGGTCATGGTAAGTGAAGCTAGTAACCAATCAAATTCTAAAGAAAAGTTGGAAAAAAGCTTAGGAGTAATGATCGATATCAAGCAAAACAAAACAGTTAAGAAAAAATACAAGGGATAGATTCGAATGAATCTTTTCAGAAGAAACTGGGTGGAGGTTTGTAAGTTTTGGCCTAGTGAAACCGCCATGACGTATCCAGAAATAATGAAGAATAGATCGACTCCCCAACTACCCCAATTTCTAAATGGAGAGAAAATCCAAGTATCGAACCCTTCCTTTCTCTGCGTCCCCGCTATATGGAAGAAGGTCACCGCGAGGGCGGCCATCCCTCGCATAACTTGGATGTTTGCAATTTTTGACATTAAATACTCCGGCTACGCCTCAATGGAGGAGGCTTTCTATAGAACTTTCGAAATCAAATTTTGTAACGAAGCCTATTTTTTCCTTTAACTTTCCAATTTCAGCTACAAGTGTCGCAGGATCTCCCTGGCGTCTTGGCAGAACTTCTGGATTCAAGGACAATCCCATTCTCGAGTAAATCGATTGCATCACCTCAAGTACGGAGACCCCAACACCGGTGCCCACATTAAGAGCGGGAGGTAGTTTAGGACCATCAAAATCTCTACAAAGCCGTAGGTGCAATCTCGCGATATCTCTGACATCTACATAGTCTCGAATGCAGGTTCTGTCTGATGTTGGATAGTCATTTCCATAGATTTGCGGCTTTAAGTGTTGGCGTGCTGCTGTGAGCACTCTTGGAACCAAGTTATCACTTGAATTGTCTTTCAGGGCCGCACTAGCTTGCCCAATGACGTTGAAGTAACGAAGGGACACACCCTGGATAAGTCCCCGGCTAATGTATGAAGTAAGAACACTCTCAGCTTTCATTTTAGTGACACCATAGGTAGATATGGGGTGAAGCTCTGCATCTTCAGAAACAAACCCTGATTTACTCTCGCCGTAAACAGCTGCCGTGGAAGAAAAAATAAATTGGGAGACACCATTTCTACTACATATATCTAAGATTCTTTCAGTTGCTTCAAAGTTTGTTTTCTCATATAGGATTGGTTTTTCTCTTGACTCTTCAACAGATTTTTTTGCTGCCAAGTGTATTACGCCCGAAACTTCCATTTTATTGATGATTCTCTCTAGCTTAACTTCATCATGAATATCACCAATGATCAACCTTTCACTATCGGAAATTCGGGCTGGATCTCCAGTACTAAGATTGTCGTAACAGTAGTAATTAAGACCTTCTTGTTGAAAAAGCTCTGCAATGTGCGAACCTATATATCCAGCCCCACCAGTGATAAGCCAATTCATTCTTCGAGCAATTCTTCTATATTTCTCTGGCATAGTGTTTTAGCATCGATATCATTGAGTAAGTGATCATGCCACCACAAGACAGTGGATATAACCGCTTCTTCTTGACTCCATTTCGGTATCCAACCGAATTCTCGTTCAGCAAAACTTGAATCTAAATTTAAAATCGCTGATTCTTTTTTCATATTGGATTCCTCTTGACCAAAGTCAACAGAGGTTCTCTGAGGCCAACTCTGCTCGGCAACCTCGACAACTTTGCGCACACTTAGACCTGACTCCTTAGGACTGAAATTTACAGCTCTTACGTCGAATTCTTCCTCATGAAGTGAGCGAGAGAGCACTTTCAGATACCCAATTAATGGATCAAGAACATGTTGCCAAGGTCTAACGCTATTGGGGTTCCTTACAATCAAGCTTTCTAGTTTTGAAAAAGATCGAATAGCATCAGGAAGCAATCGATTTTCAGCCCAGTCTCCACCACCGATTACGTTTCCTGCGCGAACGGAAGTAATCTTTGGTCCGCCATTTAGTTTTGAAATTTCCCTCCATGCATCTACAGCTGCCTCGGCAGCAACCTTGCTTGCGCTGTAGGGATCTTTCCCTCTTAGGGGGTCGCTTTCTTTAAAGAACTTTCCACTTTCGTCGTTGTCATAAACCTTATCCGTTGTAGCAATAATCATGCTTTTCACAGAACTGAACTCACTCGCTACCTTCAAAAGATTGGCAGTTCCCATTGAGTTAGTTTCAAATGTCTCAATCGGCATTGTGAATGACCTTAAAACCAAAGGTTGTGCAGCTAGATGTATCACCGCTGAAGGCCTTTGTTTGTTAAAAATAGTTTGCAAAGCATGGGGATTTCGAATATCGCCATACTCTCCTGTTGGCTCCTTAGAATTATGAATTCGAGAGAAGAGTGAATCTCTTTCAGGAGGCAAAGAGAAGCCAATGCTCGGAACACCCAATTTTTCTAACAAGAAAGTAAGCCAAGTTCCTTTAAAACCGGTATGTCCTGTTATCAAAACAGGCCCATTGAGTTTTTCAAGACCTCGCAAGTCTTCACTGAGCATAAATTAACTATACTTTGCAAAGGTGAGATTCAACAGACGATTGCTTTAAGATTACTCATTAGTTGCTTTCACTGATTGGTCTTTAGTTTAATTACTCAATTGGGAGTGCCAAGAATTGAATAAGTGTGGCTTGGGCCGGGATCGAACCGGCGACCTAACGATTTTCAGTCGTTCGCTCGTACCAACTGAGCTACCAAGCCAAACAAGGTTCTAATGTCATTCACCTAAAGGCATACGACACCAAAACCTTTGCGACCCGGACGGGACTTGAACCCGCGACCTCCGCCGTGACAGGGCGGCGCGCTAACCAACTGCGCTACCGGGCCTTAAGTGAAACTCATAAACATAAGTGGCTCTTATGTCACCTTAAAGCCGTTACTACATTTCGTGCGTGCCCCCAACGGGATTCGAACCCGTGTTACCGCCGTGAAAGGGCGATGTCCTAGGCCCCTAGACGATGGGGACGTTTCAAGGCTTGGCAATCTTACCCGCCTAAAGGCGGGTAACCAAACCGCGATTATTGTGCTTAATTACCTATTAATTGAGCGCCCAACGCACAGTAATTGTCACTGTTACATCTTGCTCACCTAGATCGATCTGAACAGCTGAGTCTGCTTCGGCCTTTGCCATTGGAAATGGTGATGAGTAGATAGGTGAAGATTGCTCTTCAAGAAAAAGGACTTTACCGATGCTTGTTCCTAGAAGCTTTGCATAGGAAGAGGCTTTAGATTTTGCATTAGCAACTGCAGCTGCTCGTGCTTCTTCAGTTGCAATCGCTGGGTTGAGAGTAGTTGGGATAACTCCACCAAGTTGGACTTTGTCGCCACCTGCGGTGACGACTGCTTCAATGATTGTGCCAGCATCAGATGCTTTTCTTACAAGAACATCAAATGATTGTGATGCACGGTAGCCGGTGATCTTTGTGCCAGCTTCTTGTGTCCAGTTGTATTCAGGATAGACAGAGATGTTTGCTGAGCGGATGTCTTTAAGGGCAATGCCCTTATCTTTTAGCGCTGCGCGCACAGCTGCTGCTGATTTACTAGCTGAAGAGAGTGCAGCAGCATTTGTTGATGCTAGGGATGAGACTGTTGCATTAAAGCGAACTGCATCAGGGACAACTGAGATTGTGCCAACGCCTGTGACAGTGATGTAGCGGGTATTGGTGGTGTCAGCACCATTTGCCGGGATAGCCAGGGCAACAACTCCTGCCACTGCAGAGACGGTAATAATGGATGCGATTATGCGAAATAGTTTTAGTTTCATGTCTCTATTATCCCTCAATGGCTTGCATTAGCGTTAATTAATGCTGAGAAAAGTGAGAGAATTAGAGGGTGAGCCAATTCCTATCTAACTGCACGGCAGATGCCATGCTCGATGCTGCTGCGCACTTAAAAGCAGGGGATTTAGTGGCCTTTCCTACTGAGACTGTTTATGGCCTTGGGGCAGATGCTTCTAATTCAAAGGCTGTTTCAAGGATTTATTCAGTCAAGGGACGACCTAACGATCATCCTTTAATCGTTCATATTGCATCTATGGATCGCATGGGTGAGTGGGCAAGTGATGTTCCTGAGTATGCAATTGCACTTGCTCGATCTTTTTGGCCAGGGCCAATGACTTTGGTGGTTCATCGCTCGCGGTTAGCTGCAGATTTTGTAACGGGAGGACAGGACACAGTCGGTGTGCGTGTTCCGAATCATCCAGTTGCATTGGGTTTGTTAGAAGCATTTGCGCGTATTGGTGGTTCGGGAGTTGCTGCTCCCAGTGCTAATCGCTTTGGAAAAGTTTCACCTACAACTCCGAAAGCCGTGTTAGATGAGTTAAGTGATTACTTGGCCGATGATGATTTGATTCTTGATGGTGGGGCGTGTGATGTCGGTGTTGAATCAACGATTATTGATTGCACTGGTGATTTGCCGAGGATCTTGCGTCCAGGTGCGGTGACTGTTGCGATGATTGCTGGGGCAACTGGGTTAGACACCATTGAAGAAGATATGGATAAATCCGATATTCGAGTCAGTGGTTCCTTAGATAGTCACTATGCGCCGGCGGCAACAGTTGTTTTGGATCAATCCCCCCTCGCAGGTCAAGGGTTTATAGCAATGTCAGATGTGGCAACACCTGATGGAGTTGTGCGATTGGCTGCGCCGAAAAGTGATGATGAGTTTGGGCGGGTTTTATATGCAGCGCTTCGTGCAGCCGATGAACAAGGGTTACAAACCGTTGTTGTGAATCAACCACCCGGAGAAGGAATAGCAACCGCGATTCGTGACCGATTAAAGCGCGCCTCGAACTATAAGTAGAACTCTAGCAAAATTTGGGATAAAAGCCATAACATAAAATGTAGGATTTCGACATGCCTAATCTTAGAATTAGAGAAATCACTTTAAATAAATGGAAATTTAAGTATTCCCTCGAGGTAATCACGTTCATCGCTCTAATTGTAGGCCTGCTTACCTACAAAGACTATGGCATTTCAACGGATGAAAGACAACAGAGATTAATCGGTTTGGTAAATTCAAAATTTATTTATGAGGAAGTCTTGAATTTTTCAAGTTTGGCAAAATTTGAGAACATACCGAAACTGCTCGATTTCGGAGATTCCATTTTTGGTTCAATATATGAAATCTGTCTCATCGTAATCGAAATTCTATTCGGACTTAATCGGCCAGAAAATATCTTTGAAACTAGACACCTTCTGAATAATACCTTTTTCATTATCGTTATCTACTTCTTTTCGAAGAAAGCATCCACATTGTTCAGAGGGCATTTTTTTGGAGTTCTATGTTTCTTACTATTTGTATTAAACCCAAGAATATATGTCGATAGCTTTTACAATACAAAAGACATTGTCCATATGTGTGCCTTTATGTTAGGTTTTTTGTCGATAGTTAGATATCTAGCGAAGCAAAATCTTGTGAATTTATCTTTGGTTTCTGTAGCTACCGTGTTTGCTATCAACACGCGAATGACTGGCGTGCTTTTAATTTTGGTCTTCATTTATACTCTCCAAACATTACATGTCGTGCAGAAGAAATCAATAAAGCAACTTGGCTATATTTTTACAATCTACCTTCTCCAAATTTCATCTCTAACAATTGTGACGTTTCCCTTCCTCTGGTCCAACCCCTTAAAGAATTTCCTAATTGCGATTATGAAATTCGCAAGATATCCCCTGGATTTAGACATGAACTATTGGGGAAATATAATTAATTCAGAGAGCCTTCCTTGGCATTACTTCTTCAGTTGGTTTTTGGTTTCTAACCCCCTCTCTCTGACAATACTGGTTTCGCTCTCGATTCTAATTTGTTGTATACATTTTGGAACAGGACAAAACAGGAGCCTGAATTTGCCTAAAGTACCTTTTGTAACATTCCATTTTATGATTTTCTTCTTGGCCCTAACCTCGGTAATAGTTCTAAACTCAAGTCTCTACAATAGTTGGAGGCACCTATTCTTCATCTATCCATCCCTCGTCTATTTGTGCTTAGCTGGCATTAGGATTATACAAATAGAGTTCCATTTAGATTACAAAAAAATCATATCTGTTGTTTTGCTTACATTAGTTCCTAATTTAATTTGGATGATCACATATCATCCTTATGGAAATTTGTATTTTAATTCTCAATTTAGCAAAAATGTACAAGTTAAGTTTGATGTAGATTATTGGGGTACGGCTAATAAAGAGATATTGCATAGACTTGCCAAATACAACGACGGGGAATTAATCAAGATTTTTCTACTCAGCGATTCATCGATGGGAAAGACATTGGAGAGTATTGATACAAAATTCAGCTCACGCTTTGTCATTGTAGAAAACATCGAAGATGCTGATTTTTTAATTGATACCTTTCTCGTAGATCGCCGTGCAGAAGTCATAGTCAAAAAAGAAGTTTTCGAGGTTAGGGACAAGCTGGCAATTTCAGACTATTTCGCGGCTGTGATATTTCAGAAAATTTCAAAGAATTAGTTATGCTAGAATTATCTCATGCTTCCAGTATCTGTACAGATTGTTACTTTCAATGAAGAAGACAACATAGTCGATTGCATAAATTCAATTCTTGCCAATAGTCCTAGAGAAATACTCGTGATAGATAAGGGATCGACGGATAGAACCGTAGAACTTGCTCGAGGCTTAGGCGCGAAAGTATTTGTTTTTCCGAATACTTCAAAAGGATTTCGGCATCGTATGGGTTATTTGAATACAAGTCTGGATTACATCGCCGTAGTTGATGCGGATGATCGCATTCCTGAGGGTTGGCTTGAATTGATGTTATCTAGCTTGCAAAATGGGAATTATTCATCATTAGGCTCTGGTTTGCGCGTCTATAACAGAACGAATTGGATTACAAAGGGATGGAATGACTACTTTCAAGAGAGTCTTAGACCAAAGAAATCCACTAACATGGTCGGTAGGCCCGCTATTCACCGTGCAGAAGATCTTCAAGCTCTTCCGGAGAATATACAACATATACATTGCGACACGGAAGGCTCAAAGGTTTTTACGGATCGTGGTTTGAAGCAAGGAATTTCTAAAGTTATTTCATATCGAATTGTGCCGGATACTATGAGCAGAAATATTTTGAAATGGACGAATTATGGAGTGGGATACATTGAATTTATTGAGAAATTCCCAGCTCGTCGACTCCCGATTTACTTTCATGTTTTGGTGCGAATTCCAATCATCAGATCACTTAGACCACTGTTAAAAGGACACTTTTCTTCAGCCTATTTTAATTTCCAAATGACTAGACATATTCTTTTGGGAATGCGCCAAAGATCCAACAAGCCAGATAAATCACCACTCAGTTAAATCGTTGAATTTTGACTAATTTTGAGGTATTGAGTCAAGTTATGGATCAGAGGTAGTAAAATTTATTTCATGAATCAATCGGCCTTACGATTTAAACTAGGGTTTCGCAGAAATTTGGCAAGGCTAATATCGGGGGGAAGTTTTTCATCAACCTATCTCATTAGAGACGAGAAGCCTTGTTCCTTAAGTAGTGAATTCCTTGGTACTTACTCTGAAGGGACGTCAATATCATCATTTGACCATCGAAATGGGAATATTGTTGGCCACTACTTTAACGCACGAAATGTGTACTGCCTTCGCGAGGCAGTAATCGAACCTGTTCAAGGATTAGTATATGATTTAAGCGGATCACTCCTTGCAGAATCAACCGTTTGGCCTTTGTATCAACTTTACTATTCCTTCCCATGGATGCCGAAACATATAACCAAGGTAATTGATGTTGGTGAATCAATTTTGATCACATCAAATGCTTATGGTCACTGGCTTGCAGAAGATCTCGGATCGATAGTTCATTTGATATCAAATTATCCAAATGCAAAGATTCTTGTCAGCAAATCTGCACCAAAATATGTTAGAGACTTTCTTTCAATAATCGATAAAGACTGTATTGAACTTGAAGGACCCGTAAGAGTTAAGAATTTGTTGTTTGTGTCTAAGTCGCAAGACTCAGGTTGGATGCATCCGAAAGACGTAGAAGAAATTCGAAACCTTCCACAATTTAAAGCAGTTTTAGGTTTTGACTTACCAACAAATTCCGTTTATGCAAGTCGTCGCAACACGAAGAGGTCCCCAAGAAATGAGAAATTAATTGAATTGGAGTTTCAAAAGAGTGGATTCGAAGTAGTTGCTCTTGAGGAATTGAATTTTATGGATGAAATAAAGTTGCTAGCGGAAACGAAGAATTTTGCTGGCGTTCATGGTTCAGCACATGTAAATTCTATATTCATGCCAGAAGGCGCGAGTTTACTGGATATTGTGAATGAAAATTACTGGACAGAGCTAGGACCAAGAATCACAGATATTCGAAGGCAGAGATATTTTCCAGTAGTTTTTCCTGGCACACCTTTAGATCCCGTCAATATGGAATTAATCCGGCTGGGAATTGAAAGACTACAATCGGAGTAGGTATCTTCTTCTCAAGATACTGACTAGTTGCATAAGCGCTTTAGGAATTATGCCTCTAAGTCGTTATAGTTGCCTTCGAGGGCCTATAGCTCAGTCGGTAGAGCAACGGACTTTTAATCCGTGGGTCGACGGTTCGAGCCCGTCTGGGCCCACATTGTTGAATTCCCAATTAGGTAAATTTGTGCCATGAGAAGAATTGGAAGTGTATATCGGCCGTCTGGAATTGGGGAAAAGACAAAGAGAATCAGCGTCGACGAGATTGCCATCGAAATAGGTATATAAAGATGAGCCGGTGCTTTCCAAATTGCAAAGGCGATAAGAGAAAGTAGCCAAAGCCCAGCCCAAGCCAATAACCCACTCAATGCATTCCAGAGTCTCATTGCAATCCTTGCATTTTCTGCAAGAGCAGGAAAGGCCCACACAATTCCTCGATCTTGAAACTCAATTGTGCTGTGTAAGAATGGTGGCTTTGGTATCCCGTAAATTGGCAGGGGAATCAAGTAGGCATTTCTTTGCGCATGTGTTGAGAGAATAAAACCAGGCTCACTTAAAAAAAGTTTTCCCCACGCACCGGAAATGTACCTTTGAGCTGCAACTTTCTGGTCTTGGGTTATCTCTGCATCATTCAAGAATGTACAGGCTCGATTCGATCTCCAAGTTTCGGTTGTGCCTATTGAAGGAATATTGGCCTCAACGAAGCCTTCACCTTTAGCTGTACTTGCAAAACATGAAATATCATTTCGCATCCACTCCTGAGCATAGTAATTATTAATTGGACTCATTCCTACAATTACATAAGAAGTTATCAATATAGTCAACAATGCTGTGACTGTAGATAACAACCATAATCGAACTAAATTACGATTTCTAATTATGACGAAGAACAGAATTCCAAATATAACTAGCGTAGGTAATCCATTTGGCCGAAAAGTAATCAGAATTGAGCCAAGAATTAAATTCAAGTACAAGTTTAATTTGGTGAGGGTTTTTTTCCGGAGGACCTCAGTGTAAATGGCGGTTAAGATTAAGAAGCCTGAGGTCATTGGAATGTCATGCCACAGTGTTATTCCCATGCCCCATGCAAGCGGCGTGAGAATTATGATGAATGATGCGATAGAGGCATTCTTTTTTGCCATAACTGAATATGCAAACCTCGTTATGGAGTAAGTCAGCAACAACCCATTAACAAGAGTTAGAAGTGCAATTGCATGCCCATGAAATGAAAAAATCCGCACATATATGGCCCAGGAGGCGGTATAAGAATTAGTTAGTTCACCAGACTTGGCCATATCAACTGCTGCAAAGGAATCCCCAGAGAAAAAGCCTGGGAAAAATACAATCCACCAAAAAATCTGGACTAATGAGTTCCTAAGCAAGGAGTGTTTAAGTTCAGTATTTCTGAGTAAAAGTTTCATTTAGATCTCTTGTTTGATAGCCGAAATACAACCATCGAGAGAATCACTCGAACTGCATCGGAGACAGAAATGGATTTACCTTCGGCTCGTGAGCGCGCTTTGTATGAAACTTCTACTTCATAAGCTCTTTGATGGTTTTTCCACATATTCATAGGGATTTCAATTTCAATACCAAATTTATTGTACTTATAGGGAAGCTGTTGCAAGCTACTGGTAGGAATGAGCTTGTAGCCGCACATGATGTCGGTTATTACCTCGTTGAAAAACAACCCATATAGATTTGAGAGTATTTGATTTCCACGGCTGTATCTCCAAGTGAAAGATGAATGAGCAAGAAACTTTCGGTAACCAAAGACAAAATCTGATTTTCCATCTTGAACAACCGCCCATAGCCGTGCAATATCTGAAGTAGCAAGTTCAAGATCAGAATCGAGAATAACAACATGTGAGGTGGTTAGGTGGATTGCACCTTCCCTGACAGAGCTGGCCTTTCCGCCATTTTCCTTTTTCAGCAGCAGGTGCGGGAAGTTAACCTCCGTTAACGCCTGGTTTAGGAGCATCACAGAGCTGTCCGTGCTTCCATCATCGACAAAGACATACTGATCGACAGTGCCTTTTGGGAGCATAGAAAGTTGAGCCACAAGCTCAGAAATAGTTCGCTCTTCATTAAAGATGGGGATCAAGACGGCGAGGGTCTTCATAGTCTTCAAAGAATAGGTTCAAAGGCTCGCCTTCCAACCCCGCGACAGGCGGCTAGACACGCTCAAAACCCTCAATGCAGGCTTTAGGCTTGCCCATCCCATAGACTAGAGACCTGATTCCGGCAGGGTTGTTTCACGCTGCCATTCGGCGAAAGCCCTGCTCGCACTTCCCCCATATATAAGGTAAAAATAAATCCACCAAGGCAACAACATTTGCCCCTGCGCGGTGTCTTAACTAATAGAGGGCAAGACGTTGTTCTTCTTATTCAAACTCGCGGGAGTTACTTAAATGGCACTATTAAAGTCAAAGGCAGCGAAACTAGCTGCGATGACTGCCGCCACCCGCATTCTTGAAGCTGCCCCCGCATCAGCTCAAGGCTCTGCTGCAGACTGGTCTATCTCTCAGCTCTCAGCGCTATACACAGAACACCGCACACAGCTAGTTTCACAGGCTCGCCGCATCACCCGCGATGAGGCAGAAGCCAATGAAGTAGTCCAGGAAGCATTCTTGAAGTTCATGCTTGCTGCCCCAGAGCTAGATTCAACAGATCGTGCGATTGCATACCTTCGCACCTCTGTTACAAACCTATCTCTTAACATCATCCGCGCTCGCGGAGCACGTCCTAACTTGGTTGCTATCGATGCTGACACAACCCAGGAGCGACTGAATGAGATCGCCTCTGAAAACCACATCGACCTTGATACCTCTATTACTGCAGCAGAAGATGCCGCGATTATTCGCGAAGCTCTCTCCCGCCTGACATCAGATCAGCGCACAGCGCTAGTGATGTGGGAAATGGAAGGCCGCACAACAGAGGAAATCGCAACTGCGCTTAACACAAGCCCAGCAAATGTTCGCCACATCCTTGTTCGCGCTCGCAAATCTATGGTGCGCGTTCTTGAAGAGTGGGTCGTTGATGATGCAACTGGCTTAACTGCACTTAACGCTCTTTCAACCACATACAAAAAAGCTGCTCAGATTGCCCAAAAATCATCTAAGGCCGCACTTTCTCTTCTTCTAGTTATCACAGCATTCTTTGGCTTTAACTCAATGACTGGCAATGAAGGATCTGTTGTTTCAACTATTCCTTCAATGTCATCTGTTGCCAAAGCACCAGCAGCTGTGAGTGAGTCACCATCAACTGTTGCTGCAACTAAGGCAGCCGTTGCTGCTGCCACTAAGAAGGCACAGATTGCAGCGCTGAATGCAAAGATTGCAGCGCTTTCATTTTTCGGACTGAATAAAGATGGAGTTCCAACTGGATTTACAGTCACAGACTCAAAGAGCACACAAGGTGTTGGCCGCGTAACAAAGGGTGTAACATCTGTTGACAGCGAAGGAATCGTTGTCAATAACCAGTTCATCACAGGCTCAGTTGGACCAAACCTTATTATCGATCAGCTCATCACAGTTGATGGAACCGGAACCCGTTATTCAACAAATGGCATCAACATTGGATGGGTTGGCAACTGGAACTCAGTTGAAATCAAGAGCACAGATTCCTCAATCGATCGCCTAGCCAATGGCCAGTACCTCATCACAGCCACGTTCAACCTTGGCTATCTCAACGAATCAGATTTCGTAATCCCAACAGGGTCCCGCGGCTATGACCTAGCTGATGCTCCTGCCTCGATTACCACTCGCATTCTTATGAATGCGGGAAAAACACAAGTACTAGCGCAAGCAGTGCAGGTGAACAACTAAAAATAGGTTTCCTCGCCGCGTCCGGATACACGGTGGGGAATTTGGTGAATCAGCACGTGCGATTCATCGAACCGGAGTTAAGAACTTTAACTCCAAGCCGAACGGGAGAAATTCTCTCGATCGACTAATCGAAAGGAAACAAATGTCTACAAAGACAACTTTCAAGCGCATCGCGCTTGTGACTGTTGCGGCTTTGGGCTTTGGAATGCTTTCTTCAGTATCTGCGAGCGCAGCCGCTCCAACAGCAGTTACTGTGGGAACAATTCCTACGGCACAGGTGGGTGTTGTTAATACAGCTCCAATCACCATCACATTGCCAAGCGGAGCGACAACAGCAGACACTTACGCGATCAGCGTTCGTGTTACATCTGCGCCAGCTGGTTCTGCATACCGCAGCATCAACGCATCTGGTCTTAACGCAGGTGTTGCTGCGACAGGAAACACTGTCAAGGCAAAGATCACTATCGATGTCGCAACCGGCAATGGTGGCGTATTGACTGGCGATGGAGTAGATCTTGCTGATGGCCTAACTGTCTCAGCTATGTTCTCACCATCAACAGCTCAGGTTGCTGCAACATCACTTGCAGCATCGTTTAAAATCAACGTAACTCCAGATGTTGCTGGTTCATACACTGTTCTTGTCTCAACACAAGAAGATGCTAATGGAGCTCATGAAAATGAGGAGTACACAGCTGGCGATGCGAATGTTTCATATACATTCACAACAGCAGCTGCAGCCGCAACTGTAACTCTTGCACAGGTAGCACCTACTGGAAACGGTATTGCTACAGCAACTAAGGCAAACGGTATGATCTTTAAGGCAACAATTAAGGATTCAACTGGAACTGTGTCTCAGTTAGGTGCAAACGAGTCAATTCGTGTCTACGCATCATCAGCGACTGGAACAGTGACAATGGATGCAATCCGTTCAGCTGCTGCCGGAAACACTTTGACAACTCAGACAACAACATCTGAGTACACACTGACAAATGCAGACTTCACCAATGGTGTTGCGTATTTGAAGTTTACAAACACCGTGGCTGAAACAGCAGTAATTACTGCAGTTGGAACAGGTCTACTATCTTCAACAGTAACAGGAACGCTTTCTTTGACAACAAAGACAGCATCAACTGTAGCTGCAACAGGTGTATTCACTGACTCAACTACTCAGGCTGCAGCAATTACAGCTGGTACAGGTGGTCACACAGCTGTTACAGGTACATATGCATCAGCTGCATCACGTACAGCAACTTCACACTCATACAAGGTAACTCTTGGAACTGCAGCAACACTCGCAGGTGACTTTGTTCTCGGAGCAGTAGTTGATACTTCAGGCAAGATCTCTGGTCTTGTTGGCGCAACCTACGGTTACGCGATTGCTACAGCAGCAGTAGGTACCGCCACAACTGGTGGAACCGCAGCTGTTTCAATCACTGCAACTCTTTCAACTGCAGGAAACAGTTTCTCTGTTACTGTAGCGGGCGGAACATTGACTGTTACATCTGCAACATCTGCAGTGACAGCAATCACAGCGCAATCACCTACAGCGACAACAGTTCGCCAGGCTGATGGCGCAAGCACAGCTATGACACTACGTGTTGAAGATCAATTTGGTGCTCCAGTGGCTTCATCAGTTGTGACAGTTGCAACTACAGGCCGCAATGCATCAACAACATCTACTACAGTTGTTTCAGATGCAAGTGGTTACATCACGTATACACGTACAGATGCAGGTACTTCAGCATCTGTTAACAAGCAGGATGTTGTAACTTTCACACACACACCTACAACTGGTTCTGCTGTAACAAAGACGATGACTGTTATCTACGGCTCAACAGCAGTATCTACAATCGCTTGTACTTCAGGTGCAGAGCTAGATACAGCAACATCAGTTACATACCGTGATATCTCATCAGGTGACGGTGCTGAAGAAGGCGCTGCTTCACTATGTACAGTAACTATCAAGGACGCTAACGGAGCAATCATGGTTGGCGTACCAGTTACAGTTACAACAGCCTCTGCAGGAGCAGCAGTTGTTTCAACATCTGCAACTCTTTACACAGATGCAGCTGGAACTGTTGCACCTGAGGTCTATGCTTGGACTTCAGGAGCTAAGACATTCACAGTTACTGCTGGAACAGTTACTTCAACTGAGACAGTTAACTACCGTCAAGCGGACGCAGCTGAGGTTCGTTCAATCTCTGTAGTTGCAGACGGAAACCGTCATCTCGTAACTGCTAAGGATCGCTTCGGAAACGTTGTTCCTAATGTTCGTATCTACGGTACACGCACAGGTAACGGCCTATTCGGTGGCGGAGCTCCTACAGCTAACGCAATTACAGCAGCGCCAGTTGTGGTTGATTCAACTACAGGTGTTGCTGAGTTCATCTTCAACGCAGGATCAGCTGATTCTGTTGTGAAGTACCAGGTAGCCTCAGCTGCAGATACACCATCTGCAACATACGGTTACACAGATGCTCTAGCAGGTAACGTTGATGGTGGAACAGCACCTGATGCATTGACTGCAACAGTAGCTGGAACTGCACTAGTAGCTGAAGAGGGCGTTGGTGCTTCATTCTCAGCAGCTGGTGTCAACTCAGTAACTGCAGCAATTGCAGCAGGTACTGACACAGGTCAAACAGCAACTGATGCAGCAGCAGAAGCAACTGATGCAGCAAATGCAGCAACTGATGCAGCGAATGCTGCAGCAGAAGCAGCAGATGCAGCAACAGCTGCAGCACAAGATGCTGCAGATGCAGTAGCTGCACTATCTGCTCAGGTTGCCTCACTGATCTCTGGTCTAAAGTCCCAGTTGACAGCGTTGACAAACCTAGTAATCAAGATCCAGAAGAAGGTAAAGGCGTAAGCCCCCTTTGATCTGATAAAGATCTAGAACCGAAACCCGGTTCCCACTTAGGTGGGGGCCGGGTTTCGGCTTTAAAAACAGAAGGAAAGTGAATTTTCATAGGCTGAAAAAGGAAGCAATCCATTGCCAGCGTCATTTCCGGACTACAATTGGAAAGTGCTCGACCAAAGTATCCGGGAATTACTCACAAAGATAATACTTGCAGGCCTAATCTTAATTCCAATCTCAATTCTCCCATATTCGGCTATTGATCCAATTAATACCCCGCAACTCGCTGTTTTGGTAGTAGTAGCTTTTGTTATTTTCGGAATTCTGATTGCGGCAAGAAGCTCAATCGAATTCTCAAGCTTCAGGGTAACCTTAGGTTTATTGTCAGTATTCAACCTAGATTTACTTATGGTTTTTATCTTTTCAAAAGCCAATTTAGGATTACAATTTTATGGAACCTTTGGAAGAAACACTGGGCTTCTGACATATATTTCACTCTCAGTCATTCTTTTTTCTGCGGCACTGGTTAGTAATGAAGAGTCATTGATCAAATTTAACAAGATGTTCTATTTGGTTGGCCTGATTGCAACAATCTATGGAGTTATTCAGTTTCTCGGTTTAGATCCAGTTCCGTGGGATAATATCTTCAGCCCTGTAATTGGCTTTCTTGGGAATCCAAATTTTCAATCAGCATTGCTAGGCATTTGTGGCGTAATAGTCTTTACTAGCATGTTTAATACCGGTACCGGCAAGGCGAAAATATCCGCAGGAATCTTCTTGTTGGCCTTAGTCTTTACAATTTATCAGACCAACTCCAAACAAGGGCTCCTGAATCTTTTGGCGGGAGTTGCAATCGTAATTTGGATTTACATTAAAGAAATAGGACAAAAGAAGTTTACCCACCTTGTCACAGTATTTATGCTTTTCTTTGGGTCTCTTGTTGCGTTGGGGGTATTTAATTACGGTCCGCTAGGCGATGTTTTATACAAACGCTCAGTTTCAGCCCGAATTTTTTACTGGGAAGCTGGCTTGAAAATGACATTAGAGCATCCATTATGGGGTGTTGGTTTGGATAATTATGGAGATTGGTTCAGGCGTGCGCGTACTTCTCGAGCAGCAACTGAGTTTGGTCCTGATAGCGTCTCAGATGTTGCACACAATGTCCTTCTTGACTTTTCATCGAATGGAGGGCTGCTACTTTTAGGTATTTATGTTAGTTTGATGGCTTTTACTACCTTGTCAATTATTCGAGTAATTATGCGTCAAAATAAATTCAATTCAAGTCATTCGGCATTAGTAGGCGCGTGGGTTTCCTATCAAGTTCAAAGCTTTATTAGCATAAACCAACTCGCCCTAGTTTTTATCGGCTGGGTTTTATCAGGGCTTTTGATCGGTTATGAAATTTCAACCAGGAATAAGTCTAAAGAAGCTCAGAAGAACGAGTCTGGTAAGACAAAGAGCAAGAATGTATTACAACCCAAATATGTTTTAATTGTATTCATCACTGGAACATTAGGTTTCTTGGTTGGATCACAACCTATGATTTCATCAATAAAATTTAGGTCAGCACTTGAGAGCGGTCAAGTTGATAGGATTGCGAATTCTGCGAAATTGATTCCTTTAGAACCATTCAGAATATATCAAGTTGCATCAGTCCTTAAAAACAATAAATTCGATAAAGAGGCATTAGATGTGCTTGAGGTTGGCTTGAAAAACTTCCCAGATAGTTACATTCTTTGGCGATTACTAAGTGAGTTTCCGGAGGTGCCAGATGCTCAAACTGCTGAGATTAAGGCAAAAATGAGAGAACTAGATCCGAAAAACAAGCAAATATAGAAATTTGCTTGTTTTTCCTCAGTTAGTTCTCAGCCTTCTGCGTTCTAATAGGTCCATGACCCAGCCAACGCGTATCTATAAGCATTCATCGGCTGGCACCGACTGGGAGGCGCCATTATTTGGCAGAGCCCAACTATGACTGGTCCTTTGGGTTGGCTCTGTGATTCCATGGCAACTGCGGTCATCGTTGGCGGTGAGTAGTCTGTGAAATGGTTTGGGCAGCCTGAATTGGCGCTTTATCGGGTATTTGCTGTGACTCGACATGAAGAAAGTTCGTGGGAGATTTAGGATGCTCACTATGTCCCCGCAAAGCCAGCTACGAAATCGGTTGATCTTAATTTTCGCAGCAGTTTTTGGATTTGTATCAATTGGTTTAGCACCTGCATATGCAGTTGATGAGCGTGTCATCGATGTTGTTGAGGTTACTTGGGCAGGAGCGCCAGCACCTGCTGGTGATGCCAAGAAGGTTGCTTCAGTTATAGATACCGAAGTGAACGCTGACTGGAAAAAGTACACGACGATGTTTGGAGACACCAAGGATCGCACTGTCTCTTTTAAGACTGGCAAGGTTTTAGAAACCCAAATCACCTTGGTTTCAAAAATGGCATGTATTGGATTTGCATCATCTGAGTTCATGAGATCGATTCGCCCAGAAGCGTATTCACGTTTGGGAATTACAGATTACTCAGAGCGCTACTTAGTTGTAGTTGCGCCAAAGGCTGGGTGTGTTTGGTCTGGTCGTGCTCAGTTGGGTGGTGCAAAGAGCAAGAGTGGTACATTAATTTTGCATGACAGCGCTTCTTCATTTGTTATTACACACGAGCTTGGCCATAACTTTGGTTTGGGTCACTCAAACTTTTTAAGATGCGATAACGCTGCATACGATGGACCGTGGGGTGAGACCTGTAAGGGTGTTGAATACGGCGGAACTATTGATGTGATGGGCAATATTGATACAACATCACCACTTAATACTTACCACCAGTGGCGTATGGGATATATAGATGACTCTCAGATTAAACAGGTGTGGCAATCTGAGGTTATTAACCTTGCACCGAGTGATTTTGCTAATGGAATTAAGGCAGTCTTTATTCGTGATGGCAGGGCTGCATATTGGATTGAGTACCGACGCAAGACAGATGGCGTTGGATATAAGCCAGGCCTTGCTATTTATCGCCTTGATCCTCCGCCAATTTCAGCCATTGTCTCACCTAACCCAGAAGATGCTGAAGCAGCTGAATTTGGCTCAGTTTTAGGCACTGATGTGTGGATGCTTAACCTAGATACATATCAATACAAAGATTCACGCTCTGTTGGTGGTTCTATGACTGCGCTGACTGCAAAGACTTACTCTGGCAACGTCTCCTTTAGCGCGGTTGCTTCAGAGACTGGCGCTGTTGTCACCATTACAAAGAAAGCTGACACAACACCTCCTCCAGTGCCAAACGTGATTCCAGTTGCACAGTGGAGCTCTCCTAACATGGTCATTCTCGGACCAGGTGGGGAAGATGCAGACACAGCGATTGTTGGCTTTGAAGGTCAGATTGATGGTGTTGTGCAAACACTTAAAGCTTCAGATATCGATGGTTGGTTGCCAACATATTTGTCTCCCTTTATTGCACCGAAGACTTTTTACCTAAGAGATCTTCCTGAAGGCACTTACTCATTTGCAATGCGCTCAATCGATATTGTGGGAAATAAAAGTGATTGGTCAACGTCGCAAAAAGTTGTAATCGATCGCGCAGATCCTGTAGTCACCAATGATTTTGTCTTAACTGGGGCGGCGGCAAATGAGCTCTCACTCACCTGGAAGGGTGCAACTGATGCTGGCAGTGGAATCTGTCAGGTGAATGTTGTTGATGAAGATGGTTTGGTTATTCAGAGCTCTTCCGTTAAAAACGCACCTGTCATAAAGGTTGCAGCTGGAGCAACTGTTACTGGTTTGGCTCAAGTTTTTGATTGCTTAGGTAACGGCAAGGCTGGCGATCTATCTGTGACAGGTAAGTTAGTTGCAGGTGATAAGAGTTCAAAGACTGGTAAGTGGAGCCCAGCAGGGGCTGCTTATGGGACAGGTGCCATTAAGTGCGTTGGTAAGTGCACGGCATCATTGACCATCTCTGGCAAAAACGATGTTTTGATGGGAACTGGTGCTGCCACAGTGTCTGTGGGTAATAAAACCGTTGCCACAGTTGCAGATAGCAAGGTTGCCAAGCTGCGCATTGGTGCAACTATTGATGTTGGGCCAAGTAAAAAAGTTGTGCGTGTAACAGGTTCAAACTTTGTCTTAATTGGCCTATCTTCCTTCACAACCACACTTGGTTCTTTAAAGGATCTCGATCGCGCACCTGCAATTAGTGATCCTTCCCTTAGTGATGAGAAGCAAATAAAGCTGGCAAAGTTTGGATTCCGCGCAAGTGATTTCAGCCAAGAGTGGACTGTGCTGCCTATGGGCAGAGGAACTACTCTTGAAGATCCATCGTTAGATTTATGTAATGGTGTGTATCTTTCAGAGAAAGAGCGCGTAGAGCGCCGCCAGGTTGCTGCCACAAAAGAAGGCAGCACATTTGCTTTTCTTTCATCAGAAGTAGTGCGCTATTCATCAGCTGCAGCTGCCGCTGCCGCGCAAAAGGAGTTAGTAAAGGTTCTAGCTCAGTGCCAAAGTGAAAAGGGATATAAGGATCCAACTGGAGCGCTAGTCCCCTATGAATTTAAAACCTTAACAAATATTCCAGCTGGTGTTATGGGCGAATCTAATCGAGTATTTGTGTATACAAATATCGATTCAGGTGTACGGGGTAGAACTCTTCTAGGTTTCTATCAATTCAATGGGGACATGTTTACAGGCCTTTATGTGATGAATACTGAGGGCTTTAGCGATGCTCAGGTGGCAAAGTGGCTGAAAGTTGCCGCCACGATGGCCTCTCGCCTTAAGGGCTAAAACCCCGTCATATACTCATCCCCGTGAGTATTACCTCAATACAGTTTGTGATTCTTGGTGTATCCGCATTTGTGCTCGCCGGTCTTTTAACCTGGCCAGTTCGAGCCTTAGCAATCAAACTCAGTGTGATGGATCTACCCAACATGGAGCGCAAGACCCAAAAAGAGCCGGTTCCATATTTAGGTGGAGTGGCAATTGCGCTCAGCATCATCATTGTTACCTATGGTGCAATTTATTATTCTGATAACACAAAAACAAACTTTCCTTTAATCACATACGCACTTCTTCCAGCAGCGGTTTTAGGTTTAATGGGTTTAATTGATGACATCAAAGGCCTACCAGCCCTGCCTAGATTAATCGCACAAACCGTAGTTGCAATTCTTGTGGCAATCTTTATGCTCAACGCTGAACTCAACCCTATGCCATCTGCTAATCAATTACTCAATAACGTTATAACCATTATTTGGATAGTTGCAATATGCAACTCAATTAACTTCTTTGACAATTTAGATGGCGGTGCTGCTGGCACTGTTGCTGTTTCAACTTTTGGTATTGCACTTATTGCAGCTAATCAAGGTCAAGAACTTATCACTGCCCTAGCTTGTGTTACATGTGGTGCAACTGTGGGCTTCTTACTATGGAACAAATCTCCTGCCAAGATTTATATGGGTGATGCTGGAGCTCTTTTCCTCGGAGTTTTGGTTGCTGTTTTAACGATTCGCCTTGATCCCGGAATCTCACCGCAAATCAACTCTTTAGCTATTTTGCCTATCTTGCTTGCAGTTCCTATTTTGGACACGTGCATAGTTGTCTTTTCACGAATACGACGTGGCATATCCCCATTTACTGGCGGCAAAGATCATTTATCCCATCGCTTAATGCGCAAAGGAATTAGCAAAACAAACACTGCTTTTTGCCTGTGGGGTATGCAGGCTAGCTTTGTTGGGATTGCTTTAGTTGTTTATTTCTACAGCACCACCCTTGGCACACCAGGTGTGGTTCTAGCTGGTCTTTATTGGTTAGGTGCTTTTGTGTGGTTCTGGCGTATTCCTTCCAGTGACTAAGCAGAAACCCCATTCAGCTTTTCCACTTCTTCCTTACTCAACTCCACCACCTGAATAATCTCTTCCACCTGTTCCACAGTTCTAGCCGATGCAATAGGAACACTCACGCTTGGTTGAGCACGAAGCCAGGCAAGTGCAACGGCTGCCAGTGATGCGTTGTGGTTCTTTGCAACTTCATCCATAACAGTAAGCACTGCGTAGTTCTTATCAGTTGCATATTCTCGGGCACCAGCTGCTCGCTTTGAATCAACTTCAGTAACACCTGGGCGGTATTTGCCTGTGAGGAATCCTCTAGCGATGCCATAGAAAGGAATATTGGAGATTCCAAGATCTGAAACAGCTTGTGACATTTCACCTTCATAGGTTTTTCTATCAACGAGGTTATAGAGATCTTGAACGGCAACATATGCGGGGATGTTGTTATCTTCACTGAACTTTATTGATTCACGCAGGCGTGCTGGTGTGAAGTTAGAGGCAGCGATGTAGCGGACTTTGCCTTGCGCGATGAGCTGGGCATAAGCACCCAGAGTTTCTTCCAACGCAACAGTCTCATCATCTGCGTGGCTGTAGTAAAGATCGATGTAATCTGTTTGAAGACGATTTAAAGATTCTTCACAGGCTGCAAAGATGTTCTTTGCAGATAGCCCTGGTCTTTTATCCATCTTTGAGACTTTGGTAGCAATAACCATTGATTGGCGGTTGTTGCACTTTTTCATCCACGATCCAATAACTGATTCTGATTCACCACCCACATGCCCTTCTACCCACTGGTTATACATATCGGCAGTGTCGATGAAGTTACCGGCATGTGCGCTATAGGCATCCATCACTGCATGGGACTGGGCTTCATCGGCATTGGAGCCAAAGATGTTGCTGCCAAGGCACAGCGGATGAACTACGAGGTCGGTTTCTGGGATAGTGATCATGCACGCACAGTAAGGCACAATTAGCGCGTGGTCGAAACAACGGGCGGGTTCACAAGTGCAGGGTTGGCTCTAGAGGCTAAAACCTTAGAACTTCCTTCCCTGTCCCAAAAAGAGGCAATAGAAATTGGCGAGATCGCACTTGATCTTGGCTTTGAGCGCTCTGTGCCCATCGCAGTTGAAGTGCGATTAAAAGAGTGGGTTGTTTTTCACGCATCCCTTCCAGGATCCTCTCCTGATAATGATTCATGGATCGCGCGCAAAGCGCGCGTTGTGTTAGCAACAGGTAACTCAACAATGTTTGAGCGAGTATTAGCTGAAGAACAAGGCATTGATTGGTATGCCACTAAAGGATTACCAGAAGAGACTCATGCGATTCACGGCGGTGGCCTGCCACTTAACGTTGCAGGTTTTGGTTGCATGGGAATTTTGTTGATTAGTGGTTTGCCTCAGGTGCAAGATCACTTGTTGGGCGTGGAAGTACTCACTGAGTTTTTAGCTCGCAAAGGCGAACTACCGTGAGCATCTGGGTGTGTGGTGAAGTACTAATAGATATTTTGCCAACAGGTCCTGTAGTCGGCGGTGGACCAGCAAATACTGCCAAAGCGCTCGCGCGCTTAGGATACGAAGTTGATTTTATTGACGGTATTTCAACTGATGCCTACGGTGTGAGTGCAAAAAAGGAATTGAACAGAGATGGTGTGGGATTAGGACTATCTCTTACAAGTGATAAACCCACCTGCGCGGCAACCGTTACTTTAGATTCAAAGGGCTCTGCTTCATATGAGTTTCTTATCAATGGCACCGCTACTTTTGATTTCAATTCCTCTTGGCTGCCTGATCCTGAGCGTTTAAAGCCTTCTGTATTACACATAGGAACACTCGTAACAATCATTGAGCCTGGGGCAAGCGTTCTCTTTGATTGGGCAGTTAAAGTAGGCGAATTTGCACCGATTGTCTTTGATCCCAATATTCGCCCTTCTGTTATGGCAGATAGAGCTAAATACGCTGCTGCTGTTGAGAAATGGGTCAGTATTTCTTCTGTTGTGAAAGTGAGTGATGATGACATTGCATGGCTTTATCCAAGTGAATCTTTAGATGTTGTTGCTCATCGCTGGATTGAAGCGGGAGTGAGCTGCGTGGTTATTACACGCGGTGCAAAGGGGCTTATTGGCTTCACAGCCAACGGCATGGAAGAAGTAGATGGTGTGAAGGTGGACGTTGTGGACACGGTGGGTGCAGGTGACACTGTTGGCGCAATTGTTGTGGAGGGCATTATTAAGCATTCCGTGCATGGTTTGCAGGGTCAGGTTCTAAATGCTTTGTTACACAAAGCAGCAATTGCTGCTGGTATTACTTGTTCACGTGCTGGCGCACAACCTCCACGAGCGCACGAATTAGTAGATGCAATGGAGAAGTAAATGGAGTTTATTGATGATGCGGAGTTTCAGATTGCGATTGATAATGACAATGGTGCTCGTATTACCTCACTAAAGTGGCGCGATAATGAATTTGCTGTGCCCTTTAGAGGACAAGTGCATACTTCTGGTTGGTATGCGATGGCGCCGTGGGCTGGTCGCATTAATGAAGGTTTGATTAAAGATGCAAGCGGACAAGAGTTTCAACTACCAGCAACAATTGATCCACCCCATGCGCTGCATGGGTTTGGGCTTATCTCTTCTTGGCAAGAGATTGGTCCTGGTAGATCACTGCTTCATCTGCCAGCGCCATATAACGGTGCAACTGTTGAGCAATCTATAGAGGTTTTAGATGATGCAATTCGTTGGTCACTTGAATATGAACCTAATGGTTGCGGCCTACCTGCTTGGATGGGTTTTCATCCCTGGTTTGCTAGAGATTTAGATCGTGGGGGCAGTGCTGAGATTGAGTTTGCAGCCACAGAGATGCTTATTCGTGGCAGTGATGGAATACCAACAGGAAAGAGAAGTGCGCCAACGCCCCAGCCTTGGGATGATGCCTTTACTGGCATTAAAGGCACGCCAGCAGTTGTTTGGGAAGATGTGGCAAGGATTTCTATTGAGTGCGATGCACCTTGGTGGGTTGTTTACACAGAAGATAGTGAAGGTGTGTGTTTAGAGCCTCAGACAGCGCCCCCTGATGCGCAAAACCTAGGTATTAGTGGTGAGAACTACATCGAAGCTTTATTTGTTTTTGAATCACTTGAATAGACTACGAACATGATTAATCGTGAGCGTTTAGCTACTTTGCGTGCAAAAGAAGATGCACGCTTTCTTGCACTACACCCTAAATCAGGAGAGATGTTTAAAGCTGGGCAAAAGAACATGCCTGGCGGTGTGCCAATGTCGTGGATGGCTAAGTGGCCAGGTGCTTATCCAGTCTTTGTAAAGGAAGCTAAAGGAGCACGCTTTAGCGATGTGGATGGCAATACCTATATTGATTTTTGTTTAGGTGATACAGGATCAATGACTGGGCACTCACCTGATGCAACAGTTGCAGCTATTCGTGAACAAGTGGGCAAAGGCATCACAGCAATGCTGCCAACACAAGATGCTGCCATTGTCTCAGGCGAGCTTGCTGCGCGCTTTTCTTTACCGCTCTGGCAGTTCACAGTCTCTGCCACCGATGCTAACCGCCACGTGATTCGCTATAGCCGCATGATTACAGGACGTTCAAAGATCGTAGTTATTGATCGTTGTTATCACGGCTCAGTAGATGAAACCTTTGCAACGCTAGATTCTCTTGGCAACACAGTTGCCCGAGAAGGAAACATTGGAGCACCAGTTGCACTGGATCAAACAACTCGGGTTGTGGAGTTCAATGACATTGCAGGGATGGAAAAAGCTTTAGCTCACGGGGATGTTGCAGCTATCTTGATGGAGCCTGCAATGACTAATGTGGGAATTGTTTTGCCACAAGCAGGTTATTTGGAGGCAGTGCAAGAGCTAGCTAAGAAATACGGCACCATCTTGATTATTGATGAGACACATACGATCTCCGTTGGCCCAGGTGGAATGACGGCAGATCGTGGCTTAAAGCCAGACTTTTTAACTATTGGTAAAGCAATTGCAGGTGGCATACCAACAGGAACTTTTGGAATGACTCACAAAATCGCTGATGACATTAAGCGCATGGTGGAGCTTGAAATCATTGATACGGGTGGCATTGGTGGAACGTTGGCCGGTAATGCTCTTTCTCTAGCATCTATGAGAGCCACTTTAAGTGAAGTTCTTACTCAAAAGAACTTTGATCACATGATCCAACTTGGCACACGCTGGTCTGATGGTGTGGACGCAGCTATCAAAGAGTTTGATTTGCCATGGACCTGTAATCGCTTAGGTGCACGTGGTGAATACATGTTTGGCAAAAGCGCCCCAGTAACTGGGGCTGATGCTAATAACGCTGGAGATTTTGAACTAGAGCAATACATTCACTTGCGCATGCTCAATGATGGCTTTTTGATTACGCCTTTCCATAACATGGCGCTGATGTGTCCAGACACCAGTGAGGCTGATGTGGATGCCCATACGCATGCCTTTAGGGCGATGTGTGCAGAACTCGTCCAATAACCTATTGACGAGTTAATTAACCCTGCTTCACACTTGGACAATGAAGCGCTACGTAGCTCTTATTGCAGCCTATGCCCTGTCCGCAGGCGTATTAGTTTCTCCAGCAACTGCTCAGATAAGCGGTGGAACTTGGACTCTTACAACTGAGAGCGTGAATCTAAATCTCAAAGGCGTTAGCCCTTACGTTGAAAAAACAAGTACAGGTTTAGATCGATTGTGGTTTGCATCCCCTGATGCACTTCCAGATCCCATCATGGTTGTTGATTGCACAGAAGCAGGCACCTGTACCCGCCAAACTCTCTCCTCACGCTTTGGCTCTGATGCAACAGTTGTGACCCTTAAAGATGGAACACGCAAAGTGTTTTTCGTTGAAATGGGTCCTAGTGGGAAAAGAATCATGTTTGCAACCATCACAGGTAGCTCATTGGCTCATGGAACAACATCTGAGTTAAACGTTGCTGGATCAAGTGTTTCTCAAAATGAAAAGGCTTGGGGAGTTCCAGATGCTGTGCTGCTTCCAGATGGACGCGTGCGGGTCTATTGGGTGCTTTCAGATAAAGCAACTGGCAAGCCTGGGTTGCCTGAATCTATAGTCAGTGCGACATCAACTGACACAACTGCTAGCTCTTTTGTGCGTGATGCAGGAGTTCGATTAACAGGCGGTTATGTTGATACAGATATCTTGCGAGCAGTTGATGGTGACTGGGTGATGATGACATCTACTGGACCAGGTGCTGGAACACAGTATTTGTATATGGCCACATCAAAAGATGGATTAACGTGGGATGTCCATCCCACTCCTATTTCAGGTAGCAGTGAATCAGCACTTGATCCAACTGGTTATGAGACAGGCACAAATACCTGGCGTATTTACTATGTTTCTTCTGAACCAGGCATGATTGTTAATCGCAATTACATTCTCAAGCGCGCGGTGCTCACATGGAAAGAAGCTGTTGCTACTCCTACTCCAACACCAACCCCAACAGTGAGTGCAACACCAACTCCAACACCGACAGTCACAGAAACACCTTCACCAACACCTGTACCTGTCGTTGCTAAACCAACAACTACCGCCAAGAAAACAACGATTACCTGCGTTAAAGGAAAGACAACAAAGAAAGTCACAGGTGTTAAGCCCAAGTGCCCAGCTGGCTATAAAAAGAAGGCTTAAGTAATTAGAGCCTTGCTGATAACCTGCTCCGCATGACATACGACGTCCACAAGATCCGCTCCCACTTTCCTTCACTTAACACCGGCCTTGCATTCTTTTGTGGCCCTGGGGGATCTCAAGTTCCGTTAGTCGTTGGAGCAGCAATTGCTCACGCAATTACTAAGCCGATCTCTAATCGAAATACCAATACCGAGAGTGAGAAGAACGCTGAAGAGTATGTGGTGGGCTTTAGAGAAGCAGTCGGTGATCTCATCGATGTTGATCCACGTGGTGTTGTCTATGGACGCTCATGGACACAACTCACATATGACTTCTCTCGCACACTGGCGAAGAACTGGGGACCAGGGGATGAAGTAGTTGTCTCACGCCTAGATCATGATTCAAATGTTCGTCCATGGATTCAAGCAGCAGAGGCTGTTGGGGCAACGATTCGTTGGGCAGAGCTAGATACCAAGACAACTGAGATTAGCGTGGGCGCAGTCGAAGCGGTTTTATCGTCTAAGACAAAGCTTGTTGCAATAACAGGTGCTGGTAACACCATTGGTACTAGACCTGATTTAAAGGCTATTGGGGCTGCTGTGCACAAGGTGGGAGCGCTGTTCTATGTTGATGGCGTGCACTTAACACCACATGCAGCAATTAGTGTTAAAGATATTGGCGCAGATTTCTTTGGTTTCTCTTTCTATAAGTTAATGGGACCACACTGTGCGGCCCTAGCAGCCTCTCCAGCACTTCTAGAGACTCTGTCTAATGACAAGTTATTGCCTGCAACCAATATCGTCCCAGAGCGCTTTGAGTTCGGCACATTGCCCTATGAGCTCATGGCTGGATGTATTGCAGCAGTGAACTTTATTGCCGAGATGGCACCAGGTAATGGTGTTACTAGACGCGAGAAGATCGTTAACTCTATGAACGCGCTAGAAAAATATGAAGATGAACTTCTGGAGTATCTAGAGAGCTCTGTTGCATCATTATCCGGAGTAACTTTGTATGGAAAAGCAAAGCACCGCACACCAACAATCTATTTCTCTTTTGCAGGCCATGACAGCGTTGATATCTATAAAGCTATGGCGCAAAAAAGCATCACTCTTCCTGCCTCTAACTTCTATGCCCTAGAGGTCTCAAGAGCACTTGGCTTAGGTGATGCTGGCGCGCTGCGCGCAGGCTTAGCGCCATACTCAACGAGGGATGATGTGGATCGCCTCATTGCAGGCTTAAAAGAGCTTACTGCGTAGGTTTTTTCACAAACAACTCACAAGAGTGCCAGAGCTTGACCACAGAGTTTTGTTCTATTTTTCACTTATCCGCAAGAGGTTGTGGAAGAGATGAGGGGATTTCATGATCAAGTTAAAGCGCATTGTTGCAGTGGCAACTACTGCAGGACTCTTTGCACTTGTGGGTGTCTCGGGGGCACAAGCTGCTGAACCAACTACACCAGTAGTGAAGAAAGTGGCATTAACACCAGAACAAAAAGCAGCATTCGATGCAGCTCGCGCAGCATTTAAATCTGCACAAACAGCACGTCAAGCTGCAGTTGCAACTGCAAAGCCAGCGATTGAATCCGCAAGAGCTACCTTTGAAGCTGCACGTTCTGGCGCAACAACACCTGAAGCTAAGAAAGCTGCACGCGATGCTTTGAAAGCCGCGGTGGCAACTGCTAGAGCAGGAATTCCTGCCAAGCCAGTGAAACCAGCTCGTCCTTAAAAAGAGTTGAGAAAGTAAAAAAGGAGCCAGTTCCCCTGGCTCCTTTTTTCTTGTACATGAAAAGAAGAAGGCCCAAGCGATATAGCTTTCGCTAGGGATCTCTCTTGGGCTTTGGGGAAATAGTAGTGGAAAACATAATTACTCAGAGTGACTTTAGTTAAACCCTAACGATTGATAGAGCTTTAATCCTTTTTCATTATCAGCATCGACATATAACATCGCATGCTTTAAACCCTTAGTAACAAAGTAGTTAATAGCCTCAACCGAGAGTGCTCGTGCTATGCCGCGGCCGTGGTGGGCAGGGGCTGTGCCAACAACATAGAGCTCACCGACTGGATCTTGATTAACTAGATCTTGGTGAATCTTGGTCCAGACAAAGCCTTCAATTACTCCTTTTTCGGTTGCAAGAAAGAAACCTTGGGGATCAAACCAGTCCTCTTTAATTCTGTTATCTAGATCTGCCATTGCCCAATTACCTTGATCTGGGTGGTGGGCAAAGATGTGATTGTTTAAATCTAGCCATTGTTGTTTATGGGTAGCGGTGTTGAATGTTTCGATGGTGTAGTCGTGTGTGCGTTGCGGAAGTGAATCGCTGGTGAGATCGCGATGGAGTTTTAGAATATGACGCATAGTTTATGCATCGACAGTGAAGCGATATCCCACATTTCTAACGGTTCCAATGATTGCTTCAAACTCAGGACCTAGCTTTGAGCGAAGGCGACGGATGTGAACGTCAACGGTGCGTGTGCCACCGAAGTAGTCATAGCCCCAGATCTCTTGCAAAAGTTGAGCGCGTGTAAAGACTCGGCCTGGGTGCTGAGCTAAGTATTTGAGTAGTTCAAACTCTTTAAAAGTTAGATCAAGAACTTCACCCTTAAGGCGGGCGGTGTATGTGGATTCATCAATTGAAACATCACCGCTTCTAATCTCACCGCTGTGTGGGTCGTTGTGAAGATCAGAGGCAGCTTGCTTGCCTAAAACAATACGGATGCGAGCATCTACTTCTGCAGGTCCAGCAGTGTCGAGCATGACATCGCTAATGCCCCAGTCTGCATTAAATGCAGAAAGACCACCTTCAGTAGTAATTGCAATGATCGGGCAACCAATTCCAGTTGTTGTGATGAGCTTGGTCAAAGATTTTGCAGCCGGTAGTTCACGGCGAGCATCGATGAGGAGAACATCTACTTCTGGTGCATCTACTAGAACAGATGCTTCTGCGGGCAAAATGCGAACGCTGTGCTGGAGCAAACCAAGTGCCGGTAAAACTTCAGCACTAGCACCATGAGTGTTCGTAAGTAGCAGAACCTTGGCCATTGGTACAGACTACCCTCGTGAAATCGTTGCTTCCAATCCTTATTGTGCTGGCGCTAGCTAGCGCATATGGCTTTTGGTATCAGCGCTCAAGGGGCGTAGTAAAGGCTAAAGAGCGGGCCGGTGTGATTACTCCCCAGATGATTGGCGCACCCCTTGGCTCAAGAGCCAGCCTGGTTCAGTTCTCTTCAGCCTTTTGCACACCATGCCGGGCAACCAGAGCGCTACTAGAAAACGTTGTTGAAGATCTAGACGATGTTGTTCACATAGATATAGATGCAGAAGATCATTTAGAGCTAGTGCGTCAATTAAACATTTTGAGCACGCCAACTACCCTGATCCTTGATTCCAAGGGCAATGAAGTGGGGCGGGCTGTGGGTGCACCTAAGCGTGAACAAGTCCTTAATGCCCTTGCTGCCATTAGATAGTTTGTGCAAATAACTCGCAACTCGCGTTAGTGAACTACCTTCTTTACTATTTGCACTATGTCATTAGCCAGCTTCTTCACCAAGCGCCGTGTCGTTGATTACGGTCGCCTGGCTGGTTCTTTGTGCCGAATGTAATTGTTTTTCATTTAAACAATTAACTATTCGTCTACCAAGGAGATAAGAAATGACACAAGAAACTCAGATTAAGCAATCCACGGTGATTGATGCTCGTGGACCACGTTTTGGCGCAGTGATTACAACGGCAGTTTTAGCGACCGCCCTAGCAACTTCTAACCTCTGGGTTATCGTTGCGCAGGCAATTGTTTTTGCAATCGGTGCCTTTCGTGGTCCACAGTTCACTCCCTATGCGCTGATCTTCAAAAACATTGTTAAGCCACGTTTAAAGAGCGCAGTCATTACCGAAGATGTGCGCCCACCGCAGTTTGCACAAAGTGTTGGCCTGATATTTGCACTCGTTGCAATCGCTGGATCAATTAGCGGAATCTCTGGACTCTTTGTAGTTGCCGTTTCATTTGCACTTGCAGCAGCCTTCCTTAACGCTGCATTTAACTTCTGCCTAGGTTGCGAGATGTATTTGTTGCTCCTGCGCGCAAGAAAACCACAAGCCTCTTAACGTCTCTAGCGTTAAGCCTTTAAAAAGATACTTTGGCGCACCTGGGCGTAGTTACCGGGGGGTTTTTAAGCCCAGGTGCGCAAAGTAATCTAAGACAAAGTAAGGTATGCACATGGCTGATAAGCACGAACTGCGCGATAAAGGATTACGTTTAACACCACAACGTGAACTAGTCCTTGCTGCTGTGCGCGCACTTGGGCATTCAACCCCTGAAGAAGTGGCAGAGAAGGTACGTCTGACCCATCCAGGAATTAATCTTTCAACTGTCTATCGCAACCTAGAAACTCTAGAAAATGTTGGTTTAGTTCAACACACTCACCTAGGCCATGGCGGTGCTACTTATCACGCAGCTGAAGAGCTGACCCATCTGCACTTAGTGTGTGGAAAGTGTGAGGCTGTAGGAGATGCACCATTAGATGTTGCTTCTACTTTTGTTAACGCACTCTCAGATGACTATGGTTTTAAGACAGATGTTTCACACTTTGCAATCTATGGAACCTGCTCTAACTGTCAATGAGTGCGGTATTAGTTGAAGATGGTCCTGATAAAGGCGCAATTTGGCATTTTGGTGAACCAGTAAAAGAACAAAGAGCTATCGAGGCAGGAACTGCCTGGGCAGATCTTTCACATCTTTCAGTCATTGCAGTTGATGGCGAAGATCGCCTGAAGTGGTTGCATGATTTAACAACACAGTTTTTAACAGATCTTCAGGCTGGTATCTGGAAGCCTGCAATGATTTTGGATCCACAGGGCCACGTTGAGTATCAATTCAACTTAGTTGATGATGGAACAACCACTTTTCTTGTACTGGATGCCAGCTATGCAGAGGCTTTGGTTGCATACCTGAGCAAAATGAGATTCATGCTCAAGGTAGATGTGCGGGATGCAACAAGTGAGTTTGCTGTTCTTCGCGCACCAGGTGCAACAACAGATATTGGTGGACCTTTTGCATTAGTGCCAAGAGCAGAAGTTGCGCAGATGGCACAGGCTTTTAACGCTGTGGCTACACAAGTGGGCACATGGGCACTTGATGCCGAGCGCGTTGCTGCAGGACGTCCACGTATTGGTTTTGAAACTGATCACAAAACAATTCCTAATGAGATCGGTGTCTTAAATGGCGCTGTGCATATGAATAAGGGTTGCTACCGGGGACAAGAAACTGTGGCCAAGGTATTTAACTTAGGTAATCCGCCTCGCAGATTAACCATGCTCCACCTCGATGGCAGTGATGTGGGATTTCCAGCAACCGGGACAAAGATTGAAAATGATGGCGTTGTAGTTGGTTTTATTGGCACTGTGGCAAGACACCATGAACTGGGCACTATTGCCCTTGCTATCGTGAAGCGAAATACACCGTTGGATGCCACGCTAAGCGTTGATGGAATTGCAGCAGCGCAGCAACCTATTGTTTAACCGCTACGCTTTAGCGCGTGGAGCTTCTTACCTCAGTAATCCTTGGCTTAGTGGCCATCGCTTTTGGTATCGCGCTCATCTTTTACGCATTTCGCGGACGTCAATCACAGGCCAGACGCTCGCCCAAATTTAGAGGACGTCCATAAATGGTTTTCACAATCCCTGAAGGATTGCATCCAGATTTAAATCCACTTGCCTGGCTAGTTGGCACATGGCGCGGCAAGGGCCGTGGTGAGTATCCAAATATCGAAGGCTTTGAGTTTGCCCATGAAGTTGTCTTTAATCATGATGGACGTAATTTTCTCAATTACTTCTCTCGCTCATGGATATTAGATGCTGATGGAGAGATAGTTCGCCCGGGTGCATCTGAAGTAGGTTTTTGGCGCGTGCAACCTAATAATGTTTTAGAGGTATTGATTTCACATTCAACTGGAATTACTGAAGGTTGGGTTGGAACCTTTGATGGTCCCAAGATTCAATTAGTAATGGATCAGGGCTATTCCGCGCCTTCTGCCAAGATTGTTACAGCAGGTGTTCGCCTCTATGGTCTTGTTGCTGGTGAACTCTTTTATGCCTATGACATGGCAGCTGAGGGACAAGAGCTCCAAGCACATGTGTGGTCATCTCTGCCACGTTCAGCCGAATGATGTTAGGTGAAGTCCTAGCCGAAGTAACACGAGGCGGGAAAGTGGAATCTGTTCATGCAGGCCACGTTGTTGTTTTAAATGCTGATGGCTCAATCGCTTTTCAAAAAGGCGATCCAACTCTGCCTATGTATTCACGCTCTTCACTTAAATCTATTCAAGCATCAGCGATGGTGCGCGCAGGCCTTGATTTAGAACCACGTTTATTGGCTCTGGTGTGCGCTTCCCATGCTGGCACACAGATGCACCAAAGCGGAGCGCTCGCCATATTGGCAAAGGCTGATTTAGATGAGCATTCACTGCAATGTGTGATGGATAGACCATTAGATGAAGAGCTGCGCAGAACGGCGCAGCCCACACGACTTGCCATGAACTGCAGCGGTAAGCATTCAGGAATGATTCTGACGTGTCATATCAATGGTTGGCCTATTGATTCTTATTTGAGCCCAGAGCATCCACTGCAATTAGCTATTGCTAAAGAAGTAGAGATGATGAGTGGTGAAAGAATTAGTAACACCACCGTTGATGGTTGTGGGGCTCCGCTATTTATGTTTTCTCTGCTTGGTTTAGCAAGAGCAGTTCGTCAATTAACTATTTCAACTGATCCTGTGCACCAAAGCGTTGCGGCAGCTTGTAGAGAGTTTCCAGAAATGGTTTCAGGTCAAGGTCGTCTTGCAACGAGAATGATGCAAAACATTGAAGGTCTGTTTATGAAAGATGGCGCAGAAGGTTTCAATGTTGCATCAATGCCAGATGGGCGCACATTAGCCATCAAGATCAGTGATGGAACTTCGCGGGCATTGCCTGCAGTTACTGCAGCTGCGCTAAAGATTCTTGGCGTGGAAGCGGGCGAGGTCGAAGAAAGTACATACGGTGGAGGCAAGAGCGTGGGGAGCATTCGCGCAACCTTCTAATTGCCCGTACCCTTAAAGCATGAACGGGCGCATTGCAACCTTGATGGTGCACACATCACCTCTGGATCAACCAGGTATTGGTGATGCTGGTGGCATGAACATCTATGTTGTTGAAGCTGCCCAGCGCATGGCTGCCATGGGTGTGGAAGTAGATATCTTCACTCGCAGAACTAATCCTGATCAAGCAGAGATTGTTGAAATCTCTAAAGGTGTGCGCGTTCGACACTTTGCCTGTGGTCACGGGGCGTTAACTAAAGAAGAACTACCTGCCCACATCAATGGTTTATCTAAAGAGTTCTTACGTATTCTTAAAGAAGAAAACTACGACGTTATCCATTCTCATTACTGGATCTCTGGCAAAGTAGCTATGGCTGCATCTAAAGAGCTAGGTATTCCACTTGTTCACACCATGCACACAATGGCACGAGTGAAGAATTTGAACTTAGCTGAAGGTGAAAGCCCAGAGCCAATGATTCGCGTGCAGGGTGAGACTCAAGTGGTTGCTGCAGCACAGGCCCTGGTTGCTAACACTGATGCTGAAGCTGCCAGCCTTGTTTCACTCTATGATGCCTGTCCAGATATCGTCCATGTTGTTACACCGGGTGTTGATCTCTACACATTCACCCCAGGAGAAGGAAAAGTAGGAGCCCGTGAGTTTGTTGGAATAGATGCAGATGCTTTAGTTGTGAGCTTTGTGGGTCGCATTCAGCCACATAAGGGTCCTGAAGTTTTGATCCGTGCAACATCTGAACTTGTTAAGCACTCACCACATCTTCGCCCCAAGTTAGTTATCAACATTATTGGCGGAGCTTCGGGTGCTAATACTGAAGAAGTAGAGCGTTTGCAGGAGTTAACTACATGGCTTGGAATAGATGATGTTGTGAGGTTCATGCCTCCCACACAACGTGCTGATCTGCCACAGTGGTATCGCGCAGCAGATTTAGTATGCGTTCCTAGTTATTCAGAAAGCTTTGGTTTAGTTGCACTTGAAGCACAGGCCTGTGGCACACCAGTAGTTGCAACAGCTGTTGGCGGCCTTCGCACCGCAGTGGCCGATGGTATTTCTGGTGTTCTAGTTGATGGCCATGATGCAAAGGCCTGGTCTTCAGTTATTGCGCGTCTTTTACTTGAACCACAGCGCCGCGTGCTTTTATCAATGGGTGCCATTGAGCATGCATCCCACTTTGGTTGGGACACAACGGCCCGTGGCACGCTAGATATTTATGACCTTGTTATTACTGAAAATAACGCAGCGCGCAAAATCGCAGGAGAGTAAATGGCTGCGATCGACCCACGTTTTACTATTGAAGAGTTCCTTGATTCTCATGATTTAGAGTTTGAGCGCAAAGATGCACATACTTTCCTGGTTACATTGCCAGGGGAGAAGAAATTACAAACTCACCTTGCACTCATAGTTGGTGATCATTCTTTAAGTATTAACGCCTTCGTTATCCGAAAGCCTGATGACAATGAGGCGGCGGTGCATGCATGGTGCATGGCAAAGAATGCATCCCTCTATGGAATTGCTTTTGCTATCAATGAAGTGCGAGATATTTTCCTTGTGGGGCGCTTGCCGCTATCAGCTGTTACTGATCGTGAGATTGATCGTTTAGTGGGATCAGTGCTTCAAATCTCTGATTCATCCTTTAATCCACTTATTGAACTTGGATTTGCTAATGCAATTCGCCGTGAGTGGGCTTGGCGCGTTTCACGCGGGGAGTCACTGGCCAATTTAGATGCTTTCAAACATTTGGTTTAGGATGAGGCTATGAGCAGCTACGAACTAATCCTTTTGCGCCACGGAGAATCAGAGTGGAATGCCAAGAATCTCTTTACAGGTTGGGTCGATGTGCGCCTTTCTGCAAAGGGTGAAGATGAAGCGCGCCGTGGTGGTGGGCTATTGGCTGAGCGAGGATTACTTCCAGATCTTCTTCACACATCATTACTACGCCGTGCTATTCACACATCTCAGTTAGCCTTAGATGCATGTGATCGTCACTGGATTCCAGTTAAGCGCTCATGGAGATTAAACGAGCGTCACTACGGGGCCCTTCAAGGAAAAGATAAAGCCCAGACTCTTGCTCAATATGGCGAAGAACAGTTCCAGCTATGGCGCCGCTCTTTTGATGTGCCACCACCTGCTATTGATGACAATGATGAGTTTTCACAGGCTAAAGATGCGCGCTATGCCGACATCAGCGCCCCTAAGACTGAGTGCCTTAAAGATGTCATTGAGCGCATGTTGCCGTACTGGCATGAATCAATTGTTCCGGACCTTAAGGCCGGCAAGCGAGTGCTTGTGACTGCCCATGGAAACTCACTGCGCGCATTGGTTAAGCACCTCGATGGAATTAGCGATGCTGATATTGCTGGATTAAATATCCCAACTGGAATTCCACTCCTATACACACTCAATGCTGATCTAACACCAACTGTTAAGGGCGGAGAGTATTTAGATCCTGAGGCAGCTAAAGAGGCTATTGCTGCAGTTGCTAACCAGGGAAAGAAGTAAGTTTTTAAGCAGTGATGCCAGCGTAGTCATCTCGCTGGTCACGAATAATTGCTTGCACTGTCACTTCACCGGCACGGGCAAAGAACATTGTTACTTGCACTCTTTGACCAGCTTTAGCACCAAGTACTGGCACAACAGCCTTAATGTTGGCACTTGGGCCTTCAAAGATAACTGGTTTGTTTTTAGCTAAAACATTGCTTCCAGTAAGACTTGCTATCTGACCATTGATTGCCACACCGAGCAGTGCATCTTCTTGATCTAAAGAATTAACGAGAGTTCCCACTAATACGCCAGCGCCTTCGGCAGTTTCAACGACGAGGAGATTAACTACCTTAATATTGTTACCGTCAGTATTTACTGTTGCCTCAACACCATCAGTAACTTGCTTGAGATTTCGAGTTTCAGCGTTTAATCCGGCGCCACATCCACTGAGTGAGACGGTTAATGTTGCAATGAAGAATGCAATTAGTACGCGGCGCATAGGCGCAATTGTCTCACATCATATAAGCAGTGTTTCACGCTGGTTATAGCCAGGTTTTCTCATTGCGATATTGCTGGTAGAATTGACCCTCTAGCGAAGGGCATCACATGACATTTAAGGTCGGCGAAACCGTTGTTTATCCTCATCACGGGGCTGCATTAATCGAAGCTATTGAAACTCGCGTGATCAAGGGTGAGGAAAAGACCTACCTAGTGTTAAAAGTTGCTCAAGGCGATTTAACCGTTCGAGTTCCTGCAGAAAATGTGGATCTTGTCGGCGTTCGCGATGTCGTTGATTCTGCTGGCCTAGACCGTGTATTTAACGTGTTGCGCCAGCCATACACAGAAGAGCCAACTAACTGGTCACGTCGTTACAAGGCAAACCTAGAAAAGCTCGCCTCAGGTGATGTTATTAAGGTTGCTGAAGTTGTTCGCGATTTGTATCGCCGCGACTTAGACCGTGGTCTATCAGCTGGTGAAAAGCGCATGCTCGCCAAGGCGAAGCAGATCCTTATCTCAGAGCTAGCTCTTGCAGAGCGCACTGATGAAGAAAAGGCTGCAGTAATCCTTGACGAGGTTCTCGCTTCCTAACAATGTCTATTAGCGCCATCATCGCTGCCGCTGGCAGTGGTGAAAGATTTGGCGCAGGCATTCCTAAAGCTCTTATCCAATTAGCAGATCGCACTCTGCTTGAACATGCTGTTTCATCCTTAGCCCCTGTTGCTGATCAAATCATTGTCACCACCCCTATCGGCTTTGAAAAACAAATCAGTGAACTACTCGGTGATGGCATTGTTGTTGTTACAGGTGGTGCCACACGCTCTGCCAGTGTCAGAAACGGCCTGGCCGTTGCAACTGGTGATTACGTTTTAGTTCACGATGCTGCCAGAGCACTAGCTAGTACTGATTTAGCAACCCGTGTTATTGCCCAACTCCAGAACGGTGAAGTGGCAGTGGTTCCAGCCTTGGCTGTTGTGGACACAATCAAAGTAACTGATAGCGATGGCTTTGTTGTTTCAACTCCTGATCGCGCAACGCTGGTGAGCATTCAAACTCCACAAGGTTTTAAAACTTCAGCTCTTCGTGATGCACACGCATCTGCAAGTGAGGCAACAGATGATGCCGCACTCATTGAAGCAGCTGGCGGAAAAGTAAAAGTAATTAGAGGTGAAGAGCGAGCAACAAAAATCACTACTCCTGCTGATTTAAACACCGCCCTTTCACACTTAGGTTTAGGCAAAGAGATTCGCAGCGGTATTGGAACTGATGCACATGCATTTGGTGAGGGAAGAGATATGTGGCTGGCTGGTTTGCACTGGCCAGATGAGCAAGGCGTTGAAGGACACTCTGATGGCGATGTTGCTGCCCATGCAATTTGTGATGCCCTCTTTGCTGCAACTGGTTTAGGAGATTTAGGAAGTAATTTTGGAACTGATCGCCCTGAGTATGCAGGTGCTTCTGGAACGCGATTAATGCAAGAGTGCGCAGCGCTAGTGAAAAAAGAAGGCTTTGCTATTTCTAATGTGAGTGTGCAGATCATTGGTAATCGTCCAAAGATCGGTAAGCGCCGAGCTGAAGCAATTGCAGCGATTTCATCTGCTCTGGGTGGCGTGCAGGTTTCAGTCTCTGCAACGACAACTGATGGCATGGGCTTAACTGGTGAAGGCAAAGGCATCGCAGCCATTGCAACTGCTCTGGTTTCTAAGCAGTAGAATTAGCAAATGTCCGCACTCAATCTCTATGACACAGCAACCCGTGAAGTGGGCGTTTTTAAGCCACTGATCCCGGGTCAAGTCTCTATGTATGTGTGCGGTGCAACGGTTCAATCACATCCACATATTGGCCATGTTCGAAGCGCAGTTAACTTTGATATTTTGCGCCGCTGGCTTACCTGGTCTGGCTATGACGTTACTTTCATTAGAAACGTCACAGATATTGATGACAAGATTTTGCACAAAGCTGTTCACGAGAAATCACCATGGTGGGCAGTTGCCATGAAGTATGAGCGCATCTTTACGCAAGCCTTTGCCTCCTTAAATGTTTTGCCACCTACCTATGAACCACGGGCAACTGGCCACATCACTCAGATGATCGAATTGATGGAAAAACTTATTGCTAATGGCGCTGCCTATGCCCCAGGTAATGGTGATGTGTATTTAGAGGTGCGCAAGTTGAAGCGCTATTTAACTCTTTCAGGTCAAAAGCTTGATGATCTACAACCAGCTGCAGATGCTGATGAAACATATAAGAAAGATCCACGCGATTTCGCACTATGGAAAGCTGCAAAGCCTGGAGATCCATCATGGCCAACACCATGGGGAGCAGGTCGTCCTGGCTGGCACTTGGAATGTTCTGCAATGGCGCACGCCTATCTTGGTGAGGCATTTGATATTCATGGCGGCGGCTTAGATTTAGTTTTCCCTCACCATGAAAATGAGATTGCACAATCAGAGGCAGCTGGATATAAATTTGCTAACCGTTGGTTACATAACGCCTGGGTTACACAAGCCGGTGAAAAGATGAGTAAATCTCTTGGAAACACTTTGCAAGTTGAAACTATCTTGCAGCGTGTTCGTGGAATTGAACTACGTTGGTATTTAGGTAGTGCGCACTATCGCTCAATGCTGGAGTACTCAGAGGCAGCCCTCGATGAATCAGCTGTGGCATTTCGTCGTATTGAAAACTTCTTAACTCGCTCAGTTGAACTTCTTGGCACAGAGCCAGAGCCAACAATTACCGATGCCTTTTGCGCGGCAATGAATGATGATTTAGCTGTGCCAGCAGGATTGGCTTCAATCTCTGAGAACCTACGTCTTGGAAACCAAGCAATTACTGATGGTGATAAAAAGGCAATTGCAAAGAATGCCAATGAAATCCGCGGTGCTTTGCAGATTCTGGGCTGTGATCCCTTTGATACTAATTACCCACAAAGCGCATCAGGAAATGTCAGCGCAGCACTAGATGGAGTTATTCAGTTGGCATTGAAAGAGAGGGCAGCTGCACGTGAGCGTAAGGATTTCGCTGCATCAGATGCCATCCGTGATGGACTACTCGCTTTAGGAATTACAATTGAGGACACAGCACAAGGGCCGCGTTGGTCAATGGGAGAAAAGAGTTAACCATGGCCGGCAATTCATCACGCAAAGGCGCAATTCGCCAATCAAAAAAGGGTCCATCTGCAGGTACTGGTGGAAAGAATAAGAAGCGTTTAACTGGCAAAGGCCCAACTCCTAAAGCTGAAGATCGTCCTTATCACGCAGCTGCAAAGCGCAAGAAAGCTGCTGAGAAAAAGGCAACTCGTTCTCCTTCTACGCGTTCAACTTCTCCGCGCGCAACAACGATGACTCGTTCTGCACCTTCTCGTGCACTACGTGGTGATCGTCCAAGAGGTGAAATCGTTGCAGGTCGTAACGCAGTACTAGAAGCATTACGTGAGGCAGTTCCAGCAACAGAATTATTAGTTGCTCGCAGCATTGATGTTGATGATCGTGTTGCTGAATCATTAAAGTTAGCACTTCACTTAGGTCTACCAATTCGCGAAGCACACCGCGCAGAAGTTGAAGGAATCTCACCTAATAGCCAGGGAATTGTTCTTGCTATTAAGCCTTACCAGTACTCATCATTTGAAGAAATCATGTCTCGTGCTAAAAATCCAGCACTCGTTGTTGCACTCGATGGTGTTACAGATCCACGTAACTTAGGTGCCATTGTTCGAAGCGCTGCAGCATTTGGCGCAGCAGGTGTTCTGATGACTGAGCGCCGCGCTGCTGCAATGACTGCATCTGCATGGAAGGCATCAGCTGGGGCAGCTGCCCGTATGCCAATTGCACAGGTAACAAATCTTGCTCGCACTATTGATGCAGCTAAGAAGATGGGCCTCTTTGTTGTTGGTTTAGATGGAGAATCAGAAGACACCATTGCTTCAATGAAGATTGCTGCAGAGCCAATCATGATTGTTGTTGGCAGTGAAGGTAAAGGCCTTGCACGTTTAACTCGCGAGAAGTGCGATCTTGTAATCTCTATTCCAATTAGTGCATCAACTGAGTCTTTGAACGCTTCAGTTGCAACATCAATTGCGCTCTTTCATATAGATCAGGCACGCCGTAAGGGGTAAGCAGGTGATTTACACTCGTTTTATCGCACTCGGTGATTCCTATACCGAGGGTATGTCTGATGAAAAACTACATGGCAACTACCGTGGTTGGGCAGATCGCGTTGCAGATGGCATGGCAAAAGCCCATCCAGATTTCACCTATGCCAACTTAGCTATTCGCGGCAAACTTGTTAGACAAGTTTTAGATGAACAAATTGAAGCTGCGTTAGCCCAAGTAACTGGACCTGAAACTCTTATCTCTTTTCACGCCGGTGCAAATGATGTTATTCGACCTGGATACAAAGCTGAGATTGTTTTAAAACAATATGCCGATGCCGTGAGACGTTTGGCTGCATCAGGTGCAACGATTTTGCTCTTTACTGTTTTAGAGCGCACAGGAAACTCAGGACGCTCTGCCAAGATGTGGGAAGAGCGCTTTGGTGGGTTTAATCGAAATGTTCGAGCCGTTGCACAAGAAGTTGGCGCAATCATTGCTGATGCAAATGAAGAACCAGCATTTAGCGATAAGAGATTTTTAGCCTTTGATCGCTTGCACTTAAATGCTCTGGGTCATGAACGTGTTGCAGATGCAGTACTTGAACTTCTAGAACTTCCCTTTGATGCTGGGTGGCGTGATCCTTTGCCACCGGCAAAGCCTGAACCTAAGGTATTTAAAGTAGTAGTGACTATTTTGTGGTTTATTACTTTTGCTCTGCCATGGATGTGGCGACGTGCACGCGGTAAATCATCAGGAGATGGTCGAAGCTGCAAATATCCAATTGCCATTGGTTGGCCACTGAATTTAGATTGAAGTAAGCGTCCACTCCCAGGTGTGTAGGCCTGGTTTGATTTTGTATTTAGGCAAAGTATCTGGACCACATGATGATGTTCCAACTCCACGATGTGCTCCATCGATATGAACAACGACGTTGCCACATGCTTTTACTTCGACATCATGGGTGGCATCAGCTAAATCCACTGCTCTATTAGGCGTTACAGAGACCTGTAATGGCTTACCCATTTGGACTCGAACTCCATGTCCAGTTGCATCTGTTACTTCAAACCATCGCACTGCGGTGTGTCCACCATTTTCTTGTGGCCTGACATATGGAATGTATTGGTTTGCAACGCTAGAAACAAAGCGATGAATACGAGCAATCTTTCGATCTGGGTATGACTCATGAGGACCTGAACCAAACCAGGTCACATCAGTGAGCGCGCCATCTAATTCAAAGTTAACACCGACTCGTGCAACATCTGTTAGCACCTTAGGTAGCGTTACAGATTCTTTGACTCTAAAGCCATCGGCCACAGGAGTAATTACTTGAACGTGCTTAATGCTAATTCCAGTACTTGTCTGCCACGTGTTTGTGACTTTAGTGCTGGTGCGATTTTGTGAAACAACACAGTCGGTGCGATCCATATCGCGCAAGCCCCAACGGTTCCACTTAGTTGCCATGTGTCCGATGCGATCGTTATCAGTTGGTGCGCGCCAAAGAGTTAGCGTCGGTGCAACAACTCCGCGTGGCAAAACAATCTGACCGTAGTCATCTAGAACATTTGTGTATTCATCAGATGCTTTTGCGCTCTTAATTGTTAGAGCACGTGACGGTAGAGCCATTTGATTCCAGCCAACTTCAGTAAATGCTGGAGCCCATGGGGTGCTATCAATGTTGATGATGGTGAAAGTAATAAAGCGCTCACCTGGTCCATTGGCCTTAGATAGGTGCTTAGATGAAACTTTAAATGCAACAGTCTTACGTGGTGCAACCTTAGGCAGCTTTACTTTGCCACTATCGATGATGAGGCCATCACGAGTGATAGTCCAGCTCACTTCATACTCGCTTAAATCTTTAAAGAAGTGCTTGTTAAAGATTTTGAAAGAACCAGTTGATGCCTTTACTGCGCTGATGTTGGCTGGGGCGGCAATAGCCTTAAATTCAGCCATTGCAGGCTTAGCGGTGCGATCTGGGAAAACCATTCCATCGCAGCAGAAGTTGCCATCATGCTTCTTCTCACCGTAGTCGCCGCCATAAGCGTTGCGCTTTGATCCATCTGGCATTGTTTGAACTGGACCGTGATCCCAGAACTCCCAGATAAATCCGCCTTGCAGACCTCTCGTTGTTTCAATAACTTCCCAATACTCAGCAAGAGTTCCATTGCTATTACCCATAGCGTGGGAGTACTCGCACATAATCAATGGTCGATCTGCTTTTGCAGAAGTTGCATACTCTTTAATTGCAGTAACAGCTGGATACATCGGACAAATAACATCAGTGAGTGAGTGTGAACCCATCCAGTTACCACGGATGCCACCTTCATAGTGAAGTGGGCGTGATGGATCAAAGCTTCGAGCAAATGCTGCAGCTGCTTCATGGTTGGTTCCAGCACCTGATTCATTGCCAAGTGACCACATGATTGCTGATGGGTGGTGAATGTCGCGTTGAATCATTCTGCCAACACGATCTACGAATGCAGTTAAGTACTTTGCATCATCACAGATAGATGCAATGAATGCGTGAGATTCAATATTTGCTTCACCGATGACATAGAAACCAAGCTCATCACAGAGATCTAGGAAAGCTGCATCGTTGGGGTAGTGGGATGTGCGAACGGCGTTGAAGTTCCAACGCTTGAGTTCTAGTAAGTCTTCACGCATATCTTCACGAGTAAGTGCGCGGCCTGTGTAACGGTTGAAATCGTGGCGGTTAACGCCATAGAACATCACAGGTTGGCCATTAATTAAGAAGTCCTGGCCCTTTACTTCAACAGAGCGAAAGCCAATCTTTTGTTGTGAGACTTCAACGATGTTGCCATCAGGATCGATGAGTTCAACGTGGAGGGTGTAGAGATTGGGTGATTCTGCTGACCAGGCTTTAACTTTAGGAATGCGGGTATTTAGATGGATTTTGCCCGCTGGCCATGGTTCATTTTCCAAAATAGCTTTCTTGGCATCTGCTGGCATATTGCCATTCCAAAACTTGCCATGGAAATACTCATCACTTCTAGCCTTTAACTCTTCAGCACGCTCAGTCCATTTAGGGGATTGGAAAGTCTTTAGCGTTGATTCAAGGTTTGCCGCTTTAACTTTTGGAAGCTCTTCAATCGATGCACGCAAGGTGTAGTTGTGCGTTGAGATGTTATCGATTGAGGCGATGTGAGCACGGATATCAAGAGTTCCTGTGGTGCAATCTTTTTCAAGACCTGCAGTTGTGTAGAAGCGTTCAATGAAAACCTTATTAGTTGCAAAGAGTTTTACAGAACGGGTAATTCCACCATGCCACCATTGGTCTTGGTCCTCAATGAAAGTTGCATCAGACCATTTTGTAACATCAATGCGCACAACGTTGTTGCCACGCTTAACAAAACGTGTAACATCAAATTCAGCAGCAAGGCGTGAATCTTTAGTAAGACCCACTTCAACGCCATTGATGAATACAACTGCTACAGATTCATAACCACCGAGGTGCAAAACAATGCGCTTGCCCATCCAGCCATCTGGAAGATCGAAATCTCGCTCATACACACCATGTGGATTTTCCTCTGGAACAAATGGTGGTTGTTCTTCAAAAGGCATTTGAGTGTTTGTGTAGATGGGTTTATCAAAAAACACATTACTTTCTTCTTGCATCGTCCATAAACTTGGAACTGGGATTGATGCCCACTTGCGACCTAATGGCTCACGTGGAGAACGTAGAAGTTGAAAGCGCCAAGTTCCATCGAGGCTGATTTTTTCTAAATGCTCGATATTGAGCATCGGTAGACGATTTACTGCAGTTGTTTCTGGACTCATCCAGTAATTCGTCATCATGGGCGCAAGTCTGCCATTGAGCCTAGATTGGCGCCTAATCCCCCTTGATTAGCCTGATAGCCTTAGTCCAGACACTTAGAATTCACTTAACAAGGACACAATTTCCCCATGAAGCTCCAAAATATCACCGACCGCGAAATGAGTTGGCTTTCATTTAATCAGCGGGTGTTGGAGTTGGCCGAAGATCCAACGATGCCTTTGCTAGAACGCGTCAGATTCTTGGCGATTTTCTCCTCAAATCTTGATGAGTTCTTCATGGTTCGTGTGGCAACTTTGATGAGTAAGTTAGAAAACGGTGTCACTGCAGCAAATGTTGCTGGATTTACTCCAATGGAGTTAATGAAACAGGTTTCTCTTCGCACAAATGCTTTGATGGAACGTCAATCAAATGTGTATCACAAGGAGATTGAGCCTTTACTTAAGAAACAGGGAATCGAATTTGTCCATTGGGATCAACTCAACGATACTGAGCGTGGCTATGTCACAAAGTTGTTTCAAGACCGTATTTTCCCAGTTTTAACTCCATTAGCGGTTGATCCTTCACACCCATTTCCATATATTTCAGGGCTCTCTTTGAATTTAGCGGTAATAGTTAAGAATCCAACTTCTCATGAAGAGTTCTTTGCTCGTGTTAAGGTCCCTGAGATTTTGCCACACTTTATTGCCACTGCAAAGACAGGTTCCACTAGATTCCTACCGCTAGAGGATTTGATTGCAATTCACCTCCAGGAACTCTTCCCTGGAATGATAATCCAAGATCACTACACATTTCGAATTACACGAAATCAAGATATGGATCTTGATGAAGAAGAATCTGAGGATATTTTAACTTCAATTGAGCAAGAACTTGCTCGTCGTCGATTTGGTCCACCTGTTCGCTTAGAAATTGAAAGCGAAGTCGATGAGAAGTTAGTTACTCGTCTATCAAATGAGTTAAAGATTAATCCAGAAAATGTGATTCATATTTCGGCACCCCTTGATTTAACATCACTGAACAAGATTGCTGACCTTGATTTCCCTGACTTAAAGTTTGATCGATTTAGATCCAGAACTGCCAAAGCGCTTGCTGAAGTGGATCAAGAGGATCCAGACCTATTCTTTGCCGCGATCCGTCAAGGTGAAATATTGCTCCACCACCCCTATGAATCCTTTACTTCTTCGGTGGTGCAGTTCCTACAAAATGCTGCCCAAGACCCACAGACTTTGGCCATTAAGCAAACGCTCTATAGAACTTCAGGTGATTCACCCATTGTTGAAGCTTTAATAGAAGCGGCAGAAGCAGGCAAGCAAGTTTTAGCAGTTATTGAAATTCGTGCGCGCTTTGATGAACAAGCCAACGTGCGCTGGGCTCGTAAGTTAGAAGCAGCTGGTGTCCACGTTGTTTATGGGCTCATGGGTCTAAAGACACATGCCAAGCTCTCACTTGTTATCCGTGATGAGCCAAATGGACTTCGTCGCTACTGCCACATGGGAACAGGTAACTACAACCCAAAGACTGCTCGCATCTATGAAGATTTAGGAATTCTTAGTGCTGATCCAGAGTTGACTGAAGACTTAACTAAACTCTTTAACCAACTCTCTGGCTTTGCACCGCAGTCAACTTACTCACGACTTCTTGTTGCGCCATCAACACTTCGATCTGGAATTACCGAAAGAATTGACCGCGAGATCAAGAACCATAAAGCTGGCAAGGCATCTGGAATTCAACTCAAACTCAACTCAATTCTTGATGAAGGTTTTGTTGCAAAACTCTATGAAGCATCTCAGGCTGGCGTGAAGATCGAATTGTTAGTCCGAGGAATTTGCGCAGTCCAACCTGGCATCAAAGGAATTTCAGAGACTATTACAGTCAAATCAGTTCTTGGTCGTTTTCTAGAGCACTCACGAATCTTCCATTTCACCAATGCCGGAGATCATGAGTATTGGATTGGTAGTGCCGACTTAATGGGGCGCAATCTTGATCGCCGCGTGGAGAGTTTGGTGCGAATCGATAAGAAAGAGCACCAAAATCGCCTGCAAGAGATTTTAGATTTAGGTTTGAGCGCAGATAGTTCTAGCTGGAAACTCTCTGGAATTGATTGGGTGAGAGTCTCTAAGAACAGTAAGGGACAAGCCCTACTTGACGTGCACTCCGCCTTTATTCACACCTACTCAAGGGAGCGCTAAATGAGCCCAGATAGAGAAGTGATTTATGCCGCTGGCGCAGTTCTCTGGCGCGAAGTAGGAAAGAAGAAGCTCGAGTTAGCAATCATCCACCGTCCTCGTTATGACGACTGGTCATTACCAAAGGGAAAATTAGATCCTAATGAAACGATGATTGGCTGCGCATATCGCGAAGTTATGGAAGAGACTGGGTATGCACCAATATTTGGTCCAGAGATCGGTGATGTTACATATGAAGTTGATGGTATTAGAAAGATTGTTAAGTATTGGTCAGCTCAAGCCGTAGGGGAACCAACAGGAACTACTGATCTGCACGAAGTTGACCAAATACTTTGGTTATCACCAGCTGATGCCAAGAAGAAATTAACGTTAGAAGATGACAAGTCACTTGTGGACTTCTTCCTAGAGTTCAACTCTGGTACAACACCACTTGTTCTTCTGCGCCACGCTAAAGCTGTTAAGCGAGAAGATTGGGATGGAGATGACGGAGATCGACCGTTAGCTCAACTCGGACAGATCCAATCCAAACGAATGCTTTCACTCTACCTGCCTTATGGAATTCAAGAGATTCATTCATCCGATGCCCAGCGCTGTATTGAAACTATCGAACCGATATCTCGCTCTTTAAGTATCAATCCGATTTACTCTGCTGATTTAAGTGAACATGGCTTTGCTAAAGATAAAGAAGCGCCACTTGATTATGCACAAGATTTAATGGATCAAGGCAAGAGCGCCATTGTCTGCAGCCATAACCCTATTTTGCCAAAGCTTTTGAAGAAGTTGATTGGTAAGAAGAACTTCAAGCAGCTTGATCAAAAGCTAGAACCAGGCGAAGCATGGGTTTTGCATTACAGAGATGGTGAAATCATTGCTATTGACTGGGTTGAAGCACCTAAAGCTTAATTATTAAGCCAGTCCAACCTACGTAATACAACACCCTCACGCAACGCCCACGGGCATATTTCCACGCGATCTAGATCTAAAGTGTTCATTGTTGCGCGTGCAACTATCGCTCCAGCAACAATTTGCTTGGCGCGGCTATTTGAAACTCCTGGAAGCTCAGCTCGAGATTTATCAGTCATATCTGCAAGCTTTGAAACCATTGCCTTTAAGTTTGCACTCTCTAAATACTTTGGATTTTCATTAAACATATGGCCAGATAATCTGGCAAGAGTTCTAAAAGTCTTGCTCGTTGCAACACATCGATCGGCATCATGCGTACGAAGAATTGCAGGGAGTTCATCTTCTAGCTTGCTGCTCACAAAATCCTCTAAAAACTTAATACCTTTTGAACTATAGGGATCCCCACTCAAGAAATCTCGAGTTAATCGCGCTGCACCTAACGGCAAAGACAAAGTCGCTTCTGGGTTTTCATCAACGCCAGATGCAATTTCAAGTGAACCGCCACCGATGTCAATCATCAAAAGTTTTCCAGCAGACCAACCTAACCAGCGGCGCACAGCCAGAAAAGTCATGCGAGCTTCTTCATCGCCGGTGAGGATTTGTAAATCAATCTGGTGGCGTTGATTAATCTCTTGAATAATCTTTGGACCATTTTTTGCATCACGAATAGCCGACGTTGCAAAAGCCAAAATCTCATCAGCTTGATTTTCATTGGCATGTGCAACTGAATCGCCAACTGCTTGATGTAGTAGATCTATTCCTTGCGGAGTGATTGAGCCAGCAGCATCGAGATGTTCAGTCAGGCGAAGTTCAACTTTAAAACTAGTTGCAGGTTCTGGACGGGCACCCAGGTGGGCATCCATCACCTGCAAATGGATGGTATTTGAGCCCACATCTAGAACGCCTAATCTCACCGGCACAACCTATCGCTGAGGCTGGGTCGAACCCACGATTTTAAGTTTTTGCATTCCACTGCCATAATTGCCGCTGGTCGAAAGATCGATACGTGTTCGCACGTAGGCCTCTCTAGCTCAGTGGTAGAGCAGCGCACTTGTAATGCGCAGGTCGTCAGTTCAATCCTGACGGGGGGCTCGTGGTTAAAGGAAGTAGGCGATGATGTCAAAGTTTCCTTTTGATGAATTTGCCGATGCGTTGGCAGCCAATGATGAATACATCAAGACTTTCAAATACTCAGGTCTAACTGGCACAGCCCAAAAAGGCTTAGCAATTGTCACCTGCATGGATTCACGCATTAATCCGCTTTCAGTTATTGGTATGAACTCTGGCGATGCCAAGATCTTGCGTAATGCTGGAGCGCGTGTGACTGATGACGTTTTACGTACTCTGGTTTTGGCCACGTATTTGTTGGGTGTTAAAAGAATCTTGATCATGCCTCACACCAACTGCCGAATGGCACAAGTGGATGAAGCAGAAATTCACCGTGAGATTGATACCAAATACGGCATTGACACATCAGAGCTTGAGTTTAAAACTGTTGCCGATCAGAAGGCTTCTTTGATTGAAGATGTGAATGCAGTTCGCAATTACCGTTTACTTAATAAGGGTGTTTCAGTGGGCGGTGCAATTTATGACGTTGCGACAGGAAAAATTACTCCGATTGATTGTTAGTTCGTCGAATTGGATCGCGAGTAATCGGATAGCTCAAATCCTCTAAGAATTGCATAATCACCGCGATTAAGAGTGCAGGTTTTTCTTTCACTAGCCCATGTGAAGTTCCAGGGATAATTGCTAACTGTCCAAGCGGCAAAGCTTCATAGAGGGAAATTGTGTGATCGTGAGCGATGACATCGTCATCACCTGCCATAACTAAAACAGGGCACTGAATAGAAACGATCTCACTTAAGGAAATATCAGGCTCTGTTGTCCAAATCTCATTCATTCGCTTGATTTTCTCAAGCAGAGTGTGCGGAGCGTCAGGTGAAATTAAGTTGTATTCAGCTTGGTCTTCTTCAGACACTCGGGCTTCCAAGAAATCCTTTAGTGGTGCGCTGTAATGATAATTCGCCCCAATTGCCACAATTGATTTCACTAACTCAGGTCGCTTTATTGCAACCATGAGCGCAATGATTCCGCCATCGCTATAGCCAATCAGATGAGCAGGCTCCTTAACAACATCTTCTAAATATGCAATTGCTTCTTGGCATTGAAATTCAAAGTGGAGACTTCCAGGTTGATCACCGGTGAAACCATGGCCTGTGCGATCGTATGCAAAGACATGAAATTCATCTTCAAGGGGTGGGACCATCAAGTAATCCCAGCTAGATGTTTTACTCAAGCCACCATGAAGTAAAACAACGGCTTCGCCATCGTTATCCCACTCGTAATTATAGAGCTGATGGTTTCGAAGATTTATATATTCAGGCATTACTGCGAATCCATGATGTGGCGATTACCGCGATCAAAAGTTAGGTAGTTCCAGGTCCAGTCGGCCATTGTGCCAATCTTGTTTCGGCCACCAACCAAGTAGAACAAGTGCAACCAAAGCCAGGCATACCAAGCAGGAATTCCAGACATGCGGAAATTCTTTACTTCAACAACTGCTTTGTGGCGCCCGATGGTGGCCATAGAACCTTTATCAATGTATTTGAAAGCCTCTAGCGCTTTTCCATCAGCTAAGCGCTTAATTTGCTTTGCAATAAAGCGGCCCTGCTGCATTGCAACAGGTGCAACCATAGGAAGAAAACGTCCATCTTTTCCTACAAAACCTGAGATATCACCGATTGCAAAGATGCCTGGGTAATTCTTCACCTGCAAATTCTGATCAACATCAATGCGCGAGCTGACTAGTGGCAGATTCAATAATCCACCAGCAGGCTCACCTTTAACGCCAGCTGCCCAAATAGTTACCTCTGAAGCAATTTCATTACCATCTTTAACGATGATAGATCTTGGCTTTAATTCAGCAACAGCAGTATTGAGGAGGACATTCACGCCGAGTTTTTCTAAATCTTTTTTAGCACGAGCTGATAACTTCTCTGAAAACATAGGCAGGATTCGAGGGCCTGCTTCAATAAGATTAATTCGAATATGCGCTGCGGCATGGGCTTGATCATTTTTAAGTGGACCACGAACTAATTCAGCAAAGGCCCCAGCCATCTCAACTCCAGTTGGTCCACCGCCTACAACTGAGATTGAAAAACTAGTGTCATCTTCGAAGCGACAGAGATCTTCAAATCGGCGCATAACTTCTGCGCGAATAGCTAATGCCTCACTCACGCTCTTCATTCCAAGTGCATACTCAGCAACTCCTGGGATTGAAAAATCTGCTGTGACAGAACCAAGTGCAACAATGAGTTGATCAAAGGCTAAAACTTCACTGCTATCTAATTTAATAGTCTTATTTTTATGATCCACAGATATTGGAGAACCCATTCGAAACTGGACTCCACTTTTTCTAAGCGCACCGCGAATTGGATGAGCAACGTGATCTGCTGCAAGACCTGCTGTCGAGACCTGATAAAGAAGTGGCAAAAAGGTTTGGAAGTTGTGGCGATCAACCACTGTGACATGGGCTGTATCTGCCATAGCCTTGGCGGCAGTGAGCCCACCAAAGCCAGCACCGAGTATTACAACCCGAGGCTTAAGAGATGTCTTTTCCATGGAGTAAGTCTAGGCTTCACGTCATGTCCATGCCCAATCAAAACCGCAAGTACCTAGTTACAGGTGCATCTGGCTACGTTGGTGGCCGTTTAGTGCGCACGCTAGTTGAAGAAAATAACGATGTTCGAATTTTAGTGCGTGATAAATACAAGATCCTTGGCCAACCATGGGCTTCAAAAGTAGATATTTGTGAGGGCAGTGCTGAAAACATCGCTGACATGGACCGGGCGCTAACTGGTGTTCACACCGCTTTCTATCTCTTGCACTCAATTAACTTAGGGCCAAACTTTGACGAGATTGAATCTCAGATGGCAAAGAATTTTGCTCAAGCTGCAGAGCGTGCTGGGGTTTCACAGATTGTCTATTTAGGTGGAATCGCTAACGATGTAAACATTAGTAAGCACTTAGCCTCTCGAGCGATGACTGGACAATCACTAGCAACTACTTCAGTTGCAGTCATGGAGCTGCGTGCTGGAATCATTATCGGATCAGGCTCTGCTAGTTTTGAAATGTTGCGCCATTTAACTCACCGCTTACCGATTATGACCACACCAAAGTGGGTTATGAATAAAACACATCCAATTGCAATTAGAGATGTTCTCTACTACTTAAAGGCTGCTGCAAAGCTTGAAACACCAGTAAATCGTGTATTTGATATTGGTGGCCCAGAAGTACTCTCTTATGCCGACATGATGCAAAAGTTTGCAAAACTATCAGGATTAAAAAAGCGCTGGATTATCAAAGTTCCTGTGTTAACACCTGGGCTTTCAAGTCTATGGATTGGTTTAGTAACACCTGTGCCAACCGCTCTTGCCAGACCACTTGTGGGATCGCTCATTAGTGAAGTTGTTGCAGATCCAGCGAAATCAATTGATGCACTCATTCCAAAACCTGTAGAGGGTTTAATTGATGTTGAAAACGCTATTTCTCTAGCGCTTTCAAAGATTACAACCCATGGCGTTGAGACACGTTGGTCAGATGCAGCGATGCCAATGGCGCCGTGGCAAAAAGCTCAAGGAGATCCTGAGTGGGCAGGTGAAATGGTTTTGCGTGATCGCAGAGAAACAATCACCGATGTTCCTGCAGAGAAGGTCTGGCAACAGATTGAGCGAATCGGCGGTGATAACGGCTGGTTTGGTTCAGATTTCTTATGGTGGGCACGTGGAGTTTTAGATCGATTCCTCTTTGGCGGAGTTGGATTACGGCGCGGCCGCAGAGATCCTGATTTCTTGCGCGTGGGTGAGAGTTTGGATTTCTGGAGAGTGGACGAGCTAGATCCAGGCGTGCGATTAAAACTTTATGCTGAAATGGTTTTACCTGGCAAAGCATGGTTAGAGTTCACAGTCTCAACCATTAACGGCAAGACAAAGATTGTTCAAGAGGCAACTTTTAATCCTCGTGGACTTGGGGGTCAGATGTATTGGTATGCAGTTGCACCATTCCACTTCTTTGTTTTTCCAACAATGCTGCGAAACATTGTGAAGAAAGCACGAAGCAGTGCATGAGTTCACCCCAGAGGTAGAAGCTCTTGCTGCTGAAGTTTTGGCATACAGTCTCGATCGCTTAAAAAATGATCCACCACTGGATGGCCCTAGAACTGCTGAGGATTTATTTAGCGAAGTGGGAAACACCATCACTGCCCGCGGTCTAGGCGGCCATGAGGCCTTAGAAGTTTTCACATCTGTTTTAGCTAAAGCCTGTATTTCAACTGATCACCCACGCAACTTAGCTTTTATCCCATCTGCTCCCAGTGAGTATGCAAACCTTTTTGATTTAGTTGTTGGTGCAAGTGCGCTCTATGGCGGTTCATGGCAAGAAGGAGCAGGGGCTGTATTTGCTGAAAACCAAGCCCTGCGTTGGATTTCTGACTTAGCACAATTGCCAGAAGAATCTGGTGGAGTTTTTGTTCAGGGTGGAACAATTGGAAATCTTTCAGCCCTAGTTGTGGCACGAGCACAGGGACGAAAGAAGCACCCAGGTGCTTCTCGTTGGGTGATTGCATGCAGCGAAGAAGCCCACTCTTCAATTGTTAGCGCTGCAAATGTGATGGATGTTGATGTTTTAAAGGTGCCAGTTGCAGCTAATGGAAAGTTAATGGGGGAGGCAGTTGCCCATGCCATTGATCATCTGCATGCCACAACAACACATCGCGTGTTTGCAGTTGTTGCAACTGCCGGAACAACAAATCTTGGAATCATCGATGACTTACAAGGCATTGGTAGCGCAGCCCATGAGCGGGGGATTTGGTTTCATGTTGATGGGGCGTATGGATTAGCAGCATTGTGTGCTCCATCAGTTCGTTCACACTTTGATGGCGTAGAGGCTGCTGATTCTTTAATCGTTGATCCACACAAATGGTTATTTGCTCCATATGATGCTTGCGCACTTATTTACCGCGAACCCGAACTTGCCCGCCAAGTTCACTCACAACATGCTTCTTATTTAGACACATTAAAAGATGGTGCATGGTCGCCATCTGATTATGCAATTCAATTAACTCGTCGCACACGCGGATTACCTTTTTGGTTTTCCCTTGCTGCCTATGGCACCGATGCATATACCGAAGCGATGGAGCAATCATTAACAGTTGCCCATCAAGCTGCTGCATTAGTAAAAGCGCATCCAGATTTAGATTTAGTGTGTGAACCAGAACTTTCAATCGTTGCATTTACACGCAAAGGTTGGTCGGCAAGTGATTATCAAAGCTGGTCTGACAAATTACTTTCTGATCAAATCGGTTTTATTCCACCCTCATCACACAAAGGCCAAGCAATTCTGCGTTTTGCCATTGTTAATCCATGGACAAAAATCAGCGATATTAAATTGATTCTTTCCACCCTTTAAATCCCACATTTTTCGCGCTCACCCGATACGATTTCCCTCATGTCCGCGCAAGAAGAGTCCGCCATTCATACTGGCCTGAGCGACCTTGAAGTCCGTATTCTGGATTTTGAAGCTAGCTGGTGGCGCTATGCAGGGGCTAAAGAGGCAGCAATCAAGGAGCTTTTCGACCTATCGGCTGCCCGTTACTACCAACTTCTTAATGACTTAATCGATCGTGATGATGCTCTAGCTGCCTCTCCCATGCTCGTGAAGCGCCTACGCCGCCTGCGCGAGGCCCGCATGAACACCCGCATCGCCCGCTAAGCCCCCCACCGTTTTGCGCCTGGGAAATAACTCCCGTAGATTTGGCGTTAGCACTCTCGGGGTGCGAGTGATAAAGCCCCCGCTAACTGAACGATTACATGAAAGCGAGCACAACTCATGGCAAAGCAGATTGCCTTTAATGAAGAAGCCCGCCGCGGATTAGAGCGCGGAATGAATATCTTGGCCGATGCGGTCAAAGTGACCCTAGGACCTCGCGGACGAAACGTTGTCCTAGAGAAGAAGTGGGGCGCCCCAACTATTACTAACGATGGTGTTTCCATCGCTAAAGAAATTGATTTAGATGATCCATGGGAAAAGATTGGCGCAGAGCTAGTTAAGGAAGTTGCTAAGAAGACAGATGATGTCGCAGGCGATGGAACAACTACAGCAACTGTTTTGGCCCAGGCCCTAGTGCGTGAAGGACTTCGTAACGTGGCTGCCGGATCAAACCCAATGGCCCTTAAGCGCGGTATGGAAAAGGCAGTGACAGAGATTGTTGCTGAGCTTTTGTCTATGGCTAAAGCCGTTGATTCAAAGGAACAGATCGCAGCAACAGCATCTATCTCTGCAGCAGATGCAACTATCGGCGAGATGATTGCTGAAGCGATGGACAAGGTTGGCAAAGAAGGCGTTATCACTGTTGAAGAGTCAAATACTTTTGGTTTAGAGCTAGAGCTCACTGAGGGTATGCGCTTTGATAAGGGTTATATCTCTCCTTACTTTGTAACTGACCAGGATCGTATGGAAGCAGTTCTAGAAGATGCATACGTATTGATCGTGAACTCAAAGATTGCAAATATTAAAGATCTCGTACCAGTTCTTGAAAAGGTTATGCAATCAGGTAAGCCACTTGCGATTATCGCTGAAGATGTTGAAGGCGAAGCGTTGGCAACACTTGTTGTGAACAAGATCCGTGGAACTTTCCGCTCAGCAGCAGTAAAGGCACCTGGCTTTGGAGATCGTCGCAAGGCGATGCTTCAAGACATTGCAATTCTTACAGGTGCAACTGTTATCTCTGAAGAAGTTGGTCTCAAGCTAGATCAAGCAGGACTTGAACTATTGGGTCGCGCTCGCAAGGTTGTTATCAGCAAGGATGAGACAACAATCGTTGAAGGCGCTGGCGATGAGGCACAAATTAAGGGCCGCGTCACACAGATCCGTTCAGAGATTGAGAAGAGCGATTCAGATTATGACCGCGAGAAGTTGCAAGAGCGTCTTGCAAAGCTTGCTGGTGGCGTGGCTGTTATCAAGGCTGGAGCTGCAACTGAGGTTGAACTCAAGGAGCGCAAGCACCGCATTGAAGATGCAGTTCGCAATGCAAAGGCTGCAGTTGAAGAAGGAATTGTTGCCGGTGGTGGCGTTGCACTTCTCCAAGCAGCAACAGCAGCATTTAAGAAGTTCACTGGTTTAACTGGTGATGAAGCAACTGGTGCAAAGATTGTTGAATTCGCAATCGAAGCTCCACTCAAGCAAATCGCAATCAACGCAGGACTTGAAGGCGGAGTTGTTGTTGAGAAGGTTCGTAATCTTCCAGCAGGACAAGGTCTCAACGCTGCAACTGGTGAATATGTGGACATGATCAAATCTGGAATTATTGATCCAGCTAAGGTCACACGTTCTGCGCTACAGAACGCTGCATCTATCGCAGCCCTGTTCATCACAACTGAAGCAGTGATTGCAGATAAGCCAGAAAAGAATCCAGCACCAATGCCACAAGGTGGCGGAGATATGGACTTCTAAAGCCCACAAATTACGCGTAACGCCGTCCTCGATTAACGCGAGGGCGGCGTTCTGCTTTACCCTATATACATGGCAAAGAAATCATTGGCGAAAAAAACGCCAAAGGAGACATCAAAGAAGGCTGCGTCAAACACACCTGCTCCTTTTGATGCAAAAAATCTTGCCCATACTGCAATCTTTGAGCACGCAGAAAAGCGTGATCATGTTGGTTCATTTATTAGCGTTGAGTTTGATGATGAGAACCGCGTTGCCACATATCTTTTTAATGCAAACCTCGCTGGCTATAAAGGCTGGCGTTGGTGTGTCACTGTTGCAAAGGTTGATGCGGATGCAACGCCAACTGTTTGTGATTTAGTTGTTCTTCCTGGGCCAGATGCATTACTTGCCCCAGAGTGGATTCCTTATCGCGATCGCATTTTGCCAGGTGATGTTGGCGTTGGTGACATCGTTCCAAGTTCACTAGATGATGCACGTTTAGTTCCTGGACAATCAGCGTTGCCACAGGATGAAGATTTAGATACTGCAATGGCAGTTGAATTAGGTTTTGGTCGTGCACGAGTAATGTCTATTGAAGGTCGCGATCAAGCTGCTAAGCGTTGGTATGACGGGGACCGTGGACCACAAGCACCATTGGCACAAGCTGCTCCTAAGCCATGTCATTCATGCGGATTCTTTCTTCCAATCGCAGGCTCACTGCGCGCAACCTTTGGCGTGTGTGCAAATGCAATCTCGCCCGATGATGCACGCGTGGTCTCTGTTGATCATGGATGCGGCGCTCACTCGGAAGCGACCTTCACTGACCTGGTGATAAACTAAAGCCCTGACCGCAACCCCCGCGGCATAAACGAAGACACGAAATAATCAAGGAGCCCTCCCCATGCCTACAGGACGCGTTAAATGGTTCTCCCTAGAAAAGGGTTTCGGTTTTATTGCCAATGATGAAGGCGAAGATGTTTATCTAGCTGCTTCATCTCTTCCAGAAGGCGTTGCAACAGTTAAGCCTGGAACAAAGCTTGAATTCAGCATTGCTGACTCGCGTCGTGGACCACAAGCACTCTCAGTACACATCATTGATGCACCTCCATCACTTGCTGAAAACTCACGTGCTAACACTGATGATTTAGCTGCAATGATTGAAGACACAATCAAGATTTTGGATCGTGTTGGAAATGGTTTGCGCCAAGGCCGCCATCCATCAGCAGTTGAAGCAGAGCGTTTAGGCCGCGTATTGCGCGGTATTGCATCTGCTCTAGAGGCTTAAATTAAATTCCGCTGCGCTTATTGCGGCGAATTGAATAACGAATACCAGTTAGGCCTAGGCCTGCTCCGAATAGGCATGTCCAAATGACTTTCGCATCTGCGCCAACTGCTAACGCAATGACAAAGGCAATCACCCAGCAAATTACGCCAATTGATACTAGGGTTACAACAGAACCGATATTTGATGCCATGAGAGAAGAGTAATGGGATTTAACGTAAAAGTGGATGGTAATTGGCGATCATTTCGCCACCGTAATTACCGGATACTTTTTCCTGCCAGTACCATCTCCAATATTGGAAGTTGGGCGCAGCGCGTTGCCCAAGACTGGCTTGTTCTAGAACTTACAAACAGCGGAACATATCTAGGAATTGTCACAGCAATTCAATTCACTCCCTTTCTTTTCTTTTCACTCCATGGCGGCGCCTTTGCTGATCGTTTTGATAAACGTAAACTTTTAATTGGAACCAACGCCCTAGGTGCATTTTCAGCAATCACACTAGGAACACTCGTCATGACAAACCAGGTGGAGCTATGGCATGTATTTGCATTAGCTGCCGTGCTTGGTATTTCAACTGCTATAGATGCACCAGTTCGCCAAACCTTTGCTGCTGACATCGTGGGTCAAGATGATCTGCCCAATGCAGTAAGTCTTAACTCTGCAAACTTTAATGCTGGGCGCTTAGTAGGACCCGCCCTATCAGGCTTACTTATCGCTGCTTTTGGCACTGGGCCATCCTTCTTAGTTAATGGAACCTCCTATCTTTTTGCTATCGGTGCGTTAATGGCGATGAATGAGAAAGAGTTTTTCCATCAAGATCGACCGAAGTCGAAGACCAATGTGCGAGAAGGCCTGCACTATGCATTAGCCCGCCCTGATATTTACGTGGTTATGTTGATAGTTTTCTTCCTTGGAACCTTTGGCCTGAACTTTCAAATCTTTAACGCTCTTATGGCAACACAAGAGTTTGGCAAGGGACCTGCTGCATATGGATTACTTGGAACCTTTGTGGCTATTGGTTCATTTTCAGGTGCCATTGCATCTGCACGCTTGGAACGCTTTCGAAAGACCCGCTTTGTTATCTTAGCTGGAGGGGCTTTTGCACTAGCGATTCTGGTGCTTTCAATATTGCCTAACTACACCGCCTATGCAATCTTCCTACCGATCTGTGGTGTCACTGCTCTTATAACCATGATTACTGCAAACTCCATTGTTCAAGTAAATAGTGACCCAGCAATTCGCGGGCGAGTAATGGGTATCTATCTTTTGATTTTCATGGGTGGAACTCCAGTTGGATCACCAGTAATTGGTTTGATGGCAGAAGCAATTGGAATTAGATCAACAATTGCCGCCTGTGGTGCCATTTGTTTAATTGCAACTACTGTTATTTGGTTTAAGTTTAAAGATCGGGTTGATGTGCCAGCTGATATTTCTGTGGCTGCGGTTTTAAAGTCCGCTAATCGCAATTAAAAGTATTAAACCAAAGAGCACGACAAGGGTCACAATACGGCGGGTTTTATAACTCATCATTTATGCCTTCTCGCTGTGTGATGGTGTTAGAACAGTAATTACAAATGCGATTGCAATAAGTACTGGCACCATGATGTAAGCACGTGAAATACCGAAGTTATCGCCTAAGAAACCTAGTAAAAATGGCGCTCCACCAATAGCGATTCCAGCAGCCAAAGATAACTTGCCAACAGCTAAATCTGGGCGATTATCACTAAAGCTCACGAGACGGATTGCAGCCAATGCAAACTGCATCGAGATACCTAAGCCAATAACAAAGAGACAGATGAGGCTGATAATCATTGAGTGGGAGAACCAAAAGGCAGTAAAACCAATGAACTGCAGTGCGATTAAACCTAAGAGTTGGTTATCAAGTTTGAAGTTCTTTAGCACTAAACCACCAAACCAGCGGCCGACTCCCATTCCAGTTCCAAGTGCAACAATTGCAACAGTTGAGATAGCAGCAGTGGAGCCAACGCGATCTTTTAATAGAGCCGCCGACCAAAATGATGTTGCAAACTCAGATGAAATGCATGCAACAAAACCAACCCAAGCTAACCAATATTTTGCCGATAACTTTCCGCTTTGCGGGCCACTCTCATCTGGAACATGATCTTCTGCATTCTTTTCACGGCCAACTAGAACCAAAATCAATCCCACAGGTAGTGCGAGCAGTAGGCCTAAGCGCCAAAAGTTTGGGTAGAGCGATGCAATTGTTCCAATGAGAGCAGTGCCAGTTACAAAGCCAACAGATGCAATTCCATTTGCCTGAGGGATAGCAACCTCTGCAGCTTTTCCATAATGGTGAGACATGGAAGAGAGCATCGTGTTGATAACCATCGATGTTCCAAAACCGGCAATCAACGTTGCAGGGATTGTGAGAAAAACAGGTGGTGAGATAACAAAGAGTAAAAGCCCAAATAAGAAGATTCCAAGGCCAATCCACTGTGACTTTGCACGACCGAATTTATGTGCAAGATGTGGATTGGCATAACCAGCTGCAATGGATGCAACTCCCATAGCTGTTCCATGAAGACCTGCAATAGTCAGTGAAGTTCCTTGATCAGCGCGAAGCAGTGATTGTGCTGGCCCAAAGCCGCCTAAGTAGAAGTTAACAATGGCTGTTTGAGTAGCGACGACCCAGAAAAAGCGATCTCGCTGAAAGGTTTTAGGCACGGTGTATTAAAGCGCAGATATGCACGTAACACCAAGAATCCATGATGTGGTGAAAGCATGTGCTGTTATTGGGGCAGAACTACGGGTAATACCTGTTCAATTCCCACTTTGAGTTGGTGTTATCTCTCTCAAATCGCAAACGATCATGCAAACGTGAATAACGACCCTGCCAAAATTCAATAGTTAATGGAGTAACTCGATATCCGCCCCAATGTGGTGGACATGGAACTGTTGTTCCTTCAGGCCATTTCTGTGCAGCACCTTCATAGCGTTGTTCTAACTCTTCACGCGATGAAAGTGGTGATGATTGATGACTTGCCCATGCACCAATCTGTGAACCCCAAGGTCTTGTTGCAAAATAATCTTCGGACTCTTGTTGGGAAACTTTTGCAGCTAGCCCACTAATTGAAACTTGGCGCTCCATCGCATACCAGGGAAAGAGCAAACTGACGTGTTCGTTATTCTCCATTGCATGAGCTTTGCGCGATGAGTAGTTAGTGAAGAAAGTAAATCCACCATCAGAGATATCTTTGAGCAATACTGTTCTGGTAGAAATGGAAGAATCATCGCCCAGAGTTGAGAGCACCATTGCATTTGCTTCAACGATCATTGGGTTCTCATGGGCCTGGCGCAGCCATTCAGAAAATGCGCTAAATGGGTCTGCATCTAAATGCTCTAGGCCAGCCTCTCCATAGGAGCGGCGCATCGCACGGATCTCTTCGCGAGAAAACTCATATTCGGCCATGGATGTATCGAACCTCACTTTGGCTCTGAACGCATCCTCATGGCCGCGTGGTCGCCAGCACCCCTTTCTTAGGGGCAGAATTGGGCGTGCAGGAAACTTCACTTCGCTTAAAGGAGCTCACCGTGTCAGATGATTTCAAGCCAGGTCTTGAAGGTGTAATTGCGTTTGAATCTGAAATTGCTGAGCCCGACAAAGAAGGTAGCGCGCTTCGCTATCGCGGAGTTGATATCGAAGATCTAGTCGGACGCGTTTCATTTGGAAACGTATGGGGACTACTAGTTGATGATGAATTTAATCCAGGTCTTCCAAATGCTGAAAAGTTTCCTTTGCCAGTGCACTCAGGTGATGTGCGCGTAGATGTGCAGGCAGCAATTTCGATGTTGGCACCAGCATGGGGATTGAAACCACTTCTAGATATTGATGATGCAGAAGCTCGCAGCAACCTTGCACGTGCATCTGTGATGGTTCTTTCATACTTAGCACAAGCTGCCCGTGGTCAAATTGCACCAGCTGTTCCAGAATCTGAAATTGATAAAGCACACACAGTTGTTGAGCGCATGATGATTCGCTGGCGCGGGGAACCAGATCCAGCACACGTTCGCGCAATTGATGCTTACTTTGTTTCTGCTGCAGAGCATGGAATGAATGCTTCGACATTTACTGCACGCGTTATTGCATCAACTGGTGCAGATATTGCAGCTGCGTTATCAGGTGCAATTGGTGCAATGTCAGGTCCACTACATGGTGGTGCACCATCACGCGTATTACATATGATTGATGAAGTTGAAAAGACTGGCGATGCAACTACTTATGTAAAAGGATTGCTAGATCGCAAAGAACGACTTATGGGATTTGGTCACCGCGTTTATCGCGCAGAAGATCCACGTGCTCGCACATTGCGTCGTACCGCTAAAGAATTAAACGCACCTCGTTATGCAGTTGCAGAAGCGCTAGAGCAAGCAGCGCTTAAGGAACTACGTGAGCGTCAACCAGATCGTGTTCTAGAAACAAATGTTGAGTTCTGGGCAGCAATCATTTTGGACTTTGCAGAAGTTCCTGCGCATCTCTTTACTTCAATGTTTACAGCTGCACGCACTGCTGGTTGGTCTGCACACATCTTGGAAGAAAAGCGCACTGGCCGCTTGATCCGCCCATCGGCTCGCTATATCGGTAAGGCTCCTCGCAAACCTGAGGCCGTAAAGGGCTGGGATGGCACGGTAGAGCAGCTTCACAAGTAAGTCTGCAAGGGTTACTGCAACGGTGACCCTTTATAACAATCGGATAAAACCGCCCTCTCTAGGGCCTTGTTGGGCCTTTCTAATTTGATTACCCGCCTGTACACGTGTGGAATAGCCTCAATAGCGCATGCCCTCGTATGCGTGATTTCCATCCATGGAGGATATAAATGAATACAAAGCGTTTCGGATTTGCTGGAGTTTTCGCAGCATTCGCGCTTGCAGTTTCAACACTTGTAGCACCATCAGCAAGTGCTGCCACAGAAATCGTTGTGTGGGCAGATGAATCTCGCGGGCCAAACCTAACTAAGGTAATTGCAGCTAAGGGTGACTGGGTTTCTGGTTACACAGTTAAGGTCGTAACTTTCTCAAGCTTTGATGCACTTAAGGATGCTTTTGATAAAGCAACTGATGCATCAGGACCTGACATTGTTGTTGGTGGAAATGACTGGGTTCCAACTGGAGCTAAGAGCGGAAAGTTGGCACCACTAGCTCTAACTGCTGCAGTTAAGGCACGTTTCAATCCAACACAGTTCCTTGATTTAACATACAAGGGCAAGCTTTACGGCGTTCCTGTAGACATCAACAACGTTGCAATGATCTACAACACCAAGCTTGTTTCATCAGCACCAAAGACTTTTGGTGAAATGGTTACAAACTACAAGTCACTCAAGGCCTCAAAGGGTCTTAAGGCTGGACTTTGCGTTGCAGGCGGCGGAATGTCATGGGGAGCTCACTCAGTATTCTCAGCACTCGGCGCAGATGCATACCAGTTCAACTCACGCGGTGGAATCGTTTACGGACGTACATTCAGCGCAACAACATTTGGTAGCAACGTTCGCAAGTATTTGATGGATGGAAAGAAGAGCAATGGCTTCTTCCCAGCAACAGATACAGGTTGCAAGGACAACTTCCTTGCAGGAACAGTTCCTTACGCAGTTATTGGTAACTGGGAATGGGCAGATTACGTAGCAAAGGGATTCACAATGAATCTCATGCCAGTTCCAGGTGTTAAAGAAGGCACTTACGGAAAGATGTTCGGTTCTGTTAGCGGTGCACTTCTAACAACATTTGCTGCAAAGCATGGAGTAGAAGCTGGCGCTAAGTCACTTCTTACTAACTTCTTTGCATCAACTGATGGACAGGTTCGCTACCAGGCTCAAGAGAAGCGCCCACCAGCAGAAAAGGGTGCTCAAGCTGATGCAACCGTTTCAGCTGCGCAGCGTGGATTCGGTTCTGCAGCAAGCCTTGCTGGTATTCCACAGATCGGCGCATTCCTAAATACAAATAAGGGTGGCGCTAACTACTGGGATTCAGCTCCTGCTTACTGGACCGCAGTACTAATCGACGGCAAGGATGCAGTTAAAGAAGCATCTAAGCTAGCTTCAATCTGGCGTGTAAACGTCGAAGCCGGTAAGGCCGATCTATAAATAATTTGGGTTACCCAAATTAAAGACTGAAGTCGAGTAATGCGGGCGAGATTCTCGCCCGCATTACTCTTTTCATAAACTGAGTTAGGACCAATGAGAATGACTTACTTAATAAGAGGCAAAGTAGCCCTCTTGCTTAAGATCATTATCGTTGGCCTTGCCTCAGCTATTTTGCTGATGTTGGCACAGAGCGCTTTTGCTCAAAGAGAGTATGTAATCTCCGCGTTTTTAGCTCTAACTATTCTTGCTTTAGCTCTGACATATTTAACCAAAATCTCCATTCCACTTAAATTCTTTATACCCGGCATCTTGCTACTCATTGCCTTTGTTATTGGGCCAATTCTTTATACGGTGACGATGTCAGGCTTTAACTATAAAACTGGAAACATCATCTCTAAAGAAGAAGCAATAGTTCAGGTCAAGATCCGTGGAATTGAAGCCGATCCATCTGGAACATCATTTGATATCAAATTGGGAACCTATGATGGTAAAGAAGCAATTCTTATTTCAGACATTACTAACTTAAAATATTTCATCTCCACAGCAGATTCACGAATTCCTGTGGCAGCAAATGATGTAACCCTTAATGAATATGGTGTTGCAATCACTGCTCCGAATTTCTCAATCTTGACCGATGCTCAAATGGCAAGCGCGGATAAGTCATTCTCGAAAATCCAATTTCAATATGAAGGTGAGTACTTCATTGCACTTGAAGGCTTTGAAGCAGGAATCGTCTCTCGACAGGTCTTGGAATACTTACCTGTAACTGATGAATTTAGGAATCTAGTAAATGGCAGCATTTATCGCGATAACGGTCGTGGAAACTACGCACTCGTAGATGATAAAACTGCAATCTTGGAGCCAGGTTGGCGAGCACCTATCTGGTTTGAAAACTACTCAAAAATCATCACTGATCCCCGGGTGCGTGAACCATTAGTTCGAGTCTTTATATGGACAGTGGCATTTGCCTTGCTTACTGTTTTAACGACATTTGCTTTGGGTCTCTTGCTTGCACTTGCTTTGAATCGACCAATATTTGGCCGTCGAATCTATCGCTCTATCTTGGTGCTTCCATATGCGATGCCAAGTGTTATGAGTATCTTAATTTGGGGTGGAATGTTTAACACCGAGTTTGGAGCAATCAATACACTCTTTGGAAGTGATATTGCCTGGTTCTCTGATCCCAATTTTGCACGTGTAGCAGTGATTCTTGTAAACCTTTGGCTGGGATTCCCTTACTTCTATCTAATTTCAAGCGGATCACTACAAGCTATTCCAAGCGAATTACTTGAAGCGGCAGCTATAGATGGTGCTAACCCACGTCAGATCTTCCGCAAGATTACCTTGCCTCTATTACTGCAGATTCTTTCACCGCTATTGATTGCCTCATTTGCATTTAATTTCAATAACTTCAATTTGATTTACTTACTCACAGGTGGTGGCCCACGTAATGAACTAGATGGAGAAATTGCAGGAGCCACAGATATTTTGATTAGCTACACCTACAAGATTGCCTTTGGAACTGGCACGCAAGATCTTGGTCTTGCCAGTGCTATTTCACTCATCATCTTCGTGCTCGTTGCTTCCATTTCTCTTTATAGTCTGAAAAAATCCAAGGTATTGGAGACATTCGGATGAAAAAATGGTTAAGGCATGACTCATGGCGACACATCATCGCCATCTCTATCTGCTTGTTTGCTCTCTTTCCTTTGTACTTAGTTGTGATTTCATCCTTTGCCTCATCTGGAAGTTTGCAGCTGACCTCATTTATTCCACAAGAAATCTCATTTAAGAACTATCAACTCTTGTTTAATAACCCCACAATTCCTTATTTGTCATGGGTGCAGAACTCTCTAGTAATTGCAGGCTCTGTTGCAGTTCTTTCAGTAATTATCGGTTCGGCATCAGCCTTTGCCTTCAGCCGCCTTAAATTCAAGGGACGCAAACAAGGTATTCAGCTACTGCTTCTTGTGCAGATGTTTCCAGCAATCCTGGCCATCTCTGCCGTCTATGTGATTATGGAGCGCGTTTATTCATTCGCACCGTCAATCGGATTAGGAACTCGTGCAGGCCTGCTTCTTGTTTATTTAGGCGGAGCGATGGGCGTGAACATCTGGTTACTCAAGGGCTTTGTTGATTCAATTCCTGCAGAGCTAGATGAGGCAGCAAAGATTGATGGAGCATCAGAAGTGCAGACTTTCTGGCTCATTTTCGTGCCATTGGCCGCACCAGTATTAGCTGTTGTTTCACTACTGAGCTTTATTGGAACCTTTAATGAGTTTATTTTGGCCCGCTTGTTCTTAGTTGATATGGAAAGTAGAACTGTGGCAGTTGGATTGCAACAGTTCATCGGCGGTCAGTACTCACAAAACTGGGGCCCATTTGCTGCGGGATCAATCTTGGCTTCCATACCAATTGTGATTATCTTCTTGTCGTTACAGAAATACATTGTGAGTGGATTAACCGCAGGATCGGTTAAGGGTTAATCTTGAAAAAGAGGTTTGTACTCTTTGTAGTTACATCACTTCTAATTGGGCTTGCCTCTACATCTTTTGCTGCCCCAGTAGTTGATCCAGTAAAAGTAGGTCTATCTAAAGATTTAATCTATTTTGTTTTTCCTGATCGCTATCTTAACGGTGATACATCAAATGATTCGTTCCCGGGTTACAACCCAAGAGATACCGCATTTTTTCATGGTGGAGATTTAAAGGGTTTAACTGGAACATGCAGTGATGGCGATAACGGTTTAGCTCGCATCAAAAAACTTGGTTTTACTGCTATCTGGGTTACTCCACTTGTTGTCCAACAAAAGCCGACTCCAAACGGTGCTGGCTATCATGGATATTGGGGCGTTGATTTCTTAAATGTAGATCCACACTTGGGTACTAAGGCAGATATGGTTGCATTTGCTGCCTGTGCCAAGAAGTTAAATCTCAAGCTGATTCTAGATATCGTTACAAACCACACAGGTGATGTGATTTCCTATAACGATAAAACCGCCTACTTATCGAGTGATTTACTCAATGCCAAGAACCCAGCCTGGCTCAATGATTTAAGTAATTATCACAACGTAGGATCAATGAGTAACTGTTGGGGAGATGGCCCCTGTATTCAAACGGGTGATTTCTTTGGTTTGGATGACATAGCAACTGAAAAACCAGTTGTTTATAACGGCTGGGCTGATGTGTATGGACAATGGATTAGGGACTATGGAATCTCAGGATTTCGAGTCGACACAGCTCGCCACGTTGATGATGCTTTCTTCAAAAACTGGTCACCACAGATTAATGCTGCTGCTAAATCAGTAGGTATTGATAACTTCACAATCTTTGGTGAAGTGTGGGATGTTAACCCGATTAATCTGATGAATTACGTTCGCAGAAACAAGATTCAAACTGTTCTAGATTTCCCATTCCAACGGACTGCGGCAGAGTTCGCAGCTGGTTATTCTGATGCAACAGTTGTAGAAAACCTCTTTGCTTATGATGACCTGTATACAACTGCTACATCAGATGCCAGTAACCTTGTGACTTTCCTAGGAAATCATGACATGGGACGTGCAGCCAAGATTATTGAGTCAAAGCGAATTAACAAGGCCAGTGAACTACTACCAAGAACCTTGCTAGGGCATGCGCTCATGTATTTAACTCGTGGTATCCCTTCGGTTTATTACGGTGATGAAGTTGGAATGATTGGTACAGGTTCAGGTTCTGATCAGTTAGCACGCCAAGATATGTTTTCGACGAAAGTTGGAATTTGGAAAACTGAAGCACGTGTAGGAAGTAATCCCATTGGTACAGGTGATGCTTTTTCAATTACAGATTCACACCCAATTGCTAAATACCTCAAAGTTTTATCAGCCTTAAGAGGATCAAATCCAGGGTTAGCTAACTCATCTATGCAGGTTAGATACGCCAAAGACGAGCTATTGGTGATTTCAAAGAAAGATGAGTCAGAAAATCGTGAGTACCTAGTTGCTTTTAATAGCTCAACCAAGGCAATCAAAGCATCGATTAACACTGCAACTTCAACTGGTGGATGGAAAGCTCTATTGGGTAAGCCGGCTGTTGTTAATAAGAGTGAGGTTGTGACAATTACTGTGCCGGCCCTATCTACAGTGGTTTTAAAGGCCAATAAGGGCATTGATAAGACTGATGTAAAGGTTGGAAAGTTAACTTCAAAGATGGATTTTCTGACTGGATATTACGAAACAAAAGCAGCAGTTACCTCTAAAGATCTTTTGAAGGTTACGTTTTCCGCTAGAACTGCTGCTGATAAGCCATGGATTTCACTGGGCACAGATACCAACTCGCCTTATATCGTTTACATCGATCCGCTTGAGTTTGCAGAACAAAAACTAGAACTTCGCGCAGAAGTCATTAATTCGAAGGGGAAAAAATATGAGCTACCGTATACAAGCCTCACCATCCCCGCACCACGACGGTAGTGATCTATACGTAAGTAATGCAGCGCCAGAAATTGATGCAACGCCTACGGATTTGGGTGCGCTTAATCTCTTTCCTACTGGTTAAATCTACCCATGCCAAAAGGGAAAGTAGCCATTATCTGGTTTCGTCGAGATCTTCGAATCAACGACCATCCTGCCTTATTGGCCGCAGTTGAATCATCAGAGCAAGTAATTCCACTTTTTATTCTTGATAAAACTCAGATTAAAGAGGCCGGTGCAAAGCTATTGGCTTATATGGCTCAATCATTAAGAAGTTTGGATGAGTCACTTGGTAATAATCTGCACATCATTGAGGGCGATCAGGTTGAAGTACTAACTGCGCTGATAAAAAAATATGATGTTCAAGAGGTTCACATCTCTGCAGAGTATGAGCGATATGGCGCAGAGCGTGATGCAAGAGTGGAAGCTGCGGGAATTAAGTTAGTTCGCACGGGAAGTCCATATGCTGTTACACCTGGGCGAGTTCTAAAACCTAGTGATGCAACCCCATACAAGGTCTACACGCCATTTTATAGAGCATGGCGAACTCATGGTTGGCGCGCGCCAGCAAAAACACCTAAGAGTATGAAATTTGTGCAACCAACTTCTGAATACCGTAGTTTTCCTGATTTTCCACTACCAAAAGGTGTTGAAATTATAAAAGCGGGAGAAGCAGCAGCGTTATCTCGATTTAAAGAATTCACCAAAAAGGGCCTCGATACTTACGATGAGAACAGAAATTTTGCAGGCATAGATGGAACTTCAAAGATGAGTTCATATCTAAAGTTTGGTGAGATTCATCCGCGCACACTTCTTGAAAACTTGGGAGAAAGCAAAGCCCACGATACTTTCCGCAAAGAGATTGCTTGGCGTGAGTTTTATGCTGATGTTCTCTTTAACAATCCAATGACTGATCGTGAGTATTACGCGCCTCGCTTTGCTGACATGCGATATGACGAGCCTGGTGCTCAATTCAAAGCCTGGTGTGAAGGAAAGACTGGCTATCCATTTGTTGATGCAGCCATGCGCCAACTGATACAAGAAGGCTGGATGCATAACCGCACCCGAATGGTTGTTGCCTCATTCTTAGTTAAAGATCTACATCTTGAGTGGCAGCTAGGAGAGAGATTCTTTGCTGATCACTTAGTTGATTATGATGTTGCATCTAATGCTCATGGTTGGCAGTGGACAGCAGGCACCGGCACAGATGCATCTCCTTATTACCGAGTCTTTAATCCAATTGAGCAAGGCAAACGCTTTGATGAAAATGGGGATTACATTCGAAAGTATGTGCCAGAGCTTGCGCATTTATCTGCGGCCGAAATACATGAACCATGGCTCTATTTAGATGGATACAGCAAGGGCTATCCAGAGCGATTAGTTGATCATGCAATAGAGCGCTTGGAATCTTTGGAACGCCTAAAAGAGATTAAAGCCGACAAACCCCTAGACCCTCGCGCTTAGCTCGATACATCGCATCATCTGCCCTTCGCAACAAGTCAGGTGAACCAGTATTTTCTGCCACCCCAATGCTGACATCTATGTTGATCTGTTGGCTATCGATATCAAAGGGATAACTCAACGTGGCCCGCAGCGCTAGTGCAATATCCATGGAGTGCTCATAAGCACCTTCAATTAACACACCAAATTCATCCCCGCCAAGGCGTGCTAGTAACGCTCCTGAAGGTAGCGCACGGGCAAAGCGTCGAGAGACTTGTTGCAGTACTTTGTCGCCAGTTGTGTGGCCATATAAATCATTGACGGGTTTGAATCCATCTAGATCAAGCAATAAAAGCGATCCATCTTTTCCTACAAAGCTTTCTATTTCACTTATGAGGCGGCGGCGGTTAGGCAATCCTGTTAACTCATCAGTGCGCGCCAGTATTCGCTCATGTCCGATGTTTCTTGCTTGCTTGAGGGCGATTGTCATACGGATAAATGCCAGCATCAAAGTACTAACGGCTGGAAACAAAATAAAGGTTGGAAAGTATCCAGGTTTAATTGCTATAAGGGCTAAAAGAGTGGCACTTAAGAAAACTGAGAGCGCAATAAAGATTGGATTTACTGATGCAGTAGATTCTTCATCTTTGCCTGGATGCCATGTGCTTTCAGCAAGAAGTAGAAGCCCGAGTAACCAGCCATCATCGACAATTGAACCGAAGGAATAGTTTCCATTGAGATGTTGCCATAGGAAGAAGAAATCAGTGCAAGTGAATGCAAGTACGCCAGCAAAAACTACAAGACTTCGCTTTGACCAGCCATGAGATGCGATAGTGGCAATAGTTATAGATATTAAAATCAAATCACATACTGGAAAAGTTAATGCAAAGAGGGCATCACCTAATTTGCCACCAAAGTGGGGCAATACCGGCTTGAGTGCAAATGTTGTCCCTAAAACTCCTAGGCCCAGTCCAACGATAGATGCATCAAAGATCTCAAGGACAGTTGATTTTCTACTTGAATTTATAAGGCGGGGCAGTGCAATAACAGCGCAGGGATAGAAAAGCAGATAGGAAGTATTTGAAATCAGTGAATTTACTTCAGGTAATGAATAGTAGGAGGCGGTGCTGGCTAGAACTGAGCCGAAAAGCCAGAGAGAGATTGCGGTGATGAGTAAAGACTTAGAGAGTGGATCTGATATCCGTGGTGCCATGGCAACAACAATGATTGCAAGGCAAGGTATGGAGTTATAGAGGTAGAGCTCGACTAGTTGTGAACCATTTATTGGTGAAAAATGAGTTAAGAAATGTAGGAGCAGAAGCGAGGGAGCAACTATGCGAAGAATCCGTACAGTCATCTTCTCAATCTAGGACAGACAAAAACACAAAATGAATAGGGAAAGCCCCGTTATTTCTAACGGGGCTTTTACCTACAGATGTTTGGCTTTAGAAGCCCTTTGTGCAGATGAGTTGTGCATTCGCCTTTGTATTAGCAACATCAGCCTTGAGTTGAGCTGGCTGAGTTGTTGCAGCTAACTTAGCTGATTCAAGCTTGCGAATGTTTAAAGTGATTTTATTGAGCTGAGAAGTGTATAGACGAACCGCTGATGTCCACGCAGATACAGCAGATGTGTACGCCTTCTTATCTGCATCAGAGACTGCAGCAGCTAGTTTTGCTTTAGCAGCAGTCAGACGCAAATTAGTGTCATCAAGCTTCTTCTGTGTTTCAGCCTTATTTGCTGTCTCAGTTGTAATTCCAAGATCAATCACTGGAATCTGAGCAGTGAGATTTGTTGTAAGGACAACTGAATCTTTCTGTGACTTTACAAAAGCTGCAGCTGAATTGAGGCAGTCCAGTGAAAGCCAGGTCAGTTTTGTACTAGTAGACAATGGGTTCTTTGCACACTTGTACTTACTGCCACTTACTGTTGTAGTTTGATTGAGCTTCTTGCAGGCAACGCCATTTGAAATCTTGGCAGCGGCAGTAGCAGGGGTAGCAATCATGACTCCACCAGCGACGACTAGTGCAAGTGTGAGAGAAGCGAGTTTACGCATCAGAAAAACCTCCATTGGATATGAACGAATCTTAGCCAACCCAAAGTTAAAAGCTCCTGATAACCCGGCCGTGAAGCCAATGAATTCACTGTGAAAATGGTCAGGGATTACTTTTGGCGCTGTTTGATGCGAACGTTCATGCCAATCTTTCGCACCAAAGCACGAGGGGCGCTGTGCACCACAAAGCTCAGGAGTTGGTATTGCCAACCCGGGACGCTAACTGCTTTACCAGCGATCGCTTCCTTCCAAGCGGTTGCAACAAGCTTGTCAGAGTTGAGCCACATGAAGGCGGGTAGACCTTTCATCGACATGCCTCCGCGCTGGTGAAACTCAGTTCTCGTAAAGCCAGGGCAGAGCGCGCTGACTTTCACATTCGTTGCTGCAAGCTCAGTGTGAAGTGATTCAGAGAGAACTGTTAGATAAGACTTTGAAGCACTATATGTTCCACCTGCAATCCATCCGGCAACTGATGAGACGTTGATAATGACACCTTTGTTGCGCTCTTTCATTCCAGGAAGTGCAACATGCATCAGGCGCATAGGGGTTCGCACAAGAACATCAAGCATTTGCTGCTCAGCATCTAATTGACTCATCGTAAAAGCTTTGTTGAGTCCAAAGCCGGCATTATTGATGAGGACGTCTATTTGATTATTTGTAATGAAATCTTCAATTAATTTACAGCCTGCATCAGTTGCTAGATCTGCCTGAATCACTTTTGTTGCTACCCCAAAGGTTGATTCAAGGCCCTTTGCTCGCTCTTGAAGTCTTGGTAAATCGCGGGCAACCAAAACTATGTTGTAACCATTTTTTGCAAGTAATCGTGTGAAGCTCTCACCAATTCCAACGGTTGCACCAGTTACTAAAGCCCACGATTGCATGTAAATCTCCTAGTTAACTCGTAGTTCGCCCAGTGCCCCTGCTGGAACAAATGGTGCGCGTGGTGCAACTGCATTTAATCTCTTGTATGGCTGATCTTGTGCAGGTCTTGAATCTACATCACCTTTATTTGGCCAGAACGATAAAGCACGTTCTGCTTGAGCAGTAATTGTTAACGATGGATTCACACCTAAATTTGCAGTAATTGTTGAACCATCAACAATGTGAAGTGTTGGGTAGTTCCAAACACGGTGGTAAGGATCAATTACTCCCTCACTCTGATCACTGCCAATGACGCAACCACCAACAAAGTGGGCGGTAAATGGGGCATCTATGAGATCGCCAACGTGTCCGCCTGCTATTCCGCCCTGCTTTTGTGCAATGTGTCTAACGGCCTCGTTAGCTGCTGGAATATATGTGGCGTTTGGGTGCTCAGGATCATTGGTTGAAGTTAAATGCCACCCAAAGATTGATTTCTTTCCTCGAACAGAGACCGATGAGTCAACATTTTGCATCGTTAGTGCAATAACTGTTCGCTCACTCCAACGTCGCACATTCAAAATCTTAAAGAGAAGTTTTGGATTAGCTACAAACTGCCTCCACCACTGCTTTCGTCGATCTTGTGATGAATGACCATCGGTCATGATGGTTTGTAGCAAGCCCATTAAATTAGAACCTTTGCCGTAGCGAACAGGTTCAATGTGGGTGTTTTCATCAGGGAAGAAGGAAGAAGTGATAGCGCTGCCATCGCTGTAATCAATATCAGTATTTTGCATCAGCGCACCTGTAAGAGCTTCGCTATTAGTTCTAGACAAATCACCTAAACGATCAGAGATCGCTGGCAGTACCTGGTCATCTTTCATCTTATGGAGCAGTTTTTGTGTGTTGAATGTTCCAGCGGCGAGAATTACATCTTTAGCGAAAAATACTGTGCCCTTCTCACCCAACCAGTCATCAGTTTTTCGGGTTGAAATCTTCCACTCACCGTTAGCCAACTTCTCAATCTTTGTGGCAGTCGTCATTGGAAAAACTTGAGCTCCAGCTTTTTCAGCTAGCCCTAAGTAGTTTTTAGGTAATGTGTTTTTTGCGTTGAATCTGCATCCACTCATGCAAGCACCGCATTGCATACATCCGTTGCGATCAGGGCCAACACCACCAAAGAATGGATCTTTACTTGCAACACCTTTGCCATCACCAAAATAGATTCCAAGTGGAGCCATCTTGAATGTGTGACCCACACCCATTGCTTCAGCAGCTTCTTTCATAGCTTTATCGCTATTAGAAAAATATGGGTTCTCTATTACGCCCAACATCCGACGAGCTTGGTCATACCAAGGCTCTAACTCTTCTTTCCAGTTAGTAATTGATGCCCACTGTTTGTCAGTGAAGTATTTATCTCCGGGTTGATACAAAGTGTTGGCATAAACCAAAGATCCACCACCGACACCTGCGCCAGCTAAAACTAGAACATCAGGCAATACATGGATGCGCTGAATTCCGTAGAGCCCAAGCTTTGGAGCAAACAGGAATTTGCTTATTCGCCATGAAGTTTTTGGGAAATCTTTATCGCGAAAACGCTTTCCTGCCTCAAGCACGGCAACGCTATAACCCTTTTCTTTAAGGCGTAGTGCAGATACGGATCCACCAAAGCCGGATCCAATTACAACAACATCAAATGTTTTCTTCACGGATTTTCCATGTAGTTCCATAGGATTCAAGTGAATCTAAAAATGGCTTTGCATCAAACCATTCAGGGCCTGCAACTCCTTCAGGTTTCCAGATCCCTTTATGGATTAACTCCATTGCAATTACTGGATTTACCGCTGTTTGCCATACAACTGCTTGATCTCCGTATTCGGCCATAGACCACTCGTTATCAATGACGTTATACATATAACAAGCGTAAGGCTTTCCCTCTTTGTTTAGGCCCTTTACTAATGCACCTGCACAAGTTTTGCCCTTCATGCGGGAACCCAACGTTGCAGGATCTGGCAAAGAAGCAGCGAGTAGGTCGCGAGGAGAGACTGAGATTCCCTGGACGTCAACATTTTCTTTGCGATCCATACCGAGCATATGAATGGTTTTTAAGGTTGTAATGAACTGGGCACCAAGGCCGTATTTAAAGTTAACTTTCTTGGCATCAACTTTTTGGGGGATTAAGACAACTTCTTCGTGTTCAACGTTTACGCACTCGACAGGACCAATTCCCTCAGGGAAATCAAAAGTTTCTATTTCACTAAATGGCTCTGTTGTAAACCAACCACGGCCATCTTCCCAAACCAACGGGGGATTTAAGCATTCTTCGATTGTTGTCCAGATTGAAAATGAAGGCGCAAATTCATAACCTTCAACAGTTAAGTTAGAGCCATCGAAAATTGTTATCGAATCAATTACGGAGAAAAGATGATCTGCGGCATAACGTGCAAAGACATCACTCATTCCAGGCTCTATACCCATCCCAACTAGTGCGTAGATATCGCGCTCTTTCCAGTTCCAATCACGGGCAAACTGTTCATCTCCCAGCTTTACGCCAGTTTCTGAGTTTGGATAGTGAGGATGTGGTCGGGATAAAGACATCGCCATATCAATGTAGTTAGTACTTTCAATTTCACAGGCTAGAAAAATTGGCATCACAAAACGTGGATCAACAGCGTTGACTACAACATCTGGTTTCACTTTACGAATGAGAGCTCGGATATCTTCAAGTTCGGCAGCGTTAACTTCGGCTGCTGAAAATCTGGAGTCCTTTACGCGCACCACTGCTTCTTCAGCACGAGAGAGCGTGCGATCTGCAATAACCATGGATGTAATAAATGACTTGCGAGAAGCGATATTGACAATAGCTCTGCCAACTCCGCCCGCGCCTATAACTAGCGCCTTCATTGCTGGCCCCACATGAGGAAATAACATCCTTTTCGATTGTTTTAACCAGTCTAGCCTTGTCATTAATTCATGACAAGATTGCCCCTGCACAATCTAAGTCCCCGTAGCTCAGTGGATAGAGCAACCGCCTCCTAAGCGGTAGGTCGCAGGTTCAACTCCCGCCGGGGACACGTTATTTTTAATTAATGCTTAAGAGTAAATTTCTGCATCCACTTAGGTGCCCACCAGTTACGTTCACCAAATAAACGCATAAGTGCTGGAACAAGAAGAGCGCGCACCAATGTTGCATCCAAAATAACTGCAAGTGCAACTCCAAAGCCCAACATCTTGATAGATGTAACGCCGCTTGTCATAAAGGAAGCAAAAACAACGGCTAATAAGAGTGCAGCAGCAGTAATGATTCGAGCAGATCTCTGTAGACCAACTGCAACAGATTCAACATTGCTCTTACCGCTTAAATGTTCTTCACGAATTCGTGAGAGCAGGAATAGTTCGTAGTCCATTGATAGTCCGAACACAACTACTGCTACCAGAATCACTGATCCTGTATCCAAAGTGCCGGTTACGGTGAAATCACCTACCAACCACTTTAAGTGTCCATCAATGAATATCCAGGTAATTGCACCCAGGGTCGCAACTAATGAAAGCGCATTTAAAATCACAGCCTTAATCGGCAAGATGATTGAACCGGTAAAGATGAAGATAAGAATTAACACAGTCAGTGCAATCCATCCCAAAGCCAAAGGCAATGTTCTAGCGATTCCATCTTGAGAGTCTGTGAAGTCAGCTGCAGCTCCACCAATGAGTGTGCCAGCAGGGTGTTCAAGATCTCTAATGTCATGAATTACCTTCATTGAATCAGTGCTTCGCGATGGCACAGAAGAAATTACTTGAACTCGAATGTCTTGCTTATAAACCTCAATCTCACCAACACGGACGATGCCCTCAATACCTTTAACCTTGTCCAAGAAAGCAGTAATTTCACTTTCACGCCCAACACCATTTGGTACTACAACTTCAATCGGACTTCCAATCAATCCGTCAAAGCGGGTATCAACTACTTCAGCTGCAATAGCAGCTGGATTTGATGCAGGTAGAACTCTTGAATCAACTTGAGCAAACGAAATATTAGTAACAGGAGCTGCCATAATTCCTAAGACAACTAAGCAAGCAATTACAACTGGAACGGGACGCTGCATAACGTTGCGTGCAGTGTGAGCCCAGCGACCATCTTCTTTAGGAGTAATTGCACTCTTACGTATAACTCCCTTATCAACCTTTTCACCAAGCACGGCAAGAAGTGCTGGCAGAGCAATTACTGCGCCGATCACTGCAAATGTAATGACCGAAACGCCTGCGTACCCAAATGATTTCAAGAACTCAAGTGGGAAGAAGAGCAGTGAGGCCATCGTTACAAAAACAGTGAGGCCTGAATAGAAAACAGTCTTACCGGCTGTAGCGACAGTTGTGACTACAGATTCTTCAACACTGTGGCCGTTATGGAGTTCTTCTCGGAATCGATTGACCATGAGAAGTGCGTAATCGATACCAAGGCCTAATCCAAGGCCAGTGATGAGATTGAGAGCAAAGACGCTGACGTTAGTAAATAGCGTTAGTAGGTAAATGATAAAGAAAGATCCAAGGATGGCAGTCACACCGACAAATAAAGGTGTTGCAGATGCTACGAGGGCACCGAAGACAAATACAAGAAGGAGGAATGTAAGTGGAATCGCAATTGATTCAGCGAGAATCAAATCCTTTTCAATCTTGTGGTTGATTGCATAAGTAATAACGCCTGCACCAGATGCGTAGATCTGAACATTCTTGTACTTGCCATCAAACTCTTCCTGTAGTGATGCGCCTACGGCACTGAGGGCATCCCAATCAAAGGCATCAATGTCGGAATACACCAAGATGAAGCCTGCTTTTCCATCTTTAGATTTCATGGTTGGTGATCCACCAGTCGACCAGTAGGAGAAAGTTTTTGAGACTCCCTCATGGTTTTGAATCTTCTTTTCAATTTCAATTGCTGTGCTTGCAACAGCTGGATCATCGATTGTTGAACTTGCAGAGTCCACAACCATCACTACAACTGGCTCTTCTGCACCAAATACATCAACAACATACTTAGCAGCCTTAGCTGAATCGCTATTGAGGTCTGAGTAACCACCTGAATCTAAGCGTCCAAAGGATAAGGAGCCGACTGCGCCAGCGATGATTGTTGTAATAATGAAGGACAAAAGGACTAGCTTGCTGCGCTTAACGATGAACTTTCCAAGCTTCTCAAACACGTTTCTTACTCCTTAGATGTAGACTTAAAACTATGAGTGATCTCTTTCCTAATGTGACATCAGATGAGATCGATCCTGAAGCCGCGGCAGAACAATTACGACGCGAAGAAGAAATTAAGTCAGATAAGCCGCCCCACCACCAGGACTAATCAGCCTTAGCTGCCGGAGTTGGCGCAGCTGCAGGAGTTGATTTAGCGGGTTCACTTGCTGTTGTCTTTTTTGCAGAATCAGTTTTATAAAATCCGGAGCCTTTGAATACAACACCCACGGCGCTATAGACCTTACGGATTTCTCCCTTGCACTCTGGGCATTGGGTGAGTGAGGCATCGCTAAAGGACTGGAAGGCTTCAAATTCATGTTCGCAAGCGTTACATGCGTATTGGTAAGTAGGCACTAGCGCTCCAATCTTTGAATTCGGCCATATTTCAACCCTTTGGGGTAGAAGCCAAGTCTAAAGAAGTGAGACGATTGGCGCGAATTAAGGTCCAAGTTGTGAAGGAGATCTAAGTGAAAATCACTCGAGTCCGCCAATTCTTGGCCGCTTTTACCCTTATTAGCGTTCTTGGCATGATGCCAGCGAGTGCAAACTCACTTATTACTACTTCACCAATAAGTGGTTCAACAGTGACCACAGCTCCTATGTCTGTAACTCTGACAACTCAGAAGGCATTACTTCCTGATGCAAATGAAATAGTGGTTACAGATCCAGCCGGTGTGCGAGTTGATGATGGAACTTTAACTCTTACTGATGTTTCAGCAACTATTGGGTTGAAACCTCTTGTTGATTCTGGAATTTATAGAGTTTCATACACACTGTATTCAGAAGGTGAAGTTCCGTTAGAAGGATCATTCACATTTAATTTCTCTGCACCAACTGTGATCACACCTAACGAACCATCACCCACTCCAACAGAATCGCAAACACCTGCAAGTAGTAGTTGGGGCACAAACATATTTATCATTTTTCTTTTGATTATGGCGTTTTTTGTCTTGATTGCACTCGCGCTCTATGCGCGAAAACTCTTTAGGGAACGATGATTGCTTTAAGCACAATTTTTAAATATCTATCCCTTATTGGCAGTTTTGCAGTAGTTGGATCATTATTGGCGATGGGCTTCCTGCTTCTTGATTCCCATGGAAAACTTTCAACTTCAGCTAAAAAGCTTCGCACAATGCTCTGGATTTCAGGCCTCACTTGGACCATAGGAAGTATCGGAGTAATTCTCTTTACGTTAGCAACGATTCTCGACCAACCATTATCATTTGCTTTAGATTCAACAGTTCTGCGCTCTTTCCTCACACAAATTACTTTAGGCCAGTACTTACTATTTCAAACACTTGTTGCCCTAGTTATCACCTTTGCAGCAATTCGAGTGAACAAAATCCTCACAGTTATCGCCCTACTCATCCTTACCTTCATTGGATTAGTCGCACCTGTATTTCAAAGCCACTCAGCATCAAGTGGTTCACATGGGCTAGCTATTGGTTCCTTGGTAATTCACGTAGTTGCGCTATCTCTTTGGGTAGGCGGAGTAATAACGTTGGCGATTTTGGAACCAGAGGATAGGCCAGTAGCAGTTCCACGCTTTAGCCAATTAGCTTTATGGGCCGCCATTGCTGTTGTATTAAGTGGAACTGCAAATGCTTGGGCCCGCTTGAATTTCAAAGAGGCCTGGAACAGTGCATATGCATGGGTAGTAATTGGCAAAGTAGTTCTAACGATTACCTTAATTATTATTGGATATTTACATCGTAAGAATTTGGCTTTGCGCAGCTCTATTAATTGGAAAGGCTTTGCGCGCTTAATCTTTGCAGAGAGCTTGATAATGGTTGCAACCGTTGCAATGGGTGCATGGTTATCTTCAAGTCAGGCACCATCAAGACCAGAGCCAGCCAAGTTTGATCCAGCATTAGCCATTGCAGGAATTTCTACTCCTGCTGAACCCACATGGGGTCGAATTTTGTTTAGTTATGAACCAGATGCATTAATGATTGGAATCTTGGTAACAGCCGTTGCACTCTATATAAAGGGTGTCGTTGTTCTTACAAAGCGCGGTGACAAGTGGCCTGTGGGCCGCACAATCTCATTTGCCCTTGGAATATCAGCAATAGATTTTGCAACAAGTGGTGGCCTTGGTTTGTATGCAAACTTTGCTTTTTCATATCACATGGTTGCTCACATGATTTTAGGAATGATTGCACCGATTGGAATTGTGCTTGGAGCGCCAATCACATTAGCGCTTCGCACTTTGCCACAGGGTAGAAATAGTGAAGAGCGCGGTGTGAGAGGTTCTCTGCTTGCCGCACTTCATTCGAAGTTAGCTGTGTTCTATACCAACCCAATTGTTGCTTTGGCTATCTTTGATGGCTCACTCTTTGCTCTCTACTTCACAGATTTATTTGGCTCGATGATGCAATCGCACGTGGGCCACCTCTTTATGAACATTCACTTCCTACTCGCTGGAATTCTTTTCTTCCATGTAATTATTGGAATCGATCCAAACCCTCGAAGAGTTCCACATTTAGTTCGCATCGTAATTCTCTTTGCGGCAATGAGTATTCATGCCTTCTTCTCAGTGGCATTGATGTCGACTACAACACTCATTGATGGTGGCCACTTCGGGTCTCTTCAATCACCATGGCTCACTGATCTACTTGCCGATCAGCGCATGGGTGGATCAATAGGTTGGGCGATGGGTGAGGTTCCGATACTTCTCGCTCTGGTTGCCACTTTTGTAAGCTGGGTTAGGGATGATTCACGCGAAGCAATCCGAATTGATAAAAATGCCGCACGATCTGCAGCAATGGGTCAGCCAGATGAGTTAGCCGCCTATAACAAGTATTTGCATGATTTAGCCCAACGCGATAGAAATGAACCCTAATGGAAAACTTATTTGATATTCCCAGCGAATATAAAGATCTTCGTGCCAGCGTTCGCGCTTTGGCAGAAAAGGAAATTGCTCCTTTTGCAAAAGCTGTTGATGAAGATCATCGCTTCCCACAAGAGGCAGCAGATGCGTTACAAAAGGCAGGTCTAGCTGCAGCCCATGTTCCAACTGAATTCGGTGGAGATGGTGCAGATGCACTTGCTGTTGTAATAATCATTGAAGAAGTTGCACGTGTTTGCGGCGCTTCATCACTTATTCCAGCAGTTAACAAACTTGGTTCACTTCCATTGATGCTGGGTGGAAATAAAGATCAGAAGCAACGCTGGTTATCACAACTGGCACAAGGTAAAGGTTTTTCATATTGCTTATCTGAATCTGATGCAGGCTCTGATGCATCTGCCCTTCGCACAAAGGTTGAGCGCGATGGAGATGGATGGATTCTCAATGGAAGCAAGAAGTGGATTTCAAATGCCGGAATTTCAGAGTTTTACACCGTCATTGCTCAAGGCGATGCATCCCTTGGCTCTAAAGGAATCACTGCGTTCGTAGTTGAAAAATCTGATCCAGGTGTCTCATTCGGTGCACCAGAAAAGAAAATGGGCTTTAGAGGATCACCAACCCGTGAAGTTTATTTCGACAACGTCAAGCTTGCAGATGATCGCCGCATCAGCGAAATTGGTGAAGGATTTGCACTAGCAATGAACACACTTGATCACACACGCATCACTATCGCTGCTCAAGCTCTAGGCCTTGCCCAAGGCGCACTTGATGTTGCGACCAAGTATTCACATGAGCGCAAGCAGTTTGGTAAAGAGATTTTCGACTTCCAAGGCGTTCAATTCATGTTGGCAGATATGGCGATGAATATTGAAGCTGCACGTCAGTTAACTTATGTTGCTGCATCAAAGAGTGAGAGCAATGAAAAAGACCTACGTTTCTTCTCAGCGGCAAGTAAGTGTTTTGCTAGTGATGTGGCAATGAAGGTAACAACTGATGCGGTCCAGATTTTGGGCGGCTATGGCTATGTGTCAGATTATCCAGTTGAGCGAATGATGCGAGATGCCAAACTCACCCAGATTTATGAGGGAACTAATCAAATTCAGCGAATAGTTATGGCGCGCAATTTACCTAACGCTTAAATCTGACGATGAGTGAAGGTGTTGCTGCAGCATCTAGCGGTATGTCATGAGATTCTCGAGGCAAAGTTTCACTCGTTAATTCACCTGCATGAACTAAACCAATCTTCCAACCAGGCAAAGTTGGTAATGCGCGATCATAAAACCCTCCGCCTTGACCCATTCGATAACCCTCTTGATCAATTCGAAGTGCAGGTGTGATCACTGCACCAACATCACTCGTGTCTGTAACAGCTGGTCCAGTTGGTTCAGTCAGGTTTTTGGTGGTCTTCAAATTTGTTGGATTTCCATCCCATTGAACCCATTCAATGATTAATCCATTGACTCGGGGGAGTAAAAGTCTTTTGCCATCTGCCAAGAATGCTTTGTTGATTTCATCTGTGCTGGGTTCTTGGGCATATGAAAAGTATGAGCAAATTGTTGTGGCACTGACTATTTCTGGAGCTTTCAGAATTACATTGAAATTGGTAGGAATGAACTTTTGAACCCGTTCACGGCGATAGCGATCTCGCAACTGCTTCTTGAGTGTGTTCTGATTCATTGCTTCCGCCCTCCGCTTTCCACGCCTAAATCCCAAAGATTGATGACCACAACAAGTATGGTGTGATTATGGCAGAGCACACGCGGGTAGATGAGTTTTTGACCTCACTTATAGCGATTTGCAAACCTCTTGATTCTTTTGAAATGCCATTACTTGATGCCCATGGCGCGACGTTGTCACAAGATGTCTTTGCAGGAGAGCGCTTGGTAATGAAAGCCGGATCTAGAATCCGCTCAACTCAGATTGGCTTAGCTGCATCAATCGGGCTCGATCACTTACCAACAAGACCACACCCACGTGTTGTGGTGATGTCAGCTGGTCCAGATTTAGTTGAACCAGGTAAGACACTTAAAGATGATGAAGAATTCGAGACTAACTCGTGGATGCTTACAACTGCTGTGCGTGAAGTTGGCGCAGTTGCTTATCGCGTGCACTCAATCCCAGATGATGAAGCCCAGCTACAGAACTTAATTGAAGACCAATTAGTACGTGCTGACTTAATAATTATTAGCGGTGAGCGCCATGATGATTCATTTGACTTGATCACACGAACTATTTCTAACATGGGCGAAATTACTACGGTGGACATGGCAATAGAGATGAGCGGTCGACATAACTTTGGACTTATTGGTCCTGACAAGACTCCGATTATTACTCTTCCTGGAGATCCAATCGCGGCTTATATTTCATTTGAACTCTTTGTTCGCCCAATGATTCGCACGATGTTAGGCGCAGCAACAATCCATCGTCCAAGTGTTAAGGCTAAGTTAGAAAAAGCGATTGAATCTAGCGAAGGTATGCGCTCCTATATTCGCGCCGCCCTGTCTGAAGATGGGAAATCGGTAACTCCACTGACGCATCAAGAGGAAATCTCAACACTTTCAGATGCATCTGCTTTTATCGCCGTGGGTGAAAAAGATGTAAGTTTAAAAGCTGGCGATGAAGTAACTGTTGTAATTTTAGAGCGCAGATACATTTAAGTCCTCTGATGACTTATTCGTGGCCGGTAGTACTAAAGAGTGAAGATCTAACTCTGCAGGCATTGAGATTTAGAGATCGCCCTCGTTGGAATAATGTCCGTGCTGAAAATCGTGATTGGTTATCTCCCTGGGAGGCGACAATTCCCTTGATTCCTGGGGATGCGGCAGAAAACGCCAGCCGTCTACCTTCTTACTTTGAAATGGTGCGAACCCTTAACTCTGAGGCTCGAAGTGGCCGCTCATTTTCATTTGCTATCTGGCATCAGCGCAATTTAATTGGGCAGATTTCACTCGGGGGAGTAATTCTTGGCGCAATGCGAGGTGGCCATATTGGATATTGGATTGATAAGAACTATTCAAATAGGGGCTTTACGACGCAAGCGGTAACGGCTCTAACTGAGTATTCATTTTCTGCGCTGAATCTTCATCGAATTGAAATCAATTTACGGCCAGAAAATGCAGCCTCAAGGCGAGTAGCTGAGAAAGCTGGCTACATCTTTGAAGGTGAACGTCCCCGTTATTTACATATCGCTGGAAATTGGCGAGACCATGTCGTATTCGTAAAAGAAAATCCCGCCATTAAGTAGGCTCTAAATCCCAAGTTCTGCAGGTCCAATCCTTTATCTTTGTCCATCATGGCTTCCGGACTTATCTATTTAGCGATCATCGGTATGTGGGTCGCATATTTTGCACCCCGTTGGATCCATGACCGCAACGAGTTTTCTGGAAAATCTGTTGAGCGATTTAAGAGTGCATTGATTGTTGTCGCAACTTCATCGCCACATGGAACTTCTGGAAGCGGATCAATTCATATTGATTTAGATCGTGAAGCAAAAATCGCACAACTCCTTATGCGCAGACGCATTATGTTTTTTGTTTTAACTGGTTCCCTAACTACAACACTTGTGGGTGGTTTCATGAATACGATGCCTTTTATTTACTCATTGGTTCCTGCAACTGGAATTTTGATTTATGTTGCAAGCGTTCGTCGTCAAACAATTGCCGACAAGATTCAATACCGACGTGTGCAGCAACTTCACCGTCGCACAACTGGTGTTTCAGCAACAAACTTGGCTGAAGTAGTAACACCTAAGGCTTCACAAGAACATTGGATTCCACTCTCAGAGCGTGAACTCAAAGGTGTTGTTATATTGCCAAAGGGAACTGCAGCGGTTCGCCAAACGTGGGAACCTTCAGAAGTACCAGCTCCAACCTATGTCAGTGCACCTAAGGCAATTATTCCTAAGCGCGTTATTGATTTAACTATTCCTGGGGCTTGGAGTGAAGAACAAGAGCGCTTAGAGCGTGAAGCGCTAGCCGCTGCTTCACCTTCACGTGATGAAATCTTTGATCAACAACTAGCTGATGAAGCAGTTGAGCGTCTTAAGCAAGCCCGCGCTTCTAACGAATAGCTATATCCAAGAATTCATCCACATACGTTGCAACCATGCTTCGTATGTGATTATTTCGCCTGTGAAAATTGGGTAGAAATACACAAAGTTTAAAAGGATTACTGTTACAAAAGCTGCAACTAAACCTTGCGAGATACCTGCCTTTAAAGAGCTATCAAGCAATAGTTTTGCGCAATACACAAGAGCCAGAATCATGAATGGCTCGAAAACTATTGCGTAGAAAGTAAATACTGTGCGGGATTGGAAGAAGAACCATGGCAGGTAACCAGCAGCCATTCCAAGCACAATCAAATTTAAGGCAGGCTCAGTCGTACGCTTAAACAAGCTGCGTAACCAAAAACCAATAACAACTGAAACAGCAATTGTTCCCGCCCACCATAGAAGCGGTGTACCAATTGCTAACACTTCCTGTGCGCAGTTATCACTGCCGCAACCCTTTGGTGATTCATAGAAAAAGGAAGTTGGTCTTCCCATAATCATCCAACTCCAAGGATTTGCTTGGTAAGAATGTTTCTCGGTCAAACCAGTATGAAAGCCCAACATCTGTGAGTGGTAGTGAATCCATGATGCAAATGAATTTGAAGACCATTGACGATCCCAACCACGATCACTGAGAAACCAACCAGCCCATGAAGTGATGTAAACAGCGACAGGGAGGAATCCGTATTGAATGAATTTCATTACTGTTGGTCGAATTAAATCTTTAGAAGGGTGCTCCGAAAAAATCTTGTAGAGAGAGACGAAAACCATCGCGACCAAGAAATAAACAGCGCTCCATTTACAGCCCATCGCCAAACCAATTGCAATTGCTGCCAACCAATGTCTTTGTTGGTGCCAGAGATAAATCGCTAAGAGAACAAAGAAAGTTAAGAACAAATCAAGTAATGCAGTTCTTGAATGAACAAGCACTAATCCATCACACGCCATTAAGAATGCACCTATGGCAGTTAATAGCGGTGAGTAAAACAGCACATGAACTAAGCGGGCAAAGAGCAGAATGAGAAGTGTTCCAATGATTGCAGTGGCAAAGCGCCAACCAAATTCATTATCGCCAAAGAGTTGGATACCGCTTGCTATAAGCCATTTACCAACTGGGGGATGCACAATGAACTCCGGCTTTGAGCCACTAACTTCCACGCCGTATTTCAAGAAATCTCTAGCTCCATCAACGTAATAGACCTCATCAAAAACAAAGCCCTTAGGTGTTGCCAGGTTGATTAATCGAATCGCAAGGGAGGCAATCGCTATAAGGATCGGGGCGATAGCGGCAATCATGTGTGTAATCGTATGCGCAAATCGCTGCGAAATTACTGAGATGATGGACCCATGGCATTGATATTGGCAGCGACCCCGTTGGGTAATCCAGCCGATGCAAGCGCGCGCTTAAAAACGGCCATCGAAGATGCCACAATTATTGCCGCTGAAGATTCCAGAAGGTTTCACCGTTTGTGTTCAGATCTTGGAGTTACTTTCACGGCCCGCATACTTTCCTTCTTTGAAGGCAATGAAGATGAGCGAACTGCTGAACTGTTAAATGAATTAGCAGCTGGCGCTCATGTTCTAGTTGTTTCAGATGCAGGTATGCCAACGATAAGTGATCCTGGTTTTAGGTTGATGCGCGAAGCTATTGCTCGAGGTCTTGAAGTCTCTGTTATTCCAGGACCCAGCGCAGTAACGATGGCTGTTGCTCTATCTGGATTACCAACTGACCGATTTACTTTTGAAGGTTTTCCATCACGCAGCGCTGGAGCACGATTAGCAACATTTGAAAAACTGCGCCATGAAGAGCGCACGATGGTTTTCTTTGAAGCCCCACATCGTTTGGCTGATTCTCTCTCAGATGCGCAATCTGTTTTTGGCGCAGAACGCAAAGGTGCAATTTGTCGCGAGATGACAAAACATTATGAAGAGACAATCCGTGGAACACTCTCTGAACTTTCAACGTGGGCAGAGACCAATGAAGTTCTTGGTGAGATCACTCTCGTAATTCAAGGCGCAGTCCTGGATTCAGCAGCAATGACTGCTGATGAAATGGTGGCCCGAGTTCGTGAATTTGAAGCTGCAGGCATGGATCGCAAAGGGGCTATCGCCTCTGTTGCCGCTGAATTCTCAATTGCAAAGCGGTTGGTTTATGCCGCAGTGGTCGATGCGAATAAGATGAGCAAGTGACTAAGTCCTTTTATCTAACGACGCCGATTTATTACGTCAACGATGCACCGCATATTGGCCATGCCTATACGACGGTTGCCGGTGATGTGTTAACTCGTTGGCATCGTCAAAAAGGTGAATCAGTCTGGTTTTTAACTGGCACAGATGAGCATGGCCAAAAGGTTATGCGCACCGCAGAGGAAAATAACACTGCCCCACAAGCCTGGGTTGATCGCTTAGTACAAGATGCGTGGAAACCTAATTGGCAGGCGCTCAATATTGCTAATGATGATTTCATTCGCACAACTGAAAAGCGCCATACAGAACGTGTTCAAAAGTTCTTGCAATCCCTTAAAGACTCTGGTCATATTTATGCAGGAAAATATGAAGGTCCTTATTGTGTTGGTTGTGAAGAGTTCAAGCTTCCTGGCGACCTCATTGAAATTGATGGTAAGAAATGCTGCCCAATTCATAGCAAGCCAATTGAACTAGTCAATGAAAATAACTGGTTCTTTAAACTTTCAGCTTTCGTCGAACCATTGCTCGAGCACTACCGCAAGAACCCAGATGCGTGCCAACCTGAAAGTGCGCGCAATGAAGTTGTTTCATTCTTAGAAGGTGGCGTTACAGATCTTTCAATCTCTCGTTCAACTTTTGACTGGGGAATCCCTGTTCCTTGGGATACTGACCAGGTTGTCTATGTTTGGTTTGATGCACTTCTTAACTATGCAACTGCAGTTGGTTTAACTGATGCACTAGATAGTGAAGGCGGCAAGAAATTTGCTCAGACTTGGCCAGCAGATGTTCACTTAGTTGGTAAAGATATTTTGCGCTTTCACGCTGTTATCTGGCCAGCAATGCTTATGGCTGCAGGTTTAGATGTTCCTAAGAAGGTATTTGCTCATGGCTGGCTACTAGTTGGCGGCGAAAAGATGAGTAAGAGTAAGTTGACTGGAATTGCACCAAAAGACATCACAGATCACTTTGGTGTTGATGCTTTCCGTTATTACTTCCTACGTGCTATTCCTTTTGGTACCGATGGCTCTTTTTCATGGGAAGACATGTCTGCCAGATACACATCAGAGCTTGCAAATGACTTCGGAAACCTCGCATCTCGCTCAGCAGCAATGGTTGAGAAGTATTGCGGTGGCGTATTGCCAGCTAAAAGCAATGATGCTGGGCTTGAGAGCGCGCTAAAAGAGGCAGCAACAAAGGCCGATGCCGCAATCTGTGACTTAGATTTCCAAGGTGGAATCCTTGCGATTATGGATTTTTGCAAGAAAGTAAATGGTTATGTAACAGAGAAAGAACCATGGATTCTTGCTAAAGATCCTGCTAACCAACAGATCCTTGAAGATGTTTTGTATAACACAGCAGAGTCTTTGCGCGCACTTGCGGTATTACTCAATGCAGTGATGCCACAAACATGTGAGATTTTATGGAGCAGTTTGGGTGCTCAAGCATCATTAGGAGATCTTGGTGCGCAAAAGATCTCTGATGTTGCAACGTGGGGGCAATTACCACCAGGTGCCACGATTACTAAAACTCCAGTGCTTTTCCCTCGCTTAGAAACCAACGCTTAACAAATATGGCTGATCGCCACAACCGCGATATAGATCGTCAGCGGGCACCTCTACCAGAACCACTTCCTGCTCCAACAGTTGATGCGCATGCGCATATGGAGATCATTACTGATACTGCGCCAGATTCACCTGAGGTGGCAGAAGTAATCGCTGAAGCTAAAAGCGTAAACGTTGATCGAATTATGCAAGTGGGTTATTCGGCAGAGCAATCAGCTTGGTGTGTGGCTGCAGCAGAAAAGTGGAACACCTCAGTCTTAGCAGCCGTTGCTCTGCACCCGAATGAAGCACCAGTAGTTGAGAACCTAGAAGCTGATTGGGCGGTGATTGCTCAATTGGCAGAGCATCCACGTGTTCGGGCAATTGGTGAGACAGGACTTGATTACTTTCGCACACCACCAGAGCTTCGTGCACGCCAACAGGAATCCTTTAAGTGGCATATTGAGTTAGCTAAGAAAACTAGCAAGGCTTTAGTTATTCATGATCGTGACTCACACGATGATGTTCTCTCAGTCTTACTTGAAGTTGGAGCCCCAGAAAAGGTTATCTTTCACTGCTTTTCAGGTGATGTAGCGATGGCAAAGACTTGCATAGAGCGTGGCTATGTCCTCTCATTTGCTGGCACGTTGACCTTTAAAAATGCCCCTGCCTTGCGCGAGGCAGTGAAGTTAGTTCCCATTGATCAACTACTCGTTGAAACAGATTCTCCTTTCCTTGCACCTATGCCACATCGCGGAGCACTTAATACTCCTGCTCAGATTGCAAACATTGTGCGGGCAATGGCTACTGAGCGAGATGCAGATCTTGGCGAGTTAGCAACAGCTCTTGGCAATAACGCCGAGCGTTTATTTGGCTCATTTGCCTCATGACATTATTAGGAGCAGCGCAAATCCGCGAGCTTGCAGCGGCGTTAGATTTAAAGCCTTCTAAATCCCTTGGACAAAACTTTGTTATTGACTCAAATGTCTGCACAAAGATTGTGCGCACAGCAGCAGTAGGCCCAACTGATATCGCACTTGAGATTGGCCCAGGTCTAGGTTCTTTGACCTTAGCTTTACTTGAAAGCGCTGCATCGGTTGTGGCAGTTGAAATTGATCCGCGTTTAGCTGGTCAACTTCCGATAACAGTTGCAAATCACTTTGAACATCCAGAAAATCTGACTGTCCTTAATCAAGATGCACTCACTATTCAAACTTTGCCAGTTAACCCAACGGTGTTAGTAGCAAATTTGCCCTATAACGTCTCAGTTCCTGTGCTGCTGCATTTGCTTGAAAAGTTTGAATCACTGCGCACAGGCGTGGTTATGGTGCAAGCAGAAGTTGCCGATCGCTTAGCTGCAAAGCCGTGCACAAAAGATTATGGAATCCCTTCGGTTAAAGCAGCCTGGTGGGCAGAAGTAAAAGGTGCGGGATCTGTCTCGCGTTCAGTATTTTGGCCAGCACCTAACGTTGATTCAAAACTTGTCTCATTCACCAGACGGCAAACACCTGGGGATGAAGAACTACGTCGCAAAGTATTCACAATCATTGATGCAGCCTTTGCTCAGCGCAGAAAGATGCTGCGTTCGGCTCTTTCTAGCCTCTATGGCTCTTCTTCTGCGGCTGAAGAGATTCTTATGCGCGCAAAGATTGACCCAACCCTTCGCGGTGAAGCTTTAGAGATCGCTGGTTTTTGTGCCATCGCAGCCGTTGCACCTGACATTTTCTAGCCAACGTATTAAGGTCAAACCATGCCAATAAAAAACGTGACGGTTCGGGTGCCGGCAAAGGTCAACCTGCAACTATCAGTTGGCCCGCGTGAGGAAGATGGTTTCCATAATCTTGTTTCGGTATTTCAAGCCATTTCGATTTTTGATGAAGTAACACTTTCTCTTGGACAACCAAAATCTGGCGTTACTGTTTCAATTACTGGGGAACAGACCCATGGTGTGCCAGCAGATGCTAATAACTTAGCGGCTCAAGCTGCAGCGCTGATGGCAGAAGAATATGACATTGAAATTGATGCACACATTGAAATTAAGAAATCCATTCCAGTTGCAGGTGGAATGGCTGGCGGTAGCGCAGATGCTGCAGCAACAATCGTTGCAATTGATTATTTATATTCACTGGGCATGAGCCGTGAAGAGATGGCAGATATTGCCGCAAAGTTAGGTAGCGATGTTCCCTTCATGTTAAATGGTGGAACTGCAATTGGCACGGGCCATGGTGATCAGTTAACTTCTGCACTATCTCGCGGCACTTATCACTGGGTACTCGCACTTTCCACACATGGTTTATCAACTCCTGCCGTTTATGCAGAGTGTGATCGCTTGCGAACTGGACTTGAAATTGTTGAACCACAAACAAACGAAGCTCTCATGCAGGCATTACTTGCAGCTGATGCAGAATCAGTAGGTGCGCACTTAATTAATGATTTGCAACCAGCAGCATGTTCATTGCGTCCAGCTTTGCGATTGGTTCTAGATGTAGGCCAGGAGTATGGAGCGCTAGGGGCGTTAGTCTCAGGATCAGGGCCAACCGTTGCTTTTCTAGTTGCCGATGAGGAAGCTGGACTTGATTTAACGGTGGCATTGACCTCTAGCGGAGTAGTGGGCAGCGTTGTTCGCGCATATGGCCCAGTGGCTGGGGCAAAAGTAATCTCGTAAAGAAGGTGCAATGTGGTCACAACCATGCCCATTTATGAGGGAGAATACGTGTTCCGCCATTGTGTAGTGGCTAGCACATGGGCCTTTGAAGCCCAGGGTCCAGGATCGATACCTGGTGGCGGAGCCACCGATAGGATTCACCTGTGACCGTAGAAACCGTGATCGTTCTCGCAGCTGGCGAAGGCACACGGATGAAATCGGCAAAAGCCAAAGTTCTCCATAGCGTTGCAGGACGTTCGTTACTTGGACATGTCTTACACGCAGTTGATCACCTAAAAGCTAAAGAAGTTCGCATTGTTGTGGGCTCTGGCCGTGAATTAGTTGAAGAACATATCTCTCACATTGCACCAAAGGCGTCAATAGTCTTTCAAGAGCGCCGTGGTGGCACAGGACATGCTGCGCAGTTAGCGCTCGCAGGTTCAACACCTAAAGGCACGGTATTGGTTTTAGCTGGTGACACACCCATGCTTACCGGTGAATCACTTGCTGCATTTATCGCTGCACATAATGCAGGAAAGTTTGCAGCCTCAGTTCTAACTGCAGAACACCCAGATCCAACAGGTTATGGCCGCATTATTCGAGATGATTCTGATGAGCTCTTAAAAATTGTTGAAGAAAAAGATGCCACAGATGATCAGCGCTTTATCTTTGAGATTAACTCTGGTGTGTATGCCTTTGATGGAGCAGCTTTAGCGGCCTCTATTGGAAAGCTCAATAACTCCAACGCCCAAGGCGAGCTGTATTTAACTGATGTTATTGGAATCCTAAAAGGTGAAGGTGCATCAGTTGCAGCAATCATGATTGATGATTTCACTGAAATTCTTGGCGTAAATGACCGAGTTCAGTTAGCTGAATCTGCAGCCCTTCTTCGCGATCGCATTAATGATGAATGGATGCGCGCCGGTGTGACAATTATTGATCCAACAACAACCTGGATTGATGCAACTGCCACAATCTCTTCAGATGTGACTATTCATCCAGGCAGTGCAATTTATGGAACAACAACTATTGCCCAGGGCGCATCCATTGGGCCTCGCACAACCCTGACCAACTGCCAAGTAAAAGAAGGCGCTTCTGTACTTGAATCAATCGCTGCCGACAGCGTCATTGGCGAAGGCTCAACTGTTGGCCCATTTACATATTTGCGCGCAGGAACAGTCCTTGGTGATGCAACTAAGGCTGGGGCATTTGTTGAAATGAAGAATGCAACAGTTGGATCCGGCTCAAAAGTTCCACATCTTTCCTATGTTGGCGATGCCACCATTGGCGAAGGCAGCAATATCGGTGCTGCGACAATCTTTGTTAACTATGACGGGGTTGAGAAGCACCACACCACTATCGGAGATCATGTCCGAATCGGTAGCGACACAATGTTGGTTGCACCACTAACTGTGGGAGATGGGGCATATACCGCCGCTGGATCTGTCATTACTGAAGATGTTCCTGCAGGCGCGATTGGAGTTGGCAGAGCTAAGCAGAGAAATGTATTAGGTTGGGTCATGCGCAAGCGCGCTGGTTCCAAGTCAGCACAGGCCGCCGAAGCTAAAGAGAAGAAGGGCTAATAAATGAGCGAGATCCGTTTATCTTCTGAAAAGAGATTACGTCTTTTTGCAGGCCGCGGATTTCCTGAATTAGCTGATGAAGTTGCATCAGAGCTTGGTATTCCACTTACCCCAACTTCAGCATATGACTTTGCAAATGGCGAAATCTTTGTTCGCTTCGAAGAATCAGTTCGCGGTTGCGATGCGTTTGTAATTCAAAGCCACACAACTCCAGTGAACAAGCAGATCATGGAACAACTCATCATGGTCGATGCTTTAAAGCGCGCATCTGCAAAGCGCATCACAGTTGTTGCACCTTTTTATGGTTATGCACGTCAAGATAAGAAGAGTCGTGGACGCGAACCAATTACTGCGCGATTGATGGCCGATCTTTTTAAAACTGCAGGTGCTGATCGATTGATGTGCGTTGATTTACACACTTCACAGATTCAAGGTTTCTTTGATGGTCCTGTAGATCATCTCTTCGCACTTCCAATGCTGGCTAACTATGTTGGTAGCAAAGTAGATCGCACACGCTTAACAATCGTCTCTCCAGACTCTGGTCGAGTACGAGTTGCAGAGCGTTGGTCAGATCTACTCGGTGGTTGCCCAATCGCATTTATTCATAAAACCCGTGATCCACGCATCCCAAATGAATCAACAACGGGCCGTGTGGTTGGTGATGTTCAAGGACAGACTTGCGTAGTTATCGATGACATGATCGACACTGCAGGCACAATTACTAAAGCAGTCGAAGCTCTCTTTGATGCAGGCGCAGCAGATGTCATCATCGCCGCAACACATGCTGTCTTCTCAGGTCCAGCAGTTGAGCGCCTACGATCCTCTCGAGCCTCAGAAGTTGTTGTGACAAATACTCTGCCGATCTCAGAAGATCAAAAATTTGATGGACTCACAGTCCTATCGATTGCTCCACTTCTAGCCCGCGCCATCCGCGAGGTATTTGAAGATGGATCGGTCACCTCCCTCTTTGACGGGCATTCCTAAGCGGGGATTTGCTTCAAAGCGCCCCTCGCAGATATTGTTCGCTTTGTTCCGGCGAGGGTAAGAATTTACTTCCGTAATCGACGGCTTAAGGACTTAACTCCTCATCGGAACTTTGTGCAGACACCGAAGTTATCTAGAGGAGATTTAAAATGGCAGAAATCAGCATCAACGGCGTACGTCGTACCGAATTTGGTAAGGGCGCATCACGTCGTGCACGTCGCGATGGTTTGGTTCCTGCCGTCATCTACGGTCACGGTGAAAAGCCACAACACATCACACTTCCAGCACGCGAACTCGGCGTTGCTCTGAAGCAGTCAAACGTATTGCTTGACATCTCAATTGATGGAAAGACAGAACTCACACTTCCAAAGGCAATTGTTCGCCACCCACTCAAGCAAATCCTTGAGCACGTCGATCTAGTTCTAGTTCGTCGCGGTGAGAAGGTTGTTGTTTCAGTTCCTGTTCACGCAATTGGTGAGCACGATCGCGATGGAATCCTTGAGCACGTTCACAACTCAATTGAAGTTCGCGTTGAAGCAACAGCAATCCCAAGCTTCCTAGAAGTAAGTATTGAAGGAATGCACTCTGGTGAATCTCGTTATGCATCAGATGTGAAGCTTCCAGCAGGCGTTGAACTTGAGTCTGATCCAAAGACAATCGTTGTTCACTTGTCTGAGAAGTCCACAGCAGTTGAAGAGGTTGTTGCTCCAGTAGCAGCAGCAACTGATGCGGCAGCACCTGCAGCAGATGCAGAAAAGAAGGACGCTTAACCCTTACGCTTACCGTTATGACGTGGTTGGTAGTGGGCCTGGGCAATCCAGGCGATAAATACGCTGCCACCCGTCACAACGTGGGCCAGATGGTCATTGATGAATTAGTTAGTCGCCACAACGTTAAATTATCTTCACACAAATCCCGCACACACATCGCAGCCTTTAAGTTAGGTGTTGGTGTTGATGCGCACCCAGTTATTGTTGCTAAATCACATTCATTTATGAATGAGACTGGTGGGCCGATTAAAGCCCTTGCTAACTTTTATTCTGTGGAACCACAAAAAGTTATTGCACTCCATGATGAATTAGATATTCCTTTTGCAGCCATCCGCACCAAAATCGCTGGCGGGGACAATGGCCACAACGGTCTTAAATCAATGACTTCAGCTTTTGGCACCGCAGAGTATTACCGCGTGAGATTAGGAATTGGCCGTCCTATGGGCGAACAAGATCCAGGTGATTTCGTATTAAAAGCTTTTTCAAAAGTGGAACAAAAAGATTTAGGTGAATTTATTGTTCGTGGGGCAGATGTTGTTGAATCTTTGATTAATGAAGGTTTAGAGCGAACACAAACGCGTTATAACTCTTAATCCTCATCGCCTTCTTCATCAGATTCTTCGTTAGATTCATTCCCCTTGCTCGAAGCTGGTGGCGCAATAACTTTTTGTACTGTCTCTTTTGTTATTGATTCACCGACAGAGCCTAATAAGAATCCACTCAACACAGAGTTTGGTTTACCTTGGGTATTGTGTTGGTTAGTAAATGCGTTAGTGCCATCTTTTCCGCAAATACTTGCAATAACGCCTGCCCCACCCGGATGACTCTGAACATAGGTAGTCAGGTTGTAAACCTTGCCATTAACAATGCTCCAACAATCAGATTTTGAGTTATGGCTTTTAACTTCAGAGGTTGATAAATTCACACCCCCAGCTGGAGCAACTACGGTTGAGGCAGAATTTTCTAATGTAACTGCCTGTGTTTGGGCAATTCTAGATTTCCAGGTTGTCTCAGCTCCTGAGTGACCCACCAAAACCGTGAGAGTCAAACTCATAATCGCAGTAACTGGAACCAACGCTTTAACAAGTTGTTGCATTAACTTAGGCATTTTGGTGCGCAAGCTCTTTGATCTTTCAATTACAAACCAAGTGGAAAGTGTGATGGAAAATATCAATACGGCTAAAGCTAAGCGCTCACCTAAGATTGAATGAGATTTGGGTAAGCCCACCCTTGAAGATAAAGCTTCACCAGATTGGGTGGCGATATAAGCACTCATGAGTGAAAGTAAGGTTGCTATTAAAACTAGGGGCAAGTAAGTAGCTCGCCATGTAACTCTAAAGGTGAGTATTAAGGCGCCAACTGCAGCCAACGGAACAAGCACAACCACGGCATGACTAATGAGTGGATGAATAGGCAATCCTGTAATCAAATCAAACACTTAATAATCTCCCTTAAGGCTCATATGTATTTTCACAGTAGCCGTGTGGGAATTAATAAGCAAATCCATCTGAGAAATCCCCCAGGATTGTAGGCTTTAAAAACATAAAGGGCTATTGCTCTAAGAATTTATGAGTGCTAGCCCCAAACTTTCAATATGAGAAGTAACGCCTTTAATTCTCAATCAACCTGTATTTCTAAGTCCTGCAGCAACGCCGTTAATAGTGAGCAGCAAAGCTCTGCGCAATAGTGGGTCTGCAGAATCTCCAGCATCGCGCACGCGCTTGAGCAAGTTGATTTGCAGCAAGTGGATTGGTGAAAGATAAGCATCACGGACTTGTAATGTGCGAGCCAAGATTTCTTGATCTCCCAGTAATGATTTCTTATTCGTTAACTTCAATATTTCTTCCACAGTTAAATCAAACTCAGCCTGGATCTGATCGAGGAAATGATGAAGCTCTTGAGGGACCAAAGTTTCAACGTAGCGGCGCGCAAGGGCTAAATCAGTCTTAGCTAAAGTCATTTCAACATTGCTAATGAAAGTGTGGAAGAAGTGCCAATCACCGAGCATCTTTTGCAAAACATCTGTTTTACCTGCCTCGCGTGCTGCCTTTAATCCAGATCCCACACCGAACCATCCAGGAACAATCTGGCGTGATTGTGTCCATCCAAATACCCATGGGATAGCGCGAAGTGAACCAAGGCCACTGCTTGCATCAGGTCGACGCGATGGACGTGAACCCAAGAAGAGATTTCCGAGTTGTTCTACTGGAGTAGATGCGTAGAAATAAGCAGGTAGATCCGGGTGATCAACAAGTGCGCGGTAAGCAGTAAATGAGCGATCACTAACCAATTGCATGCATTCATTCCAGCTTTGTAGATTTGCAACTGATTGACGTGGCCCACGGTTGAGCACTGTTGCTTCTAATGAAGCGGCCAGAGTTAATTCAATGTTTTCACGGGCAAGGGAAGCAAGTGCGTACTTATCGCTAATTACTTCGCCTTGTTCAGTCATTTTGATTTGACCATCAACTGAACCCCAAGGAAGTGCAACTAAAGCTTCATATGTTGGTCCACCACCACGGCCAACAGAACCGCCGCGACCATGGAACAAACGCAGTTTCACACCGTGCTTCATTGCGATGTCGCGCAAAGAGCGTTGTGCTCGGTGGATTTCCCACTGGCTAGTTGCAATACCTGCATCTTTATTAGAATCTGAATAACCCAACATCACTTCTTGGACATCTCCGCGTAGTGCCACAAGTGCACGATAGGCGGGATTACTTAAAAGCTTTTCAAGAATCTCACCTGCTGCCCGCAGTTCTGCAACTGTTTCTAGCAACGGAGCAAAGCCAATGCGTGCTTTCTTGTTCTTCAAATTAACTAGACCAGCCTGTTGGGCAAGAACAACGGCAGCGATTAAATCATCAGCGCCCTTAGTCATAGAGACGATGTATGTCTCAATTGCCTGTGAGCCAAAACGATCAATGAGATCTGCAATAGCAAAGAAAGTATCAAGGGTTTTTTGACCATTGGCATCTAAACCAGTGATATCAAGATTGCTATCAGCTGCTAAGAATCCAGTGAGGATTTCAAACTTTTCTTCATGTGGTTTTTCAATGTATCCGGCAATACCGCATGCCTGCGCTAAAGCGTGGTGATGAGCATCAGAGTGCTCACGAACATCCATAGTGGCATGGGTAATTCCAAAGGCTGCAACTGTGCGGATTGTGCGCTCAAGTAGGCCTGTTGCAATGAGTTCACCTTTATGAGCAAAGAGTGAATCACGCATGAGCATTAAATCTTTAAGAAGCTCATCTGTATCTGCATAATCGCGATGAGCAACATGGGCAGCACCTTTTGCATGGCGTTCACGTGTGAATGCAAGGCGATGCACAATTGCTGTGGCTTTTAAGCGATAAGGCTCTTGAGCGTTAAGGCGCAAGAAACGTGGTTCAAATTCGCGGATGTGCTTTAAATCCTGCTCAACCGAAGCAGTTAGCTCTGGCGTAGCGCCAATGATTCTTGTTGAGATTGAAAGTACTTGGCGCAGTGAATTCATCGTGTCAATTGTTACGCGAATTGCATGCGCAACCTGTAGAAGCATCGCATCGTTAGTGACTTGTGCGGTCACATTTGGGTTACCGTCTCTATCTCCACCAATCCAGCTGCCAAAAGAAAGCGGACGTGCTGTCACAGGAACAACAACGTCAATGCGATTCATTTCACGTGCAAAGTCATTGAGAACTTCAGGAACTGTTTGCAGGAATAAATCATCCAAGTAATAAAGAGCATTCATGGCTTCATCAAGTGGTTCGGGTTGGCCAACACGAAGTTCATCGGTTTGCCAGAGCAAATCAATAGTTTCAGCTAAGCGATCTGCTTGAGAAGGATTGCGTCCATCTTCGAGTAAATCTGCAACCTGTCCCAATTTACTCAGAACTGAACGACGAGCCGCCTCAGTTGGGTGGGCCGTAAAGACTGGGCGTACTGACATCTCATTAATCCAGCCAGAAATCTCTTCGCTGTTTAATTCATGCCCAGGTGTTTGAGATTTTAAAGCTGCTTCGATTTTATCTACAGCGCGTGCTAACCATGATCCGCCATCAGCGCGAGCTTCGGCTAAAACACGTGCACGGTGAACTTGCTCTGCAACGTTTGCTAAATTGAAATATGTACTAAATGCGCGCACCAACTGCACTGAATCTTCAACAGATAAAGATGCGAGTAATTCTTCGCCTTGACCTTCGCGGACAGCTTTGCGCACATTTTCAACGAGCTCTAAAAGCTCAGGACCTTCTTGGCGCACCAAGGTCTGGCCCAGTAAATCACCGAGTTTGCGGACATCGCTACGCAAAGCAGCATCATCTGCTGCTACTGCACCGCCCGATCCGCTGGATTTCATTGGGTAATCCTCTCAGGTCGCCGCAGGTGGTGCGAACAAATTAGAATGAAGCCATTAGCCCCCTCCCTTTTGGGAACGGGGCCTAACGGCGTTTATAGGGAGGTGTACTTGTGCGTGGCTTAATTTCTTCGCTGCCAACGCAGTTAGAGGCATCTCATATCGTGGCACCTTCACCGATATATCCATTTCTATTGGCAGCTCGCGCTGCCGATCACCCTTTACTTGTTGTTACAAGTTCTAGCCGCAGCAGTGAAGATCTTGTTAATGAACTTCGCGAGCTACATAACAATGTTGTTGAGTTCCCTGCATGGGAAACCCTGCCGCATGAGCGCTTGAGCCCGCGAAGTGACACCGTTGCTAAGAGAATTCAAACTCTTTATGAGTTAGAGAAAAAACAATCTGCATTTCCAATTGTTGTTACACCTGTTCGCGGTGCCATCCATCGCATCATTGCAACATTAGGTAAGGATGCACTTTTAGAGTTAGAAATTGGTAAAGAACAATCTCTGGATAAACTTGTTCGCCACCTTTCATCACTTTCCTATACACGCACCGATTTAGTTGAACGCCGAGGCGAATTCGCTGTGCGCGGTGGAATCGTAGATTTGTTCCTACCGCTTGCAGATTATCCAATCCGTATCGATTTCTTTGGTGATGAGATTGAAGATATGAGCTATTTTGAAGTGGCTAATCAACGCACCTTTAAGCCAGTTGTTGGTGCCATTCAGATTTATCCTTGCCGAGAACTTCTCATTATGAAAGAAATTCGACACCGTGCCATTGAACTAAAAGATTCTTTGCCGGCAGCAGCAGAGCTCCTAGAAAAGATTAGCGAAGGCGTTAGTTTTGAAGGTATGGAATCACTCATTCCCTTGCTTATTGATGAGACTGAAACGATTATTTCTAGAATGCCATCTAACACCCAGATTATTTTCATAGATGAAGAGCGGATTAAATCAAGAGCTTCTGATTTACTCGCAACAAATGAAGAATTCTTAAATGCGTCATGGAGTAATGCAGCACATGGGGCAGTAGCACCGATTCACGATGGCTCTGGAACATATATGTCGTGGGAAGAGTTAAGCGCAGAGATTTCTGAGCACAAGGTGGCCACAGGTTCTCTTTCACCATTTGGTAGCGATTTAGCCGAGGACACAGAGTTCTTAGATTACAACGCGATAGATCCGATGCGCGGGGACATTGAGCGCACTATTGAACAGTTACGAAATGCTGTGGAATCTCATTTCACAGTGGTCTTTGCAACTCATGGTCACGGAATGCTTGAGAGATATGCAGGAATATTCAGATCTGCTGATTTACCAGTGCAGATAAATGAGAAGTTACTAGCTACACCTACAAAAGGAACAATTCACTTAACAACCTCAATCATTGCTCATGGTTTTGAAAGCGCAGCCCATCAAATCCTTTTCATGACTGAGCGAGATTTAACTGGCAGTAAGGGAAGCGTTAAAGATTCAGAACGCATGCCCACAAAGCGAAAGCAGGCTATTGATCCACTAGAGCTTCGTGCTGGTGATTTTGTTGTGCATGAACAACATGGAATTGGACGCTATGTTGAATTATTAGAGCGCACAGTTGCTGGAGTAACCCGCGAATACTTAATCATTGAATACGCACCTGCCAAGCGTGGTCAACCAGGTGATCGCATATTTGTTCCAACAGATGCACTTGAGCAAGTCAGTAAATATGTCGGTGGTGAAACACCAACCGTGCACCGTATTGGTAGTGGTGAATGGCAAAAAGCTAAGGGCCGTGCACGTAAAGCTGTGCGCCAAATCGCAGGCGAACTCATTCGCCTATATGCAGCCCGCACAAGTTCTCCAGGCTTTGCCTTTTCACCTGACACACCTTGGCAGCGCGAATTAGAAGATTCTTTTTCATACATTGAAACTCCTGATCAGCTATCAACCATTAATGATGTCAAGGCCGATATGGAGCGTCCATATCCCATGGATCGCATCATCTGTGGTGATGTGGGTTATGGAAAGACCGAGATTGCAATTCGCGCAGCCTTTAAAGCGGTGCAAGATGGAAAGCAAGTAGCTGTCCTTGTTCCAACAACATTATTAGTACAACAGCACACAAAGACATTTGCTGAACGTTATGCAGGCTTTCCATTAAAGGTTGCAGGAATGTCTCGCTTTAACAGCGCCAAAGAGAGCAAAGAGGTTATTGATGGCCTTGCTGCAGGAACTGTTGATGTTGTTGTTGGAACCCACCGAATTCTCTCTAACGATGTGGCCTTTAAAGATTTAGGTCTTGTTATCGTGGATGAAGAACAACGCTTTGGTGTGGAGCAGAAAGAATCCTTAAAGAAGCTTCGAACCACTGTGGACGTATTAGCTATGTCGGCTACACCTATTCCTAGAACTCTTGAGATGGCAGTAACTGGCATTCGTGAAATGTCCACGATTACTACTCCGCCTGAAGAGCGCCACCCAATCCTTACTTATGTGGGCCCAGCAGAAGAGGCGCAGATAACTGCTGCTATTCACCGTGAACTCTTACGTGATGGACAGATTTTCTACTTACACAATCGCGTTGAAAGCATTGATCGCGCAGCAGCTAGGTTGCAAGAGTTAGTGCCAGAGGCGCGTATTCGTGTGGCACACGGACAGATGAGTGAAGGCGCACTCGAAGATGTGATTCTGGCTTTCTGGAACCGTGACTTTGATGTTCTTGTTTGCACAACAATTGTTGAAAGTGGTTTAGATATTCAGAATGCCAACACACTCATCGTTGAACGGGCTGACATGTTTGGTCTGTCTCAACTTCATCAGCTACGTGGGCGTGTGGGTCGTGGCCGTGAACGTGCTTATGCCTACTTCTTATATCCAGCCGACCAACCACTCTCAGAGTTAGCCCATGATCGATTAACAACTATCGCGGCAAATACTGAACTGGGTTCTGGAATGCGTGTAGCACTTAAAGATTTAGAGATTCGCGGAGCTGGAAATCTTTTGGGCGGAGAACAATCTGGCCACATCGCAGATGTTGGTTTTGATTTATACATGCGCATGGTCGGCGAGGCAGTCCAAGATTACAAACAGGGAATTATTGAAACCGAAGAAAAGGTTTCAGAGTGCAAAGTCGAACTTCCAATTAATGCCCATTTATCTAGTGAATATGTTCCGGGGGAGAGATTGCGTCTTGATCTCTATCGCCGTTTAGCTGATGTGAAAAATCCGCTAGATGTTGAATCAATTCGCGCTGAACTACTTGATCGTTTCGGAGAATTACCTGAGGAAGCTGTCGCACTGTTGGGAGTTGCCCAACTTCGAGCACAAGCAAAGATTGCCAAATTAACTGAAGTAGTTATTCAAGGAAAATACTTGCGATTAGCTCCCTTAACTCTGCCTGAGTCACGACAGTTGCGTCTGTCACGTTTATATCCAGGTTCACTCTATAAACCGGCTACTCGCACCGTTTTAGTTGCATTAGCCAAAGGCCCCGCGTGGAATCCGTCTCAGAATGAGCCTGAGATAGTGGATACTTCTCTTCTGGCCTGGGTCGTCGAGGCAGTTAACCAACTTAGCGAAGCACCGAAAGTGAGTTCATAGTGAAGAAGATTCTGGCCCTTGTAGCCGTTGCAACCACGCTCCTACTAACTGGATGTTCCCAAGTTGGTTCTGCAGCAACTCTAGGCAGTACAAAGATTTCACAAGCCACAGTGCAAGGCAGCATTGATGCAATTCTTGCTGCGCGCCAAGGTGTTGACACTTCACAAATGCAACTAGAAACTGGTGAAGTTCTCAACCGTGGTCAACTTCGTTTTCACTTGTTGACTGCTCTACTGCGTGAAGTTGGAAAAGAAATCAAACTTTCAGTCTCAAAGGCAGAAATTGATACACGCCGCCAAAGCATTATTGACCAGGTAGGTGGGGAAGAAGCACTTCCAAACGCACTTGTTGGTGCAGGAATTGCTCCAAAGGATTTTGATCAATACATCGAAGCGATTTCACTTTCAGACAAGATTACTCAAGCACTAACAGCTGCAGGAGTAAGTGAAGCTGACATGGGTGCACAAATTTCAAAGCTTGTTGTTGCTAAAGCTAAAGAACTAGGTGTGACTGTTAACCCACGTTATGGCAAGTGGGATCCCACAATTGCCGACATTGTTGCCTCAGATGCAGCAGGTACTGCTGTAACTCCAACAGAGTAAAGATTTAGGCGATGATGCAGGGTTCACAGCTTCAACGCTTAGTTGAGGTTATGAACCAACTGCGCTCTCCTGGGGGTTGTCCTTGGGATGCAGAACAAACGCATGAGTCACTTCTTAAGTATCTGTTAGAAGAGTCCTATGAATTTGTCGATGCTGTAGCAGGTGGTGATCGCGTTGATATGCGCGAAGAACTCGGCGATGTATTACTACAGGTCTATTTCCATGCACGTATAGCCGAAGATCATCCAAGTGATCCATTTTCAATTGAAGATGTTGCTCAAGGCATCGCTGATAAGTTGATTAGGCGCCATCCTCATGTCTTTGCTGGAGTTGAAGTAAAAACTTCAGAAGATGTTTTGCAAAACTGGGAAGATATTAAAAAGAAAGAAAAGGGCCGCACATCAGCCCTTGATGGGATCGCAATGGCACAGCCAGCGTTGCCCTTAATTGAAAAGCTTTTATATCGCGCCGAAAAATACAACGTTGATCTGCACACCCCATCACTTGCTGACATAAGTGGGGATGCTGATGAAGGCGCCGTAGGTCAGGCATTGCTGGCCGTTATTGCATGGGCCCACGCCAATGGAATAGATGCTGAGGCGGCCCTGCGCAAAGAGGCGTTGAAGTTAAGCGAACAAGTGAGCGCTATCGAGGCACGGTAGGATTAGTCCAGTAAAGATTGTGCGATTTCAGCGTTGAGGTCTACGGCACAAAATGTGTAAGTGACGAAGGAGAAACTCAATGGCAATAATCGAAGCTCTCGGAGCTCGTGAAATTCTAGACTCCCGTGGAAACCCAACGGTTGAAGTCGAAATCCAATTAGAAGATGGAACACAAGCACGCGCTGCAGTTCCAAGTGGTGCATCAACAGGTGCATTTGAAGCCGCAGAACTTCGAGATGGTGGAAAGCGCTATCTAGGTAAAGGTGTTGAAAAGGCAATCGCATTTGTTAATGATGAAATTGGACCAGAAATTATTGGCTTTGATGCCCAAGATCAGCGCTTAATTGATGATGCCATGATCACTTTAGATGGAACTAAGAACAAATCACGCATGGGTGCCAATGCAATTCTTGGTGCTTCACTAGCAGTTGCTAAAGCATCTGCTGAATCTGCTGATCTCTCACTCTTTCGCTACTTAGGTGGACCAAATGCACATGTTCTTCCTGTGCCAATGATGAACATCCTCAATGGCGGAGCACATGCTGATACAAACGTAGATATTCAAGAGTTCATGATTGCGCCAATTGGTGCACCAACATTCCGCGAATCACTTCGCTGGGGTGCTGAGATTTACCACGCACTCAAATCAGTTCTTAAAAAGCGTGGCTTAGCAACATCTGTTGGTGATGAAGGTGGTTTTGCGCCTAACCTTGAGAGCAACCGCGCAGCGCTCGATTTGATTCTTGAAGCGATTGAAATCGCAGGATTTAAGCCAGGCAAAGAGATTGCACTTGCAATGGATGTTGCTGCAACAGAGTTCCACGACAACGGCAAATACACATTTGAAGGTGCCTCAAAGACATCTGCAGAGATGATTGCTTATTACACCTCACTCGTTGATGCCTACCCAATCGTTTCAATTGAAGATCCACTCAATGAAGAAGACTGGGCTGGCTGGACTGATATGACTAAGAGCCTAGGTTCACGCATTCAAATCGTGGGAGATGACTTATTCGTAACGAACCCAGAGCGTCTTGCCCGCGGAATCGCAGGCGGAACTGCCAATGCTCTACTTGTTAAGGTCAACCAGATTGGAACGTTGACTGAAACTATTGATGCAGTTGAGATGGCACACCGTGCTAACTACCGCTCAATGATGAGCCATCGTTCAGGTGAAACTGAAGACACAACAATTGCTGATTTAGCTGTGGCACTTAACTGTGGACAGATTAAGACAGGTGCACCTGCACGTACTGAGCGCGTCGCTAAGTACAACCAACTACTACGCATTGAAGAAGAGCTTGCTGAAGGCGCACGTTATGCCGGCAGAGATGCTTTTCCACGCTTTAAGGCATAAGTGATTTTGTGGCGCGTCGACAATTAAGTTTTAGAAGTCGGCGCAATTCGGGGCGTGCATTGGCGTTATGGACAATATTTTTTATATTGGCTCTAGCCATTGCACCTCCCGTGAAGCACTACTTCACCCAGCGAGCACAAATCAGCGCACTTAATTCACAGTTAGCTTCAGATAACAAAGCGCTAGAAGCCGCGCGCCAAGAACTTCTCTTATGGCAAGACCCTGAATACATTAAATCTCAAGCTCGTGAGCGTTTGCACTTTGTATTACCTGGAGAGCGTCAATACATAGTGACTGAAAATGGAACTGCATCAAATACAGATGAGGGCACTAAGGTCGCCAACTCCCTAACAGATGGCCAACCTTGGTATTCAAGACTTATCGCATCCATTACAGAAGCGGGTTAATGCTTTGCGCGAAGTCACACAAGCAGATTTAGATTGCATTGAAATTCAATTGGGCCGCACACCTCGTGACGTTCATGCAATTGCTTACCGCTGTCCTTGTGGCAAACCCGCAGTCGTTGAAACACCACCGCGTCTTGCCGATGGCACGCCTTTCCCTACTTTCTATTACGCAACCTGCCCGCGTTTAACTGCAGCAATTTCAACCCTTGAAACAACGGGCTTAATGGGTCAGATGAATGAGCGATTAGAAACTGACGCCGAACTTGCTGGGGCTTATCACGCAGCTCATGATGACTACATTGCAGCTCGATCAGCTCTTGGTATTGATGTTGCTGAAGTAGAAAACGTATCTGCAGGTGGAATGCCAAATCGCGTGAAATGCCTGCACTCACTTATTGCCCACTCACTTTCAGCCGGCCCAGATGTGAACCCATTAGGCGATGAAGCGCTAGCAAAACTGCCCAAGTGGTGGGAAGGCAATCCATGCGAGTAGCAGCCATTGATTGCGGCACTAACTCAATACGTTTACTGATTGCAGATATTGAGGGCGAGAGCTTTCGTGAAGTTCTGCGCACAATGGAGATCGTTCGCTTAGGCCAAGGAGTTGATGAAACCGGGCAGTTCCACCCAGATGCAATTACTCGCACATTGGCAGCTGTTGATAAATTCGCAGCAGAGATTGCAAAGCGCGGAGTTGAAAAGATTCGTTTTTGTGCAACAAGTGCCACACGCGATGCAACTAATCGGCATCTCTTTGTTGATGGAGTGCGCGAACGCTTGGGGATTGAACCTGAAGTAATTAGTGGGGATGAAGAAGCAGCACTTTCTTTTGCTGGAGCAATCCAAGATTTCCATCCATCTGATGGTCCTTTTCTTGTCGTTGATATTGGCGGCGGATCAACTGAGTTTGTTTTTGGCACAACAAGCGTTAAATCTGCAAAGTCAGTCAACATCGGTTGTGTGAGAATGACTGAGCGCCACTTTGCACATGATCCTGCACAACAATCACAAGTAGATGCAGCACGAGCCGATATTGTTGAGGCGATTGCAAAGGCTGCCAGCATCGTTCCTATTACAAAAGCCAAGACCTTAATCGCAGTTGCCGGCACAGCAACCACAGTTGCAGCTGCGGCGTTGAATTTATCTGAATATGACCGCTACGCAATTCACTTATCCAGAATTACTGCCCAGCAAGTTCATGAAACTTCACAAATGTTTTTAACCAAAACCCGAGAAGAACGTTTAACTCTTGGTTATATGCATCCAGGTCGAGTAGATGTGATTCCTGCAGGTGCGTTAGTTCTTTCAGAGATCATGAGCGCAACTGGGGCAAGTGAATTTGTGGCATCTGAATCAGATATCTTGGATGGAATAGCCCGTTCATTAGCTGGAAAGGGCGCTTAGAAAAGCAGGGTAGATTTACCCCTTGCACGTGGCCCCGATAGCCCAATGGCAGAGGCAGAGGACTTAAAATCCTCCCAGTGTGGGTTCGACCCCCACTCGGGGCACCATCTTCGTATCGCCCGGGAATCTTCCAGGCCCTAAACTTGTTATGCATGAAAACCACCAGAGGTTCTGGTGGCACTACAAAAGGAGAGAAAAGATATGCGCAGTTCAAACCCTGTTCTTGGACGGGCGTTTAATCAGCGTGGATACGCTGCATTTGATCCGAGCACAATTAACTCAGACCCAGCAGCGATGGAAGATCTTTATAACGCACCTGCTGCATCTTCACTGCGCACAGGTCGCATGACGATTGACGATGTAGTCACTCGCACAGGAATTTTATTTGCAGTTCTAGTTTCCGTTGGCGCAGTTGCATGGACACTTAACCTAGGCGGCGGGGCAATGATGCTCGGTGTCTTTGGTGGTTTCGCACTTGCCATGGTCAACAGCTTTAGCAAAACCGTTAAGCCAGCGTTAGCAATTGCCTATGCAGCTTTTCAAGGTTTAGCACTTGGAACAATTAGCAACATATACAACTCTGCATATTCAGGAATTGTTAGCCAAGCAATCATCGTAACTATCTGTGCATTCACTGGAATGCTCTTTGCTTATAAGAGCGGACGCATCCGTGTGACACCTAAGTTCACCAAGGTGCTCATGACTGCATTAATCGGTTACTTAGTACTGGCACTGCTTTCATTTGTTGGTTCATTCTTTGGTGCAAGCATCTATAACATCGGTGGTCTTGGTTTAATCATGGCTGCAGGTGGAATGGTTCTTGCTAGCTTCTTCTTGATTCTAGATTTTGATCAGATTCAAAAGGGAATCAATGCCGGAGCTCCAGAATCAGAGTCATGGCGTGCTGCCTTTGGTTTGATGGTCACAATCGTGTGGCTATATCTAGAAGTTCTGCGTCTGCTTTCAATCTTGCGCGGCAACGACTAATTACAGATCTTCATCGAGGGGCCTCAGGTTTTTAACCTGGGGCCCTTCTACATTTCTAGTCTCTGGTATTTGATAGACCAAGACAAGTGCAATAACAAAGATGGCAGCTGACATACCAAATGCTGCGCGATAGGAAAAGAGATCTGAAACAGCGCCAATAATGATTGGTCCAACCATCATTCCGGCATCACCTGCCATTTGGAAGATAGCAATTACCTTACCGCCTTTGCCCTTAATAACATCGCCCACGATGCTGGCAGGAGTGATTGAAATAAAAGCCCCGCCAAATCCAAGAACTGCCATTGAAAGCAAAAACATCCAGAAGTTAACTGAGAATGTAAGTAAGAGAACTCCGAGCAAGACAACTTGTGCACCGATGATTGATGCAGCACGGCGCCCTTTTTCATCAGAGTATCTGCCAGCTTTCAGGAGAATTACGCCCTGAACCACTGCAGAGAGGGCAAGGCCATAACCAACAACTGCGGTTGTGGAGTTCAACTCTTCTGTAACAAAGATTGGCAAAATTGAAGCGCGCAATCCAAAGAAGACCCAAGCACCAATAAATGACAATACAAGTGCGATTCGGTAAGGCTTCATAGCTAACGCTTCGCGCACAGTGGTGTGCTCAGATATGTCTGCGTTCTTATCTTCTTTTCCTATCTTGTCGCCTTTAAGGAAAAAGAATGCAACCATTCCAGAACACAGTAATAGTCCTGAATAGACAAAGAAGGGTGCTCGAAGGGAGATTACTGAAAGTAATCCACCAATGGCAGGACCAGCGATACCACCTAGAAGAAAGGAACCTTGATAGACCGATTGTGCCCGACCACGATTTGCATCATCAACAGATCGCAGAATCACAGAACCTGCAGCCACAGAAAACATTGATGAACCAAGACCACCCGCTGCGCGGAAAAAGAGAAGTTGTTCATAGCTTTGTGAAAGGCCAGCTAAGAATGTGAAGAGTGCAACCATAAACACGCCAGATGAAAAGACTGCGCGCTCACCAAACTTATCGACCAAGGTGCCAGAGATTAATCCAGAGGCAAAGCGAGTGATTGCAAAAGCAGAGACCATTAAGCCAATTGCAGCGTTATTTACCCCAAAAGACTTAGCAAAAACTGGGATTGCCGGTAATACGATGCCAAAGCCAACTGCTACAAAAAAGGATGCCGCGACAAGTATGGATACTTCACGCGGTAGGTCCTTAAATGGAGATTGCATTAACCCAGTGCTTTTCCTGCTGCATCTCCACCTGCTGCAGCATGGGATGCATTTATTGGGGAGTTTTTGGACATAAGGGTAAGATTAGTGGGTGAAGTCAGTAATAGCCGAACATCTAGTCAAGACCTATCGCAACGGCGAGGTCAAAGCATTAGATGATCTCTCTCTTGATGTTGAAGAAGGCACCGTTTTAGGCGTATTAGGCCCCAATGGTGCAGGCAAAACAACAACTGTGAGAATTCTCGCAACGTTATTAAAACCTGATTCAGGCATTGCAACTGTTGCAGGAATCGATGTAGCCAAGCATCCTGACAAAGTACGTGAGTTAATTGGTTTATCAGGTCAATATGCAGCAGTTGATGAGACATTAACTGGCTGGGATAACTTAGTAATGTTTGGTCGTTTGTATCACTTAGGCAAAACTGCCTCCATTAAACGTGCTGATGAATTGCTTGAGAGATTCTCACTCACTGATAGTGCACGCCGTCCCATCAAAACTTATTCTGGTGGAATGCGCCGCCGTTTAGATTTAGCTGCATCTTTAATTGTGCAACCAAAAGTTCTCTTCCTCGATGAACCAACTACAGGCCTTGATCCACGTGGTCGCCAAGAGATGTGGGAGGTGATTCAGGAACTAGTAAAAGGCGGCGTAACACTTCTACTTACAACTCAATACCTAGAAGAAGCCGATCAGTTAGCTGATGAGATTGCTGTGATTGATCACGGAAAAGTAATTGCCCGTGGAACTTCAGATGCTTTGAAAAAGGAAGTCGGCGGAGAACGCTTAGAGATAACCGTTGAGAACGCTGATATCACCAAAACTCAAGAGATTGTTTCTCGAATCAGCACAAGTGCAATTCATACGGATGTGCGCACAATTTCAGCACCAGTTTCAACTGGCTCGATTGCTCTTATGGAGGCGTTGCGCGCTCTGGATGAGGCGAAAATCCATCCCCTTGATATTGCTCTCAAGCGCCCTTCACTAGATGATGTGTTCTTATCTCTTACCGGCCATGTGGCAGAAGATGAAGTTATTGCCCAGCCCGTAAAGAAAAAGAGAGGGGGCAAGAAATGAAATACGTCATCAGCGATGTCATGACAATTACTAAGCGACAACTGCTCCAGCTTGCCCGAATCCCTGAACTTCTTGTTTTCTCAACGATTCAGCCAGTGATGTTTGTACTCCTTTTCCGCTTTGTATTTGGTGGCTCTATTGAAACTGGTCAACCCGGTGGTTATGTCCAGCTATTGATGCCTGGAATCTTCGTTCAGACCGTTGCATTCACCTTGGCAGCAACTGCAGTTGGCTTAGCTGAAGATATGAAGAAGGGCCTGATCGATCGTTTTAGATCATTGCCAATTTCAAGAGGCGCAGTAGTTATTGGTCGCACCTTTGGTGATGCACTTTTAAACATTCTTGTCTTAACTGTTATGGCAGCTGCTGGATATGCAGTTGGTTGGCGTCCAACATCAGGCGCTCTTTCAATCTTCTTAGCTTTCTTATTCCTGTTTATGTTTGGTTATGCCCTCTCATGGATTGGTATCTATGTTGGCTTAGCCGTTAAAGAGGCACGAACTGTGCAGAGTGTGGGCTTCTTAGTTACTTTCCCACTGACTTTTCTTTCAAATGCCTTTGCACCAACTACTGGAATGCCTAAAGCGCTTCAGTACTTTGCGGAATGGAACCCTGTTTCAACAATGGTTGCAGCTTGCCGTCAGTTATTTGGTCTTAAAAATGAGTTTGGGGCAACAGCTAACTCTTGGCCAAGCCAGCACCCACTAGAAACATCGTTGCTCTATATGGTGCTTTTGATGGCGATATTTATTCCACTGAGTATTAGAAAGTATAAAAACACTTCCAATTAAGAATAAAACTCAGCAGCTTTAATTACTACTTTAATCTCACGCCCATTAGGTGCGGTGTATGAAACGCTTGCACCAATCTCTGCGCCCATTACTGCAGCACCAAGTGGTGATTTCTCGCTATAAACATCGAGGTCTCCTGAAGCAATTTCGCGTGAGCCCAGTAAGAACTTCATTTCATCTCCAGCAATCTCTGCTGTTACAACCATGCCTGCGCCAACTTTGCCATCGGCGGCAGCTGGTGGAGTTCCAATGTGAGCATTTTCTAACATCTGCTTGAGCTGGCGGATGCGCGCTTCCATCTTGCCCTGCTCATCGCGGGCTGCGTGGTAACCACCGTTTTCTTTTAAGTCACCTTCAGCACGTGCAGCTTCAATCTTTGCTGTGACATCTTTGCGGCCATGTTGTTCTAGGTTTTCTAATTCGGCGCGCAAACGATCTGCAGCTTCCTGCGTTAACCATGTTTGTGCGCTCATAAGGCGTAAAGGTACTAGGTGGGCGTAGATGCCTACAACTTATTTAATCCTGCAGGCAACCACATCAGCGTTAACGCCTTGGCTACGCGTAGGAATCTCAGTGTTTTTCTGCACCACTGCAAGACCCGGCCCGATCTCATCCTCAATCTGCCCAACGACAGTTTTATCGTAATCTCTGGCAACCAATGTGCATGTTAAAACCTGGTCTTTATCTTTTCTGACTACTTCATATCTAATAGACATTTCGCGATCAGTTGTGGCAGTAAATGAAATAACTGAGGAACGGATATCCGGGTTTGAATGGTGAAGTCCTACCCACACCAGCCAGCTGATTCCTATAGCTGCGATAACTGTGGCCGGGAGCACCCACCGCTTGGCTGGGCGCACGCCATAGCGATCCTCGTAGGAGAACTGCGAGCCCGATTGCATGACATGATTATGCCATGCAAAAAAACTTTGAGATGAGTGTTGCCGGCTCCTTAACGATTTCGATTCTAATTATCGCTGTAGTTTTCTTGATGCGCAGTTTCTATAAGCGCTTTATGGGTGTTGATCGAAGCGATGACGGCGCAGACCAGTAACTCTCTTCTTTCCAAAATAGCTCAAGGCTTAGCAGTCCTGCTTGTAGTAGTCATCTTTTTCGCACTTGGCCTGTGGCAATTAGATAGAGCAAAAGCATTAAAGGAAAGTTTGGTAACTGCAACTCAAGTGGATACAAATATCGTGCCACTGACATCTATTGCCACCGCAAGGCAGCCTCTGCAGCCAGAGGCTTTTAATCGTATGGTGCAGATTTCAGGAAACTATGTCGCAACGTATAGAGCACCTAACCAAGCCGATGGTGATGGGCAGGTCAGTGATTGGGAAGTTGGTTTGCTGCAAGTTGGCACCAATCAAGGGATTTTGGTGGTGAAAGGTTTGTGGTCAGAGCGATTGCTTAACCCAGATGTTTCAATGGCCATGGTGATAGATATCAAGGGGCAGCTACGTGCTTCTCAATCCGAAGATCGTTTTATCAATGGAGATGGTGCGATTTCGCGCCTAGATAGTTCAGTGATTGTGGGATTAACTGATTTAGATTTATTTGATGGCTATGTAATAGCAACTTCTGAATCACGAAACGGCGCTGAGTTCACTCGTCAGCGCCTAACCCCAGAGAAGCTCACTTCTAAAATCCCAGGCTATTACTGGCAACACATCTCGTATGTGGTGATCTGGTGGCTCATGGCAGCGGTGGTGCTTTACCTTCCCTTCTATCGCCGTAGAGTTAAGCCATGAAATCAAGCCTTGCGCGTTTTAGAGTAATGGCCATTATTGCCGGCGTTATGTCCTTACTTTTGTGGTTTGTAGATCTGCCCGTGGCATATCTGTTTAATAACCCAGAGTGGAAGGCTGCAGTTGCCTGGATTCCATTTGTTCACGGATGGGTCTATTTCGCTTACGTGATTGTGGCTCTTCAATTTTCAGTAAAGGCCAAGTGGCCAATACGCAAGATTCTCTGGCTACTTCTTGCCGGCACACTTCCAGTTGCCTCACTGATTGCAGAACGTCGAGTTGTTCGCCGTTATTCGTAAACTTATAAAATCTGCGCTCTATCCGCTCTATGAATGGCGGTTAGTTCGAGCTTTAGATTTCACTAAGACCCCTCACCATGTTGGTGTCATCCTTGATGGCAATCGCAGGTGGGCAAAAGCCAATCCCAGCAATAGCGACCCCAATGGCCATAAAGCTGGGGCCAACAAAATTATTGAGTTTTTGGGTTGGTGTGATGATGCCGAAGTTCGGGTTGTGACGCTGTGGTTGCTATCTACTGATAACTTCAAAAGAAGCTCTGATGAGATTGAAGAGCTCCTCAAAATTATTGGCGACACTGTCGATGAGTTAGCGGCAACGGGTCGTTGGAATATTAAAGCTGTGGGCGCGCTAGATCTTTTGCCACCTTGGCTTTCAGAAAAGCTCGCAGGATTAAAGCCCATCCGAAATGATGGCGTGGAAGTAAACGTGGCTATTAGCTATGGCGGGCGCCGTGAGATTGTCGATGCAGTTAAGTCATATCTGGGTGAAGAGGAAAAGTCAGGTCATTCTCTCGATCAAGCTAAAGAGAAGATGACTGCAGATGATATTTCTAAGTTTTTATACACCGCAGGCCAACCAGATCCAGAGCTGTTGATTAGAACATCTGGAGAGCAACGCCTGGGTGGATTCCTTTTGTGGCAAAGCGCGCTATCTGAGTTCTACTTCTGTGAGGCGTATTGGCCAGATTTTCGCCGGGTGGATTTCTTACGTGCTCTACGTGCCTATTCACTTCGACAACGCCGTTTCGGCAGTTGAGATTTTCGCCCAAAACTTCTACAAGATTTAACTTTTTCAAGGCGCGTGTTGCCACAGAGTTAGCCTCAAGTTGTTCTACCTTTTTACATATCCGAAGCAGCATCCCCCGAATACAACTAAAAATGAGGAGTCCAGCCATTGGCTGCTAAGAGTCAAAGCTCTAGAAAGACTTTTGTTTTAGATACCAGCGTTTTACTAGCTGATCCTGGTGCCCTGCACAGATTTGCCGAACATGAAGTAATCATTCCTATCGCTGTTATTGGCGAACTTGAGACCAAACGCGATCACCCAGAACTGGGCTACTTTGCCCGCGCAGCCCTTCGCGCCCTTGATGATTTAAGAGTTACCCATGGCCGACTTGATCAACCTCTGACTATTACTCCTGAGGGTGGAACCCTTTCTGTGGAACTCAACCACACCGACCTTTCCACTTTGCCTCATGGCTTTTTGCGAGATGGCACCAATGACACTCGCATCCTGGCTATAGCTAAAAACTTAATGTCAGATGGCAAGAACGTTGTTTTAGTTTCTAAAGATTTACCGCTTCGCGTTAAAGCATCATCGGTGGGAGTTGAGGCCCAAGAGTATTTGGCAGAACTTGTTGCCAATAGTGGCTGGACGGGAATTGAAGAGCTGACCGTTGGCTCATCAGTTATTGATGATTTGTATTCCTCTGATCGGGCCGACCATGAAGCGGCCCATAGCCTTCCAATTCACACCGGTCTTGTTTTGCATTCAGATCGTGGCAGTGCGCTGGCCCGTGTGACAGCCGATAAGCAGTTGCAGTTGATTAGAGGAGATCGTTCAGCTTTTGGTTTGCATGGGCGAAGCGCCGAACAGCGCATTGCGCTAGACCTGCTTTTGGATGACTCCATTGGAATTGTTTCTATGGGTGGACGGGCTGGAACTGGTAAGTCGGCGTTGGCGTTGTGCGCAGGTCTTGAAGCAGTGATGGAAAAGCGCATCCATAAAAAGGTAGTTATCTTCCGGCCCCTCTATCCCGTGGGCGGTCAGGAACTTGGATACTTGCCAGGCAGTGAGGGCGAGAAGATGTCGCCATGGGCCCAGGCAGTCTTTGACACTTTGGGTGCTTTAGTTAGCCAGCCAGTTATTGATGAGATCGTGGACCGAGGCTTAATTGAGGTTCTACCGCTGACCCACATCCGCGGACGTTCCCTTCATGACTCCTTTGTCATCGTTGATGAAGCTCAGTCTTTGGAGCGCGGAGTTCTTTTGACCGTGCTTTCAAGAATCGGCACCGCCTCCAGAGTCGTTTTGACCCATGACATCGGCCAGAGGGACAACCTTCGAGTCGGTCGCCATGATGGTGTGGTGGCAGTTGTTGAAACTTTGAAGGGCCATCCACTCTTTGCCCACGTGACCCTGACTCGTAGCGAGCGCTCGCCGATTGCCGCCCTTGTGACCGAGATGCTGGAAGGTCCATTACCGGGCTAAAAGAAAGTCACAGTCACATTTAGGGCAATTCGGACATTCCCCTAAGTGACCTGCGGTTTTACCCCATCCACAGCTTCACCTTCTCTGTGAATCTGCGACTTAGGCCTAGTTAGATTTGCCGATGTCAGTCCTAGGCGCCACGCTAAAGCCATTCCCCGTTAGTTATGAAGCCTCAAATCGAGGCTGATGGCTTGCGGTCAGGTGATGCGGGTGAGAGGTAAGGAGTAGAGCTATGACGATCAAGCGCAAGAGTGTTGCGATCTGGAGCATCGTTGCCTCCATGCTCTTTTTATCCTCAGCCCTTCCAAGTGCTTATGGTCTGGAATTTCCTATGACCTCTACCGTTGAAATTCAAGGCGATGCAACAGCCCTAGCCTCTGCCGCCAATCCCATCGATAGCGCTGCAGCTTTATACGGCTCAATCAGTTTGGCTTCGACATCAGTGGGCGCAGTGTTCTCTTCAGATTTAGCTCTGGTTTCATCGATTAGCGCTTCAGTTGAAATGGCCCGCACCCCCGAGGGAGCTAAAGAAGTAGCTGAGATTATTTTGACCCAGGAATATGGATTCAGTGAATCTCAGTTCGAGTGTTTGGACTCGCTCTGGACTAAAGAGAGCCATTGGAACTACAAAGCCCACAACTATCGCTCAGGTGCTCATGGAATTGCTCAAGCTCTTCCAGCTGAGAAGATGAGTGTGGTGGGAACAGACTGGCGAACAAACCCAGTCACACAGATCCGTTGGGGAATTCGCTACATCACCATGCGCTATGACACTCCATGCAAGGCCTGGTCATTCTTTAAATCTAGGAACTACTACTAAGGCTTAGTTCCAATAGTTAATGGCTTTGAAGTTTCGGCAAAGAAATCATTTCCTTTATCGTCCACAACAATAAATGCTGGGAAATCCACTACATCGATTTTCCAGACAGCTTCCATCCCTAGCTCTTCATAATCTAGAACTTCAACTTTCTTGATGCAATCTTGTGCCAATCTGGCAGCAGGACCGCCGATGGAACCTAGGTAGAAACCACCATTGGTTTTGCAGGCATCGGTCACAGCCTTTGATCTATTTCCTTTTGCCAGCATCACATGTGAGCCGCCCTTGGATTGGAAATACTCAACGTAGGAATCCATGCGACCTGCAGTTGTTGGACCAAAAGAACCAGAGGCATAGCCGGCAGGAGTCTTTGCAGGACCTGCGTAATAGACCGCGTATTTCTTTAAATATTCTGGCATTGGAGCACCGGCATCCATCGCCTCTTTAATCTTTGCATGAGCTAAATCGCGGGCAACGACCAATGTGCCAGTGAGAGAAAGTCGAGTCTTTACAGGGTATTTAGAAAGCTGGGCCCGGATGGCATCCATCGATTGATTTAAATCAATGGCCACAACATCATCATTTAAATGCTCATCAGTTGTTTCAGGCAAGAAGTGGGCTGGATCTTGCTCTAATTGCTCAAGGAATATGCCCTCTTTAGTGATCTTGGCCTTGGCCTGGCGATCGGCTGAACAGGAAACTGCAATGGCGATAGGAAGAGATGCACCATGCCTTGGCAATCGCACAACTCGAACATCGTGGCAGAAATACTTGCCACCAAATTGGGCGCCGATTCCAAGTGTTCTAGTCAGCTCTAGTACTTGTTTCTCTAATTCAAGGTCGCGGAAACCATGACCAGTTGCGGCATCACCTTTTGTAGGCAGGGAATCCAGATACTTAGTACTAGCTAGCTTGGCAGTTTTAACAGTGTGTTCGGCGCTGGTTCCACCGATGACAATTGCCAAGTGATACGGCGGACAAGCAGCTGTTCCAATAGAGCGCAGCTTTTCATCGAGCCAGGCCATAAAGGACTTGGGATTGAGAATAGCTTTAGTCTCTTGATAGAGGAAAGACTTATTAGCACTTCCGCCACCTTTTGCGATGAATAAGAAGTTGTATTCATCGGCATGCTCACTGTCTGCATAGATTTCAATCTGGGCTGGCAGGTTATTGCCAGTGTTTTTCTCTTCCCAGGTTGTTACAGGTGCCATCTGTGAATAGCGCAGATTCAAATTAGTAAAGGCATCATAAATTCCTTGAGAAATCGCAACCTCGTCATTCGATGTAGTTAACACGTGCTGGCCTTTTTTAGCCATAACAAGGGCGGTGCCAGTGTCTTGGCACATCGGCAAGATTCCACCGGCAGAGATGTTGGCATTTTTTAAAAGATCGGTTGCTACAAAGCGATCATTAGGTGAAGCCTCTGGGTCTTTGATGATATTTGCTAACTGCGCCAAATGATCTGGGCGCAGGTAATGGGAAATATCGTGGATGGCCTCAGCCGTTAGCTTTGTCAGTGCCTCTGGTGAAACTTCTAGAAACTGCCTATCGCCTAGCTTTACAACTTTCACGCCCTCTTTGCTGACAAGACGGTATTTCGTCTCATCTTTTCCAAGAGGGAGAAGTTGTGAGTAGGAAAAAGTAGGCGACATTGTTTTTTACTTCGCCGCCGGCTTTGCAGAATCTAACTTCTTCTTTGCGCCATCTAGCCATTCCTGACAGATCTTGGCTAGCTCTTCACCGCGCTCCCAGAGCTTGAGTGATTCTTCAAGTGTGGCACTGCCATCTTCAAGGGATTCAACAACTTCGGCTAACTCATCTCGGGCAGCTTCGTAAGAAATCTTCTTTTCACTCATGGGCTAAATCTACTCCTTTGTATTATTCGGCGTCACTGTGGCATTGGTCTCGCCCTTTGCAAGGCGCAAGCGCAAAACATCGCCTGCTTTTAACTTCGTTGCATCACGGGCAATATCGCCGTTGGCTAACTGCACTACTGAGTAACCACGATCCAAGGTGGCCTGTGGTGATAGAGCTCGAACACGGGCCTTGATTTGTACTAACTCTTCTTTAGCAACTTTGACATGGCCAGCAAAAGAGCGATGGGCACGATCTTTAAGCGCCACAATGATTTCAGCACGAGAGGTGATGATCACGTGAGGATCTTTCATTACTGGGCGATCTTTGAAGGATTTAATGCGGGTGGATTCCATTTCAATGCGAGCCAGCAATGTGCGACGGGCTCTATCGGTCAGCTTTGAAATCATCTCTATCTCTTCGGCAATATCTGGCACAACCCGCTTTGCAGCATCGGTTGGAGTCGATGCTCGAAAATCTGCAACGAGATCAAGTAGCGGAGAATCTTTTTCATGGCCGATGGCGCTAACAATCGGAGTTACACAGGATGCTGCAAGTCGCACTAATGACTCATCGCTAAAGGGCAGTAGATCTTCAAAGGATCCGCCGCCTCTAGTAATGATGATGACTTCAACATCTTTATTTGCCTCTAGTTCGCGCAGCGCTTCAGATACTTCAGATACTGCCGCAGCACCTTGGACAGTGACTTCACGGATTTCAAATTCAACGCTGGGCCAGCGGCGTTTAGCGTTTTCAACAACATCTTTTTCTGCATCAGTATTGCGACCGCAGATAAGACCAATCTTTTTTGGCAGTAGTGGCAAACTAACTTTTCGATCTGAATCAAATAATCCCTCAGAGGCAAGCAGAGTTTTTAACGCTTCAAGACGGGCAAGTAATTCACCCACACCTACCTGGCGGATTTCTCGGGCAGATAAAGTAAGGGAGCCGTTTTTTGTATACCAAGATGGCTTTGCATACATCACTACGCGCGCATTCGCTGGCAGAGGTTGAATCGCTGCAATAACTGATTTGTGACACATCACCGATAAGGACATATCAACGCTGGGGTCGCGCAGGCGAATAAAAGCCATCATGCCGCTGCGTTCATTGAGTTCTGAGATTTCACCTTCCACCCAGATAGGGCCAAGGCGATCTACATATTCTTTTATTGCTTCAGTGACCACCCGCACAGGCGCGGGGGATTCACTTGAAGTTTCGAACATGTGCCCAGCCTAATAGACTCCCCTCATGGCTAAGAGAGTTCTACTTGCTGCGCCCCGCGGATATTGCGCAGGTGTTGACCGCGCTGTTATCACGGTCGAAAAAGCCTTGGCCCTCTATGGAGCACCTGTCTATGTGAGAAAGCAGATTGTTCACAACGTCCACGTTGTTGCCAGTTTGGAATCAAAAGGTGCCATCTTTGTTGATGAAACTGATGAAGTTCCAGAGGGCAAGACCGTTGTTTTCTCAGCCCATGGTGTTGCACCACTCGTTCACGAACAAGCAGCTGCCCGATCATTAAAGACAATTGATGCAACCTGTCCACTTGTAACTAAAGTGCATATGGAAGCAAGACGCTTTGCTGCAGAAGATGCTGAAATTTTGCTTATCGGCCACCACGGTCATGAAGAAGTTGAGGGCACAGCAGGTGAAGCAGTTGGTCAGGTCAGAATTGTTGATGGCCTAGATGGTGCTCGCACAGTTGAACCAACTCCAGGAAAGAAACTTGTCTGGCTATCGCAAACCACACTTAGCGTTGATGAAACTCTTGATGCTGTTGCAATCTTGAAGGAGCGCTTTCCAGAGATTCAAGATCCACCTAGTGATGACATTTGCTATGCCACACAAAACCGCCAAGAAGCGATTAAAACTATCGCCCCACAAGCAGATCTAGTCATTGTTGTTGGATCTAAAAACTCTTCTAACTCTGTGCGCTTGGTTGAAGTAGCCCTGGAGTATGGAGCAAAAGCATCGTATTTAGTTGACTATGCCGAAGAGATTCAAGATGAGTGGTTTAGCGGAGTTGAAACTATTGGTTTAACAAGTGGTGCATCTGTTCCAGAGATCTTAGTTACTGATGTTTTAAAGACCCTGGCCGAGCATGGTTATGGCGATGTTGAAACAATTACAGCAATGGAAGAATCACTGCTCTTTGCGCTGCCACCGGAGCTTCGAAAAGATATGAAAGCAGCTGGGATTTAATCTCTACGGGCTTTAGAAGGCTTAGTTTTTGCCTTTGCATTTAAATAAACAAACCAGCCATAGGTAGCACCGATGATAAGAAACGGTGCCACGCTCGCAAGTGCTGCAATGAAATCAATGCCAACGCGGGATGGTCTAAAGCCATCAAAGATCATGATCCAGAAAAGAGCGTTGGCGGCAAAAGCCAGCGGTGGAGTAACAACAGAGACATAGGTTGTGCCAGGGCGACCAAAGCGAAGTGCGCCATAGAATGAAAGAAGAATCATTGCACCTGTCAGGATTCCAACACCACTGCGCAACCAGAGTTCAATGAAAGTAAAGAAACCAATAAAGAAGCTCTGCAGCACGACGATGCCTTGTTTTTTAAGTCCAGGGCCCTGAATCGCCATTTTAGTTACGGTGCTCATTTACTTTTCTCCATCTGTTATCTCTTCTGCATCAATAAAGTCATCATCGCCTAGTTCATCACTCTTGAGTTCACGAACTGATGCTGGTGCCTCTGGGTATTCAATAGCCAGTTTATCTTTATCGCCAGTAACACCCAAGTTATGAATGCGACGGGCTGGGCTAAGGACAGTCTTTTCAGCCGTTGGTACTAGATCTTCATAGGCTTTAGATGTCGATGAAATAGCTTTACCAACTGCCACAATCTTGGTGTGTAGGAGAGTGATGTTTTTTAAGAAGGTACTTGCAACCTTTTGAATCTCATCAGCGTTTTCAGCCAACTTATTGCGCGTGAAGATATAGCCAATAGTGCGAAGTAGCGCCATCATCGATGTTGGTGTGGCAACAGTTACGCCTACTTTAAAAGCCTTTTCCAGCAGATTTGAATCTAGGCGCAGGGCTTCAGATAACAAAGTCTCAAAAGGAACAAAGAGAACAACGAAATCTGGAGAGCCTTGGGACTTGTGATAGCCGCGCTTTGCTAAGGCTTCGATGTGCTTGAGCAAATCTTTAGTGTGAGCTTGTAAAAACTCATCGCGATCTGCCTCATTAGCTGGATCAAATGCTTCTAAGAAGCGATCAAAAGGAAACTTTGAATCAATAAAGATATGACTGCCACCAGGCATCTTCACAGTGATATCTGGAATACCTGATGAATCAGAATCAGTCGTTGATTTCTGGCGGAAATACTCGTGATCTTCGCGAAGGCCAGCACCTTGTAGTAATAGTTCAAGTTGGGCTTCACCAAACTTGCCGCGGGTTTGAGAGTTAGAAAGTGCGCCAGCAATCTTTTTTGTTTCATCAAAGATGGATTCAGAGGCACGGCGCATCTCAAGAATTGTTGTATTTAACTTTGCTTCAGCCTCAGTGCGAATGCGATTTGCCTCATTGGCTTGGGTTGAGAGTTTTTCAACTGACTCTTTCATTGCAACGAGCTCTGCATTTAACTTAACGGCTGACTCTGTTTTGCTGCGCTCTGCTTCTAACTGAGATTTGTAATCATCTAGGAGTGCACGATCTGCAACAGAGGATGCAGATTTAAGGCGTGCAACTAGATATCCAATAGCGGCTCCGGCCATCAGGCCTATAAGAAGGGTTACTACGTATGCGGGCATGGGCCTATCGTGGCAGTTTGCACTGACAATCCCGCGTAGGCTCTACCCACTATGAGCCTGTCTATCGGAATCGTCGGTCTGCCAAATGTGGGTAAATCCACCCTTTTCAACGCATTGACCAAGAACAACGTCCTGGCTGCTAACTATCCCTTTGCAACCATTGAGCCCAACGTTGGAGTAGTTGGTGTGCCTGATGATCGCTTGGCAAAGCTGGCAACTATCTATGGCTCACAAAAGCTTTTACCTGCCGCTCTTTCCTTTGTTGATATCGCAGGAATTGTTAAAGGTGCATCAGAAGGTGCGGGCCTTGGCAATAAGTTCTTAGCAAATATCCGTGAAACTGATGCGATCTGCCAGGTTATTCGAGTATTTAACGATGGCGATGTTGTTCACGTCGATGGCCGTATTGATCCAGCCAGTGATATTGAAACGATTAATACTGAGTTGGCCCTGGCCGACCTGCAAACAATTGAAAAGGCAATCCCACGTCTTGAAAAAGAAGTACGAATTGCAAAAGAGAAAGCACCAGCACTAGAGGCAGCAAAGGCTGCTAATGAATGGTTGCAATCTGGTCGCCCACTTTCACAAAGCTCAATTAACCGAGAAGATCTAGCAGAGCTTCACCTACTTACTGCAAAGCCATTCCTTTATGTTTTCAACGTTGATGCTGCGGAATTAAATGACGGAGAGCTTCGAAAGAAGTTACAAGAGTTAGTTTCACCAGCAGAGGCAATCTTTTTAGATGCAAAGACTGAAGCAGAGCTTGCAGAGCTAAGTGATGAAGATGCGCTAGAGCTTTTGCAATCAATTGGTTTGCAAGAACCAGGGCTTGCAACTTTGGCCCATGTTGGTTTTAGAACTCTAGGACTACAAACTTACTTAACTGCAGGACCTAAAGAATGTCGTGCATGGACAATCCACAAAGGTGACACCGCACCAGTTGCTGCAGGTGTTATCCATACTGATTTCCAAAAGGGCTTTATTAAAGCTGAAATCGTTTCATTTGCTGATTTGATGGAAGCGGGATCAGTTGCCGAAGCGCGCTCTAAAGGAAAAGTGCGCATGGAAGGCAAAGATTACGTAATGGCAGATGGAGATGTTGTTGAATTTAGGTTCAACGTCTAATTGCCGGTGTAATACTTTCCGATTTCGCTAAGTGCCTTATCCAACATCTCAAGACCAAGCTTTGCATCTTCAACTGAAATATTGCATGGTGGGCACAAGTGAATGCGGTTGAAGTTATTAAATGGCATTAATCCATGCTTCTTACATGCAGCCACTAATTCATTCATTGCAGGACTTGATGCACCGTATGGAGCTAGTGGCTCATGCGTTGCACGATCAGAGACCATATCCACGCCCCAGAAAACACCTGCGCCACGGATATCGCCAATAACTTTGTGCTTCTTAGCTAACTCTTTTAAGCCAGGACCAAGGATGGTTTCGCCAATCATTGTGGCGTTTTCCAGCATCTTCTCTTCCTTCATGACATCGATAGTTGCAACTGCCGTTGCACATGCCAATGGGTGACCCATATATGTCAGGCCGCCAGGAAATACCTTTTCATCAAAGGTCTTTGAAATTGCATCGCTGATTACTACGCCGCCAAGTTGGACGTAACCAGAGGTAACGCCCTTAGCAAAAGTAATCAGATCTGGAACAGCTGCGCCATGTTGGTATGCAAACCACTTACCTGTGCGACCAAATCCAGACATGACTTCATCTGCAATCCATAGAATCTTGTATTTATCGCACAATGCGCGGATTCCATCAAGATAACCCTTAGGTGGCATTAACACGCCAGCAGTTCCTGGAACTGATTCAATCAAGATTGCAGCAATTGTTCCTGGACCCTCAAAAATAATTGTTTGTTCAAGATGCTCTAGTGCACGCTTGCACTCTTCTTCCTCAGTTGTTGCCCAGAAGTTAGTGCGATAGAGATATGGACCAAAGAAGTGAACATGGCCAAAAGCAAACTCATTAGGGAATCTACGTGGATCTCCAGTTGCATTAATAGCAGCACCTGTGTTGCCGTGATAAGAACGATAGGTAGATAGCACCTTGTGCTTGTGAGTGTGTAAGCGGGCCATGCGAATAGCGTTTTCAATCGCATCTGCGCCGCCATTAGTAAAGAAAACCTTTGCAAAGTGATCGCCAGCTAATTCAACAACGCGCTGGGCTGCTTCATTACGGGCATCATTGGCATGTTGCGGTGCGATAGTTGTTAGAACTTCAGCTTGATCTTGAATAGCTTTAACAACTTTTGGATGCTGGTGGCCTATGTTTGTGAAAACTAACTGTGAAGAGAAATCTAAATAAACTTTGCCTGCATGGTCCCAAAACCTAGATCCTGAACCGCTTGCAATAGGCATAGGCGAAATTGCACCTTGGGCAGACCATGAGTGAAATACATATTTATGGTCAGCAGCACTTACGGCCTCTTGCTTTGCTGGATCGCTCTTTGGTGCACTCATGAAAGTTAGCCTTTTATCTAGTAGGTAGCGCCATCTTAACGCCTGAAGTAGATTGCACCTATGACTCAGATTACGCATTGGATCAACGGCGCCCTCGATACCAAGAAGCCAGAACGCTCGGGAGATATCTATAACCCAGCAACTGGAAAAGTAACGGGGACTGTGGCCTTTGGAAATGCTGCCACCGTTGATTCAGCCGTGTCTGCAGCAACAGCAGCTTTTGCCGAATGGCGCCATAGCTCACTGACTAAGCGCACACAGGTTCTTTTTGCTTTTCGTGAGTTAGTTGCACAAAACAAAGAAAAGATTGCAGCTCTCATTACTGCAGAGCATGGAAAAGTATTAAGTGATGCTGCAGGTGAAGTAACACGTGGTCTTGAAGTAGTTGAGTTTGCTTGTGGCATTCCGCATCTGCTCAAAGGTGGATTTTCAGAGGAAGTATCAACTGGAGTAGATGTCTATTCAATCCGCCAAGCACTTGGCCCAGTTGCAATCATCTCTCCCTTTAACTTCCCAGCAATGGTGCCAATGTGGTTCTTCCCAGTTGCCATTGCTTGCGGAAACACCGTTGTTGTTAAGCCTTCTGAGAAAGATCCATCTGCTGCAATGTTTATGGCGCAGTTGTGGAAAGAAGCGGGATTGCCAGATGGTGTTTTCAATATTGTTCATGGAGATAAAGAAGTTGTAGATGCACTCCTTGTTCACCCAGGAATCAAATCAATTTCATTTGTGGGTTCAACTCCTATTGCACGCTATGTGTATGAAACTGGAACAAAAGCAGGAAAGCGCGTTCAAGCATTGGGCGGGGCTAAGAACCACATGATTGTTCTTCCAGACTCAGATCTAGAACTAGCAGCCGATGCTGCCATTAACGCAGGCTTTGGTTCTGCAGGAGAGCGCTGTATGGCAATCTCTGCAATCGTTGCTGTTGAACCTATTGGAAATGCATTGGTTGCACGCATTAAATCCCGTATGGCAAACATTGTTACGGGCGATGGCACAAAGGGCAGCGACATGGGCCCACTTGTGACAGCAGTTCACCGTGACAAAGTTGCTTCTTATATTGAAGCCGGAGCTAAAGAAGGTGCAACAGTTGTTGTTGATGGACGCGATCTAAAAGTTGATGGCGATGGCTTCTTCCTTGGGCCAACTCTGCTCGATAACGTGAGCCCAAAGATGTCGGTCTATACCGATGAAATCTTTGGACCAGTTTTAAGCATTCTTCGCGTTAATACCTATGACGAGGCATTGAATTTAGTTAACTCACATCAATATGGAAATGGCACAGCAATCTTCACCAATGATGGTGGAGCAGCTCGACGTTTCCAGAATGAAGTAGAAGTAGGAATGGTGGGAATTAACGTTCCTATTCCAGTGCCAATGGCCTATTACTCATTTGGTGGATGGAAGAACTCATTATTTGGTGATTCACATGCACATGGCACTGAAGGTGTTCATTTCTTTACTCGCGGCAAAGTTGTTACAAGCCGCTGGTTAGATCCAAGCCATGGTGGAATTAACTTAGGTTTCCCACAAAATGATTAAGATAAAGAAAAAGCCCCGCAAAGATTAATCTGCGGGGCTTTTTCTCTTTAAATTACTTTCTCCAGCGTAGGTCACCCTGAAATGCCGTGCACGTTAAGCCTGGGGCTTCCAGCCCAGCCTCCGAACACTTCTTTCCATACTTGGCTGCCGCAGCTTCAGGATATGTTGGAAGTGCAACTGGCAGTTTGATAGTCAGGAATGATGTCTTCAACTTTCCGATGTCAACCAAACCTGAAGTTGTGTTGTATGCGAAGTTAAAGTCATTGTCGTTTACGACCACGATGTGGTTGGCATCAAGTACTGCCACGCCTTCTATCTTGCCCGGCATGGATGCAATTGAGGTGCTGTTAAAGACAATCTTCTTGTTGCTTGCAGCAATCAACTTTTCAACTTCAGCGTTGGTTCCAACACCGGTGTATGACTCAAGCGATGGTGATGTAGCAGCTAAATCCCACTTACTTCCTAAGATATTTGCTGATTCATCAATTGTGATTGTTGAGAGCAAGTAAGAGTTATCTGTGCGCTCTTGCACCAGTAGAGTATTTGAATCTAGAGCCACCATTGCTGATAACTTTAAATCACTGTTTTTTGTCGCTTTAGCATCAACAAGTGAAACCTTTTCAAATCCAAATACGAATTCTCCCGTAAATCTCTTCGATCCAAGATCAAAGCGCAAAATACGAGTTGCAAGACTTGCATCACCAACTGCCTTTGTTGGATTTAGCAGCGGGCTTTGTAGGCCGATAAATAGTGTTTTTCCATCTGGTGTCAGTGCAAGCGCTTCAAAGCCACGGTTGGCCTTACGAGTGAGGTAAAGAGAAGGAATTGACTTCACAGCTTTAAAGCTTGTTGGGTTTCCTTTCCAACCAGTGGGAACATAGCGGGCCTTGATAGCCCCAGTTGATGAGAGCTGAGCCAAACTTGGGGCGTACTCATCTACAATCCAAAAATCACCATTTGCAGTTTTAACAAGACCCTCTGCATCTAGACCAGATAGGTTGTATAAAGTGTCTGCGGTAATTCCCTTTACATCTGTTGGAACCGCGTCATAACCCTTAATGTTTGGCAATCCTGTCGCGCCAGCGCCACTTTTTGTCTTAATCGCGATTGTTTCAAGGATTTTTACTTGAGAACCTGAAATCTGAATTTTCAGAATGAGTGGAGAGAAAGTTGGAACCACGAATCCAGTTCCTGCAGATTTGTCAGGTTGCACTGTGTCATTGTTTGGCCCGCGGTCTGTGATTGCGTAGAAAATATCTGCCGCATCACCTGGGATGTGATAAAGATCTGAACCAAGTCCGCCAAGTAAGACGCCCTGATCATTAGCAACTGAATCTGCGATTGCTGCATTTGAAGCTGACTTAAGAGTTATATCTGGCAGTACCGCTGTCGAAACTAAAACTGGTGCATCTGCTGCGAAAACGGCCTGAGGCACCACAAGTGCCACGGCAGCTAATGAAGCCAAAATGAATTTTTTCATTAATTCTCCTTTGTTCTCCGTATGTATCCGAGAGAAAATAGGCGCTAAAAGAGTGCAAATTGCATCTACACCCTGAATGCAGGGTTAACAGGCATGAAACATCAGCACATGAGTGGGGCAATTAGTCCATATCCGCTGCAAAAGGTAGAATATCTACGTGTGGCCGATGGAATTGGCCTCTGTAATACCCAAATCGTTGGATAGAGGCAGGGCCTGATAACGGCTGGCTTCACTAGGAAAGTAGTTTTCGTGGCCAAGATTCAAGAGCATCTTAAAGACCTGCCTGTAAAAAAGCGCGAAAATCTTCGCAACGTTGCCATCATCGCCCACGTTGACCACGGTAAAACAACTCTAGTCGATGCCATGTTGTGGCAGTCAGGTGCTTTTGCTGCCTATAAGAAGCAAGACGATAGCAATGACCGCATGATGGATTCAATGGATCTAGAGCGCGAAAAGGGAATTACGATTCTTGCTAAGAACACTGCGGTTAAGCGCGGTGACACAATCGTTAACATTATTGATACACCAGGCCACGCAGACTTCGGTGGTGAAGTTGAACGTGGACTTGAAATGGTGGATGGCGTTATTTTGTTAGTGGATGCATCAGAAGGTCCATTGCCACAAACACGTTTCGTTTTGCGCAAAGCGCTAGAGAAGAACTTGCCCGTTATCTTGTTAATCAACAAGGTTGACCGTCCCGATTCACGTATTGCTGAAGTTGTTGATGAAGCATATGAATTGTTCTTAGATCTAGATGCAACTGAAGAACAAATTGAATTCCCAGTTGTGTATGCATCAGCTAAAGCTGGTCGCGCATCACTCAAGCGCCCAGCAGATGGCGGAATGCCAGAAGAAGAAAACTTAGATGTTTTGTTCGACACAATCTTTAGCGCAATTCCAGCGCCTGTCTATCACGAAGGTGCACCACTTCAGGCACACGTAACTAACCTTGACTCTTCCCCATTCCTTGGCCGTTTGGCGCTATGCCGCGTGCGCGAAGGTGTTATTAAAAAGGGCCAATCTGTTACTTGGATTAAGACTGATGGAACTACCGAGCGCGTGAAGGTTTCAGAGCTTTTAATTACTGAAGCACTCGATCGTGTTCCAGCGATGGAAGCTCACCCAGGTGACATCATCGCTGTGGCAGGTATTGAAACGATTACTTTGGGTGAAACCCTTGCAGATCTTGAAGATCCACATGCATTGCCATTAATCATCGTTGATGAACCATCAATTTCTATGACTATCGGTATCAATACATCTCCTCTTGCAGGCAAGAGTGGAAAACTACTTACAGCACGCCAAGTAAAGGGCCGTCTGGATGCAGAGCTTGTCGGTAACGTTTCATTGCGCGTGTTAAACACAGAACGTCCTGATACATGGGAAGTTCAAGGTCGCGGAGAACTCCAGCTTGCCGTTCTTGTTGAAATCATGAAGCGCGAAGGTTTTGAACTAACTGTTGGTAAGCCACAGGTAGTTATCAAGAAGATTGATGGAAAGATCCACGAACCGATGGAGCGTTTAACAATTGATGCACCTGAAGAATATCTAGGTGTTCTAACTCAGTTGATGGCACTTCGTAAGGGACGCATGGAGCAAATGGTTAATCACGGAACCGGTTGGATCCGTCTTGACTACAAGGTTCCTTCTCGTGGACTTATTGGATTTAGAACTGAGTTCTTAACTGAAACTCGTGGAACAGGATTACTCCACCACGTATTTGATGGTTACGAGCCTTGGTATGGCGATATCCGTACACGCGGAACAGGTTCACTTGTTTCAGACCGTATGGGAACAGTTACTTCTTACGCACTCTATGGAACACAAGATCGCGGAACAATATTTGTTGAGCCAGGCGATGAAGTCTATGAAGGTATGGTTATTGGCGAGAACTCTCGTTCAGATGACATGGACGTTAACTGTGTTCGCGAAAAGAAACTTACAAACATGCGTGCTTCAGGCACAGATGAATCAGAGCGTTTGATTCCGCCTAAGAAGCTCAACATGGAAGGTGCTCTTGAGTTCTGCCGTGAAGATGAGTGCGTTGAAGTTACGCCAGCTGTAGTTCGTATCCGCAAGGTTGTTCTTGATGGTGACGAGCGTGCCCGTACTACTGCGCGCCAGAAGAAGGCGAACCTGAACGCTAACTAACAGGTAATTCACAGGAAAAGCCCCGCACCGTTAATTTGGTGTGGGGTTTTTTCATTGCCGGTGCCAAGCTCTCAAACTCTCACCAATAAGTTTTCTTAAACTTATTCACAAATTCCTCCTATACACTGCCACATCGATAACTAAGGGGAGTTTGAGTTAATGAAAAAGAGCCGAGTAATACCTATAGCCTTAGTTGCAGTCCTTGCTACAGGTGCTATTACTGTTGAGAAAACTATCTCCTCACGCATTACTACGAGAGTGTATGAAGTTATGCCTAGGGCAACAGATGTAACTGCTTCCATACCTTTGTTAGATATTCCTGGCAATATCGCGTCCGACTCAATCAAGTCGATTCGCATCAATGTTGGTGAATATGCTTTGAAAGATTCTACTTTTAAACCTTCATTAGCAATCAATGCACAAGATATTTCTAAGGCTAATCCAAATGTCATCGGGTCACTGGATGTAACGGCAATCATTCCTGCCTCCACAATCACACAATTAGCTGATTTTAATGATGCCCAAATTGTAGGAAATACCTTGCAAGTATCTGTTGGATCAGGCGGTCTTGGAACCGCAATCCTTGTTCCAAAGTATTCAGGTAATCAGATCTACTTTGAACTTCAAGGCGTGTCACTCTTCGGTAATGAAATACCTGCTGATTCTTTACCTGCAGAGATTAAGGACCAGATTAAAAGTAAGAGCGTGCGAACTTTGAGTGCACCCAAAGGTATGAGTGTTAAATCAATTTCACTAAGCAACAAAGGGCTTGCATTAACAATGCACGGCAAAAACATCCAACCAACAAGAATCGGTTCAACTTTCTAGGAGACGGTATGAAACTGGATATAAGAAAGGTTCTTCCAAAGAATCCATCAGAATTTAGTGGCTATCGCGCAGTGCGCATTCTCTTGGCCATTTACATGTTTGTCATTGTGGTGCGCAGCTGCATTCACTTCTTTGCCTCAGATGGTGGAGCAAACAGCATCGCAGGTATTGACATTTCTGTTGAGGGTGGAGACAACATAATTGCGATATTTCACCAATGGGGAGCGACTCAGCTACTGCTTGTGCTTCTGCTTTATGTTTTATTTTTCAAATATCCAGGCCTGACGCCACTAATTGCGTTGACTCTTGTCATTGAGCCAATCTTTCGCTTAATTTCAGGGAAGATTATGCCTGTAACTGCCGAAGCAACCCCGCCAGGTGAGAGCCTTAATGGAGCTTCTTTCTATGTGCTGGCCGTTTTATTTATCATCTCTTTAATTGAGAAGGCGCCTAGAAAGAAAAGTTAATTCCTACTGAGCAGATATGTGCTGAAATGGGAATCCAAGTCCAGGCATTGAATCAATACTTTTCTTTCCCAGCAGGCTCAAACAAGCCTATTTGTCGCACCCTTCGGGCAAGATGCTCACTGTGAGTAAAGCGCCCTTTTCCTTCGTTGCACCTAGCGCTCCTCGTGTCATACCTACGCTTTCCCCTGATCAGCAAAGCGCAGTCACACATCGCGGTTCTGCATTAGTTGTACACGGTGGACCTGGCACAGGTAAAACAACGGTTTTAGTTGAAGCTGCACTTGCTCGCATCCGAGAGGGCCAAAATCCAGATTCAATTCTTCTTCTCACCTTTGGTCGCGAACGAGCTTCTGAATTACGTGATGCCATCGCACTTCGCACGACTAAAACAATGTTTGAACCTTTAGCTAGAACATTTCACTCACTTGCTTTTTCAATTATTAAGATGAAAGCAAAGGATGATCCTGAACCAATTCTGCTTAGTGGTCCAGAGCAAGAGAGTTATATCAAAGAGCTCTTGCAAGGTGATATTGCAGATGGTTATAAAGAGTGGCCAGAAGATTTACATGCAGCGCTAACCACCAATGGTTTTGCTCGTGAGCTTCGCGATTTAATCTTGCGTGCCTCTGAGCGAGGTATTGGACCAGATGAGTTAGAAAAGCTTGGGACAACTGAGGGTGAGAAGTATTGGTCGGCTGCTGCTAAGTTTTGGAAGCGCTATTTGAATTCAATGGTGATGCGAGAAATTAGTGCAACCGATGCAAAGCTGCGCATTGATCCATCTGAATTAGTCTCACGCGCAGCAATTCACCTTCATAACAACCCAGATGTTCTCTCAGCTCTGCGAGCACGCTTTACGACAATTATGGTTGATGAGTTTCAAGAGTCTGATCCTGCCCAGCGCGCACTGCTTGCCATGCTCACCGGCAATGATGTCATCATCGCTGCTGATGCAGACTCTGCGGTTGGTCGCTTTCGCGGAGCAGATCCTGATGGTTTATCGGCAGCCCTTGATCCATATCGGGTGAAAGAGATTATTTTAAACACAGGCTTTAGAAATTCTTCAAGTATTTTTGATGTGGGATTGAGCTTTGCCAAAAGTATGAAGGGTTCACAGACCACGCGCAAACGCAGCTGTGGCAATGAAAAAACGGGCCAAGTACAGGTCCATCGTTTTAGATCAGGGGCAGAAGAGGCAGCATTTATTGCCCATCAGTTCCGTAGTGCGCATCTGCGTGAAGGTATTTCATATAGCAACATGGCAGTTATTTTGCGCAGCCCTGGAATACAGGCATCATCGCTGCGACGAGCGTTTTCTCAGGTTGGTATTCCCGTTGCATCTGAACTCCAAGCTTTAGCTGGTAATCCCGCAATTGCGCCCTTCTTACTTTTAGCTCGCATTGCACTTAAACAACAACCGCTCAACTTTGATTCTGCTGAGCGTTTGCTGATGAGTGAATTTGGCGGGGCAGATTCGATTTCATTGCGTCGAATTCGCCGGGCGTTGATTGCTGCTCGGGCAGATGGTGACGATCGCACGGGAACTCAGTTGCTCATTGCCGCCCTTGATTCAGGTGAGTTGTTTATTGAAGGTGCAACTGAGATTGTGCGCGTGCATGAGCTGCTAGAAAAAGCTCGGGCAGTTGCTAGAAACAAGAAAGCAACAGCAGATGAACTGCTGTGGGCTATTTGGGATAACGCAGTCACAAGTGATGGAGCAAAATTAGCTAGCACGTGGCGCAATCAAGCGTTACGTCCTGGAGTTCGCGGGGCTGCAGCAGACCGTGACCTTGATGCAATGATGCAGTTGTTTGAAAGTGCGGCTAGATATTCAGAGCGCTTCCCACTCTCTGGCCCTGGTGCTTTCATTGCTGAAATTGCAACGGAAGATATTGCTGGCGATGTAATTACGGCTAAAGGTGTGCGACCAGATTTCGTTGAAATTCTTACAGTTCACAGTGCTAAGGGACGTGAGTGGGATTTAGTTGCAATTGCAGGATTACAAGAAGGTTCTTGGCCAAACCTTAAGCAACGCTCCTCACTACTTGGTGCAGAGCGTTTAGTTGAGCGCAAGCGCAACCCTGATATCGCCCGGGATCAGCTAGATGTCATTGCTGCCAGCGGTCTATTGCAAGATGAAGAGCGGTTGTTTCATGTGGCGCTAACCCGCGCCAAACAATCACTATTTGTTACTGCCGTGCAGCGAGATGATGAAGAGCCTTCACAGTTCTTTGAATCTGTTGAAGTTCTAGTAAAAAAGATTGATGAAGCGCTAGAGCCGGAGATAACCGAAGTACCAAGGCCTATTACCGCCCCTGCTCTTGTCGCAGAACTTCGTAGTCAATTAGATGGCGAAAATGGGAAAGAAGCGGCTTCTTTGCTTAGTGCAATGGCAGCTGAAGGAATATATTTAGCAGATCCTGCAAGTTGGATTGGATCTGTGCCACTGAGTACAGATGCTCCAGTTATTGATCCAGATTTAGAAGTTGTTGTGTCTCCTAGTGGAGCTGAATCATTTGTTGAATGTGGAGTCAAATGGTTCCTGCAAAATAATGGTGGCACTGATGGTGATAGCACCGCTCAAGTTTTAGGTTCTGCCATTCACGCATTTGCCGCCAAGATGGTGCAAGAGCCAGGAACATCTAAGCAAGATTTGATTGCAAATCTAGAAAGTTCATGGAAGCTTATTGATCCAGAGTCTGGCTGGGTCAGTGCTTCACATTTAGAAAACGCTGTAACAATGCTTGAGAAGTTTGTTACCTACCACAATGAATCCAAGCGAGAAGTTGTGGATGCTGAAATTAGATTTGATGTGAAATTGGGTCGTGCTCGAATTCGAGGAATTGTGGATCGATTAGAGGTTGAAGCCGATGGTTCACTATTTATTATTGATTTCAAGACCGGTGGAACGGCCATTTCATTAAAGGATGCCAAAGAGAATCTGCAGCTAGCAAGTTACCAAGTGGGTATTGCTGAAGGTGGCTTTACACAAGGCAATGTCAGTGCTGGAGCAGAGCTGGTGTATCTGGGCACAAGTACCGCAGGTGCAACCCTTAGACCACAACATGTTATTGATGTTGAGGCGACAAAAGAGAAATTGAATGAGATTGCAGACGGCATGGGAGCTGCTACTTTCTTTGCCACCGTAAATAAGCGCTGTAAAGGCTGCCCAGTGCGCAAATCCTGCCCCGTTCAAAATGATGGACGGACGGTGATTGAGCAGTGATATTTACAAACATGGAGCGAGTAGCTAAATATTCACCGGAAGAGATAGTTGAAAAGCTTGGACTCAAGCCTGTTACAACATATCAATCCGAAATTATTAGTAGTCCACTAGAGCCTTCAGTAGTAATTGCTGGTGCTGGTTCAGGTAAGACTGAAACGATGTCTAATCGTGTGTTGTATTTGGTGGCAAATGGCTTTGTTACACCTGATCAGATCCTGGGGCTAACTTTTACGCGCAAAGCTGCAGGAGAGCTTTCTGTTCGTATTCGAAAGCGCTTACGTCAATTAGCTACTGACAAAGACTTCAAACACATTACTTCGACTGCCACATCTGTTACTACCTATCACTCCTATGCAGGCAAGCTACTAAGTGAGCATGCAATTCGCTATGGCATAGATGCAGATGCAGAGCCTTTGGGTGAGGCTGCAATTTGGCAGATTGCATCTGATATCGTGCGCAACTGGTCTGATGATTCATATCGAAATCAAAGCGCAGTCAGTACTGTCATCAAAGATTTGTTGGGGCTCTCTAAGTTAATGCTGGAGCATCAAGTAAAGGCTGAAGAGATTGAGCGTATCGGCAATGAAGTTCTATTGTCTCTACAACCTCTAACTGGAAGTAGTAACGCTGAGGTCCGTGATGTTGCTAAAGCTATGCGTCAGAGAAACTCACTGCTTCCTATGGTTGAAACCTTTATGCAAAGACGCAAAGCCGCGGGAGAGTTCTCCTTTGATGATCAGATGTCATTAGCTGCAGATATTGCTCAGAACTTTGAAGATGTTGGTGTGTTAGAGCGCGGTAAGTACAAAGTTGTTTTGCTCGATGAGTATCAAGATACGTCGCAGTCACAGGTGCGAATGCTTTCATCTCTCTATGGAGGCGGTCATCCAGTAATGGCTGTGGGAGACCCATCACAAGCTATTTACACATGGCGCGGAGCCTCTGCCGGCACCATGGCATCTTTTGCTACCTATTTCCCTAAGAACGTTGATCAAGTGGGCAATGCTCAGTTCTCTCTTCCAACAACCTTTCGCAATGATGAAATGATTTTGTCGGTTGCTAATCGCATTAGCGGTGAAATTAAGTTAGCAGGCGGGCAACAAGTTGTTGAACTAGAAGCGCGACCAAAAGCAGGCAAAGGTGAAGTTGCCTACGGAATCTTTGAAACTATTGATGCTGAAGCTCAGGCGATTACTGAATACGTTCAAAAGAATTGGGCTCCCTCAACTGGCAAGACATGCGCCGTGCTTGTGCGAAAGCGCAGTCAGATTACTGCGATAGAAGCAGCGTTGCATGAAGCTGGAATCGCAGTGGAAGTAATTGGAATCGGTGGATTGATTCACGTTCCAGAAGTAGCCGATGTTGTGACAATGTTAAAGATAATTACTGACCCTGATGCAGGTTCTGCATTGATGCGTCATTTAACTGGACCACGAATTAATCTAGGGCCACGTGACATTGCAGCGTTAGGCACATTTTCACGTGATCGCGCTAAAGCTATGCATGCTGATTCAAAGACATTTATTAAAAAGATTGCCGCCGGTAACCCAGAACAGTTAGAAGCCGATGATCAATTTGCGGGATCGATTATCGATGCCTTAGATGAAATTGCAGATGCGAAGAAGTTTGGCTTTAGCGATATTGGATATCAACGCCTGGTCCGATTTGCCAGTGACTTACGACGATTACGCGCCAGAGCTGGTGGGCAGATCACTGATCTGATTAGTGAGATCGAAAACTACTTAACCCTAGAAAGTGAAATAACTCTGCGCGATGGCAATCAATCTGGTCGCAGACACTTAGATCGCTTCCTTGATGAAGCAGCAAAGTTTGAGCGCACAGGCGGAACAGTCTCAGCCTTCCTCGTATGGCTAGATATAGCTGCCGATGCTGAAGGTGGACTAAAGGCAGGAGCACCTGAAATTCGCAGTGATGTAGTGCAGATTTTGACCATTCACATGGCAAAAGGTGCTGAGTGGGATGTTGTTGTTGTGCCCGGATTAGCTGAAGGAACATTTCCTGGTGGAAATACTGGTGATTCAGATAATTGGCTTAAGAATGAAAAACATGTGCCCTTTGAGCTGCGCGGGGATGCACATGAGCTTCCACGATTTTCTCTGCATGGCATAGAAAAGAACAGCGATGCGGCAAAGGCAATCAAAGCCTTTGGTAAGGATTGCACTAATAACATCAAGATGCGTGAAGAGATGCGCCTTGCTTACGTTGCTATCACGCGCGCTAAATCGCATCTACTCTGCACAACATCATGGTGGCGAGATGGCACACAATCTGTTGCACCAAGTGAGATCTTCACGATGATTGCAGCAGCGGCAAGCGGATTAGGTGGCTCGTTAGTAAGTGATGTTGCAGCACCTGAAGATGGCGCAGAAAACCCAACGATTGAAAATCCAACCTCTGCCCAATGGCCACGCGATCCATTAGGCAATCGTCGCCAAGCATTTGATGCTGCCATTGAATTAGTGAAATCTGCATCCATCCATTCGCTGCAAGAATCTAATTCTGATGAGGTTAACTCCTGGATTGGTGATGCTCAGGCATTGATTAATGAGCAACGCAAAGTGAAAGATCAAACTATTCGCGTCGCGCTGCCTCCACGTCTTTCCACTTCCACCCTTGTTGCCTTGCATAAGGATCCACAAGAACTTGCACTCAATATTCGCCGCCCCATGCCGCGTGGACAAGATCAATATTCACGTCGTGGTACTGCTTTCCACTTATGGGTTGAGCGCCAATTCACTGATGCAGCAACGCTCTTTGGTGATGAGTACTTGGATTACTTAGATCCGTTGGAAGAAGATTCAAAGCTGGAAGATTTGAAGAAAGCCTGGCTGGGCAGTGATTATGCTAATCGCACACCTGCCCGCGTTGAAGTGCCATTTGAGACAACTATCGGCGGCATTTTGGTGCGTGGTCGCATCGATGCCATCTATTCAACAGCTGATGGTTTTGAAGTAGTGGACTGGAAAACTGGATCAACGAAGTTGGATGCATCAGCTGCTGTGCAGTTGGCGATGTATAGATTGGCTTGGGCAAAGCTCTCAGGCACAGATATCTCAAAGATCAGTGCGGCTTTTCACTATGTTCCAACTTCTGTTACTGATCGCCCAGCAGACTTACTCGATGAAGGTGCTCTTATTGCATTAATTACAAATGCAAGTAAAGAATCGGCTTAATCAACTTCAATCTGCAGTGGTAAGTGATCACTCATTCCTGAGTGAGGGTATTGGATATGTTGAACATCTTTTGCAGTTAACTTTTGGGAAAGAAAGTAGTCAATCTGCACCTTTGGATACCAACTTGGAAATGTGCGCATAGCTGCCAGAGATCTCCACTTAAATCCGTGGGCAAATATGGCAAAAGGAATATTGAGATCTCCCATGATTAGAATCTTAGATTTATCTGTTACACCCAAAGTATTTGCCCAACGCTTAATCTTTATTAACTGGGCGAGCGAAAATCCCGGCACAAATGAAAGATGAGTATTGATAATGAGCCAGCCATTATCTAATTTGGCAGCAAGTGCACTTCGTGGATGGTCTCTGACATAGACACGTTTTAACTTTCCATCAACTGGAAATGCCATCAAGACACCAACGGGTGAGCCTTTAAGTTCTAAGCGGTGCCAGGAATCAACTGGAATCTTTGAAGCCATTCCAATTCCATAAGATCCTGGTGCTACATCACTTTTATTTGTAATGAGTTTGTTATCACTCTCAGTTGGATTTCGGTAATCTTCATCTGGTGATCCCATAAGTGATGGAGCAAAGGCCCAATCTTTTGCGCCCACAATTGAAGCAACATTGCCCGTTTGATTGTGATTACCTGATCGCTCAAGGAAGTAATCGACTTCTTGCAGGCCAATGACATCAGTGGCTAGCTGGCTAAGGGCGGCAGAGAGCAGAGCCTGCGGATCGGCGTCTTCATCGGGGGGAATGGGCAGCCCGTGCAGCAGATTCCACGATGTTATGCGCATGGGGCGATGCTAGTAGCGTTCACCCCTATGAGCGCGCGCAATCAATCCTTATCCCCGATTAATCGCGCTAGCCACCTGCGCACAGATGCCACGGCCTTAGAAGAGCTCTGGAAAAAGGCGATGATTGTTCAGATCATCGATGGGCGAATCAGTGCAACTGATGATGCTCTTGTTTTTTGTGATGCAGCCACAGTTTCTGCACAGATGGATTCATTTATAGAAGGTGATCGCTTTTTCTTAGGCCTTGGCCGCGATGACAGCACACCATATTTCGCCTGGCGAACATCGTGGATAAACGAACCTGCTACCAAAGAAGAAAAGTATGAAGGGTTTGCAACTCTTCGCGAACTGGGAAGTAGCTTGGATGAAGTTGAAATCTCCTTAGCAATGCATGCAGTTGGTCTTGCTAACTGGCATGCAACACATCCGTGTTGTGCACGGTGCGGTGCTGCCACAGTAAGTGATTTAGGGGGATCAGTACGTGTGTGTGTTGAAGACTCAACACAACATCACCCCCGCACAGATCCAGCAGTAATTGTTTTAGTAAAAGATTCAACAGACCGAATCCTGTTAGGTCATCAACCAGTATGGCCAGAAAAGCGTTTCTCAACTTTTGCAGGCTTTGTTGAACCAGGTGAATCTTTTGAAGAGTGTGTATCACGTGAAGTTTTTGAAGAAGCTGGTGTGTATTGCAACGATATTAATTACTTGCGCTCACAAGCCTGGCCTTTCCCAGCTTCAATCATGATTGCCTTTGAAGCAATTACAGATCACCCAGAAAATGCGCGACCTGATGGTGAAGAAATCACTGAGATTCGTTGGTTTACAAGAGATGAGATGAAGAAGGCTGTGGCAAGTAGTGATATTTTGTTGCCACCATCAATCTCTGTTGCTCGCAAAATGATTACAGCTTGGTATGTTGGCAAAGAAGGTTATGTTGTTAGTGATTTAACTGGTGGGGAATCCTGGCGTTAATGTCAGATCTTCGCGCAGAAGAGATTTTAGAATCTCTCGATAACGAACAAAGAGCCGTTGCTCTTGCTACACGTGGTCCTGTGTGTGTTATTGCCGGTGCTGGAACTGGAAAAACTCGAGCAATCACTCACCGCATTGCATATGCGGCAGCAATTAATGTGATGGATCCACACAAAGTATTAGCTCTTACCTTCACAGCCCGTGCTGCAGGGGAGATGCGCATGCGCCTTCGCTCACTCGGTGTGCCATCGGTTGCTGCGCGCACTATTCACGCAGCTGCTCTTAAACAGCTCACCTTTTTTTGGCCACAAGTATTTGGTGGTCGCACGCCAGATCTGATTACCTCAAAGACTGCCTTCATCACCGAGGCCATCAAGCGCGCTGAGTTAACGGGGGAGTTATCGATTACATCGCGTGATTTGATGCGAGATATCGCCTCTGAGATTGAGTGGTCAAAGGTCAGTGAAGTTGCACCAGTTGATTACTTATCTGAGCTGGGGAAGCGCACGGTAAAACCTCGAATCAATCCAGAACAAATGGCCAAGGTCTACACGGCTTATGAATCAGTTAAACACCAAGAGCGCGCGATGGATTTTGAAGATGTTTTGCTCCTTACAACGGCCATGATTGAGCAAGAGCGTGAAGTTCGTGAGCGCGTGCAGGATCAATACCGCTTCTTTACCGTGGATGAATATCAGGATATTTCACCACTGCAGCAACGTTTGATTAATGCTTGGCTAGGTTCACGCCAAGAAATCTGCGTTGTGGGTGATCCTGCACAAACAATCTATTCATTTGCTGGAGCAACTCCTGTGTTCCTCAATTCATTTACGCAGCGCTTCCCAGAAGCCGAAGTAGTTCGTCTAACAACTGGTTATCGATCAACTCCTGAAATTACTTTTATGGCTAACTCTGTTTTGCGCAAAGCTCAGATGGGCCAAGAGTTAGTTGCCCTCAATGATCATGGTGATAAGCCATCAGTAGATGCATATAACGATGAGTCTTCTGAGATTGCAGGAATCATTAGTTCAATCACTCAGTTGATTTCTCAAGGAACGGCTCCGCAGGAAATCGCAGTCTTGGCTCGTACTAACAGTCAACTCAACGCAGTTGAACGTGCGATGAATGCTGCCAAAGTTCCTTACCAAGTGCGCAATAGCGAAAGATTCTTTGATCGCTCAGATGTGCGCGAATTCCTAAAGCTTGTTCGAAACGCGTCAGTTATTCCTACCGAAGGAGTTTCCTGGCTAGATGAGCTGCGCACACTGGCGCAACCGTTTTTAACTGGAGCGCATATTGATGGAATTGCAGCGTTGTTGCACTTGGCGCGCGAGCTTGATGCAGATAGTGGCTTTACACCTAAGAATCTGCGCACATATTTACGTGAGTTAGAAGATCGTGTGCAACAAAACAACCCACCAACAATGCCTGTTACAACCCTTGCCACTTTGCATGCGGCTAAGGGTCTTGAATGGGAGCGCGTGTTTTTGATGGGAGTAAGTGAAGGCCTGCTTCCACTTGAAAACAACTCAACTACAGGTGATCAAGCATCTATTGATGAAGAGCGCCGTTTGTTTTATGTTGGAATCACGCGGGCGAAAGTAGATCTGCACATGAGCTATTCCAAGAAAGCCTCACGCTTCTTGGCAGAAGCTGGCCTTATCACCCCTTAATTACCCGTGGGTATGCGGGATTTAATTAACTTGCACGAGGTTGGCCCCATGCTTTACCCTTGCCTTTCATCGTTTTCATGGCGGAAACGAAGTGAATAGAGGGGAAGCGAATATGTCTAACAGCTCATTCGTTCCAGCAAACGCAACGCGTTCTGCTGTCATTCCTTCTGCTCATACAACCAATAAGCCTGCTGCTTGGCATACAACAAAGCCTGCGTTTTACGCAGCCTTTTATGCCGGATACGAGGCCACTGGTGGTTCTACTCGATAACATCGAATAAGAACTAGAAGCCAAAGGCCTCGAATCCACAAGGATTCGGGCCTTTTTTATTTCCCCAACAAAAGAAACCACAGCAAGACCTAACAGGAAGAAGAGGTGAGAACTATGAGCGTTCTCTTCAGTGAACTACTAGTACCAGGCTGGGCAGATGAAAAGATTGGTTTAGATGCAGTAACGGGCACCTATTCCGATGGTTCATCATTTAATTTGCCATGCCATACAGCAGATCCAGAACTCTTCTTCTCTGAAGCAGATCTTGCTATCGCAGAAGCCAAGTCCCTCTGCGGTGGATGTCCTGTGCGCGCACAATGTCTTGAAGGTGCGATATCACGTGCAGAACCTGCGGGTGTATGGGGCGGAGAACTATTTGAAGATGGTCGAGTGATTGCCAAGAAGCGCAAAGCTGGACGACCATCACTGAGCGAAGTTGCTGCACGTGAGGAAGAAGCTGCTTAACTTGCGAACAGATTCAAATTTGTTAGTGATGGCCACAAGGCAAAGAGAATTGAGATCGGCAGGATAAGGAAGACAACTGGAATCATCATGGAGATTTCAGCCTTTCCTGCCGCACTCAAAACTCGATTTCTCTGATTGCCTCTAGCCTCAACAGCATGACGTGAAAGAACTTCAATAAGTGGAGCTCCGCGCAAGGTTGCAGTAATTACGGCATCAACAAAGCGTCGAATCATCACAGACTTCACTCTGCGTCCCATTGAATCAAGTGCCACATGAAGTGGCTGGCCTGCACGAATTTCATCAATTACAACTGCAAATTCTCGAGATAGCTCTCCTTGCGCTGAATCAGCAATTCGTAACATCGCCTGCATGGGAGTTTCACCGGCTGCTATTGCAAGTGTCATCATTTCGATAATTGCAGGAAATTCTGCCTCGATTGCCACGCGGTGTTTCTTTATCTGTGAAGTTAGTTCGCGATCAATGACTACAAGAACAATGACACCGAAAATAGCGGAGAAGACAAAGGCAGATAATGGTGATTTGCCTGCCATAAGGAATAGAACCATCGCTAAAGCAGCTCCTGAGCAGCAGTATCCAAACTGGCGAATCCGGAAGTTTTGATAGTCGCGCTCACTTCGTCGACCCAACTCTTCTAATCGAGCATGAATGTTGGTTCGATCTCTACTACTTATAGCTGCTTTGCGACTCCTTGATTCCAATTCCAAAAGTGGACCAATATCGTTAAAGGCAATTAGTAGGGCTCCAGGAATGGCAAAGAGCATGGACACGAGAAGTATCTGAATCATCGAATTACTCGCTGACTTATTGAATTCCTTAAAGTTGCATGATGCGTGAACACTCTTGGAGTTTGAGGAAGTCGCCCAAGGCGGTTCATCCATAGATATGCAATCGCAGTCATTACTAAACCCGCTACTAAAATCATTCCACCAGTTGGCGTTGAAAAAGCAAGCGCAGTGCTGGGTTGTGTTGAGAGCATAAGCAATAAAATCCAAGGTGCTATTGCTGAAATATGCGCAGAGTTTTTAATCCATCCATGTTTGACTTCGATTTCACGGCGTAATGCTAAATCTTGACGGAGAAAGTCTCCTAAGGTTCTAAGAATGGACATGAGTTCGCTTCCACCAAGTGCTTTAGAAATGAGTAAAGCCTCAAATATCTGATCGCTTCCGTGATGATGAAAAAGTGATTTCAGCTCTTGTAACGCTAGTTCTAGATCAGCATGACGAAAGAGGGAGTCTCTAAACTCGGCAAAGGCTGGGCGCAGAATTTCAGGTCCTCGAGTAGCTAAACCAACGAGGGATTCTGAGAGTGATAAACCAGATTGAATCCCTGACATAAGGTGGTCAATTACTTCTGGCCAGGCAGCGATGAGATGTGATTCGCTGTGAGCACTCTTATTCTTTAGAGTTACAAAGACCGCTCCAGCCACGAGAGCCCCAAAAGCTATTGCAATCGAAAAAGAAGATGTAATAAGAAGGATTAGCCCAGTAGTCACACAAGCTGAGATAAAAACACGAATACTGTTTTTCATGGCCGGAACCAATTCGTTAAGGGGAGTCCGATAACTGCGAATTTTTCAGGATGAGGCAAACTGCCAATTCCTCTTTCATACTCAGTTCCATTCCACTGCCACAGAGTCTCTATTTCGGCGCGATCATTTTCGTATCGGCCTGTGAGTGAGGCAACTTCCTTAACTCTTCTAACTCCGTCTGAATCTAGAGAGACATGAACGATGAGGTCAATTGCTGATGCAACGGTTGGAGCAATAAATTTATGTGAGATGTTTTCGCCAGCCAGTAATGGAAGTGTCTGGAGTTTGATAACTGCATCCCGAGGTGAATTCGCATGCAATGTGCCCATGCCTGGCAGACCTGAATTAAGCGCTATGAGTAGGTCTAAAGCTTCAGCTTCACGAACTTCGCCAACAATTATGCGTGATGGCCTCATTCGAAGTGACTCTTTAATCAGGCGACGTAGAGGAATTTCTCCTTCGCCTTGCAAGTTTGCACTTCGTGTTTGCATTTGCACAACATCGGGTAGTTGAGGAGAGAGTTCAAAAACTTCTTCAATTGTTACTAATCGCTCACTACGTGGAATAGCCCCAGCCAAAGCATTAAGCAAGGTCGTTTTACCAGCTTGGGTGCCGCCACTAACAAGAATGTTAAGGCCTGCACGCACTGAATTTATAAGCGCAGTTCCAATTAAAGGACTCATCACTCCTAGATTTATAAGATCTTCAACACTCATATTTCTCATAAGGTGTTTGCGAATATTTACTGCCCAATGCTGTGCAGTGATTTCTGGGATTGCGACGTGTAAACGGCTGCCATCTGGCAGGCGAGCATCAACAAAAGGATGTGAGAGATCAAGACGACGACCGCCCCACATCAGAGCTCGCTCCACGATGTTTCGCACTTCATCAGCAGTTAACAGCAAGTTTGTGAGTTCGCTTTTACCAGCACGTGCAATGAAAATGCGCTCAGGTGAGTTAATCCAAACTTCTTCAATTGTTGGGTCACTCATATAGGGAGCTATCGCTCCAAAAGTAATGTTTAGGTCTAGGTCCATGTGTGCGAATGTATGAGGACCGCTGACATTCTTATTCAGATGCTAATTAGCGAGTGGATAAACTCATAGCATCTAGACGGTTGAGAATGGTGAGAGCTTTTTCTCCGGGAGCAAATTCAACTGTTGCACATGAGATCTGTAAGGTGTTTTCCACAGTCAATTTATGCGAGTGTAAAAGTCTGCTAAGGAGTGCCTCAACATTGCTTGCCCTGGCACGCACCAAGATTACGCATTCATTAACTCCCACTCTGGCAACACAGTCCTGTTTTCGGGTGAGATCTTTTAGGGCTTCTGAAAAGTACAAGATGTCGGCTGCGCCTATTTTTGCCTCCACAGATTCACCCTCGTTATTAGATCGATTGAAAATTACTCGTATCAAGGAAAACATTTCTCCTGTACGGTCGCTAAGGGCAATCTCTTGTTTGAGTTGTTCGTAGAAGTACGTGGGAGCAGCAAGATGCGTTTGAGAATCATGTATCCCATCGTGTGAGAAAAGAGTGTTTTCGTGGCCACGATAAGTTAATCTCTCTTCCATGACACAAGATCCTGCCAAAGCAGCCAAGGCTCGCGCACTAGTGGCAGCCCTATTGATTTTTGAATCAGCTGTGATTGCATCACTAGGTGTATGGCTCATTGTTTTGACTATAAATGCAGATAGTGTTGAAATCCGCCCACTTCTGGGAGAGTTAATTTTTATTGCTCTTGGATCTGGAGGATTGTTTGCAGCAGCAGCTGGTTATCGCAGGGGAAAATACTTTGGCCGTGCCCCAGCTTTTCTGGCAAATTTGATTGCAATTGGTGTTTCTAAATATCAATTTGACGCAGGCCTCTACATAGTCGCAATTCCTCTCTTTATTCTGGCCGTTGTAACGGTGGTTTCTGTCTTACGGGCTATTCCCGATAGACTCCCGACTTCTTAAGGACACTCACCTAAGGCGGGAGGGCATATGAGCGAGAACGATAAAGTCGCGATGCTCGGCCTGACTTATGACGATGTCCTTCTCTTGCCAGATGCATCTGAAGTTGTGCCATCTGAAGTTGATACATCTACACGTTTAACTAGAAACATCACAATCGCTGTTCCATTAGTTTCTTCAGCAATGGATACGGTGACCGAATCTGCGATGGCAATTGCGATGGCAAAAGCTGGCGGAATTGGAATCATTCACCGCAATCTTCCAATTGATGAACAAGTAACGCACGTGAAGTTAGTAAAAAACGTCGGACTTGCAGGAGCTGCCGTTGGTGTTGGCGACGATGGATTTGCTCGTGCCAAGGCACTCATTGAGGCAGGTGTTGATGTTGTGGTTGTTGATACTGCACACGGTCACCACCGCGCAGTACTTGATGCAATTTCGCGCATTAAAAAGTTTTCGCCAACAACTGAAATTATCGGCGGCAATGTTGCAACTCGCGCAGGTGCGCAAGCCCTCATTAATGCAGGAGCAGATGCAGTAAAGGTTGGCGTGGGCCCAGGTTCTATTTGCACTACACGTGTAGTTGCCGGAGTTGGTGTTCCGCAAATTACAGCAATTATGGAAGCGTCAAAAGCATGTAATAAAGCTGGCATTCCTTTAATCGCTGATGGCGGGCTTCAATATTCAGGTGACATTGTTAAAGCTTTAGTAGCTGGTGCAAATGCAGTAATGCTAGGTTCATTACTTGCTGGGTGCGAAGAAGCACCAGGTGAACTTGTTGAGATAAATGGCGTTAAATACAAGACATATCGCGGCATGGGATCTTTAGGTGCGATGCAATCACGCGGTGAAAAGAAGTCATATTCTAAAGATCGCTATATGCAAGATGATGTTCTATCTGAAGACAAACTTGTTCCAGAAGGAATTGAAGGCAAAGTTGTTTTTCGCGGGACAGTTGCTGAAGTAGTTCACCAACTTGTTGGGGGACTTCGCTCAGGAATGGGTTATGCAGGAGCTCCAGATATTGAAACTTTGCGTCGTGATGGACATTTAATTCAAATTACTGCTGCTGGACTGCAGGAAAGTCATCCTCACGATGTTGCACACATTGCTGATGCACCAAATTATCAAGGGAAAGGCCGCTAGTGAAAGAGATTGAGTTAGCTCCAGGTAAGCGTGCAAGAAGTGCGTATTCATTTGATGACATAGCAATTGTGCCAAGTCGCCGCACGCGTGATCCTGAAAATGTCTCAACTAATTGGCAAATTGATGCTTATAAATTTGCTTTGCCCATGATGGCTGCACCAATGGACTCTGTAGTTTCTCCAGAGACTGCAATTGAAATTGGACGACTTGGTGGACTCGGTGTTCTAAACCTTGAAGGTCTATGGACTCGCTATGAAGACCCACGTATTCCGCTGGGTGAAATCGCATCAATGCCAGATAAAAATGCAACTAAGCGCATGCAAGAGATTTATAACGAGCCAATTAAGCCAGCGCTAATTAAGGCTCGCATCGCACAAATCCGTGATGCTGGTGTGACTGTTGCAGCATCACTTTCACCAGCTCGCACAGCTGAACTCCATAAAGCAGTTATTGATGCCGGTGTTGATATTTTCGTGATTCGCGGAACGACTGTGAGCGCAGAACATGTGGCCGCAGAAGATGAAGCGCTGAATTTAAAGAAGTTTATTCATGAGCTAGATGTTCCAGTAATTGTCGGCGGTGTTGCAACTGCAACTGCTGCGCTGCACTTGATGCGTGCTGGTGCTGCTGGAGTCCTAGTTGGTTTTGGTGGCGGAGCAGCACACACAACGCGTAAAGTTTTGGGAATTGAAGTACCAATGGCATCGGCTGTCGCTGAAGTTGCATCTGCACGTCGTGAATATCTTGATGAATCAGGTGGACGTTATGTTCATGTGATTGCAGACGGAGCAGTTGGTCGCAGCGGTGATATCGCTAAGGCAATTGCATGCGGTGCGGATGCAGTCATGATGGGTTCTCCACTTGCTAAAGCCACAGAGGCACCAGGACTTGGATGGCACTGGGGATCAGAGGCACATCACCAAGTTCTCCCACGTGGAGAGCGCGTAAACGTTGGAACTGTTGGAACGTTAGAAGAGATTTTGCTTGGACCATCACACACTTCTGATGGATCAATGAATTTGTTTGGTGCTCTCCGCCGTGCAATGGCTACATGTGGTTATTCAGATGTGAAGGAGTTCCAGCGCGTAGAGGTACTTATTCACCGTGCCTAATGATCGCGGCGTACTTGTAGTCGATTTTGGGGCGCAGTATGCCCAGTTGATTGCACGCCGTGTTCGGGAAGCTCATGTCTATAGTGAAATTGTCCCTTCAACAATTACTGCAGCGCAAGTTCGTGAGAAGAATCCTTCAGCAATTATTTTATCTGGCGGACCTTCAAGTGTTTACGCCGAAAATGCTCCGCAATTTGATGCTGCAATTCTTAGCTTAGGAATTCCAACTTTCGGAATTTGTTATGGCTTTCAAGTAATGGCTGCTGCCCTTGGTGGAGTTGTTAGTCAGACTGGTAAATCAGAGTTCGGTCGTACGGACGTTAGCGTGCAATCTGCTTCAAAGATTTTTAGCGGTCTTCCAGCCCAGCAAAAAGTATGGATGTCACATGGTGATGCTGTAACAACTGCTCCTGCTGGATTTAGCATCTGTGCTGTCACTGCTGACACACCAATCGCAGCCTTTGAAGATGCAACAGGGCAAATGGCTGGAGTTCAATTTCACCCAGAAGTTTTACATAGCGAACATGGTCAAGCAATCCTTCGCAATTGGTTAATCAACACCGCAAAGTGCGATGCAACGTGGACTACTGGAAACATTGCACAGACTGAAGTAGCTAAAGCCAAGCAAGTAATTGGTGACAAAAGAGTAATCTGTGGATTATCTGGTGGAGTAGATTCAGCGGTTGCCGCAGCCATTATCCAAAAAGCAGTCGGCAAGCAGTTAACATGTGTTTTTGTTGATCATGGGCTATTGCGTAAAGGTGAGGCTGAGCAAGTAGAGCGAGATTTTGTTGCCTCAACTGGAGTTCAGTTAGTTGTTATTGATGCAAAGAAGCAGTTTTTGGATGCACTTAAGGGTGTAACTGATCCTGAAGAGAAGCGAAAGATTATTGGCCGTGAGTTCATTCGATCATTTGAGGCTGCAGCCCGCGATATTGCGGCGGGTGGGGATGTTGAATTCTTAGTGCAGGGTACGTTGTATCCAGATGTAGTTGAGTCCGGTGGCGGCAGCGGAACTGCCAACATCAAATCCCACCACAATGTTGGCGGATTGCCAGATGACTTGAAATTCACTTTAGTTGAACCACTTAGAACTTTGTTTAAAGATGAAGTTCGACAGGTGGGGTTGGAGTTAGGGCTACCTGAAGAGATTGTTTGGCGTCAACCATTTCCTGGCCCAGGTCTTGGAATTCGCATAGTTGGTGAAGTAACGCAAGAGCGTCTTGATTTATTGCGCGAAGCAGATGCAATTGCCCGCTTTGAGTTAAAGGCCGCTGGACTTGACCGCGATATTTGGCAATGCCCAGTGGTGCTCTTGGCCGAAGTTCGAAGTGTTGGCGTGCAGGGGGATGGACGTACTTATGGTCATCCAATAGTTTTGCGCCCTGTATCTAGTGAAGATGCAATGACTGCTGATTGGTCTCGCGTACCATATGAAGTTCTAGAGAAGATTTCGACTCGTATAACTAACGAAGTGCGTGAAGTGAATAGAGTCGTGTTAGATGTGACAAGTAAACCGCCAGGAACGATTGAATGGGAATAGATGTGAAGAAGTTATCTTTAGTTTTAGCAGTGGCATTAATGTCAGTATTCTCAATTGCACCGATTCAAGCAGCAGAGAAGCCAACAACAGTTCCTGGATGTAAGACACCAACTGCTAAGGCCCATGCTCCAGCAACTGTTAAAGAGCCTATGTCAGTTGCAAAAGCGCTCCCTAAGACAATGACTATTGATACCAATTGCGGAGCAATAGTGATTTCACTGCTCACAAATAAAGCGCCGTTGACGATTACTAAGCTCTCAGCACTTGCAAGAGCAAAATACTTCGATTTATCGTTTTGTCACAGACTCACAACTGAAGGTCTATTTGTATTGCAATGTGGAGATCCAACCGCTTCTGGTTCTGGAAACCCAACAGGCTGGAAAGGATATAAAGATGAAAATCTTCCAGCCAACAAAGCCAACAACTATCCAGTAGGCACAGTTGCCATGGCTAACTCTGGTCCAGGCACAAATGGTTCACAGTTTTTCATTATTTATGCAGACACCACTCTTGGCCCTAATTACACAATCTGGGGCAAGGTAACCAAGGGGTTGGATTTAGTGAAGAAAATTGGCGCTGTCGGTGCCTACAAACTTAATGCCAGCGACAATAAGCCTTACTACGCCAACGATGGTTTTCCAATCCAAACTGTGGAAATAAGAAAAGTTAGCGTTAAATAATTAATTCGTGTTAACTATTTTAAAAGCTTCAGCAATACGACCTTCAGGCAATCCACCAAGTCCAGCATTACGCTGACCCCACTCGCGGACCATATTCTCTAATTCTGGGTTATGAGCGGTTTGAGATGCATGTGCTTGTAACGCCTTTATCTTCAAATCAAAAGTATCAGTGATGTCTACAAAGTGATCTGGGTTTGCATAGGCACTTACCCACACTTCTTTTACTCGCCATGGCTGTAAACCTTCTTGATCAAGTAAATCTGTAAATGCAAAAGGATTTCGTGCATCTGGATACACCGCTTGAATTGCTGCCTCACCTGCAGCTAAATGGTCCGGGTGACTTGCACCAATGCGATCCCAGTTTCTTTCAGGACTTTGGCAAACCATGCGATCTGGTTGCGATTTGCGTATCTGTCGCACTAAATCTTTTCGAAGACCAATAGTTGCTTCAAGATGACCATCGACGTAATTAAGAAAAGTAATATCGGTAACACCGATTGCTGCACCAGCTGCACGTTGTTCACGTTGTCTAATCGCAGGCATCTCTTCTTTTGTGAAACCAGACTCTTCGCCACCTTGATCACCATTAGTGCAAAAGACATAGGCAACTTCAATGCCCTTCTTGACCCACTGGGCAATGGTTCCTGATGCTCCAAAATCTGAATCATCTGGGTGGGCACTAACGACCAAGACTCGCTTGATCTCACTATCGGCGATGGGTTCCATGTCGCTTAGCCTAATAGACTCATCACCATGACGAGTACTGATCCGCTGCTAGCTGGGCTCAACCCTCAGCAAGCAGAAGCAGTTACTCATGCAGGTGGTCCATTACTTGTTGTGGCCGGTGCTGGTTCCGGTAAAACTCGTGTTTTAACGCGTCGAATTGCATATTTAATGTCACGGCGAAATGTCGCTCCGTATCAAATTCTTGCTATCACCTTCACCAATAAAGCTGCCGGAGAAATGAAAGAGCGCGTTGCTGAATTGGTAGGACCAATTGCAAAATCAATGTGGGTTTCTACTTTCCACTCAGCCTGTGTTCGCATCTTGCGGCAAGAAGCTATGCGCCTTGGCTATAGCAACTCTTTCTCTATTTATGATTCAGCAGATTCGCTGCGCCTGGTCACAATTGTTGCTAAAGAACTCAACTTAGATGCCAAGCGTTACCCAGCCCGTCAGTTCCAAGCAATGATTTCAAATGCGAAAAATGAACTTCTTGGGCCACAAGATTACATAAATGCAGCCAGCAACCAATTTGAACAAGTAGTTGCTGATGTCTATACGATCTATCAACAACGGTTACAGCGTGCCAACGCTATGGATTTCGATGATTTGATTCTAAAAACAGTTGAAGTACTACAGCGTTATCCAGAAGCCAAAGCCCGTTTTAGATCACGCTTTCGTCATGTATTGGTAGATGAGTATCAGGACACAAATCATGCCCAATACATATTGGTTAAAGAGCTAGTTGGCACAGAAGCCGAAGGTATTCCACTTGCCGAGCTATGTGTGGTGGGAGATGCCGACCAAAGTATTTATGGCTTTCGTGGTGCAACCATTCGCAATATCCTGCAGTTTGAACTTGATTACCCAAATGCCAGCACAGTTTTGCTTGAGCAGAATTATCGGTCAACTCAAAATATTTTAAATGCAGCTAACGCAGTCATTACTCGCAATGAAAGCCGCAAAGAAAAGAACTTGTGGTCCGATGCCGGATCTGGTGCACCTCTTGTTGGCTATGTGGCCGAGAGTGAACATGATGAAGCAGTTTTTATTGCTGATGAAATTCGACAATTGCAAAAGGAATCAAAATCCCAACCCGGCGATACGGCAATTTTCTATAGAACAAATGCCCAGTCCCGTGTTTTTGAAGAAGTATTCATGCGTAATGCACTGCCTTATAAGGTCGTAGGCGGTTTGCGCTTCTATGAGCGCCGAGAAGTCAAAGACTTGCTTGCCTATTTGCGCGTCTTGGCCAACCTAGAAGATGAGATTTCTCTGCGACGCATTATCAATGTCCCTAAACGAGGCATCGGTGATACATCTTTAGATTATGTGGATGCGTTTGCAAACGCGAACTCCATTTCATTTTGGCAAGGTTTGCTTCGTTGCTCTGAAGCTCCAGGATTACCCTCACGTGCTGCGCAAGCGATTAATGATTTCACCTCAATGATCAGCGCTTTAAATGTCTTAGTTGAAGCAAAAACCAGACCATCAGTCATTGTTGAAGCTGCTCTTGAACAATCTGGGTTGCTAAAAGAATTAGCCGATAGCGTTGATCCACAAGATGAAGTACGAGTTGAAAACTTAAAAGAATTAGTCGCGGTTTCAATGGAGTATGAAGAGCGACCAATTGAGGAATTAGGCGAAGACGAAGAAATCTCCTTAGCTGGTTTTCTAGAGAAGGTCTCTTTGGTAGCTGATGCCGATGAGATTCCAGAAGGTGAAGACCATGGCGGTGTCGTGACAATGATGACTTTGCATACTGCTAAGGGACTTGAATTCCCAACTGTTTTTCTCACGGGAATGGAAGATGGAATCTTTCCTCATTCGCGCACTCTTGGTGAAAAAGATGAAATTGAAGAAGAGCGCCGACTTGCCTACGTTGGCCTCACTCGTGCACGTCAACGTTTATATATTTCACGTGCTGAATATCGCTCAACTTGGGGTGCACCAAATTACAATCCACCATCACGCTTTCTTGATGAGATTCCTGAAGATGTTATTGAGTGGCGCAATCAAGGTGGTGCATCTCTAACACCGTCACTAGTTCGTAAATCTCGTGTGGCATCAGCGCCACCACCACGAGCAACAGGTAAGAAGATTTCAGTAATGGAGCTTCAAATTGGTGATCGTGTGTCACATGACACATTTGGTTTGGGCTCTGTAGTTGCAGTTGCCGGGGAGGCAGAAAAGGCTGAAGCCACAATTAACTTCGGTCAGTACGGAGAGAAGCGATTACTACTGCGCTATGCACCCGTCGAGAAGCTCTAGGATTAGGGCCTAATTAGAATGTGGAGCACCAGTGGATCTCTTTGAATATCAAGCTCGCGATCTCTTTGAAAAACATGGCGTACCTGTCTTGGCAGCTGCAATTGCAACTACTGCCGATGAGGCACAGGTTGTGGCAACAAAGATTGGTGGCAAAGTAGTTGTTAAGGCTCAAGTAAAAGTTGGTGGCCGAGGAAAAGCAGGCGGAGTAAAGCTTGCAGAAAATCCAGCAGATGCTCGTGAAAAAGCCGGTGCAATTCTTGGAATGGATATCAAGGGTCACATCGTTCGCACAGTAATGATTGCTGCAGCTGCACCGATTGAATCTGAATACTACTTAGCAATTTTGCTAGATCGCTCTAACCGCACATTTCTTGTTATGGCATCAGTATCTGGCGGAATGGATATTGAAGAAGTAGCTCACACTGCTCCTGAAAAGCTTGCAAAGATTCCAGTATCTGCAGTTGATGGAATTAGCGCAGCTAAGGCTAAAGAGATTATTAGTGCAGCTAATTTCCCAGCAGATGTTGCTGATCAAGTTGCCAGCGTCCTTGTGAAATTGTGGGAAGTCTTCCAGTCAGAAGATGCAACTTTGGTTGAAGTTAACCCACTGGTTAAAACTAAAGATGGCAAAGTTATTGCACTCGATGGCAAAGTAACTCTTGATGACAATGCAGATTTTCGTCAACCAGATCATGAAGCACTCATAGATCAAGCTGCTGAGAATCCACTAGAAGCTGCAGCTAAGGAAAAGGGTCTTAACTACGTCAAACTAGAAGGCGAAGTCGGAATTATTGGTAATGGTGCTGGTCTAGTAATGAGCACATTAGATGTTGTTGCTTATGCTGGAGAAAAGCATGGTGGAGTCCGCCCTGCGAACTTCCTCGATATTGGTGGAGGCGCATCGGCTCAAGTGATGGCCGACGGTCTTTCAATTATTTTGGGTGATAAAGATGTGAAGAGCGTTTTTGTTAACGTATTCGGTGGAATCACTGCATGCGATGCCGTGGCAACAGGAATCGTTCAAGCCCTTGAATTACTTGGCTCAAAGGCAACTAAACCAATCGTTGTTCGCCTTGATGGCAATAACGTTATGGAAGGCCGAGCAATTTTGAATAAAGCAGCACACCCATTGGTGCAGCAGCTAGACACAATGGATGGCGCAGCTGATCGTGCTGCAGAATTGGCGGCAAAGTAAATGTCTATCTTCTTAAATGAGAACACCAAGGTAATTGTCCAGGGAATGACTGGTTCTGAAGGAACCAAGCACACCCGTCGTATGTTGGCCTCTGGCACAAAGATTGTTGGTGGAGTTACACCTGGCAAAGGTGGACAGGTAGTCGATATTGATGGCCACCAACTTCCAGTCTTTAATACCGTTGCCGAAGCAATGAGTGCAACTGGTGCTAATGCATCAGTAGTTTTCGTTCCACCTAAGTTTGCTAAAGCTGCAGTCATTGATGCCATTGATGCTGCTATGCCTTTAGTAGTTGTGATTACTGAAGGAATTCCAGTTCATGACTCTGCAAGTTTCTATGCCTATTCACTAACTAAGGGCACAACTCGTATTGTTGGTCCTAACTGCCCAGGTTTGATTAGCCCAGGAAAATCCAACATTGGAATTATTCCGGCAGATATCACTGGTGCTGGACCGATTGGTTTGGTTTCTAAATCAGGAACTCTTACTTACCAAATGATGTATGAGCTTCGAGATATCGGTTTTAGTACAGCAGTAGGTATTGGTGGAGATCCAGTTATTGGAACTACACATATTGATTGCCTTCGTGCATTCCAAGATGACCCTGATACCAAAGCAATTGTGATGATTGGTGAAATTGGTGGCGATGCAGAAGAGCGCGCAGCTGCATTTATCGCCGAGTATGTGACTAAGCCAGTAGTTGGTTATGTTGCAGGCTTTACAGCACCTGAAGGAAAGACAATGGGTCATGCTGGTGCCATTGTTTCTGGTTCTTCAGGAACTGCTCAAGGAAAGAAAGATGCTCTTGAAGCAGCTGGTGTGAAAGTTGGTCAAACTCCAAGTGAAACCGCGCGTTTATTGCGCGCGATCCTAGGCCGCTAAGACCATGTTTGGCCGCGTACTTGGAACCACTATGGTCCAAGTCGCGCGCAGCATTGCCTTTGTTCTATTCCCAATTTCTTTCATAGCACTCCTTGCTTGGGCAACTGCTGGAAGTGCAACTGGAAATACGGGAGATCCGCTGCGTGCAGCGCTATGGATTTGGCTAGGTGCGCATCAAGTACCGTTTTCTCTAGCTCTACCACCAGCAAATATCGCTGGATATCTCTCCTACTTGCCATTAGGCGCAGTTATATTGCCAATTTTTGCAATCCGAAGTGGAATTAATCGTGTCATCGATCGCCTAGATAACGACACGTCATTACTGCCATTGGCTCGACTTCTTTTTGCCATTGAGTACAGCGTTGCCGCAATGCTTCTTTCTTATTTCTCATCAACACAATCTATTAAGCCAGTTTGGTATTTAGCGCCGATCTTTGTCTTCCCACTAGTACTCGTTACTGCAGCAACAGTTGGGCGCCGTTTGGTTTTTGGTCAGGCAGTTTTATATGGTTCAAGAGCTTTAGCGCTATTGCTCGGCATTTCTTCAATTATTCTAGGAATTTCAATATTCACTCATCTCTCAACCGTTAAGAACTTAACGACAGTTCTAGAGCCTGGAATATTAGGTGGGTTGCTGCTACTCCTACTTAACATTCTCTATATTCCAAATGCAGTGGTTGCAACCTTGGGCTATTTCTCCGGTGCTGGTTTTGCCGTTGGTTCAGGAACAATGGTTGCGCCGTGGAGATTTGACCTTAATTCAATTCCAGCTTTTCCATTGCTCGGTGCGTTGCCAACGGGTAAGTCACTCTTTGCTCTCTTTGGAATTGTTCTAGTTATTCTGACAGGAGCCTTACTTGCTAGTTGGACTATTGATTTGAATATGAAAATCTTGGTTCAGAGTTTGGTTGTTAGCGCGCTTATGTGTGTAGTAATTGGAATTGCAGGAAGCGGAGCTCTTTTAACTGATGCGATGTCTGCTGTTGGAGTTTCACCTTGGAAATTCACACTGACATTGGTAGCTGAACTATCCCTGGGTGCATTTCTGGCCCTGTATTTGCCTCGTCTTGGAAGGCGCTAATGGCTGCTCGTGTTGTGTTGTTGGCTTCAGGTTCAGGCTCTCTTGCCCAAGCAATAATTGATGCAGAAGAACTTGATATTGAAATTGTTGCACTCATTAGTGATAACCCTGATGCACACGCTCTAACACGGGCAAAGGAAGCTAACATCCAGACCTTTGTCATACCTATGAAGAATTCACGCGATGAGTGGAACCAAGGAATCATTCAAACAGTAGTTTCACTATCTGCTGATCTCGTTGTGAGCGCAGGCTTTATGCGAATTTTGCCTGCAGATTTTGTGAATCGCTTTCCAACTATTAATTCTCATCCCGCCTTACTGCCACAGTTTCCTGGTGCCCATGCCGTCCGTGATGCCCTGGCTGCTGGAGTTCTAGTTACTGGCACAACGGTCCACTGGGTTGATGATGGCGTTGATACAGGCCCAATCATTACTCAGATGGAAGTACCAGTGCTGCCAGGAGATGATGAGGCCACACTTCATGAGAGAATTAAGAAAGTTGAACGCGGTCTCATTGTTGCGACCATCGCCCTGATTCTTCCAACTTTGGAGCGCAATGTCTGATCGCAAATCTATTCGTAGAGCACTGGTAAGTGTCTATGACAAAGAGCGCTTGCTTGAAATAGGAAATGCTCTCAGTGGTGCTGGGGTTGAAATTCTTTCAACTGGATCAACTGCAAAAACATTACAAGCTGCCGGTATTACAGTGACAGAAGTAAGTGCATACACGGGTTTTCCAGAGATTATGGGTGGGCGAGTAAAGACCCTGCATCCACGCGTGCACTCAGGAATTTTGGCGGATCAAAATAACCCAGAGCATTTAGCGGCAATTAAAGATTTAGATATCGAACCTTTTGATTTAGTAATTATCAATCTTTATCCATTCGCTGCCACCATCGCATCAGGGGCAGACTTTGCAGAATGCATAGAACAAATTGATATTGGTGGTCCCTCCATGCTGCGAGGGGCTGCTAAAAACCATGGTTCTGTTGCTGTTATTTGCAGGCCTACACAATATGACCAGTTGCTCTCTGCAATTAAAGCCGGGGGATTCACACAATCAGAGCGTAAAGAGTTAGCACTAGAGGTTTTTAGAACTACAGCTGAATACGATTTAACGATTGCCAATTGGCTGGGTCAAAGCGATGAACTGCCCGAATGGTTTGGACGGATTTGGCATCGTGAGAATGTTTTGCGTTATGGGGAGAATCCTCATCAAAGCGCAGCGATTTATTCAGGTGGCCCTGTTGGAATTGTGAATGCAGTTCAACTACATGGAAAAGAGATGTCATTTAACAACTACACCGATGCAGAATCTGCATGGAGGGCCGTTCTCGATCATCGCGACCCAGCAGTTGCAATTATGAAACATGCAAACCCTTGTGGGATTGCAGTGTGTGCACTTGGAGTTGCAGTTGCTTACCAGCATGCCCATGATTGTGATCCAGTTTCTGCCTATGGTGGGGTAGTAGCTGCGAATCGTAAAGTGGATCTTGCAATGGCAACACCACTTTCAGATATTTTCACCGAAGTATTAATTGCTCCTGATTATGATGAAGATGCATTAGAGCTTCTCATGAAAAAGCCTTCAATTCGAATTCTAAAGTGTGCAGTTCCTGAAATTGCTCCACTTGAACTGCGCCCTGTATTAGGGGGAGTTCTTCTTCAAGAGACTGATTTGATTGATGCACCAGGAGATTCACCAAGTAATTGGAAGCAAGTTAGTGGTGGACCAGTTGATGAACAAACTATGAAAGATCTCGAGTTTGCATGGCGAAGTGTGAGAAGTGTTAAAAGCAATGCGATTTTGTTAGCAAAAATGACTTCTTCAGTTGGAATTGGTATGGGTCAAGTAAACCGGGTTGATTCTGCGAAATTAGCTGTTGATAGAGCAGGCGAGCGAGTAAAAGGCTCTGTTGCTGCAAGTGATGCTTTCTTCCCATTTGCTGATGGGTTACAGATCTTGATCGATGCTGGAGTGGTTGCAATAGTGCAACCAGGTGGAAGCGTGCGTGATGAAGAGGTGATTGCAGCAGCAAAAAAGGCTGGTATTGCGATGTTCTTCACAGGCGTACGGCATTTCTCTCACGCCTAAACGGCTATTAGGATGAGCGCTATGAGCGCACAAATTCTGGATGGAAAAGCATTAGCTTCAAAAATCAAAGGCGAATTAGCTATCCGCGTTACTGAACTTAAATCACGCGGAATCACTCCAGGTCTTGGAACAGTCCTTGTGGGTGATGATCCAGGATCACATTCATACGTTGGTGGAAAACACCGCGACTGCCATGAAATTGGTATTAACTCAATTCGCGTGGATCTTCCAGATAGCGCAAGTGAAGCCGATGTTATGGCGGCGATTAAAGATTTGAATTCATCTAAAGAATGCACCGGCTACATCGTGCAGCTTCCATTGCCTAAGGGAATTAACACTCAAAGAGTCCTAGAAGCAATTGATCCATCAAAGGATGCTGATGGTTTGCACCCAATGAACTTAGGCCGCTTAGTTTCAGGTTATGACGCACCGCTACCTTGCACACCTCATGGAATTGTTGAACTCTTAACTCACTATGGAATTAGTACCAAAGGCGCCGAAGTAACTGTCATTGGACGTGGATTAACTGTTGGCCGACCTCTTGGATTATTGCTCACTCGCAAACAAGAAAATGCGACTGTAACTTTGACACACACTGGAACTAAAGATTTAACAATGCATACCAAGAACGCCGACATCATTGTCGCTGCAATTGGACAAGCACATTTCTTGAAAGCTTCAATGATAAAGCCGGGCGCTGTAGTAATTGATGTTGGTATTTCTCGCACTGATAAAGGCTTGCTTGGTGATGTTGATCCATCTGTGATGGATGTGGCTTCATGGGTTGCGCCAATGCCAGGTGGAGTTGGACCAATGACGCGCGCGATGTTAGTTAAGAATGTTGTTGATGCATGCGGATAAATGATCGTCTCTTAACTCTTGCTAGCAATGTCGCAATCCTGATTGGGATTGCATTAGGCATATTTGGAGTAGTGCGAGGTGCGTCACTTTTCATCGCTGCTGGAACCGCAGGGATGGCCATAAAGGCTCGGAATCAACGTAAATTCGAGTTTTATTTCCCACTACTAATAGCTATAGCCCTATTTGCTCTGGCAATTGCACTTCCTCGCTGAGGGTAGAGTTGGGCGTATTGAGCGAACATAAGGAGTACGCCATGGGCGGAAAAGTCACAGTAGTCGGTGCAGGTTTTTATGGTTCAACAACTGCGCTTCGTTTAGCCGAGTACAACATCTTCGACACCGTCGTTTTAACTGACATTCTTGAAGGTAAGCCTGAAGGTCTAGCCCTTGATATGAACCAGTCTCGTTCAATTGAAGGTTTTGAGACAAAAATTATTGGCGCAACAACATCACCTGACGGTGCTGGTTATGAAGCAACAGCTAACTCTGATGTAGTTGTCATTACTGCAGGACTTCCACGCAAGCCCGGCATGAGCCGTATGGATCTCATCGGTGTTAACGCGGGAATCGTTCGCGGAGTGGCCGAAAACATTGCTAAGCATTCTCCTAATGCAGTAATCATTGTGGTTTCAAATCCACTCGATGAAATGACTGCCCTTGCTCAGCTTGCAACTAAGTTTTCAAAGAATCGCGTTATGGGCCAAGCAGGAATGCTCGATACTGCCCGCTTTACTAACTTTGTTGCCGAAAAGCTGGGCGTTAAAGTTGGTTCAGTTAAGACTCTCACTCTAGGTTCACACGGTGACACGATGGTTCCAGTTCCAAGTCGTTGCACAGTAGATGGCAAGGCCCTAAGTGATTTGCTATCACAAGTTGAAATTGATGAATTAGTTGATCGCACACGCAATGGTGGCGCTGAAGTTGTTGCACTTCTTAAGACAGGATCTGCCTACTACGCACCATCTGCAGCAGCTGCCAGAATGGCAAAAGCTGTTATTGAAGATTCTGGTGCGGTAATGCCAGTGTGTGCATGGGTTGATGGCGAATATGGAATTTCTGGTGTCTATCTAGGCGTTGAAGCAGAGATTGGCCGTAGTGGAATCAAGAAAGTTGTTGAAAGTAAGTTGACCGATTCTGAAGTTGAAGCCCTCAAGGCAGCAGCTGAAGCGGTTCGTGCAAAACAAGCAGACGTACAAACACTCTAAGGGAGCGCGTTACATGGCCAAGATCAAAGTTGAAGGCACTGTTGTTGAACTAGATGGCGACGAGATGACTCGCATCATCTGGCAGTTCATCAAAGACTCATTAATCCTTCCTTATTTGGACGTCAATCTTGAGTACTACGACCTTGGTATGGAAAACCGTGATGCCACAGATGATCAAGTAACTATTGATTCAGCTCATGCAATTCAAAAGCATGGCGTTGGCATTAAGTGCGCAACTATTACTCCTGATGAGGCCCGCGTTGAAGAGTTTGGTCTTAAGAAGATGTGGAAGTCTCCTAATGGAACTGTCCGTAACATCTTGGGCGGTGTAATTTTCCGTGAGCCAATCATTATTAGCAATGTTCCACGTTTAGTTCCACACTGGACTAAGCCAATTGTTATTGGTCGCCACGCATTTGGTGATCAGTACCGTGCAACAGATTTCAAGGTTCCAGGTCCAGGCAAGCTCACAATGTCATTTGTTCCAGAAGATGGATCTGCGCCAATCGAGCACACTGTCTATGACTTCAAGTCATCAGGTGTTGCCATGGGTATGTATAACTTGGATGAATCAATCCGTGATTTTGCTCGTGCATCTTTGAACTACGGACTAATCCGTAAGTATCCAGTTTATCTCTCAACAAAGAACACAATTTTGAAGGCCTACGACGGTCGATTCAAAGATATCTTTGAAGAGATTTACCAAGCAGAGTTCAAGAGCGCATTTGATGCTGCAGGCATTTGGTATGAGCACCGTCTCATCGATGACATGGTTGCCATGTCACTTCGTATGGAAGGTGGCTATGTCTGGGCATGTAAGAACTATGACGGCGACGTTCAATCAGACACCGTTGCTCAGGGTTATGGTTCACTCGGGTTAATGACTTCAGTTTTGATGACACCAGATGGAAAGGTTGTTGAATCTGAAGCTGCACACGGCACTGTTACTCGTCACTACCGTGATCACCAAAAGGGCAAGGCGACTTCTACAAATCCAATTGCATCAATCTTTGCGTGGACTCGTGGTCTTGCACACCGTGCAAAGCTAGATAACAACGCCGATCTTGCTAAGTTCTGCGACACCCTCGAGCGCGTTTGTATCGAGACTGTTGAGCAAGGCAAGATGACTAAGGATTTATCACTGTTGATTTCAAATGATGCTCCATATCAAACTACACAGGAGTTCTTGAATTCAATCGATGAAAACCTAAAAAAAGCTATGGCATAAAAATTAAATAAAAAAACCCGCCGTATGGATACGGCGGGTTTTCTTATTTAATAGCTTAAATACGCTCTCCAGTTGTTGAGTTAAACAAGTGAACTGCACTTGGATTTGCAGTAACAGTGATTGTTTGACCTGCCTTTGGAGGATTCTTTGGATCCCAGCGAACAATGATCTGTGCGCCTTCATCTGTTGCATTAGCGAACTTAACATTTGTATCAGCTGGCTTTCCATAAACGAAAGCATCTGAACCTAGTTCTTCAACTACTTCAACCAAAACATGGAATCCCTCAGTTGATGGTGTGAAGCCTTCTGGGCGAACACCAACAGTTACTTCATTTCCAGCAGAGGCTGGAACTGCAAGTCCAAGATTTCCAAGCATTGCCTTGCCGCCCACGATTGGAGCGTTGAGCAAGTTCATGGCAGGAGAACCAATAAAGCCTGCAACGAAAGCATTTGCTGGGTTGTCATAGAGATTACGAGGTGTGTCTACTTGCTGGAGCAAGCCATCCTTAAGAACTGCAACACGATCACCCATAGTCATAGCTTCAACCTGGTCGTGTGTTACATAAACAGTTGTGATTCCTAAGCGACGCTGCAATGCAGCGATCTGTGTACGAGTTGCAACGCGCAACTTCGCATCAAGGTTTGATAGAGGTTCATCCATAAGGAAAACCTGAGGTTCGCGAACAATTGCGCGACCCATAGCAACGCGCTGACGCTGTCCACCTGAAAGAGCTTTTGGCTTGCGCTCTAGGTATGGTTCAAGGTCTAGCAACTTAGCTGCTTCAAGAACGCGGCGTTCACGTTCTTCTTTTGGAGTTCCAGCGATCTTTAGTGCGAAGCCCATATTTTCTGCAACTGTCATGTGTGGGTACAACGCATATGACTGGAATACCATCGCGATATCGCGATCTTTTGGTGCAACGTTTGTAACGTCGCGATCGCCGATCAAGATTCTTCCGTTATCGACTTCTTCAAGTCCTGCCAACATACGAAGTGATGTTGACTTACCGCAACCTGATGGGCCAACTAAAACCAAAAACTCACCGTCATTGACAGTGAGATTTAATTTATCGACTGCAGGTGCAGTTGTTCCTGGATAGATACGTGATGCGGCTTCGAAAACTACTGATGCCATGAGATTGCTCTCCTTCTCCGGGCAGGTACGTGCCCGACGGTCCGTGGATGAAGGTGATGGTCCGGGTGGACCAACGCACCGAAGGTTACGCGTAAAGGGGGAAATTGGCTAGACCGGCCCTTCGAGCATTGCCGTATAGTTAGAGACCTAATGGAGACTCACTCGGTCGGTACGTTACTTACAGATTTAGCCCTGATCGCTGGCCTTATTGTTCTGGCCTCATTCTTCGTAGCAGCTGAAATCGCCCTCATCTCACTTCGAGATAGCCAAGTCCGAGAAATTGCGACCCGTGGCAAACGTGGCGCTCGCGTTGCAGCCCTAGCCGCACACCCCAACCGATTGCTGGCTGCGGTTCAAATTGGCGTAACAGTCAGCGGCTTTCTCTCTGCCGCCCTTGGTGCTGATCAGCTAGGTGACTATGTCATTCCGTGGCTGGAGTCTCTAGGCATTTCCAACGCCTGGAGTACGACTATTTCTCTGCTGGGTGTCACTTTAGTGATTGCTTATTTCTCTTTAGTCTTTGGCGAGTTAGTTCCAAAGAGAGTGGCTCTATTTAGGGCTGAAGAGATTGCCTTGGCAACGGCTGGAATCATTAATGTCGTTGCCAACATTTTCCGCCCATTGATCTGGCTACTGTCAAAATCTACAGACATTGTTCTGCGCGCATTTGGCATCGATCCCAAAGAGGCTAGAAGCCAAATCTCTGAAGAAGAGTTATTGGATCTTGTATCTGGCCATGCCGCATTAAGTGATGAAGAACGAGACATTGTTGAAGAAGTCTTTAACGCCTCCGAGCGACAGATCCATGAAGTTATGGTCCCACGCACTGAAGTAGATTTCATGGATGTTTCATTAACTGTTGGCAAGGCTATTGATTTAGCGGTCGATAAAGCCCATTCTCGTTATCCAGTCATTCGGGGTTCTTCCGATGAAGTGATTGGCTTTATTCACGTGCGCGATTTACTAGATACCTCTTTGGCAACTAGAGAAAAAAAGATTATTGAACTAGTTCGATCCATAATCTTTTTGCCTGGAACAAAAGGAATTTTGCCTGCACTTTCTGAGATGCGTAAACAAGGCCAGCACGTTGCAATCGTTCTTGATGAATACGGTGGCACTGATGGCATTGTGACCTTGGAAGATTTAGTTGAGTGCTTAATCGGTGATATCAGAGATGAATATGATGAAGATGAGACTGATATTGCAATCGAATCTCGCACGGGTGATTTTGAGGTCGATGGCCTTATTTCAATTGAGGATTTAGTTGAGCAAACTAACCTAGAAGTTCCAGATGGTCCGTATGAAACAGCCAGCGGCTTTGTCATGCATCATTTGGGCCGAATTCCTAAGGAGCATGACGTAGTAGTGGTCGATGGAGTGCGAATTACAGTGCTTTCTATGGAAGGTAAGCGCGCTGGCCAGCTATTGATCTCTCGCAACGCATGATGTGTGAAAGAATTAGCGCATGAGCGCCAAGCGAGTTTTATCTGGAATCCAACCAACCAGTGATTCCTTCCACCTGGGTAACTACTTAGGCGCCGTTAAGCAATGGGTAGATTTACAAGATGGCCATGATGCCTTTTATTGCATTGTGGATTTGCATGCACTCACTGGCGAAATCGAACCTGCACTATTGCGAAAGCGGACATTGGCTTCTGCTGCCCAGTTAATTTCTCTAGGAATTTCACCAGAAAAGTCAACGCTATTTGTTCAGTCACAAGTTCCACAACACAATCAATTGGGTTGGCTCATGGAATGCATGGCTGGTTTTGGCGAAGCAAGTCGCATGACACAGTTCAAAGATAAATCTGCAAAGGGTGGGTCTGATTCTGCCCGGGTTGGACTTTTTACATACCCAATGTTGCAGGCAGCAGATATTTTGTTGTATCAAGCAAACTTAGTTCCAGTCGGTGAAGATCAGCGCCAGCACATTGAGTTAACACGTGATTTAGCAGGACGCTTTAATACTCGCTTTGGTCAGACTTTTACGATCCCAGAAAACTTTATTTTAAAAACTGCAGCTAAAATTCAAGACCTTCAAGATCCATCAGCCAAGATGAGTAAATCATCTGGCTCTGCTGCAGGCGTTTTGGAGTTAATGGATACCCCAGAATCAAATGCTAAGAAGATTAAGAGTGCGGCAACTGATGCTGGGCGCGAAGTGAAATTTGATGAAAAAGAAAAGCCTGGAATTAGTAATTTACTGACGATTCACAGTGCGCTCTCGGGCAAAACAATCCCAGCCTTAGAAGCTGAATTTGATGGCAAGGGATATGGCGACTTTAAAGGGGCTGTGGCTGAGGTTGTTGTTGAATATTTCCGACCGATTCGCGCAAAGGCAATTGATTTATTGAGCGATGAGAAGCACTTGCTTGATATTTTGCATGACGGGGCAACAAAAGCCCGTGTAGTGGCGTCACAAACCCTTGAAAAGGCCTATGAAAACCTGGGGATCGTTAAGTAACCCAGCAATAGCAGTATCAACTCCAGGTTGAGACTTATCCAAAACGTTACATGCCTCGCGCCTAATTCTGCTGGCGTGTGTTGAGTTTATTCATGCATAACTACTAGGCTCACTTATACACAGAGCTCCTATGTCAGCGTTTAGTTGGTGTAGGGGAGCCCCTTGAAGGAGGAAAATTGAAGAAAGTATTTCGTCTCGTAGCAGTTATCGCTGCAGCAGCTATTGCAGCAACTGCATTTGTTGCACCATCAGCTACTGCAGCATCAAAGGTAAAAGTTGGACTTGCTTATGACATCGGTGGCCGCGGAGACAAGTCTTTCAATGACTCTGCTGCAGCTGGTCTAGATGCTGCCAAGAAGAAGTTTGGTGTTACTGCTAAAGAAGTAACAGTTACAACTGGTTCAGATTCAGAGCGCGAAGACAAGCTCCGCTTGCTCGCTAAGGCTGGATACAACCCAATCATCGCAGTTGGTTTCCTATACGGAGGCCCAATTAAGGCTGTTGCATCTGATTATCCAAATGTTCAATTCGGAATTATCGATGATGCATCTGTAGATCTTCTCAATGTTGCATCACTTGTGTTCGCTGAAGAGCAAGGTTCATACCTAGCTGGCGTTGCAGCAGCACTTGGATCAAAATCAGGAAAGATCGGTTACATCGGCGGAGTTCGCACACCACTACTTCAGAAGTTTGAAGCAGGATTTGTTGCTGGTGTTAAGGCAACAAAGAAGTCTGCAACAGTTGACGCTAAGTACGTAACTGAGTTCCCTGATTTCTCTGGTTTCAATGACCCAGCTAAGTTAAAGGTTATTGCAAAGGGAATGATCGATAAGGGCGTAGATGTTATTTACTCAGCTGCTGGTGGTTCAGGTGCGGGTAACTTCGCAGCTGCACTAGATGCAGGAAAGGCTGGCAAGAAGGTTTGGACTATCGGAGTTGACTCTGATCAGTACCTATCAGCTACAGCTGCTGAGAAGAAGAACATGCTTACATCAATGATCAAGCGCGTTGACCGTGCTGTCTATGACGTAATCGCAACATCAGTTGCTGGTTCTTCAGTTAACGACGTTATCGATGCCAAGGCTGGTATCTACGGACGTCAATACAACTTGGCTCTAGATGGCGTTGGAGTTTCATACTCTGGCGGATACATCACCAAGTTCAAAGCTGCAATCGACAAGGCTGCAGCAGGAATCAAGTCTGGCAAGATTAAGGTTCCAACAAAGCCATAATCACAGATTAAATAGTGGCATTTGGCCCAACAATGGAGTTAAATCTCCTTGTTGGGCCAAATGTTTTTTAATTATCAACTCAAAGGAGAGTCATTAAGTGTCAGTAGCTGTTGAACTGCGACACATCTCCAAGCGTTTCCCAGGCGTAATCGCAAATAAAGACGTCTCAATGAAAGTTGAAACTGGAACTGTTCATGCCCTTGTTGGCGAAAACGGTGCAGGCAAGTCCACCGTTATGAAGATTTTGTATGGCATGCAACGCCCAGATGGTGGCGAGATTTTAGTCAATGGCCAGGCGATTAATTTCAAAAACCCTAACGATGCCATCGATGCCAGCATTGGAATGGTTCACCAGCACTTTATGTTGGCTGATAATTTCACAGTTTTGGAAAATATCATTTTAGGTGCTGAACCGAAACATGGAATTACGATTGATTTTGCTGCAGCTCGCAAGAAAGTTGCTGACATGTCTGCGGCTTATGGTTTAGATGTTGATCCAGATATTTTGGTGGAAGAGCTAGGCGTTGGGCAGCGCCAACGTGTTGAAATTTTGAAAGTTCTTTATCGTGGTGCTCGAATTTTGATTTTTGATGAGCCAACAGCGGTACTAGTTCCTCAGGAAGTAGATGACCTGTTCAATGCACTCAAAGGTCTGCGCGCCGAAGGAATGGCAATTATCTTTATCTCTCACAAACTTGATGAGGTATTGCGCGTTGCCGATGATGTGACTGTGGTGCGCGCCGGGTCAACTGTTGCCCAGGTGAAATCTAAAGATGTCACGGCAAGACAGTTAGCTGAACTCATGGTTGGCAGCGAACTTCCACAGCCAACTACTCATGGTGATACTCGCCGCCCTGAAGTGACACTTTCACTTAAGGATGTTTCGGTTCCTACTAAATCAGGTAGCCGCGATTTGATTTCTCACATCTCTTTTGACTTACAGGCTGGTGAAGTTATTGGCATAGCTGGAGTTGAGGGAAATGGCCAAGCTGAATTAGTTGAAGCGATTATGGGCTTGCGCGAATACACTGGCCAGGTTGAATTTAAAGGCGAAAATATAGATCACTACTCGGTGGCTCACCGCCATGATGCAGGTATTGGCTTGATTCCAGAGGATCGTCAGCGACAGGCATTAATGATGAATTCACCACTGTGGGAAAATAGAATTCTTGGACATCAAAGAAGTAAGCCCGTTATGCGTGGTTTTATATTAGATAAGAAAGCAACAATTGCAGATACTCGAGTAATCATGGATGAGTTTGATGTCCGCGCACCAGGACCACACACTTTGGCCACTGCGTTATCAGGTGGTAACCAACAAAAATTTATCGTAGGTCGTGAAATGAGTAAGGCCCCCGCACTTCTTGTTGCATCCCACCCAACACGTGGCGTGGATGTGGGTGCACAAGCGGCAATTTGGGATGAACTTCGCAGTGCGCGCGAAAAGGGAATGGCAATCGTATTAATCTCAGCTGACCTGGAAGAGCTCATTGGAATGTCTGATCGACTTTTGGTGATGCTGCGTGGTGTGATTACTGCAGAACTTAATCCTCAGAAGACAACTCCTGAGCAACTTGGTTCTGCGATGACTGGTGCACAATGAAAAAACCATCAACCTCAAAGGTACTTCTAGCAGTCGCAGCGCCGATAGCTGCAGCTGTTGTTTCAATTGTTGTCTCTAGCTTTGCAGTTTTAGCATCGAAAAAATCTCCGATGGATGCTTACAAGACTATGTGGGAGTTTGGTACACAAGCCGGCTCTTTACTTGAGGTTCTCAACATTGCAACCCCTTATTACATTGCAGCAATTGCGATCGCCGTAACTTTTAGAGCAGGTTTGTTTAATATTGGTATTGAAGGCCAACTGCGTTTAGGTGCCCTTTTCAGTGCATACCTGGCTGCTAAGTTTGTTTTACCACCCGTCCTTCACGTGCTGGCAGTCTTTTTGATTGCTATGACTGTTGGTGGCTTATGGGCTGCGATCGCTGCATATCTCAAGGTTAAGCGGGGTGTGAGCGAAGTTATCTCAACAATCATGTTGAACTCCCTCGCCGTAGGTTTAACCTCTTTTCTCTTCGCTCAATATTTTGCAGACATTGTTGAAGGCTCTAATAATTTAACAACCAAGGTTCTTCCACCCTCTGCGCACATTCCAGATTTGATGCCATTATTGAACAAATTAGGCGTAGAAGATCAACCTGGCGGCGGCGTTTATGGAATGTTGTTGGTCGCGATTGCACTTGGAATTGCTTTCTGGTTCATTGTTAACCGCACACGTTTTGGTTTTGAATTAAGAGCTTCCGGTGCCAACCCAATTGCAGCTCGTGTGAGCGGTGTAAATTCAAAGAAAATGACTTTTTTTGCTTTAGTTATTTCAGGTGCAATAGCTGGATTGGCTGGACTTCCAGATATTCTCGGTGACACTCATTCCTACACCATGGGATTTAGATCTGGAGTAGGGTTCACAGCTATTGCTGTAGCGCTACTAGGTCGAAATGGCGCAGTTGGAATGGCAATTAGCGCAGTATTGTTCGCTTTCCTTGAAGTGAGCTCACGTTCACTTGAGCTCATCGATATTGCTCCTGAGACTTATGTGATTATGCAAGGTTCTATTCTCCTTAGCTCAGTTATTGCCTATGAAGTTATTCGTCGCTACAAGATAACACTGCAGAGTAAAGAACTAGCAAAGGTGGCGGCAGCATGAAAACTAAAGCAACCAAACTCTTACTTAACGCAACACTCGTTTTACTTATCATTTCGATAATTCGCTTGATTACTGGTGCAAGTGACTTAACTAGTGTTGGAACTGCATCCGCAGCGCTTCTGCTCTCAGTCCCAATTGTTTTAGCAGGACTAGGTGGTTTATTTTCTGAACGCGCAGGAGTTGTAAACATCGGTCTTGAAGGCATGATGATTCTTGGTGCTTGGGCTGGTGGATTTATTGGTTCTAAACATGGTCCGTGGCTGGGCTTGGCAGCTGCAATTTTCTTTGGAGCAGTGGGTGCACTTGTGCACGCAATTGCAACAATTTCTTTCGGTGTAGATCATGTGGTCTCTGGTGTTGCTATCAACATCATCGCCGCTGGATTAGTTCGCTATCTTTCAACAATCCTTTACCAAGGTGGATCGTGGCCAGGGCCATCGCAATCACCAGATGTTGGCCCAATCTCAAACAATGGATTGCCTGTACTTTCAGGTGGAACTTACTTTGGTTGGAAGAGCCCTGATATTTTGACGCCAATCGCTGAAAAACAATGGTTTTTCATCTCTGACGTAGCATCAATTCTTCGTGGTTTCACCGGAGATCTTTCCTATGTAACTGCAATTGCAGTAGCAATAGTTCCAATCTCGTTCTTTATTCTTTGGAAAACATCATTCGGGCTTCGACTACGCAGCGCTGGTGAGGCACCAATTGCCGCTGAATCACTAGGTGTAAATGTTTACCTCATGAAGTATTCAGGTGTTCTCATCTCAGGCGGTTTGGCTGGATTAGGTGGTGGATTCTTAGCAATTGTTGCGGCAAACCACTATCAAGAAAATCAGGTAGCCGGACGAGGATATATCGGTCTTGCCGCATTACTCTTTGGAAATTATCGCCCAGGTGGAATTTTGATGGGTGCTGGTTTATTTGGATTCGCTGATGCGCTGCAGTTACGCGATTCAGCGGCAATCCATGCCCTTATTCTTTTAATTGTTGTAACTCTTGCCTACCTTGTTTATCGCGATGTGCGCAAGGGCAAGTTAGTTTCTGCAGCGATTAGTGGTGTTATGTCAGCTGGATTCCTATGGTTCTACTTGGCAGTCGATGAACTTCCAGGTCAATTAGTAACAATGACTCCATATATTGCAACTCTTCTTGTTCTATCCCTTGCATCACAGCGACTTCGAATGCCAGCAGCTGACGGTATTCCATACCGTCGTGGTGGAATGTAATGAAGGCTATAGATTGGGATGCGTTGCACAATGCTGCAGTTGCAGCAATGAAAACGGCCTATGCTCCTTATTCAAAGTTTCCAGTTGGTGTTGCTGCGCTAGTAGATGATGGACGCATAGTCTCTGGATGTAATGTTGAAAATGCCAGTTATGGCTTAGGACTTTGTGCAGAGTGTGGTTTAGTTTCAAACCTCATTGCAACAGGCGGAGGTCGTTTAGTTGCGATCTCATGCGTTGATGGACAGGGAAATCACTTGGCACCATGTGGGCGTTGTCGCCAACTGTTGTTCGAGCATGGTGGATCGAATGCACTCTTGATGACCGATGATGGACCTCAGACAATGGCTGCAATGTTGCCTTGGGCTTTTGGTCCTGATGATTTAGACCGCAACGAGCGCTAAATGTCGCAGGTTGAGGCTTTCTCAGCAGCGGAAGTAATCGCTGCAAAACGTGATCGGCATTCATTAACTGATCCACAAATTGATTGGGTGATTGACGCATACACCCGCGGCGCAGTTGCCGATGAGCAAATGTCTGCACTATTAATGGCAATCTTGCTTAACGGCATGGAATCTCGTGAAATTTCTCGTTGGACTGATGCAATGATCAATAGCGGTGAGCGCATGAGCTGGTCAGCATTGTCGCGACCAACAGTGGATAAGCACTCAACAGGTGGAGTGGGAGACAAAATTACTTTGCCTCTTGCGCCACTAGTTGCTGCCTGCGGTGCTGCTGTCCCACAACTTTCTGGTCGAGGTCTTGGCCACACGGGCGGAACTTTAGATAAGTTGGAATCTATTCCTGGTTGGCGAGCCTCACTATCAAATGAAGAGATGCTTAAAGTTTTGCAAGATTGCGGAGCAGTAATTTGTGCAGCAGGAGCAGGGCTAGCTCCGGCAGATAAGAAGTTGTATGCACTGCGTGATGTGACTGCGACAGTGGAGGCTATTCCACTCATTGCATCATCGATTATGAGTAAGAAGATTGCTGAAGGAACGAGTGCACTAGTACTTGATGTTAAGACTGGTGCTGGCGCATTCATGAGTGATCCTGAGAAGGCTAAAGAGTTAGCTCATGTAATGGTGGGTCTTGGAAAACGTGCTGGCGTGAAAACAATTGCACTTGTAACGGCTATGGATATTCCATTGGGACTAACTGCAGGAAATGCTTTAGAGGTGCGTGAATCTGTCGAAGTTTTAGCAGGTGGAGGTCCATCAGATATCGTCGAACTCACTGTTCTACTTGCGCGAGAGATGTTAGAGACAGTTGGAATCACAAACGTTGATCCAGCTGAAATGTTAAAAAATGGAAAAGCAATGGATGTGTGGCGCCAGATGATTAGCGCCCAAGGCGGAGATCCCGATGCAAAGCTTCCAACTGCAAAAGAGAATTTAACTGTTACTGCCCAATCAAGTGGAACGATTCTTTCAATGGATGCAATGAAAGTGGGACTGGCTGCTTGGCGCTTAGGTGCAGGCCGATCACGCCAAGGCGAAGCAGTTCAGGCTGGGGCTGGGATAGAAATTCACTCAAAACCAGGCGATGTTGTGGCCGCAGGAGCACCGCTGTATACATTGCACACTGATACGCCAGCAGCTTTTGCCCGTGCGCAAGAATCACTAACTAATTCAGTAACTATCGGCGATTTACCAAAAGATGGAAAAATCGATAGATTGCCACTAGTAGTCGAGCGAATTACGGATTGAGAGCTTTAAGGTGAGTCTTACAAGTAAACCATCACCAGCCCAGATTAAGCGCGTCCCAAAAGTACTGCTACATGATCACTTAGATGGTGGATTACGTCCTCAAACAATTATTGATATTGCACAAGAAATTGGTTACACCGCACTTCCAACTCATGATGCTCTCGAGCTTGCAACATGGTTCCGTGAATCATGTGATTCAGGTTCACTAGTTCGCTACCTAGACACTTTTTCCCACACTATTGCAGTGATGCAGCGACGTGAAGACATTATTCGAGTTGCTCGTGAGTGCGCATTGGATTTAGCACGAGATGGTGTTGTTTATGCTGAAGTTCGCGGTGCACCAGAACTCTTTACTGAAAAAGGTTTGTCGATGGCCGATGTTGTTGATGCAACAATTGAAGGTTACAAGCAAGGAATGGCAGAGGCAAAAGCTGAAGGTCATGAGATTCAGGTCTTCTCGTTGCTCTGCGGAATGCGCCAAAACAAACTCTCTCAAGAAGTTGCAGAGCTAGTAGTTAAGTATCGCGACAAAGGTGTTGTTGGATTCGATATTGCTGGCCCAGAAGATGGCTTTCCACCAAGTGATCAGAAAGAATCTTTTGATTACTTGCGTAAAGAAGATGCTCACTTCACAATTCACGCAGGTGAGGCATACGGACTTCCTTCTATTTGGGAGGCAATTCAACTCTGTGGTGCTGAACGCTTAGGTCATGGTGTTCGAATCATTGATGACATTGATTTCTCAGGCCCTGAGCCAAAGTTAGGTCAACTAGCTTCATACGTTCGTGATCGCAGAATTCCACTTGAACTATGCCCAACATCAAATCTTCAAACAGGTGCGGCAAAGAGTTATGCCGAGCACCCAATCGGGGCCTTGGCCCGCTTGCGCTTTAGAGTCACACTCAATACAGATAATCGCTTAATGAGCCAAACTTCTATGTCATTTGAGATGGAAGAAGCAGTAAAAGCTTTTGGTTGGGATTTTGCAGAGCTACAGCGCATCACCATTAATGCGATGAAAAGCGCGTTTATTCCATATCCAGAGCGCTTAAAGATCATTGATGGGGTCATCAAACCCGGCTATGCGAAAATCTCTGCTGAGTAATGATTGATTTCAATAACCCCACTTTTGTTGCTAATCCATACGAGCAGTTAAAAGAACTTCGCGAATTTGGCAAGCCCGTCTGGCACGAGGGAATGCAGATATTTTTAGCTGCTCGCCATAGCGATGCAAACGACGTATTTAGAAATAAGTCATTAGGCCGTATTTTCACAGATAAGAAGCCAGATTTTGAATGGGAAACATTCAACTGGCTTCACTCCGATTCGATATTAGATAGCGAACCTCCTAAGCACACACGCCTTCGTTCCTTAGTTGCAAAAGCTTTCAATCGAAACAAGATAGAAGGTATGCGACCTGTCGTTGAACGCATCACGCAACAATTATTGGATGCCATAGACGAGAAGGTTAAATCAGGAGAGAACTTCGACTTGATTGCAGAATATGCAGAACCGTTACCTGTGAAAATTATTGCTGACTTATTGGGCTTTCCAGAATCTGAAGAGCACTTATTGCGTCCATGGTCACAGTCAATTGTGAAGATGTATGAAGTCAATCCATCCGAGCAGTATCAAATGGAAGCCAAAATAGCAGCAGCCGAATTTGCTGAATATGTGCGCTCTTTGGCTGAACACCGTAAGAAGAATCCTGGTCAAGATCTCATCACTGATTTAGCAATGGTTGAAGAAAATGGGGAAAAGCTCAACTCTCATGAACTAGTGGCAACGTGTGTGCTTCTACTCAATGCCGGGCATGAAGCAAGTGTGAATGCATTTGGAAATGGAATGGTTGCAGCTCTTGAGCGCCCAGATCAAGCCGAGCTTCTACGCAAAAACTCACGAGCAATAACTGATACAGCCCTTGAAGAATTCATGCGATTTGATGCCCCGCTTCACTTATTTGAGCGCACGGCAACAGTTGATACGGAGCTGGGAGGCGTAAAGATAGAGAGGGGGCAGAAGATTGCGGCCCTGATTGGTTCTGCTAATCGTGATTCTGCAGTGTTTGAGCGTGCTGATGAAATGGATTTAACTCGTGATCCAAACCCACATATTGGTTTCGGAGCAGGAATTCATTTTTGTTTGGGCACACCTCTTGCTCGCCTAGAAATGAGCGTCTCACTTCCAGCGCTGTGGGAGAAGTATCCAAATATGCGATTAGCTGGGGATCCAGTGCGCAGACCTACATTTGTTTTACGAGGTTATGAAAGCGTGTCAATCTCTGCTTGAGAAGGATATGAGGATTGCGCACCTTTTCGCGTGACACTCATAGATGCAACTTTAACTCCTAACTTCATCGCATCTTCTGGATTCTTTCCACTGGCTAAGCCGAAAGCAAAAACGCCAACAAATGCATCACCTGCACCAGTGGTGTCTACGGGATTAACTTTTGGAGCACTCACTCGAGTGAGGTTTCCTTCGGAAGTAATTAACACAGCACCTTCAGATCCTAAAGTCACAATTGAATTCTTACCCGGTCTAAATTTCTTAAGTACTTCATCACTTGTTGGGTCTTGACCAAGGAGTTCTTTGAATTCAGTTTCATTAGGAATAATCCAGTCGGTCACTGCAAATAGTTCTTCACTTAGTGGTTGGTATGGTGCTGGATTTAGGATTGTTACACAACCTCGCTTTTTAGCGGCAGAAAATGCAGCCAGAGTCACTTCTTGTTTTATTTCACATTGTGCAACAACGACCGCTAAGCCTGCGATTGACTCGATAGCTTCAATAGCCTTTTTAGATTCAATCTCATGATTGGCACCAGGAATAATTATGATTCTATTTTCACCATTGGCATCGACCCAGATATGTGCCACACCATTTGGAGTATCACTACGCTCTACATATTCTGAATCAATACCAAGCTTTTTGAAATTTTCAGCAATTGAGTCACCGAATAGATCTCGTCCTAGCTTTCCAACAAAGTGAACTTCGGCTCCGCAATGGGCGGCAATTACGGCTTGATTAGCTCCTTTACCGCCAAAACCAGTAGTAAATAGATCACCTTCTAAGGTTTGCCCAGGAGCCGGAATCACTGTGGCATAGGCAGTTAAATCAATCATTGCACTGCCTACTACCGCTATAACTGCTTTGCTCATACCGCTAGGCTATCGCTTATGGAAAAAACTTCAATCATTCTTGATGTTGATACCGGCGTTGATGATGCCTTTGCAGTCCTATTTGCCGCAATGCATCCAGCAATCAACTTACTTGGAGTTACCTGCGTGGATGGCAACACAAATGTTGACCAGGTTATTGCCAACACTTTGAAAGTTTTAGATGCAGCCGGTGCAGGAGATATTCCAGTTGCTAGAGGCGCTGTTCGTCCGCTACTTGGTAAATCAGAGTATGCCGAATATGTGCATGGCGCAGATGGAATGGGTGATCTTGGGATTACGCCCTCTCATCGAAAAGTTGATTCTCGCTCTGCCATTGAACTCCTTCGCGATTTAATTGAAGAATCAAAAGAGCCAGTAACTCTTGTTCCAATTGCTCCGCTTACAAACATTGCTTTGTTTTTGCGAGCGTTTCCAGAAACTGCCAAGAAACTACATCGAATTGTTTTAATGGGCGGATCAGCATCTGCCGGTAATGCAACAGCTGCAGCCGAATTCAATGTTTGGCACGATCCTGAAGCAGCCGCAATCGTTTTCCAAAGCGGTGTTCCAATAACTATGTATGGACTTGATGTTTTCATGCGTCCAGGTGCAACAAGTGAGAATGCAGCAAAGCTACTCAAATCATCTGATCCTGCTCCACAGTTTGCTGCAACGCTTATTCAAGCATTTATTGAGCGCCTGCATGTCTCTCCCATTACTTTGGGCGACTATGGGGCAGTTGCATGTGTGATTCATCCAGAGCTATTTACAACTGAAGTCTTTGACGTTGTTGTCGACACATCCCAAGGCCCTGCGCGCGGTCAAACTATCTGTGATCGTAGAGCACCATTTCTAAAGTCCATCGAACCTAATGATTTAACTGATTCTGCTGCAGTCCGAGTTGTTCTAGATTTAGATGTAGAAGCAGTTGAGCAGTTGTGGTTTAAAACCATTGATAAAGGCTGGCTATAGCCCTATTGGGTGCCAGACCGTCTTGTTTTCCATGAATGCCAGAATGCGTCCAGGATCAGCGCTCTTGAAGCTATAGATTCTCTTTAGGTTTTCAGTTCCAGCTGTTTTAACGTCTGCATGCTTTTTAGCACCTAAACCTGAGATATCTAAGCCATCAATATCCATGTGTGAAGCCATCCATGGGGTGATTTCATCTTTCTTTCCAGTCAAAATATTAATTACTCCAGCTGGAACATCACTTGTTGCAATCACTTCAGCAAAGCTCATCGCAGAAAGTGGAGCTTTGGTACTAGCAAGAACAACCACGGTGTTACCACCAACAATGATTGGTGCAATTGAATCAATTAAACCAAGCAAAGAAGGCGTCTCTGGAGCAATCGCTGCAATCACGCCCATGCTTTCTGGGATTGTGAAGTTGTAATAAGGACCAGCAACAGGGTTGAGAGCACCTGAAAGTGAAGAGATCTTGTCGCTCCATCCCGCATACCAAACGAGTCGATCTACAGAATCTGTTACTTCTTTCTCAGCTTTGGCTTTTGATACACCAGTGACTGTGACAATCTCATCCACAAACTGCGCGCGACGACCTTCAAGCATTTCTGCAAGTCGGTAAAGAATTTGTCCCTTGTTATATGCAGTTGCTTTGTTCCATCCATGTTGGGCTGCACGAGCTGCTACAACTGCATCCTTTAAGTCTTTACGAGATGCTAGGCATGGGTTTGCAATGAATACACCTTTAGCGTTCTTAACTTCATAGGTGCGACCAGATTCTGTGCGAGGGAACGCCCCATTAATAAATAGTTTGTAGGTCCTTTTCACATCAATTCGATTACTCATGTGAGACTCCCTTCAAATACGCAGATAAACCATGTCGTCCGCCTTCACGACCCCAACCAGATTCCTTGTATCCACCAAATGGGGAAGTAGGATCAAATTTATTGAAGGTATTTGCCCAGATCACACCAGCACGGAGTTGCTGAGATGCCCATAAGACCTTGGATCCCTTTTCACTCCAGATACCCGCAGAGAGTCCAAAAGGAGTGTTATTGGCTTTATCTATAGCTTCCTGAGGTGTTCTAAAAGTTAATACTGAAAGCACTGGACCGAAGATTTCTTCGCGTGCAATGCGGTGGGCTTGAGTCACACCAGTAAAGATTGTTGGTGCAAACCAGAAGCCCTTGCCTGGCAAATCACATGGCGCACTCCAACGCTCAGCGCCTTCAGAATCTCCGGCAGCAGTAAGTTCACGAATCTTTAATAGTTGTTCCTTGCTGTTAATGGCTCCCAAATCAGTGTTCTTATCCATGGGATCACCGACACGAATCTTAGCCATTCTATTTTTTAGCTTCTCAATAACTTCATCAGCAATACTCTCTTGAAGAATTAAGCGCGAACCAGCACAGCAGACATGGCCTTGATTAAAGAAAATTCCATTAACAATACCTTCTACGCTCTCATCAATTGCTGCATCTTCAAAGATGATATTGGCAGCTTTTCCACCAAGTTCTAAAGTTACACTCTTATTGGTAGTAGCAACAGCTCGAGCAATTATCTTGCCAACCTCAGTAGATCCAGTAAATGCAATCTTGTCGATTCCAGGGTGATTAACAATGAGTGCACCAGTTGAACCATCACCAGTTACGATGTTTACAACACCTGCTGGAAGTTCTGCCTGGTGACATACTTCGGCAAATAAAAGTGCGGTGAGTGAAGTTGTTTCAGCTGGCTTTAATACAACAGTGTTTCCAGCAGCAAGTGCCGGTGCAACCTTCCACGCCAACATCAATAATGGGAAGTTCCAAGGAATAATCTGTCCTGCAACACCATGAGCTTTAGGTGTTGTTCCAAGACCTGCATATTCAAGCTTGTCAGCCCAGCCTGCGTGATAAAAGAAGTGTGCGGCAGCAAGTGGAACATCAACATCGCGTGATTCACGAATCGGCTTACCGTTATCTAGGGTCTCAAGAACTGCGAACTCACGTGAGCGCTCTTGCATGATGCGGGCGATACGAAACAGGTACTTTCCACGCTCTTTGCCAGACATTTTTGACCACGTAGTTGTGTATGCCTTGCGTGCAGCCTTTACAGCAGCATCAACATCAGCTTTTCCGGCTAGTGAAATTTGAGATAGAACTTCTTCAGTTGCTGGGTTGATTGTGGGGAAGTGCTTACTTCCTGCAACAAACTTTCCGCCGATGAAGTGGCCATACTTAGGCTTGATCGTAACGAGGGCGCGTGACTCTGGAGCCGGCGCGTATTCAAAAGACAATTTTTCCTCCATTAGTCGATCGTCACGTACTGAGGGCTAGCGTAGTAGCCATCATCCATTTTCATGCGTTGCATTAACAAATCATTAAGCAGAGCACTTGCTCCGATACGAAATAGTGAAGGCTTGAGCCACTCTGGCCCTGCAGTCTCATTAACTAGGACTAGCTGCTTAATGGCATCTTTTGTGTTTCTGATACCACCGGCTGGTTTCACACCAATTCGCACCTGGGTCATTGCATAAAAATCTCTCACCGCTTCAAGCATCACAAGAACAACAGGGGCGGTAGCAGCTGGTGCCACTTTGCCTGTGGAAGTTTTAATGAAATCTGCTCCAGCAGCCATTGCCAAGAAGGAAGCTTTACGAACATTGTCATAAGTAACAAGCTCGCCTGTCTCAAAGATAACTTTCAAATGGGCCTTAGTGCCACAAACTTCACGAATTTTTACAATCTCATCAAAGACTTCGATGTATCGTCCTGAGAGAAATGCGCCCCGGTCAATGACCATATCTATTTCAGATGCACCAACATCGACGGCATCTTTTGTATCTTGAATCTTTACTGCCATTGATGCACGACCAGAAGGAAAAGCAGTTGAAACAGCCGCCACACCAACATGTTGGCCGCCAATAAGATCTAAATGTGTGCGGGCAATTTCAACCATATCGTTGTAAACACACACTGCGCCAACACTTGGGACCGTTGAATCTGTTGGATCAGGACGAACCGCTTTTGTGCACAGCGCCTTAACTTTTCCAGGAGTATCTGCTCCTTCTAGAGTTGTTAGATCCACCATGGTGATTGCAGTGTCGATTGCCCAGCGCTTAGAAGTTGTCTTAATGCTGCGAGTAGCAAGCATGGCTGCACGAGCATCTGCACCAACTTGGTCAACCCCTGATAGCGAACCCAAATATTTTTTTAGGGAGGCTTCAGTACCATCGACTAAACCATAAAAACTCACGATAGCAATTCCTTCAGTGGGGCTCGTAACTGATCCAGAACTGTTTGCGCAGTTGCAGAATCCTTTGCAATTGCCTCAATGTAACACTTCATCTTTGCTTCTGTGCCACTTGGACGAATGATGATTCGAATTCCACCATCTAGCCAAATACGCAAACCATCAGTGGGAGGCAAACCATCACTTGGATTAGCGAGGTCATCAATAGATGTAACTGAACGGCCAGCAATTTCCTTAGGGGAATTGCTGCGCAAACCTCCCATGATCACACCCACTTGCGAAAGATCTGTCAGGCGAATGGAGATTTGTTCAGTTGCATGGAAGCCATGACGAGCCCAAACTTCATCGAGTAAATCAAGAAGTGTTTTGTTTTCGGCCGCTAAATCAGTGGCGATCTGAGCTAGTTTGATTGCAGCAGAGATTCCATCCTTATCGTTAACTGTTATTGCATCAACGGCATATCCCAAGGCTTCTTCGTAGCCAAAAGTTAATCCATCAATTTTTGCTAACCACTTAAAGCCGGTGAGCGTTTCTTTGAACTCAAGTTTGTAGTGGGCAGCAATCTTGCTCAGAATTGATGATGAAACAATCGAGTTTGCGAGGATGCCCTTACTTGTTGTTCGGGCGATGGTTTCACCAAGGATTACACCTAACTCATCCCCACGTAGCATTCTCCAGCCTTTATTTGGATCCTTAACTGCAGCAGCGCAGCGGTCTGCATCTGGATCATTAGCAATCACTAAATCAGCATCAAATGTACGTGCTGTCTCGAGAGCTAAATCAATTGCACCTGGCTCTTCGGGGTTAGGAAATGCAACAGTTGGAAAATCTGGATCTGGTTGTGCTTGTGCATCCACAAGAATAGGTTGAGGAAAACCTGCTTTATGAAAAACATGTTGAAGAGTCTGGGTCCCAACACCATGCATAGCCGTATAAACAATTTTTAGGTTTCCAGGACGTTGGGCAAGAGCAGCGGTAATCCCGACATATTTGTGAACAACTTCTTCACCAAGAACTGTCCATTCTTTGCCACGGGGTTGCGAGGCAAGAGAAGTAATCGAATCAATCTTTTTGGCGATTGATTCATCTGTTGGAGAGATTATTTGTGATCCACGATAATGAATTCCATCAACGGTGCCACCTAAATAAACTTTGTATCCGTTATCTTGCGGTGGATTATGGCTTGCAGTGACCATGATTCCCACATCGCATTTCAATTCATTGGTTGCAAAAGCTAATACTGGCGTTGGAAGCGGGCGGGGCAAGATATATACCTTCATGCCGGCACCACTCATAATTTCAGCGGTTTCAAAGGTAAAATCTTCTGAGCCATAACGAGCATCGCGACCAATCACTACGGAAGTTAAATTCCGCTCTTTCATATAAGCGACTAATCCTGCTGCAGTACGACCAACTACTGCGCGATTCATACCAGAGGGCCCTGGGCGAATAGGACCGCGTAATCCAGCAGTTCCGAACTGCAAAAAGCCGTTAAATGATGCGCGTAGTTCTACTTCATTTTTGGAATCGAGCCATTGCTGTAATTGGGCAGCAGTCTTTGGATCTGGATCATCAGCAATCCATGCTTGAACTTCTTGAGTCAGATCCATGTTCTTAGAATAACTTCGGGATTACCCCTTTGAGAAGAGCGCCCATTCGATCTGCAGCGGCCTTTCCAGCGGCAATAACTTCTTCATGGTTTAGTTTTTCACCAGTAACACCGGCAGCTGCGTTAGTAACTAATGAGATTCCAAGAACTTCAGCGCCAAGTGCGTGAGCGGCAATTGCTTCAGGCACTGTTGACATACCCACCAAATCTGCGCCCATAGTGCGCATCATTAAAATCTCTGCAGGAGTTTCATAAGTTGGTCCACGCCAATGCACGTAGACACCTTCTTCAAGTGAAGAATCTTCCTTCTTAACAATTTCACGAATGCGCTTGCTGTAGAGATCAGTCAAATCAACAAAAGTGGCACCAGATAGTGGAGAGACTGCTGTTAATGAAATGTGATCACGAATAAGTACTGGCTGGCCAACTTTGTAGCTCTTGTTTATGCCACCACATGCATTAGTTAAAATGACAACCTTGCATCCAGCTTTAACCGCAGTTCGCACGCTATGCACTACAGGTTCAACACCTTTACCTTCATAGAGGTGTGTGCGCCCTAAAAATACAAGTGCTCGTAGTTTCTTGCCATTTGATTCAATTTCGTAAGAGCGAACTTTTCCCGAATGGCCTTCAACTGTTGGGGGAAGGAAGCCAGTTATATCTTCGGCATTACATTCATATGCTGGAGTTCCCAACGCATCAACCGCGCTCACCCAACCAGAACCCATTACTAAGGCAACATCATGAGATGCAACCCCTGTGCGTTCTGTGATTTCTTTAGCAGCAGCAGCTGCTGCGGCTAATGGATCGGAATAGAGGAGCTCGCTATTTGTCATGCATCAATGATGTCACAAAGAGCTGTTCCACTAGAAACTGTGGCCCCTATGACTGCGCTCAAATTACTAATCACACCAGCTTTATGTGCCATTAACGGCTGTTCCATTTTCATCGCTTCTAGAACGATTACTAGATCGCCAATTTCAACTCGGTCACCTTCATTAACTGCAATCTTCACAACAGTTCCCTGCATAGGGCTGGCAAGTGCAGAGCCACCAGCGCCCCCTGCCATCGATTGTTTTGCCCGATGGCGCTTAACTACAGGCTTAGGAGCATGTACTAAAACCTCAAAACGCTTCCCATTTACTTCAGCAACTAATTGCTCAGGTGCCATATGTGTTTCAAGTGGCACAACCGGTGCGTGATACATAGGAATGTCATTGTTAAATTCATTTTCAATATAGCTGGTATAAATCTTGAAATCTTGTGTAAACGCAGGATCTTCCATAATCGCACGGTGGAAAGGCAGGGCGGTAGCTAAGCCTTCGATTGAAAATTCAGCAAGTGCACGACGAGCACGGTCTATTGCTTGTTCGCGAGTTGCACCCGTAACAATAAGTTTTGCTAGTAATGAATCAAAGTTGCCGCCGATAGTGTCACCATTTCTAAAGCCAGCATCGACTCTTACGCCAGGACCAGTTGGAATAACCCATTCAGTAATTCGGCCTGGCGCAGGCAAGAATGAGCGACCTGGATCTTCACCGTTAATACGAAACTCGATTGAGTGTCCACGGATAACTGGATCATCAAAGCCAAGTGCTTCACCCATTGCAATTCTAAATTGTTCACGCACTAAATCAATGCCTGTGATTTCTTCGCTCACCGGATGCTCTACTTGCAAGCGAGTATTTACTTCTAGGAATGAAATAGTGCCATCAAGTCCAATTAAGAATTCACAAGTACCCGCACCGATGTATTCAGCCTCTTTCATGATGGCTTTACTGGATCGATAGAGCTCATCAATCTGGGCTTGACTTAAAAATGGAGCGGGTGCTTCTTCAACTAGTTTTTGGTGGCGGCGTTGCAGTGAGCAATCGCGCGTGCTTACGACTACGGCATGACCGTGCTTATCCACTAAAACTTGGGTTTCAACGTGGCGGGGCTTATCCAAATAGCGTTCAACAAAGCATTCACCGCGGCCAAAACCGCTTATGGCCTCACGAACTGCAGATGCGAATAGTTCTGGAATCTCTTCCATCGTATGCGCGACCTTTAAACCACGTCCACCACCACCATGGGCAGCTTTAATGGCAACAGGTAATCCATGTTCCTTAGCAAAAGCTAAAACTTCTTCATGTCCTTCAACTGGATCTTTAGTTCCAGCAACTAGTGGTGCACCTGCTTTAGCTGCGATTTTGCGTGCAGAGACTTTATCGCCCAGTGCCCGAATTGCAGCAGGAGGAGGTCCAATCCAAATAAGACCAGCATCAATAACGGCTTGAGCAAAGTTTGCATTTTCAGATAAGAATCCATACCCAGGGTGAACGGCATCTGCACCTGATTGCTTGGCAACTCCAATGAGTTTTTCAATATTCAAATATGTTTCAGTCGCGGTTGTTCCATGCAGAGAATAGGAAGTATCAGCCATCTGAGAATGAATTGCATTGCGATCTTCCTCTGAATAAACCGCAACACTTTCTAAGCCATGATCTTTACATGCGCGAATTACGCGTACTGCAATTTCTCCACGGTTGGCAATTAAAACGCGCTTCATTGCATCACCTTAACCTCAGGCCAGGAGTAGCCAAGTTGCTCAAAGGCTTTTCTCACAAATGGCATAGAGATTCCAACTACGTTTGTGTAGTCACCTTCAATTGAAGGAATAAAGGGGGAGCTAAACCCATCAAGGGTGAATCCACCAGCAACATGTAAGGGTTCACCGGTAGCAACATAGTCTGCAATCTCTGCATCAGTCATGTTGTCAAAGGTCACCTTTGTTGTGACGATACTTGAAATCTCTTTGTCCTTTGTTGTATCAATAATGCAGTGACCAGTGTGGAGCAGTCCAGAATTACCGCGCACTCTTGAAGCACGTTCGATTGCAATTTCTGGAGTTTCTGGCTTACCTAAGGATTTTGAATCAAATTCAAAGGTTGAATCACAACCAATGATTATTGCTGGAAAATCTATTTGCTCTCGAATTGTGTGAGCCTTGGTTATAGCTAGAGCAATCACCATATCGGCAGGAGACATTGCATTGAAAAAATCAGTTTCCTCATCAACATGGCTCACCATAATGGTTGGCTTTAATCCAGCTGACTCAAGTAAGCGTCGTCTGGACACGGATGCAGAAGCTAAAACTATTTTTGGCATCGTTTATGAATTCTTTCGAGCGCCGAAAGTAATTTGATGGGGCAAGGCTTCTCGTAGTTGCGGTAAACCGTAAACACTTCTGCGGATCACAGGCTTTAGCTCTTCACGCTTATGTTGAGCCAAAGCGGTTTTAAGTGCCGCTAACTCTTCAGGCGTTGGATTGCCTTTGATGATTGAAAACTCCATTACAGCGGAATATTTCCGTGTTTGCGGGCCGGTAATGTGTCGCGCTTTGTACGCAAAGTTCTAAAAGCCTTCGTGATGTATGCACGTGACTGATTTGGTTCAATAACTGTGTCGATTGTTCCGCGCTCAGCAGCTAAATATGGATTTGCAAGTGATTCGTTGTATTCATCGATTAACTCAGCTCTTGCAGCAACTGGATCTTTGGCTTCAGCAATTTCCTTGCGATACAAGATGTTAACTGCGCCTTGTGCTCCCATAACTGCAATCTCTGCACTTGGCCACGCGAAGTTGATATCGCTACCAAGATACTTAGAGCCCATAACGATAAATGCGCCGCCATATGCTTTACGAGTAATGAGTGTTACAAGTGGTACAGATGCTTCTGCGTAGGCGTAGAGCAACTTAGCTCCACGGCGAATGATTCCATCCCATTCCTGTTCAGTACCAGGCAAGAAACCAGGCACATCAACAAGTGTCAGGATGGGGATATTGAATGCATCGCAAAAGCGCAAGAAACGTGCAGCTTTCTCGCTGGAGTTAATATCTAGTGTTCCAGCCAATTGATTAGGCTGGTTTGCAATGATTCCAATGGTTTCACCCTCAATTCGGGCAAATCCAACAACAATGTTTGGCGCATAGAGTGCATGGACTTCTAAGAACTCTGCTTCATCTACCAATGCTTGAATCAAAACCTTCATGTCATATGGCTGGTTTGGACTATCTGGAATCAAAGTATCTAGTGCAATATCTTTTGCATTCTTTTCCAAAAGCTCTGTTGGCGGAAGATGCGGAGCTCTATCCATATTATTTGATGGCAAATATGAAAGAAGCGCTTTAACGTAATCAATTGCATCAGCTTCATTTTCAGCTAAGTAGTGAGAGTTACCGGTTCGAACATTGTGAGTACGAGCACCGCCTAGCTCTTCCATTCCCACTTCTTCGCCAGTCACAGTTTTAATGACGTCAGGACCAGTAATAAACATGTGTGATGTTTCATTAACCATCACAGTGAAATCTGTAAGTGCTGGAGAGTATGCAGAGCCTCCTGCGCAAGGGCCAAGAATCAATGAGATCTGAGGAATCACACCGGATGAGCGAGTGTTAAGGCGAAAGATTTTTCCATAGCCTGCAAGAGATGCAACGCCTTCTTGAATACGCGCTCCACCGGAGTCATTAATTCCAATAAGTGGAATTCCACTCTTTAGTGCAAACTCAGCAATCTTTACAATCTTTTCGGCATGAACTTCACCCAGTGATCCACCCATGATTGTGAAATCTTGTGAGTACAAAGCAATAGGTCGTCCATCTACTGTCGCAGTTCCGATTACAACGCCATCACCGTATGGACGATTATTTTCCATCCCGAATTGTGTTGAGCGGTGGCGCGCGAACTCATCAATTTCCGTAAATGAATCTGGATCGACCAACATTTCAATACGCTCGCGGGCAGTGTTCTTGCCTTTAGCATGCTGCTTTTCAACGGCGCGTGCCGAACCAGCGTGTACGGCTTCCTCAACGCGGGCACGCAGATCTTCGATTTTCCCGGCAGTTGTATGCAGATCACGGCTCATACCCCTACGGTACATGTCATGGGCAAGCAAATGCTAAGAGCGGCACTTGATAAGTCAGTTATCAACTCATTGACTACGCAGTACTGGCGAGTAAGCGTGGTTGATGTCACCACATCGACTCAGACCGCTTTAGCAACACGTGCGATTGCCGGAAAAGTAAAACCTGGTGATGTCATTACTGCGAATTTTCAGAGAGCTGGGCGCGGGAGGATGTCGCGTACTTTTGAGGCACCGAAAAATAGTGCTCTTTTATTTTCATTTTATTTGAAACCACAGAGGAAAAAAGAAGACTGGGGTTGGATCTCCTTAATCGCCGGTGCATCTGTTGCACAAGTTCTCAAAAAGTATAATGCAACAGTTAAGTGGCCAAATGATATTTTAATTAAGGAAAAAAAAGTTTCAGGATTAATATCTGAAATTCATGGAGAAGGTGTTGTTGTTGGAATTGGAATTAACGTAGGAATGACGATAGGTGAATTACCTGTCCCAACTGCAACATCACTTGCAATTGAAGGTGCAACCAATATTGATCGGAACCACCTTTTGGCCAATGTATTAAATGAGTTCGAATCGATTTTCACCAGCTGGGATCTGGGTGATGAATCAATCACGGGGCTATATGCATCCCTGTGTTCAACCCTTGGAACAAAAGTTCAGATTCACTATCCAAATGATTTGATAGAAAAAGGAATTGCAATGTGCATTTCAGCCCGGGGCGAGTTGATTTTAGACTCAGGAACACATGTGCAAGCTGGAGACGTAGTTCATCTACGATAAGCCAGTGAGTAATCATTTTCCAACAGTCGGCGTGATTGGTGCTGGGCAACTAGCACGCATGAGCGTTGCTCCTGCCGCAGCACTTGGAGTCAATCTCTTATTACTTGCAAATAATGCTCAAGAAAGTGGAGCACAGATAACAAACCACGTAGTCGGTGACTATAAAGATCTAGAAACTGTCCGTGCATTTTCCCGTAAGTGCGATGTAATCACTTTTGAGCATGAACTAATTCCCCTAAGCATTGTTAAGGCACTAGAAGCAGATGGAGTTGTAGTCCGTCCAAGTTCTGCCAGCTTTATATTTTCCCAAGATAAAGCTGCAATGCGAGAGCGCCTGAGCAATTTTCCTTCACCAAAGAACGCCGTGGTAACTAAAGCCGAAGAAGTGCGTGAATTTCCAGTAATTGCTAAAGCTATCTCAGGTGGTTATGACGGCCGCGGAGTATGGAAAATCAATAGCCAAACAGAGCTCGCTGCAGTATTGAAAGAAGTTGGCAAAGTCTTAATTGAAGAACTGATTGATTTTGATTATGAAATAGCTGTCATGGTGGCTAGATCTCCGCATGGACAGGCAACAACCTGGGCTCCAACGCAAACAATTCAGCGTGATGGCATATGCGTAATGACAATTACACCGGCCCCACAACTCTCAAATGATTTAAGTGAGAAGGCTCAGAGGTTAGCTCTTGATATTGCAAATGAAATTGGTGTCATTGGGGTTATGGCAGTTGAAATCTTCGTTAAGGGCCAAGAGTTATTCATCAATGAATTAGCGATGCGCCCACATAATTCTGGACACTGGACAATTGAAGGTTCTCTAACATCTCAGTTTGAACAACATCTGCGAGCTGTATTAGATCTTCCTCTTGGAAATCCGCAGATGACTGCCCCCATTGCCGTCATGGGCAACATCTTGGGCGGGGATAAGGAAGATATGTATCGTCCATATCTTCATCTCATGGCCCGCACGCCAGAGTTGAAATTCCACCACTATAAGAAGGAAGTACGCCCTGGGCGCAAGATTGGCCATGTTAATTTACTGGGAGATAACCTCCTAGAATTAACCCAAGAAGTGCAGCATGCCCTTGATTACATGAGCGGAGAAATTGATGAGTGATGTAGCAATCATCATGGGATCAGATTCTGATTGGCCGGTAATGGAAGAGGCTGCGAAAGTTCTAGATCAATTGGGAATTTCTTATGAGGCAGATGTTGTTTCAGCTCATCGCATGCCACTTGAAATGGTTGAGTTTGCACAAAGCGCCGCAGGCAAAGGATTTAAAGTAATCATTGCTGGCGCTGGTGGAGCTGCGCATTTACCTGGGATGGTTGCTTCCTTAACCACACTTCCAGTAATTGGTGTTCCTGTTGCACTAAAAAACCTTGATGGAATGGATTCACTTCTCTCTATTGTGCAGATGCCTGCAGGTGTTCCCGTGGCAACTGTTGGAGTGGGTAATGCCAAGAACGCAGCCTTACTGGCGGCCAGAATTCTAGGAATCTCTGATTCAGCAATTAGCGCCAAAGTTGCAGATGCATTAAAGGAGATTAATACTGAAGCTAAAGCTAAAGGCGCGAACTTAAATTCACGTCGTGGGCAAAAAACTGGTTTTTAGCTTTTCTTTCTATATTCAATAGCTGGGCAACGATCCATCACTGTTACTAACCCCGCAGCTTGTGCACGAGCAATTGCATCGTTATCAATAACATCTAATTGCAGCCATACTGCTTTGGCACCAATAGCGATTGCTTCATCCACAACTTTGCCAACAAGAGTGGAATTAACAAAACAATCAACAACATCTACGGAACCTGGAATCTCTGAAAGAGTTTTATAGCCAACCTCACCATGCACAGTTTCTGCACGAGGATAAACAGGAATGATGCGGTGACCTTTATCTTGTAAAAGCTTTGCCACGCCGAACGCTGCGCGCTCTGGGGTATTTCCAAGCCCAACAACAGCCCAGGTTTTCATTGCAAGGACTGCATCAATGCTTTCTTGCTCGTTAATCAGTGCGTCCTAAAGCATGGAACTTCCAACCAGCTTTGCGCCATAGTTCTCGGTCGAGCATATTGCGACCATCGATAATGATTTTACTTTTAACGAGTGAAGACAGAGTTGATGGATCGATTGCTCGATACTCTTTCCACTCAGTTAAGTGCAAGATCAAGTCAGCGTCTTTAACAGCATTTGTGACTACTTCTGCATATTCAAGCTTTGGAAAACGCTTGCGTGCAGGTTCAATTCCTTTGGGATCATGAACAACCACAGCTGCTCCAGCTGCTTGTAACTGAACTGCGATGTCGAGTGCTGGGGAGTCACGCACATCATCACTATCTGGTTTGAAAGTAGCTCCGAGAACAGCAATCTTGTATTGAGTTAGATCCTCTGAAAGTTCGTCTCGAACAACATCGATAACACGCTGGCGTGCGCGCAAGTTAATTGCATCAATTTCACGCAAGAACTCAAGGGCTTGCTTGGCGCCCAACTCTTCTGCGCGTGCCATGAATGCTCGGATGTCTTTTGGAAGGCAACCGCCACCAAAACCGATACCAGCTTGCAAGAACTTGTTTCCAATACGTGGGTCATATCCAATTGCTTGTGCAAGGACTGTCACATCACCGCCAGCAGCTTCACAAACTTCAGCCATAGCATTGATGAAAGAAATTTTTGTCGCAAGGAATGAGTTAGCCGCAACTTTTACTAGCTCTGCTGTTGGAAGATCCGCTCTAATCCATGGAGTACCTAAGTCAATGATTGGCTTATAAACTTCCTTAAGTATCTGCTCAGCGCGATCGTTAGCAACACCGACGACTAAGCGATTAGGTGTGAGTGTGTCTTCAACAGCGAAACCTTCGCGCAAGAACTCTGGATTCCAGGCTAGATCTGCTTGCGGCGCCGTTTTTGCAAGCTCATCACGAAGTGATTGCGCGGTTCCAACAGGAACAGTTGATTTTCCAACAACTAAAGAGCCATCTTTCAGATACGGTGCTATTTCAGCAACTGCAGAACGCACGTAAGTCAGATCAGCAGCAAGTCCATCTTTACTCTGTGGAGTTCCAACGCAAACAAAGTGAATATCAGCATCTTTAACTGCAGAGAAATCAGTAGTAAATGAAAGTCGACCTGTCTTCATCTCTTGTGCAAGCAAGGTATCTAGCCCAGGTTCGTAGAAAGGAAGCTCGCCATTTTGCAGCATCGCCACTTTATTGGGATCGGTATCAACACCAATAACGGTAAAGCCAAGAGAAGACATGCATGCGGCGTGTGTTGCGCCTAGATAGCCGCAGCCAACTACTGAGAGAGTCAAAGTCATGGGCGCGAGTTTACTTCAGTGCTCCGCAAGGATTTTCATCAGCGGTACGAGTCTTGAATTTATCAATCACAGTTGGTGATGCTGAAGCGCTTGAAGATGCTGAAGGTGAAGGGGTTACCTCATCAACTAGCGGTAGATCTTCACGCAAACGGTTAAATAGATCAGGTGCAAGCACTGAATCCCAGGTCACAACCGATCCAAGCCCTGGTACGCGAGCATTTGCGTTACCTAAAGGAATTGTGAGAGTGCGGACCTTACTTGGGGAGAGATTCTTGAGTTGTTTGGCCAAAACTATTAAGTCATTTCGATTGAGTTCAGAATCTGTTCGAACTGTTGCAATAGTGGCATTGAAGAAATTGACTAACTTAACTGGATTGAGAAGAACGCCAGTACTTGTCACTTTTCTTAGCACTGCGCTCATGAATTGCTGTTGGCGTTGCATGCGCCCAAGGTCACCCATGCCGTCAAAGTCACGAGTACGAACATACTTGAGCGACTCAATTCCATTAAGAGTGTGAACTCCAGCGCTCAATACAAGGTGGCTATTTGGATCATCAATGTCGCGCTTTGTACAAACATCAATTCCGCCTAATGCATCAACCATTCCTGCGAAACCAGCGAAGCCGATTTCAATATAGTGGTCAATTTTAATGTTTGTTTCTTGTTCGATAGTTTGAATTAAAAGTGGTGCTCCACCCCAAGCAAAAGCAGCGTTAATTTTTCCTTTTGCTGCAGGAACAATCTTTTCTTTGTTTAAGGAAGAGGGATGTTCTGGAATAGTCACAAGTGAATCTCGTGGAATAGAGATGATGGTTGCTTTATCTCGAGATTTACTGATGTGAACAAGAAGCATTGTGTCTGATCGTGCACCTGCTGCTGACTTGGTAGTTCCTACTCGCAACAACTTTGATTGTTCTTTAGTTAAACCTTCGCGTGTATCTGAACCCACCAACAAATAATTGAGTGCTGAACTTGGCTTATCTGGGCGATTATCGAGTGAGCCAAACACATCGATACGGTTAATTGCTCCGCTGACTTGGCCTAATCCCAACCAAGAAAATGCCGAGATTGCGACAACGGCAAGGGATAGGGAAGTAATAATGCGTATTGGTCGCGTCGCTTTCACCGTGTAAGAGTACTTGGACGATACGGTGTAGGGGTTATGACGACATCAGCAAATGAGTTATATGGCTCACCGGAGCCCAAAATCTCAGTCATCCTGCCGGTCCTCAACGAATCAAAATATTTAGAAGAGGCTGTGAAGGCTGTTCTTGATCAGGATTTTGGCGGCGAGATTGAAATTATTTTGGCAATTGGGCCTTCCAATGATGGAACAGAAGTGATTGCTCAATCATTGGCTAAAGTGGATTCGCGTGTTGTAGTTGTTTCAAATCCTTCAGGACGCACAGCTTCAGGACTTAATTTGGCAGTTGCTGCAAGTAGATACTCCATCATTGTGCGAGTAGATGGCCACTCAAAAATCCCTAAGAATTACCTATCTCTTGCTTTTGAAATCTTGAAAGAAACTGGTGCCGTAAACGTTGGCGGAATCATGGCTGCAGAAGGTCACACTGTTTTTGAGAGAGGCGTTGCGCGAGCAATGCGTAGTCCTTTAGGTGTTGGTGCCTCACGTTTTCACACAGGTGGTGGAGCTGCATCGGTGGATACGGTTTACCTAGGGGCATTTAGAAAACAAGCTTTGGTTGCAGTGGGTGGATTTGATGAGAGATTCACACGTGCACAAGATTGGGAGCTTAATTTTCGTTTGCGTGCTGCTGGAGGAACAATCTTTTTTGATCCTCGATTAGTTGTGACTTATCGTCCGCGTTCAACTGTTAAAGCTCTTGCTAAACAGTATTTCGAATATGGCCGTTGGCGACGAGTTGTATCTCGCAGACATGAGGGAACAATTAACTACAGATATCTTGCCCCACCATTTACCGTAATCGGCGTTGCTTCATCACTGATTCTTGGCGCAGTTGTTTCACCTATTCTTTTCGTACCAGCATTGGTATATGCGTTGTTTATTCTCATCGCATCGGCAAGAATTGGAAAATCACTTGCTGAATTTGTCTCGTTGCCACTTATTTTGCTGACAATGCATATGACATGGGGTATTGGCTTTCTAACTTCGCCAAAGTCGTTAGCGCCTGCGGTAACCTTACGACCGTGAGCACTCCAACGCAGGTCTATGAGCCATTTCGTGCTGGCCTGCCACCCCTGAGGAAATATTGGAAGTCTCTCTGGTCGCGCCGCACATTCATCTCTGAATACTCGCGCTCAGAACTTCGGGAACAGCATTTTGACTCAGCATTTGGTCAACTATGGCTAGTTCTTAATCCCTTGCTGTTATCAGCTGTTTATTTCTTGCTAATCGTGATCATTAGCGGGTCATCTGACAGCACGCGGTATGCACATCTCACTGCAACGCTTTTTCTCTTTTATTTAGTAGCTAACTCTTTAACAGGTGGCGTGAAGTCAATTACAGCAGGCCAACGCTTAATTCTAAATACAGCCTTTCCTCGAATTATGTTGCCAGTCTCAGCAGTTGTAATTGCAATCTTTAAATTCCTGCCAACTCTTGCCGTCTTTCTGGCAATCAGGACAGTTTTGGGTCTGCCATTTGCTTGGGAAATGTTTTGGGCTATTCCAGTACTGCTAATAACCATGTTGTTGGCATTGGGCCTTGCGGTGACAATTTCCTGTATCAATGTGTATTTCCGCGACATTGCAAGTTTCTTGCCATACATGACACGCACACTTTTGTATTTGTCACCCATCTTGTATGAAGCATCCGACTTGAAGCCTGAGCTAAGAACTCTTGAACTCTTCAATCCGCTGTTTCCAATTTTAGATAGTTGGTCGCGTGCTTTAGTTCATGGGCAGGCACCACTTACTTCTCACATGCTCATCGGTCTTGGTTGGGCAGTTGGAATTTTCTTGATAGGCACATACTTCTTTTTATCAAGGGAGCGTGAATTTGCCGTCCGTCTCTAACTCTCATAAGACCAATGAAGTTGCCGTATCAGTTCGCGGACTTGGCCTTACATACACCACTGCAATTGATCGTAGACCAACTCTAAAAGCACGCGTTAAGTCATTGGGTCGTGGCGGAAAACAAACTCGCGTTATCCGTGCATTGGATGAAGTAAATCTTGATGTTGAATATGGCCAGGTATTAGGAATTATTGGAACAAATGGTGCAGGCAAATCTTCACTGATGCGCGTTATTGCAGGAATTTTGCCTCCCACACAAGGGCGAATTGAAGTCTATGGAAGCGTTAGTACTTTGCTTGCTCTGGGCGTTGGTTTTAACCCTTCAATGTCAGGCCGAGACAATGTTTATTTAGGTGGATTAGCTGCAGGAATGTCACGCGATGAAATTGATAGCCACTTCGAAGAAATAGCAGAATTCTCGGAATTAGGTGAGGCAATCGACGCCCCAATGCGCACATATTCATCAGGTATGTATGCCCGCTTAGCATTTTCGGTTGCAGCAACTGTTCGACCAGATATTTTGATTGTCGATGAGGCATTGAGCACCGGTGATGCAAAGTTTAAAGAAAAATCTCTTAATCGCATCAAGGAACTACGAAGTGATGATCGTGCATTAATTTTAGTCAGTCATGCAATGGCTACTTTGGAAGATGTCTGCAATGACGTTGCTTGGCTCCATAAGGGAAAGCTCGTTCAACGCGGAGATCCAAAAACTGTAATTACTGCATATCGCGAGTTTTTGCAGCTAGGAAAGAGCGCAGCCATCGATGAGGATGTCTAAAGCTTTTCTAGCGCTATTGCTAGTTTTTTCAACATTGATTCCCACTGCACATGCAGTGGATATACCTGCAACCTTTTCATTTCAAGGTTCAGGATATGGTCATGGCGTTGGCTTAAGTCAGATGGGTGCACGCTACATGGCCAATGCTGGTCAAAGTGCTGAGCAGATTATTAAGTATTTCTATAAGGATGTTGAGATTGAACCAAAAGATGATTCGAAAATTCTACGAGTCAATATTGGAAACCTCATTTCTAGCGCAAAGATTTCAAGCACGTTAAAGGGATCACAGCTTCAAATCATTCAAGGTGATGCGGGTGGTGAAAGCGTTATCCCAGTATTTTCCTTGGCAGATTCAATTAGTTTCTCAATTATTGGTTCAACGGTTAGCCCACGGATAACAAATGGGAAAACTTCACAAGTACTACCTCGCAGCAGAGTTTTCACGGTTCGTTGGTCTGGCACTCGCTATTTAGAAGGACCAGAGACAGTCATATCCGTTAATCACTCAGGTGTATCTCAGCGACTTCGATATGGACAGATTCAAGTAAAGGCTATTAAAACCCCAACGGGATATCGAATTGCAATGACAAACTCAGTTCGGTTAGCTGATGAATACCTCTGGGGTATTAGTGAGATGCCATCCTTTTGGCCGATTGCCGCACTTGAAGCGCAAGCAATTGCTTCACGCACCTATGCGTTGAGTAAGGCGGGGGTATATAGAAGTGCTTGTGATTGTGATTTATATGGAACGATTTCTGATCAAACTTTCCTGGGTTATGCCAAGGAGATTGAAAAGAAGTTCGGTGTGGTTTGGAAAGATGTTGTAACGCGAACTGCGGGTTTAACGATCACACAATCTGGTTTGCCAATTACTGCTTATTTCTCCTCTTCATCAGGTGGCAAGACAGAGCTTTCGATAAATGCCTGGGGTAGTGCCAGGGCTTACACGCAGATTGTTGATGATCCTGGTTCATTGGACCTCACTATCAATCCACGATTTGTTACTTGGAATCGAGAAGTACCACAGAGCGTTATTGCTGCCGCATTTGTTTTGCCTGATGTAGTGAGTTTAGAGATCTTAGGAATGAATGAAAGTGGAACAGTTGCTCAGATTCAAGCAACGTCTAGTACTGGCGTGAAGGTTGCTCTGCGCGGTGAGACTTTTAGAAGTAGAACTAAAATACCTTCAGCATGGTTTAGCTTAGTTAGCGTGCAGAATTGAATTAAGTCCGCCCCAAGTACCAGTGCGGTTAATTGCTTCAAGTGCTCCATCGAGTGAATTGCGACGAAAGAGTAAGTTATTGCCACCAGAGAGTGCTGCAGCTTTCACAATCTCTCCATCAGGCAAACGAACTTTTGAAGCAGCTGTTACATAAGTTCCAGCTTCAATCACACAGTTATCACCGAGTGAAATTCCACAGCCAGAGTTTGCGCCCAGAAGTGATTTTTCACCGATTGAAATAACTTCTTTTCCTCCACCACTGAGCGTTCCCATAATGGATGCGCCGCCACCAATATCTGAGCCATCGCCAACAACAACCCCAGCTGAGATGCGACCCTCAACCATTGAAGTTCCAAGTGTTCCGGCATTGAAATTCACAAATCCTTCGTGCATGACTGTTGTGCCAGAAGCTAAGTGTGCTCCCAGTCTTACGCGATCAGCATCAGCGATTCGAACTCCACTTGGAATTACGTAATCAACCATGCGTGGGAATTTATCGACAGAAAGAACAGTTACGTGACCGTACGCAGCCTTTAGACGTGCTCGAGTTAATTCAAAACCTTCAACAGCGCAAGGACCAAAGTTTGTCCAGACAACATTATTGAGTAAGCCAAAAACGCCTTCGAGTGAGAGGCCATGAGGCTTAACTAAGCGATGTGATAACAGATGTAAACGCAAATACGCATCTTTTGCATCAACAGGCGCCGCGGTGATATCAATTTCAACTGCAACAAGTTCTCGAGTCACTCCGCGAGCATCATCTTTGCCGACTAACGCGCTTAGTTCATTTGGAACAGTTGCTGACAAGGAAGCAAGTTGCGGCGCTGGAAACCAAACATCAAGAGTTTTTCCGGCAGCCATCGTTGCAATGCCGTGGCCAGATGCAATGGTGGTCATGTCCTAAGCCTAACCCCTATCCTTACCCGCATGCGCATTGCAGTCTTTTGTTCATCTTCGCCAACGATTGACCCTAAGTATGTAGACCTTGCCTTTGAACTCGGTGGGGCTATTGCAGCTAACTCATGGGAATTAGTCACTGGGGGCGGTCACATTTCAATGATGGGCGCAGTTTCTAGGGGAGCTCGTCAGGGCGGCGGACGAACTATCGGCGTTATCCCACAAGCCCTTGTTGATATTGAATTTGCTGATCACGATAACGATGAACTACATGTCGTTGAGACGATGGGTGAGCGCAAGGCGATGATTACCGATATCGCAGATGCGTTTATTACATTGCCTGGCGGCGCAGGAACTCTTGAAGAGTTCTTTGAGATTTGGGTGGGACGTTATTTAAAGTTTCACAATAAGCCAGTTGTAATTCTAGATCCATTTGGAATCTATAACCCCTTACATGAACTAGTCGAGCACCTAGAAGTTGAAAACTTTATTAAGCCGGGAATGCGTGAGTTAATTTCTTGGACAACAGATGTAACGCAAGCACTAAAGGCATGTTCTTAATGTCAAGTAATCACATTGCAATTTCTTTAAAAATTAATGCACCAATACAAAAAGTTTGGGATTCGCTGGCGCAATGGGAAAAACAAGGCGAGTGGATGCTTCAGACTAAAGTCTGGGTGACTTCAGAGATCACAGAAGGCGTTGGAACATCTATTAATGCATTCACTGGCGTTGGTCCATTAGGAGTTTTGGATTCAATGACAGTTACTTCATGGCAGCCTCCACACACATGCGATGTGCTCCATACCGGCAAAATAATCAAAGGAACAGGCAGATTTCATTTACGTGAAATCTCTTCAGATACAACAATCTTTGACTGGTCTGAAGAAGTAATAGCTCCGCGCGTACTCTTCTTGGCGATGCTTCCTGCGCTCTATATTGGTGTGCGAATCTCTTTATCCCGCTTTGCACGAACATTCCGCTGAGAGCATCCTCACCCGCATAGGCGTTAAGAGCCAGTAGCCTTATAACCATGAGCGAGTCCCCAACATTGGCCCAGGTGCTGGCCTCGCTGCCTGAAGAAGAGCGGATCATCTTGACCTTGCATTACATGCGCCAGATGTCACCGAGTGAGATTGCCCTAACGCTTCAGGTGCCAGAGCGCGCAGTTGATGCTGTCATTTCGGCTGGAAAAGCCAGATTGAGCGCGGTTCTAGGCTTTTAACGCCTTCTCGATTTCGCGCTTGTGCTCTAAATGCGAGATACTTCTCCTCTTGAACTTTCCTCGTCCATCTTTAAAGGAGTCCCCACATGGCAGCCATGAAACCTCGTACCGGTGATGGTCCAATGGAGGTCACTAAAGAGGCTCGCTCACTTGTGATGCGAATTCCACTAGAGGGTGGCGGACGCCTAGTCGTCGAACTCAACTCTGAAGAAGCTAATAATCTCAGCGCCGCACTTCATGCCGCGGTTGCATTAGTTAAGAAGTAAATCACTAACAGGCGATAGCCTTCAACGCATGTTCTGGACACTTAAAGCTGCCAAGCCTCAACTCTCAATAGCCACTAGCGCTGATTCAATTGCGCTCGCTTTTGCTAAAGATTCAGAAGGAGTTGTTTCATTTTCTGCTCCTGGCAATCTAGTTCAGGATATTGAAAAGTTTTTTGAAATCAACCTTTTGGATGAGCTGTCATTCTTTTCTCCCACTTACAAATCGGGGGAATTATTTGAAATTCCTGTTAGTTCACAGGATGCCCAAACAGATCGTATATTTCTAGTTGGAGTTGGTGATTCATCAACTGCATCACTTCGTATTGCCGCCACAACAATTGCTAGAAAAGTTCGTGGCAAGAACACCACCGTCTACTCTGCATGTGCAATGAATAGTAAAGACGTTAAAGCACATGCAATCGCTCTGACATTAGGTGCCTACCTTTGGAATCTCAAAACTGGAGAGCCTGCAGGTAAGCCAAATTTCCTAGTAGCTACAAATGAAAAAGAGGTTATAGATGTTGCTATCGCTATTTCGAAAGCAATTACGCGCGCTCGTGATTTGGTGCATACGCCTTCTAATATTAAGAATCCTGCGTGGATGGCTACAAAAGCCCAAGAATTCGCCAAAGGAACCGGGCTCACAGTAAAAGTACTTGCTGGAAAAGAACTCAAAGAATTTGGTGGATTGCGAGCTGTTGGTAATTCATCTCCCAAACCTGGACCACGTTTTATTGAAGTTGGGTACGCGCCTTCAAAGAAGAAAAACGCGATTAATGCCCTTCCGCACGTTGTATTAGTGGGCAAAGGAATCACCTATGACACTGGTGGAATAGTTCTCAAACGCCCTTATGACTTGATGATCCCAATGAAAAGTGACATGACAGGAGCGGCGGTAATTCTGGCAACGCTAACTGCGCTGGAGGAATTGCAACCAAATATTCGCGTCACAGCGTTAATGATGTGTGCTGAGAACGCATTTTCAGGCACCGCCCAGCGTCCAAGTGATGTTATTACTCACTATGGCGGAACAACTGTTGAAGTAACTGATACTGATGCAGAGGGACGTTTAGTTCTAGCTGATGGCTTGGCATATGCCGATAAAAACTTAGATCCTGATTATTTGGTAGATATTGCAACTTTAACTGGATCAGCAACCCTAGGACTTGGTAAGCAGCATGCCGCGATGTATACGCGAGATGAGCAACTTGCACGTGATTTGGAGTTTGCAGGAATTGAATCTGGTGATCGAGTCTGGCATATGCCACTAGTTGATGACTATAGAGATGCTCTTGCAAGTGATGTGGCTGATTTCAATAATATAGCTAAAAAAATAAAATACTCTGGGGGCTCAATTATTGCAGCACTTTTCCTAGAACACTTTGCTGGCAATCGCCGTTGGGTTCACTTAGATATTGCTGGCCCTGCACGAAGTGAAGCTGATGCAGGAGAGAATCCTAAAGGTGGAACTGGATATGGGGTTCGCTTGTTAACTCAGTGGATTATGAATCTTAAATGAAAATAGATCCTCATTCATATGCAGAAAGCTTTATAACTGAAGATCCATTCAAAACCTATGCACGTGCTCGCGGCGTTGAAATTGGTGCACACGATGTCACACCAGGTGTAGGTGCTTATCTCAAGCATTTAGCTTTTACACTCTCCGCGCAATCAGTCGTTGAAATTGGAACAGGCTCAGGTGTTGGAAGTCTGTGGTTGCTAGATGGCATGTTGGCTAGCGGTACTCTAACTTCTATAGATGATGAAATGGAACATACACAGATTGCAAAGTTGGCATTTGCTGATGCAGAGATTTCTCCTACTCGCTACAGATTAATTACCAACTCAGTTCTAGATGTTATTTCAAAGTTAACTGATAGAGCTTATGACTTAGTTGTAGTCCGCCATGATCCTCAAGATCTAGCCTTTGTAATCAGTGAAGCGCATCGCATTTTACGAAGTGGCGGGGCAATGGTTATTGATAGCTTTTTTGGAGGCTCAAAGGTCAACGATCCAGCTCAGAGAGACCCTAAAACTGTGGCACTTCGCGATGCTGGGAAAATCATTAAAAATGACACAGAGCATTGGGTGAGTACCTTGCTTCCAACTGGCGATGGTTTGTTAGTTGCAACAAAGTTATAGGAAGATATGAACATGATTTTTCCTAGACAAAAGGTAACCCACAGTGTTCGACCTTGGTGGGAAACAAGTGCGCCAAGCAAGAGCTCGCGAGGCAAGGTATTTATCATCGCGTTACTGGCAAGTTGCCTTGGTGGTTTTCTAGGAGTTACAGCTACAGGTGGAACTATTTTTAATTCTGCCAACATTGTTAATTCTTCCAGCACAATCGAGCGTGCACCAGATTCTGTTGCAGGTATTGCTGCCAGAGTTTTGCCCTCAGTTGTTTCTGTTAATACTCGCTCAGCAACAGGTCGTGGGGGAACTGGTTCCGGTTTTATTTTCGATAGCAATGGTTACATCCTGACCAATAATCATGTTATTGCCAGTGTCGGTAACGGAAATGGTGCAATACGAGTTACCTTAAACAATGGTGATATCTACAGCGCGACCATCATTGGTCGTGATGCTTCTTATGATTTAGCGGTTATAAAAATCAGTGCCACAAATCTGCCGGCACTTGAGTTTGGAGACAGTGACAAAGTTGCTGTCGGAGACTCAGTGATTGCAATTGGTTCACCGCTTGGACTCTCAGGCACTGTGACACTTGGAATTATTAGCGCTAAGGATCGACCTGTAACTGCTGGTGATTCTGGTTCTGGAAGCTCATTCATTAATGCACTACAAACTGATGCTGCAATCAACCCAGGAAATTCTGGCGGCCCACTAGTTGATGCAACGGGGGCGGTCATTGGCGTTAATTCAGCAATCGCAACCCTTGGTTCAGTGTCACAGACCGGTTCCATTGGTTTGGGTTTTGCAATTCCAATTAATCAAACGAGAAAAACTGCGGATCAATTGATTAAATCTGGTAAAGCAACATATCCGTTCTTAGGCGTTTCATTGGATATGAATTACAGTGGAGTTGGTGCACTTGTTGCTAATTCGGGCACATCTATTTTGCCTGGCGGACCAGCAGCTAAAGCTGGAATTCGTGCGGGTGACTTAATCATCAAATTTGAAAATAAGGCCATTGATTCCCCTGAACAATTAATTGTTGCCATACGCGCTATGAATGTGGGGGATAAGGTCACCCTGACTTATATCCGAGATAATAAAGAGGTCACGGTCACCGTTACCTTGGTAGCTGGCAATAACTAGAGACCGATTTAGCAGGTAGGCTTTCGCTATGTTCTTTGATCTCGGCGCGGGTGAAATTCTCGGCCTGGCTATTGTGGGAATGCTTTTGCTGGGTCCAGAGCGACTTCCAAAGGCTGCTGCAGAGGCTGCAAAGTGGGTTAAGAAGGTTCGCACCTTGTCACAGACAGCAACTGCTGAACTTCGAGAGAACTTAGGACCTGGCTTTGAAAATCTTCAGCCAGCAGATCTACATCCAAAGACTTTTGTTAAAAAACAGTTGGGTGATTTATTGGATGAAACTCCAGCGACAAAACCAAAACGACCAACTGCAAAGATTGACCCAGACCTCATATGAACTTAATCGATTCACTCAATGTTGCACTCTCAAAGGTTCAGGATCCAGAACTCCATCGTTCTATAACTGAACTTGGAATGGTTGAAGAGCTCACTGAGGTCAACGGCGACGTGAGTATTAAAGTTTTGTTAACGATTTCTGGTTGTCCAATGCAAGATCGACTACGTGGTGATATCACTACGGCCCTAAAGAATGTCGAAGGCGTGAAGAGCGTTGAATTAGCTTTTGGAGTCATGTCACAAGAGCAACGTGATTATGTTAAAAAAGTGGTTCGTGGTGGCCGTGAAAAAACAATTACCTTTGCCCAACCAGAATCCCTGACACGAGTTATTGGCATTGCTTCTGGAAAAGGTGGTGTTGGAAAGTCATCTGTGACTGCAAACCTTGGAGTTGCATTTGCTAAAAAAGGTTTACGCGTTGGAATTTTAGATGCAGATGTCTATGGTCACTCAATCCCTCGTTTGATGGGTTTAATGGGTCAGCGACCAACTGCTATTGATCAGCTCTTTATCCCACTGGAGTCTTTTGGCGTAAAAGTAGTTTCAATGGAGATGTTTAAGCCAGAGCGCTCAGATCCAGTTGCTTATCGTGGGCCACTATTACACCGCGTGCTCGAGCAACTTCTTTCAGATGCTCACTGGGGTGATCTAGATGTTTTGCTCATTGATCTACCTCCTGGCACTGGCGATTTAGCAATTTCTCTAGGACAGCTGATTCCAAACTCAGAGATAGTTGTAGTAACAACACCTCAAATTGCTGCAGCCGAGGTTGCAGAACGTGCAGGGAGAATTGCGCACCAAATTCATCAACGTGTTATCGGTGTTATTGAAAACATGTCTGAATATGGCTGCCCAACATGCGGTGAGAAGATTGCACTCTTTGGTTCTGGTGGCGGTGAGGAAACCTCAAGGCGCTTATCGGCACTTGTTGGCATCGATGTTCCGCTTCTTGGCAAGATCGCCTTTAATCCAGAGCTTAGAACCGGTGGCGATGATGGAGTACCGCTAGTTCAAGCTGCACCTGATTCTGATTCTGCGCAGTCAATTCTTGCGATTGCAGAAATTCTCGTTAAGCGAAGTAAATCTCTAGTGGGTGTTCGCCTAGGTATTTCTCCGGAGAGCAATTGAGTTCGCAAGCAGATTCGCGCGATAGTCACACAACTATTCCGGCAAGACCCGACTTAATTCGTCTCGGTATTGGAATCATGGGCATTGGAACTTCAGGCCCACTTATTGCAATGAGTGCAATGTCAATTCCCACGTTGATTTTTTGGAGAAATCTTGGTGGGTCGTTATTAACACTTCCCTTTGCTCTTAAACATCCAAGAGATCGCGAAGGCATTAAGTGGTCGGTTATTGCCGGCTTCATTTTAGCTATTCACTTCGTTGGATTCTTTCTAGCAATGCGCTGGACAACAGTTGCAGCAGGTACAGCACTTGTTGCACTGCAACCAATTTTTGCTGCTTTGTTTGTAAAGCTCAGTGGTGGTCATATTCCTTCCAAAGCCTGGCTTGGGATGGTTGTTAGTTTTTCTGGCGTGCTTTTGATTTCAGGGATTGATTTACAGATCTCTCTTCGAGCATTTTTGGGAGATATTGCCGCACTAGTTTCTGCAGCCCTGGCTGCTCTTTACATGATGGCTGGTTCACGAGCACAGCGCACAGTGGAGACAACCGTATACACGACAGTTTGCTATTTCGTTTGTGCCATGACCGCTCTACCAATGGCGTTGCTGATGGGATTTCCAATATTTAATTTTGATGGGCGCGAATGGTGGATTCTTTTAGGCCTAGTTGTTGGCGCACAGATTTTGGGCCATTCAATGTTTAATGCCGCACTCAAGCGAGTATCACCAGCAATTGTTTCTCTTATTATCTTTTTCGAAGTACCTGTAAGTTCACTACTTGCGATTTGGTGGCTTGGACAAAAACCACCACTTGGAATTTTGCCTGGAATCGCTTTGATATTAATTGGATGTGTTTTAGTTGTTACTCGCTCAAGACCTGGGGCAGTGGAGCTGGCTCCATGATTGATTTACATACGCACACCAACAAAAGCGACGGAACAGATAGTCCCCGCGAGCTAGTAAATAAAGCAATAGTTCAAGGATTAACGGTTCTGGGTATCAGTGATCACGACACCACTTCTAGTTGGCAAGAGGCCACTGAAAGTTTACGTGGAAATTTACAACTAGCACTGGGCAGTGAAATATCCTGCTTAACCGAAGACGGCATTAGCGTGCATATGTTGGGGCTTCTCTTTGATGGTGCACATGAGCAGATGCAAGTCATGCTTGAGGAAACGCGCGATGGACGATTACCGCGGATGCGCAAGATGGTTGAAAAGATGCAAGCTGCTGGAATTGATATTTCAATGGCAGATGTTGAAGCTGCGCGCCCTGAAGGTGCAACTCTTGGGCGTCCTCATTTAGCAGATGCATTAGTAAACAAGGGAGTCATAAGCACGCGGGATGAAGCTTTTCAAGGCATGCTCAATAATGAATCCGAGTTTTATGTTTCTCACGCAGCACCCACTCCTGCTCAAGCAATTGCAATGATCCGAAAGGCTGGAGGAGTGGCTGTAATTGCACATCCTTTTGCATCACATCGCGGTCAAATTCTTAAGGCAAGTGATTTTCAAGAGTTAGTTGCTGCTGGATTAAACGGAATAGAAGTTGATCACAGAGATCAAAATCCAGAGGAAAGAGAGATGTTGCGCTCAATTGCCACGGAATTAGATTTAGTAATAACTGGCTCCAGCGACTATCACGGAAGCGGTAAACTCAACGCACTTGCAGAGTTCCAAACCAGCCCAGCTCAATGGGAAAAACTGGAATCTCTTGCTGATAAACGAAGGGTGGTACGGGCATGAAAGTTAGCGCTTTAACCTTTGCCGTCCAGTCATTTGTAACTTTATTTGTAATCATGGATCCACCTGGTGCTACGCCAATTTTCTTAGCCCTCGTTGCAGATAAGTCTGCAAAAGAGCGCAGGATTCTTGCTATCAAAGCTGCTTTAGTTTCTCTGCTTGTAATTTCGATGTTTGCATTATTTGGTCGCTTTATTTTGAGCTATCTCAATGTCTCAATCGCAGCATTACAAGCTGCTGGCGCACTACTACTTTTGCTTATCTCCTTAGATCTTTTAACCGGAGGCAAGGGAAGCGGTCGCGGTGATTCTAAAGATGAAAATATCGCACTTGTGCCTCTAGGAACACCTTTACTTGCTGGACCTGGTGCAATCGTTGCAACAATGATTTTCGTTCAGCAAATAGATAGCCCAAGCATGGCTGCGGGCTTAGTTGGTGCAGTAATTGCAGTTCATGTTGCTATTGCAGCAGCGCTGATGGCTTCCACAACCATCATGAAAGTAATAAAGGAAGCTGGCGTAACACTTGTGGCACGCATTGCTGGTTTGTTACTTGCCGCCATTGCAGTTCAGATGCTGGTGGATGCAATTCGAGTTTTTGTTACTACTTAACTCTCTTTAAACTTCTTAGTACGCGTGCGAGTTCGCTCAACTTTTGGCTTTGATTCAACCTTCTTCTCAACACGTTTTTCAGGGGCAGCCTTTTGTTCTATTACGGGCTTGCTCTTCGTGATTCGCCCTGTTGAACCTGCTGGGATATCTAGAACTTCATAGAGGTGTGGAGAAGAGGAATAAGTCTCTTCTGGTTCAGCTAAACCGAGATCTAGAACCTGGTTAATCATCTTCCATCTAGCTAATTCATCCCAGTCAACGAATGTGACTGCAATTCCATGTGCTCCGGCACGAGCTGTGCGACCAATACGGTGCACGTAAGTTTTTTCATCTTCAGGGCACTGGTAATTAATTACATGTGTAATTCCATCAATATCAATTCCACGTGCCGCAACATCTGTTGCAACAAGAACATCTGATTTGCCTGCTTTGAAATCACCCAAAGCTTTTTCACGCGCATTTTGACCAAGATCTCCATGGATAGGCGCAGCTTTAAAGCCTCGTTCCATTAAGTCTTCTGCCGTCTTTTGGCAGGTGCGCTTGGTGCGGCAGAAAACCATGGTTGGTCCACGACCTTCGGCTTGCAAAATACGAGCGAGCATTTCAATCTTATCCATGGCATGAGCGCGTAAAACATGCTGCTTAATACGCGTAACAACTGCGCCTTCATCTTCTGAATCTTGTGTTCGAATATGAATAGGTTGATTCATAAAGCGACGGGCAAGAGCGATGATGTCTCCAGGCATAGTTGCTGAGAACAACATGGTTTGCATGCGATTTGGTGTGTTTGCCAAAATCTTTTCAACATCTGGCAGGAAACCAAGATCCAACATCTCATCTGCTTCATCTAGAACTAAGCGTGAAACTTGCTTTAGGCGCAGCTGTCCTTGGCGAGAAAGATCTAGCAAGCGACCAGGTGTTCCAACAACTATTTCAATTCCAGCTTGTAGCGCTTCAATTTGTGGTTCAAATGCGCGTCCACCATAAACAGCTAATGTTCTAATTCCACGATTACTTGCTAACTCTTCAATGTCTTTGGTTACTTGTGTACAAAGTTCGCGAGTTGGAACGACGATTAAAACCTGTGGCATTCCCTTGTGCTCAAAATCTGCCCACTCTTTGTCATTAGGTGCAATAACTCTCTCGATAACTGGAACGCCAAAGGCCAGAGTCTTTCCGGTGCCTGTTTTAGCTTGACCAATAACATCACCATCACTGAGTGCGATTGGCAAAACCATCTCTTGAATAGCAAATGGAGCGATGAAGCCATGAGCATGAAGAGCCTCAATGGTTTCAGGGCGTAGTGGGAGTTCTGCGAAAGTTTTCGACACGTTAAGCGGCGCCAGAAATTTGTTTATTAGTGGAGCTCATAGAAGTAATCCTATCGGAGTTAATTGCGAGGGAAACCCGAAATTCCTCGCCACATGAGGTTGTTGACCAATTCAACTGCCTGTTCACGCGTTAATGCACTGTCTCGATCTAACCAATGCCGCGCTGTTACTTGGGCATAGCCAATCATTCCAACACCTAAGAGCATTGAAGCTTCTTTTGGAAGACCTGTATCAATAGAAATTACGGCACTAGCAGCAGCTGCGCAGTCATAAGTCATTCGATTAAGGCGCTCACGCACAGATGGCTCAACACTCATGTCACTTTCAAAGAGAAGTCTGAAAGCTTCACCCTCTTTTTCGATAAAAGCAAAATATGCATCAACAGTGGCATGCACACGATTAGCGTTATCAGGAGTTGAGGCGATAGCTCTCTGAATTTCAAAAACTAATGAGTCAATGTGTAAATCAAGAACTGCAAGATAAAGCTCTAATTTTGACGGAAAGTGCTGATACAAAACTGGCTTGCTAACATTTGCGCGATCTGCGATTTCATCCATTGCCGCAGAGTGATAACCAGCAGCAGTAAAAACCTCTAGGGCTGCTGAGAGCAAAAGTGCGCGGCGCTCGTCACGCGGCAAACGCGGCTTATTTGATGAATCAATAGTGCTCATTGGTGTAATCGTAGAGGCTCTATAGGTGAATGCGCTAATAGCTGTAGCAACACATGCGTGAATACGGCAGAATTAACCTCCTATGAAAACACCACCGCTTGTAAATCCTGGCCCAGCACTGAGTGCTCAGCAAGCGCGTCGATATAGTCGCCAGATTGTTATTCCACAGATTCAAGCAAGTGGCCAAGAGCGCATTCGAAATGCAAAGGTTTTGTGCATTGGTGCAGGTGGTCTTGGTTCTCCAGCGCTTATGTATTTAGCAGCAGCTGGCGTTGGAACTATTGGAATAGTTGATTTTGATACTGTTGATGAAACCAATCTGCACCGCCAAGTCCTTTATGGCCAGTCTGATATCGGAAAAAAGAAAGTCGATGTTGCTAAATCAAAAATTGAAGAAAGTAACCCATTAGTTTCAGTCACTACTTATCCAGTAAGAGTCAATCCTTCAAATGTTCTTGAAATTATGGCCGGATACGACATTGTTATTGATGCCACAGACAACTTCGCAACGCGCTACTTAATTAACGATGCAGCAGTCTTACTCAACAAACCTTATGTGTGGGGTTCAGTTAATCGCTTTGATGGGCAAGCTGCAGTTTTCTGGAGCTCTCTTGGACCTTGCTATCGCTGTCTACATCCAGAACCTCCTGCACCAGGGACAGTTCAAAACTGTGCAGATGCAGGCGTGTTGGGTGTTTTGTGTGCATCAATTGCATCGATTCAAGTTAATGAAGTTATTAAAGCCATCACCGGCATAGGCGAGCTTCAAATTGGAAAGCTCATGATCTATGAAGCGTTAGAGGCAGAGCATTCAAAGATTGATATTCACAAAAATCCACTCTGTGTAATATGCGGTGAGAATCCAACGCAGGTGAGCCTTTTAGAGAACTATGAAAGCTTTTGCGGTGTTGCTTCAGCACCAGAAATCTCCGTTGAAGACCTAAAGAAGAAGTTTGCTGCAAATGATGACTTTATTCTCATTGATGTCAGAGAGCCTGATGAATTTGCAAGCTCTAGAATCCCTGGTTCAGTATTGATTCCTAAGGCGCATTTTTTCGACGCAACGGCTTTAGATCTACTTCCCAGAGATAAAGAGATTATTCTTCATTGTCGCTCTGGGGTTAGATCTGCACATTGTCTAGCCATCATTCAAGGAGCAGGCTTTATGAATTCACGCCACCTAGGCGGGGGAATACTTGCATGGGAGAAGCAGTGAAAAATTCTTATCAGGGTTATCGAATTCTGCTTGTGCATGCGCACCCAGATGATGAAACTATTAACAACGGTGCAACCATGGCTCTTTATGCATCATTAGGCGCACAAGTAACTTTAGTGACGTGCACGCGTGGTGAAGAGGGAGAAGTTCTGGTCCCCTCCCTTTCTCATTTAGCTAGCAGCGAAAAAGATGAATTAGGAAAGCACCGCGAAATTGAATTAGCACTTGCCATGAAAGCACTGGGCATTACAGATTTTAGATTTTTAGGAAACTATCGAGATAGTGGAATGATGGGAACGGAACCAAATAATCGCCCTGATGTTTTTTGGCAAGCAGATTTGGATTTGGCAGCTGGCGAGTTAGTCACAATAATTGAAGAGATAAAGCCGCACGTTTTGATTACTTATGATGAAATCGGTGGCTATGGACACCCAGATCATATAAAAGCGCATTTAGTTGCTATGAGGGCAAGTGAATTAGCAACGTGGCAAATCCAAAAGATTTATTGGAATACGGTTCCTAAATCAGTTATCGCGCAAGGGATGGAAGCCATGAAAGAGATTGGCTCTGATTTCTTTGGGGCTGAAAGTATTGATGATCTGCCATTTGTAAAAGATGATTCATTTGTAACCACTTTAATTGACGGTAATGATTTTGTGGATGCCAAGATGGCAGCTATGAAAGCCCATGAAACACAGATTGCGTTAGATGGGCCATTCTTTGCCCTTTCAAACAACCTAGGTTTACAAGTCTGGGGCCATGAGTACTACACCTTAGTTAAAGGGCCAAAGAGTGAGCCTTTTGATGAACAAGGCCGTGAAAGTGATTTAACTTCTGGAGTTGTTCTGTGATGAGAAAAATCCATGCAATTGTGATTGGCGCTGGACTCGGAGCGGGTTCGGTTTTTCTTCATGCTTCTTTAGTTCCATTTGGTTTGATCTTTGTTCTACTTGCAACCTTGGTCGGTATTTGGAGTATTGGTCGCATGTGGGGCGGGCGAACTCTAAAAGTATTGGCAGCAGCAGCTTGGACCTTCGTGGTCTTACGTGCAGGCTTTCCAGGTATCAATCAGGAGTACTTAATTGAAGGTACCTCTGTTGGAATATCACTGATCAATATTGGATTTCTAGCTTTAGTAGTTGCAGTTTTACTTCCTGCTTAACGCCAATTCCAAGTTTGCCCATCAGGACCATCCATAATTTCAAGGCCACTCTGCTCTAGTTTTACTCTTAACTCGTCACTGTCTGCCCATCGCTTTTCATTTCTTGCAATCTGGCGCAGTTTAAGAATGTCTTCTTGTTCTAAAGTTAAAGCGCTAATTACTTCTTCTCTTGCAAGATCAAGCCCCAATATCTGATCTGCAAATAGAAAGTGCGCTGCACGATTATTGATGTTTTCATTCTTTTCCAAAGTGCGCAGATACTGAATGGCTTTTGGAGTGTCCAAATCGTTATCGAGAATTTCTAAGAACTCTGCATCTTTCACAGGAATCTGCGTTCCCCATGTCTTTATCTTTTTGCGCCAACGTTTCAACGTTGAGTCAGCAGCCTCAATTGAGGCCCACGTTAAGTCCATTTGAGATCGATAGCGGTTTTCTAGAATACAAAGTCTGACGGCAAGGGGATCAAAGCCGCGCTCTATAACATCTTTAAGAAGAACAACATTTCCGGCGCTTTTTGACATCTTGCGGCCTTCAAAAAGCAGATGCTCTCCATGAAGCCAGAGATCCACGCTCTCATTTCCTGTAATGGCATTTGATTGAGCTCGCTCATTTTCATGGTGTGGAAAACGCAGATCAATTCCTCCAACGTGAAGATTGATATGTGAATTCAAGAAATGAAGTGACATTGCTGAACATTCAATATGCCAACCAGGAAAACCTGGACCCCATGGTGAATCCCAAATCATTTCTTTACGACCACCAGCGTTCTTCCAGAGCGCCCAGTCAGCGTGAAAACGTTTTGCGCCATCTTCACTGTATTCATAGCGATGGCCAGGCTTGAGTGCATCTAAGCGATTACCACTTATTGCGCCGTAACTTGGAAATGCTTGGGCAGAAAAATAGACCGTGCCATCCTCACCCACATATGCAAATTCCTTAGAGATGAGTTCCTCAATCATGGCAAGCATTAACTCAATTGATTCGCTAGCTCTTGGATAAGCATCTGCTTTTTCAATATTCAGGCGTGCTAAGTCTGTGTGAAAACCTGCCTCATATTTTCGAGCCACAGTAAATGGATCTATAGATTCAGCTTTAGCTTGGGCAAGCATTTTGTCTTCGTTCTCAATATCTTCAGACATGTGCCCAACATCGGTAATGTTTTGAATAAGTTTCACATTAACGCCATTGACGGTTAGAACTCGGCGCACCAAATCTGAAAGTAGGAAGGTCCTTAAATTTCCAACATGTGCATCCCGATAAACGGTAGGCCCACAGCAATACATAGTTGTCGTGCCATTAGTTGAAGTGACAGGTTCAAGCTTTCTGGAAGCTGTGTCATAGAGTCGAAGGCTCACTTTTTTTCAACCACTTCTCTCCAGAGAGCAATCTTGTCGTAGGAAAATTCGATGAGCTTTCCATGTCGATTGCGAAGGGTGATAGGGGACTCGAGATGGCCCACGATGTCGCGAAATCCACCCTCGGGATCATGCAAGCGGATGGTGACTCGCTTTCCGATGAGGGCGCTAAAAGTGGCCTCTAGACCCTGATTCATGGCTCAACGATAAACCTTAACTTCAAATATCGCGCCAGGAGAGCCGATACGATTAGAATCTGAGAGTTGGTAACTAATATTTCTTACGGAGGCAAGTCGTGACTTATGTGATCGCCGAACCATGTATCGATGTGAAAGATAAATCATGCATCGCTGAATGTCCTGTGGACTGCATTTATGAAGGCGACCGCATGCTCTATATCCAAGCTGATGAATGTGTTGACTGCGGTGCGTGTGAGCCTGTGTGTCCCGTTGAGGCTATTTACTATGAGGATGATGTCCCACCACAGTGGAAGCAATTTGGAAAAGTTAACACTGAATTTTTCGTTGAAATCGGTTCACCAGGTGGTGCAAGCAAAGTCGGAGCAACTGGCACCGACCACGAACTAGTAAAAGCTCTTCCACCTAAGAGCGAGTAATTCTTCTTGCGCTCTTCACTCCCAGATTTCCCCTGGGACGCTCTTGCCCCCTATGGAGATAAGGCTCGCGCTCACCCTGGTGGGATTATTGATCTCTCCGTTGGAACTCCTGTAGATCCCACACCTGAATTTATTCAAACAGCCTTACGCGATGCCTCTAACTCACCTAGTTACCCAGTAACTGCGGGCACACCCGAACTACGAGCTGCAATAACAGCATGGGCAAAATCTCGTTTAGGTGCCACCGGTGATTTTGATGTTCTACCTGTCATTGGTTCTAAAGAGTTAGTTGCATGGTTACCTACAATTTTAGAATCTAAGAAAGTTCTCATTCCAGAAATTGCCTATCCGACGTATCACGTGGGTGCATTGATCGCACAAGCACAGTCAGTACCAGTTCCAATTAGCGCACAGAGCTGGCCGAGCGCTGATTTAGCCTGGCTGAACTCACCATCAAATCCAACTGGGCGAGTTCATAGTGTTGAAGAAATCAAAGAGTGCATTGCATGGTCACGCGCCAATGATGCAGTCCTGATTTCAGATGAGTGCTATTTGGAGTTTGAGCACAGTGCAGCACCAACTTCAATCATGGCTTTAACTCAAGGCGATAACAAGAATATTCTGGCACTTCACTCATTATCTAAGCGCTCATCAATGGCTGGCTATCGTGCTGCATTTTTGATTGGTGATTCTTCGCTCATTGCAAAGATTCGTGAACTTCGAAAGCATGCAGGCATGATGGTTTCACTGCCCGTGCAAAAAGCAATGACTGTTGCACTGGGTGATGATTCACATGTTGCCGAGCAACGCGCGCGATATAACGCACGACGTGATGCGCTAAGACCAGCACTTGAAGCTTGCGGATTTAAAATTGAATTTAGCGATGCAGGTCTCTACATCTGGTGCACACGTGATGAAGATGCATGGACAAGTGTTGACTGGTTAGCCGAGCGCGGAATCCTGGCAACCCCAGGTAGTTTCTATGGTGAAAAGGGAAAGAACCACATTCGCATCGCAATGACTGTGACCGATGCAGCCATAAAAGATGCAGTTAACCGCTTAAAGGCTTAGCCGATGGCAGTTGGAATCCTTCTAGTTGGTGGCTTTGGCACACGTCTGATGCCACTTACTAAAAACACACCAAAACCAATGCTCACAGTTGCTGGTTTGCCCGTAACAGAGCACCAACTAGCTTTGGCAAAAAAGGCAGGAATTACAACAGTAGTTCTTGCTACTTCATATTTATCTGAAGTATTCATCCCTTATTTTGGCGATGGATCTAAATGGGGAATGAAACTGCTTTATGCCGTTGAAAAAGAGCCTTTGGGAACAGGCGGTGCCATTAGAAATGCTGCAAAATTATTGCCTGGAGATGAAACTGTTGTTGTTTTTAATGGAGATGTCTTAAGTTCACACAACTTAGCCCTTCAAATTCAAGAACATGAAGCGAATAATGCCGATGTAACATTGCATTTAACTGCAGTAGAGGATGCTCGTGCTTATGGCTGTGTTCCTACAGATTCTGATGGTCGTGTCACAGCTTTTCTAGAAAAAATGGAAAATCCAGTTACAAATACCATCAACGCTGGGTGCTATGTTTTCAAATCTTCAGTAATTCAATCAATTGAGCCAGATCGAGTTGTCAGTGTTGAAAGAGAAGTTTTCCCAAATCTTGTAGATAGCCACGGCAAAGTATTTGGTTTCATTGATGATTCTTATTGGCTAGATATCGGCACACCACAAGCACTTCTTAAAGGATCACGGGATTTAGTAACAGGGATAGCTGATGCCTCAGCCTTAACTTCAGGACTCGTTGAGAGCGCGGGCAAGGAATTTTTAACTATGAAGGGCGCGCAGGTAGACCCATCTGCCCGCATTGATGGCGGTAGCTGCATCTCGCGTGGGGCAGTAGTTGGCGCCGATGCACATATCTCTGGATCGATTATTGAATCAGGAGCTCACGTGGGAGCAGGTGCAACAATTGTTAATTCATTTATCGCATCCGGGGCAGTAGTGGCCGATTTCGCTAAAATATCGGTATCTTTTGTGACAAATACAGAAATAATTGAAATCCCAGCTTGATTTAAGCGTAAATCTCCTCCAATAAGGGCTCGTCTCGGCTTGACTTATTCGACTTACACGCGTGTAATTCACTCTTAAGTAAGTCTTTTCCAAGAGGGATGAGACCAGAAGTTTTCAAGGAGAATCGACTATGCCGATTAAACCTGAAGCCACGAACTCCCCAACCCCCACGACTGGCCCAAAAATCACACTAGCGACCGGCGAGAGTATTGAACTCTCTTGGCAAGAACGCGCACTATGTGCGCAAACAGATCCAGAAGCTTTCTTCCCTGAAAAAGGCGGCTCAACTCGCGAAGCAAAGCGTGTTTGCCTTTCCTGCGATGTTCGTTCAGAGTGCTTGGAATACGCACTTGCACATGACGAACGTTTTGGAATTTGGGGCGGACTATCAGAGCGCGAACGTCGTCGCTTAAAGCGCCGTTCTGCGTAAGCTTTTAATCCCAACTCTTTAAGAGATGGTGGTTTAGTTGTGGCAGTAACCGATAGACATTTAGTCACCGCAATTGTTGTTACACACGACGGTGAAACTTGGTTGCCTGCAGTTGTCGCAGCATTAGCTTCTCAAACTAGACCTGCAGACCAAATTGTTGCAGTTGATACAGATTCCAATGATTCATCCACAAAACTTATTAAAGCTGCCCGTATTCCTTTAATTTCTGCAGATCGTGATTGCGGATTTGGCGATGCGGTTGCGCTCGCAGTAGCAAAAATGCCAAAACACATTGAAGGCAATAGCGAATGGATTTGGTTAATCCATGATGACTGCGCACCAACACCTACCGCCCTTGAAAAACTCTTAGAAGCAATTGAAGATCGACCTCAAGTTGCAATGGTTGGTCCAAAACTTCTTGGTTGGCATGATCGCACTCACATACTCGAAGCTGGAATAAGCATTGCTGGTAACGGTGCTCGCTGGACTGGATTAGAGACCGATGAATATGACCAAGGTCAACATGATGGTGTTCATGATGTTTTATCAGTTAGCACTGCAGGCGCTCTAATACGCCGTGACATATTCGAAGAACTTGGCGGTTTTGATTCAAACCTTTCCCTGTTTCGCGATGATATTGATTTTGGCTGGAGGGCAAGAGTTGCCGGTCATGGAGTTATCGCCACGACAGCTGCTGTTGCTCACCATGCCCAGGCTTCGGCATCAGAGCGACGTAGTGTGGATGTTAACGGCGCCTTCTTACACCGACCATTACTTTTAGATCGCCGTAATGCAGCATATGTTTTATTAGCTAACTCATCGTGGTGGATGATTCCATGGCTATCAATTCAGTTACTCGGATCTGCGATGGCACGTTCAATTGGTTATTTGCTTGCAAAACTACCTGGGTATGCAGCCGATGAATTATTGGCTGTGGCCACCTTGATTGTTAAGCCAGCTGAAATAGTTAAAGCTAGAAAATTTAGAAAAACAAAGCGGTTAGTTTCTGCTCGAGTCATCTCTTCTTACATTCCACCTCGATGGTCACAGATTCGCTTATCGGCAGCGCGTGTTACTGAAGTAATTAGAGCCAGAATTCTTCCTGTTCCAGAGAGCTCTTCACCATCTGTTTTAAGCTCACTCGAGGAAGAGGATTTACTAGTACCAACTCAACGTTTCCAGATTAGTAAAGTCTTAAAGAACCCAGCAATCTTTGGATATCTCTTACTGGCCATAATCACACTTATTCAATCTCGAAATCGTCTCGGTGCTTTAAATGGCGGCGCACTTGCTGCTTCGCCAAGTGGCGCTCGAGATCTATGGGGCTTCTATTTTGAATCGTGGCACCAAGTTGGAATGGGTAGTTCACATGCATCCCCAGCATGGATTGCAGTTGTGGCACTAGCCTCCACTTTATTTCTGGGTAAAGCACCGCTTCTCATAACATTGTTCTTTTTAGCTGCACCTTTACTCATTATGTGGTCGGCCCACACATTCCTGCGAAAGCTCTCTAGTAATCAATTCATAACAATCCCAGCTAGTTTCTTGTATGCCCTCTCACCTGTGGCTTTAGCTTCAGTGAACTCAGGGCGATTGGCAACTCTTGTGGCTTTAATAATTGCACCGCAAATCCCGATGATCCTCAGTGATTGGAAGCAAGTAGAGACCAACAACTGGCGTCGCATCTATGCGTTAACTATTTTGCTAGCTGTCTTAACTTCATTTACTTTGATAACAACTCTTGTGAGCTTGGGAGTTATAGGAATTGCAATTTTGGGTGACTACAACGAGAAATTGGAGAAGCCATTATTTCTGGCAAGGCTCTACAAGCGTTTAACGTTGCTGATATTCCCATTTGTATTGGTTGCTCCATATTCATTTGAAGCACTCATTCGCCCTGCACGCTTTCTTGCTGAACCAGGTTTAAACCTTGCAGGCGGTCCTACCGCGCTAGTTCTCTCAGGTAATCCTGGAGGCGCTGGATCTCTTCCTTGGTGGGCAATTAGTCCGATTCTGCTTCTCTTAGTTATCGCTCTTTTTTCATCCTCCAATGCGCGCTCTTTCGCACAAGTTGGTATTTCATTTTTGTCTGCAGCAGTTCTGTTCTCATCTATCTCAATCACAGTGCACGGCAATAGCGCTGGGACTAGAACTTGGGTTGGAACTTTCTTAGTTGGAGCAACTCTTGCATCTGTGGCAGCCGGTGTTGTCATTTTGGATCGTTTACGAACTGTGCTCATTGCAAGCAATATTCATTACCGGCATATTTTAGCTGGCCTACTTTTAATTATTACCTCGCTTTATTCACTCTCTAGTGTTGGCTGGTCCATTACTGCTGGTGCAGATTCACCTGTGCAGAGCAATATGAAGGGAGTTATGCCAGCTTTTCTCACTGCTGAAGCTGATACTAAAACATTAGTCTTACGTGAAGTTGGCGCTGAGAACTCAAAATCAATTCAGTACTACATTTCACGAGGTGAGGATATTTCACTGGGTGAACCAGATGTGGCACCTGGGCAAGTACGAGCGATTGAACTAGCAGCTCAAGAACTCATTGATGGTTCTGGAATTAGCAGTAGCCAAGTCTTTTCTTCCTATGGAATCAAGTATGTATTTGTTAAAAACCCATTTAGTCGCAATGTTATCCGCACCATCGATGGTCTTGGTGGTTTTGCTCGCACATCAGCAACTTCAGCTGGTGTTGTTTGGAGAGTCACTGGAGTTACTGGAAGAATCATTTTTACTGCAAAAGATGGAACACGTTCTGTGTTAGAGGCTGGTGAAGTAGGAGCTCGTACCACCGTTAACGGTCCAGGCTCCATTACGTTGACAGAAACTTTTGATCGATCATGGCAAATCTTGCAAAATGGATATCGATTAGATCGCGCTAAAGATGAACAGTCATTGCCACAGTTCCAGGTAAAGGAAGCTGGCGAAATATCATTGCTTCACGATGGAACCATTAGGAGAGCGTGGCTGTCACTTCAGCTAATCGCTTGGACCTTGGTAATTATCTTGGCTGCACCTGCTGGTCGCAGAAAGCGCGAAATTTCAGAGAAGGAGCTGGCATGAAATTCGAAAAGCCTTTTCTTTTCTTATCTGCACTTATTGCATGTTTCGTGATTGCATCAGGGGTAACGACAGTCTCGAAGCCAAGCAATTTCTCTGAAAGCTACCCAGTGGTGGTTTGTCCGCCAACGCTCAATGGTTTAACTTCACAGATATCTATCTCTTCACGTAAGACTCAATACCAACGATTGGAAAATCGAAGCAGTAAGACTGTGCCTTTTAAGGCACTTCGCTTTCCAGTAACCAAAGATTCCCTAGTTATTTCTGCTGAGGGAACCACTCCACTTATTTGGCAAAGTAGAACTGGAAGTTGGGCGGGTGGAACATTGTGTTCTGGTCCAAACGCTGCAGCATGGTTTGTTGGTGGTACGGCAAATGTCACAAGCCGCGGACGATTAATTCTCATAAATAGTGGATTGAGCGATTCCATTGTGGATGTTCAGAGTTATACCGAGAATGCGAAGCAACCCATTAAATCTGTGAATTTAAAGTCGAAGAGCTACATTCAACTCTCACTAGACTCACTTGCACCGGGGGATAAATCTTTGGCAGTTCAAGTGACTCCACGATCTGGTCGCGTAAATGCATTCATGATTGATGAACAAGGTGCTGGATTAAAGGCTCTCGGTGGTGATTTTGTAAACTCATATCCCACTGCATCTAAGGAAGTTGTAATCCCAGCGATTCCAAACCAGCTTCCTAAAGCGGGTCAAAAAGCTTCAGCCTCACATACGTTACGAATCCTTACACCAGGAGATGTCAACACAACATTTACATTAGAAGTTTTATCTGCTGATGGAAAGTTCATACCTGTCGGCATGAGCTCGCGTTCAATTGAAGCAGGAGTTGTCTCTGAGTTTTCCTTTGAGCCAAAAATCTCAGCTAGTGCCTTTGCGGTTCGAGTGACATCTGCAGAACCAATCGTCGCTTCAGTTTCCTCTTCTGTGACGATCAGTCGCCACAAGGACTTTGTTTGGAGCACGGCAACGCCACCCCTTACGCCAATGTCTATTGCTGTGACGGGACTATCACCACTCATCACATTTGCTGGAGAATCAATCTCTGTGAAAGTCCAAGCCAAATTAGTAAATGGTAAGACTGTGAGTGCATCAGTTAAAGGTAGCGATATTGCTACATGGCGCGTTCCTGCAAATGCCCGATCAATCACCATTGTTTCCAGCAGTAAAGGAGTCTTTGCCGGCGCACTCATAGCCTCAACTAATGGTTATGGATTTATCCCTATTGTGAACGGTAGCGCTCTGACCCGAGTGGAAGTTCCAAATTCAAACATTCGCGTTCTAAATCCCTAACAATCCCAAAAAATTGGCACACAGGCCACTAATGTTCTAACCATGAAGTCACCAGCACAGGTTGGACGCGCTTGCTCTCGCGTGGGCTGCCGTTCTGTTGCAACAATGACTCTTACATATATCTATGCTGAATCAACTGCTGTAGTTGGACCACTTGCTACGTATTCAGAACCACATGCTTACGATCTCTGTGCAAGTCATGGAGAGCGCTTGAAGGTTCCACATGGATGGAATGTGATTAAACAAGAGTTAACTGGAAATGAACCAGGTCCTTCAGATGATGACTTGATGGCTATTGCAGATGCAGTGCGTGAAGTTGCAAAGCGCACTGAAGAAACTCCTGCAGAATCAAGTGAAGATGATTCACATGCCTCCATCGGACGTCGAGGTCATTTACGAGCTGTTCCATCCTAAGGATTGATTAATGTCGCAAGAGATAGCAAATATTTTTAAAGCCTATGACATTCGAGGACTCGTTGATGAAGAGATAACTCCTGACTTCACTTTTGCTACAGGTGTTGCCTTTGCACACTTCCTACAACAGCAACGTGAACCAGGAACAGTTGTCATTGGTGAAGATATGCGACCATCCTCAATTCCACTTGCAGATGCATTCTCTGCTGGAGTCACTTCCTTAGGAATGGATGTCATTCGAATTGGTTTAGCGTCAACAGACATGTTGTATTTTGCTTCGGGCAAACTTGGTTTACCGGGTGCGATGTTTACCGCCAGCCATAACCCCGCTGAATACAACGGTATAAAACTCTGCTTAAGTCAGGCTCGCCCAATTGGTAAGGAATCTGGATTACTAACAATCGAGAACTTTGTTCGAAAAGGTTCTCCACTTGAGCTTCGATCAGTGGGGGTTGAAACACAACGGAACATGCTTGAAGAGTATGTGGATCACCTTTTAAGCCTTGTGGATCTCTCCAATATTCGTCCACTTAAAATCGTTGTGGACGCAGGAAATGGCATGGCTGGCCACACGGCTCCTGCCATATTTGCACGCCTTAACTGTGAATTAATCCCGATGTACTTTGAACTTGATGGAACTTTTCCAAATCATGAGGCAAATCCAATAGATGAAAAGAATTTGAGAGATCTTCAAAAGGCAGTTTTGGAACATGGAGCGGATTTGGGCTTAGCTTTTGATGGCGATGCTGATCGATGCTTTTTAGTTGATGAGAAAGCAAATGCAGTTAATCCATCCGACTTAACATCATTGATTGCACAGCGTGAGCTCAAGAAAAATCCTGGAGCGAAGATTATTTATAATTTAATCTCATCAAGGGCTGTATTAGAAGTCATTGAAGAAAATGGTGGCGTTGGACTTCGCTCTCGAGTTGGTCATTCTTATATTAAGAAAATGATGGCGGAGAGTAAAGCGATCTTTGGCGGAGAGCACTCAGGGCACTTTTACTTTGATGATTTCTGGAGAGCAGATTCTGGAGCACTTGCAGCACTTCATGCGATTGCAGCTTTGGGGGAGTCAGATAAATCGATGTCGCAGATTTTAAAGCCGTATCAGCGATATTGCCTTAGTGGTGAAATCAATTCAAAAGTTGCCGATACAGCTGCAGCAACTGCATTGGTGGAAGCCACATTTAGCTCAATGCCCGGGGTGACAACTGATCATCTTGATGGACTCACGGTTAATGGGGACACATGGTGGTTTAATCTGCGCCCCTCTAATACAGAGCCACTACTAAGACTTAACGTTGAGGCCAGGGAGCCAGAGCGTATGAACGCACTACGTGACGAGGTTCTCGCCCTTATTCGTGGCTAGGTGCGCGCCTTCATGACTCGCTTTAGGCGTGGGGGCAGTAACCTAGGCTCCTGACCGCAGTCGATAAAAGGAGCTTTTCGTGAACGTACCTGTAACTTCTACTCTTCCAAAGCACGATATTGCAGATGCATCTCTTGCTGCACAAGGACGCATGCGCATTGAATGGGCAGAGCGCAATATGCCTGTTCTTTCTCAAATCCGTGCACGTTTTGAAAAGTCACAACCTTTTGCCGGTGTTCGCATCTCTGCATGTATGCACGTAACAACTGAGACAGCTGTCTTGATGCGCGTGCTAAAAGCTGGCGGCGCTGATATCGCTCTCTGTGCATCAAATCCACTTTCAACTCAAGATGACACTGCAGCAGCTTTGGTCCATGAGTACGGAATCTCAGTTTTTGCTCGCAACGCTGTTGATCGTGATGGCTACTACAAGCACATCAATGCTTCTCTTGATATCGAACCACACCAAGTTTTCGATGATGGTTGCGACCTCGTCAACACTCTTCACACAACACGTAAAGAGTTAATTCCAAATATTGCTGGTGGCTGCGAAGAAACCACAACAGGAGTTATCCGTCTGAACCAGATGGCAAAAGATGGAGCACTTCAGTTCCCAATGATTGCTGTGAATGACACAGACACAAAGCACATGTTTGATAACCGTTATGGAACAGGTCAATCAACTCTGGATGCAGTATTTCGCGCAACTAACTTCCTTCTAGCAGGACGCATTCTTGTTGTTGCTGGATTTGGTTACTGCGGTAAGGGTGTTGCAGAGCGCGCCAAGGGAATGGGCGCTGACGTAATCATTACTGAAATCGATCCAACTAAGGCATTAGATGCAATGATGCAGGGCTTCCGCGTTATGCCAATGGCAGATGCGGCAAAGCTTGGCGATGTTTTCATTACTGTTACAGGCAACCGCGATGTATTGCGCGATGAGCACTTTGCAGTAATGAAGGATGGCGCAATTATGGCTAACTCAGGCCACTTTGATATTGAAATCGACGTTGCTTGGCTAGAACAGCATGCAGCGAAAAAGAATGCAAAGATGCGCCACCAAACTGATGAATATGTAATGGCTGATGGTCGCCGTTTACTTCTCATCGCAGAGGGTCGCCTTGTTAACTTAGGCGCAGCAGAGGGTCACCCAGCATCAGTTATGGATATGTCATTTTCTGATCAAGCTTTAACTGCTGAATACCTTGTTAAGGAAGCTAAGAACTTGAAGCCAGGCGTTCACAACGTTCCTACATATATCGATAAGGAAGTTGCTAGCTTGAAGTTGAAGAGCATGGGCGGTCTCATTGACACACTTACTCCAGCACAAGATATGTACTTGAACTCTTGGGAGCACGGTAGCTAATGACATTGGTTATGGTCGTCGATGACGACCAGGACCTTGCCGAAATGCTCGGCATTGTTTTAACCGGTGCAGGTATTGATGTAGACCTCGTAAGTCGCGGGGATGAAGTTCTAGATGTATTTCGTAACAATCCACCAGATTTAGTTCTGTTGGATGTTATGTTGCCTGGACTTGATGGAATTGAAGTTTGTAAATTAATTCGTGCTGAATCAATGGTTCCAATCATTATGTTGACGGCTAAAGGTGATTCCCATGATGTTGTTCGAGGCCTTGAAGCCGGCGCAGATGACTACATGGTTAAACCCTTTAGACACCCTTCTGAGTTAATTGCCCGAATCCGCACACGTTTGCGTCGAACAAATGTTGATATCTCAGGTTTGTTAACTATTGGTGATTTAGCAATTGATGTTCAAGCACACCAAGTTTTGCGAGCAGGCAAACAGATTTCATTAACTCGCTTGGAATTTGATTTATTGGTAGCTCTTGCTAAAGAGCCAGGCCGTGTGTTTACCCGTGATGCATTGCTCAGTGAAGTATGGGGATATCGCCATTCCACTGATACGCGCCTGGTCAATGTCCACGTTCAACGCCTGCGCTCAAAGATTGAACATGATCCAGAGAGACCAGAAATTGTGGTGACTGTGCGTGGAGTTGGTTACAAAGCTGGAGTGATGGGCGGTTCCTAAACTATGAACCGTATTTTCTTACGCCTTCGTAATTCTCTTGCAACGAGAGTCATTATTTCGACAGTTCTGCTTTCCTTAGGCGTTATCTATTTAACGGGATCAGCGCTCAACTCGCAGTTAGCTACAGGTATCAAGAAGGTAAACCTAGAATCATCACGCATTGAAGCGCGCTCAACGATATTTTCAGCTGAATACCGATTTTTGTTGGCAGAAGGTGAAAAAGAGGAAGCTGTATTTAAGGTTATCAACGACATCATTAGTTCAGCCACTTCACTGACAACAAATGAAAATGCTAGGGAAGTTGTTTTCATTCGAAGCCCTGGCAATACTCGAATTCAAAACTACGAGATAACTTCTAATCAAGTTGACCCAACATCAATTCCAGAGAGATTGAGTAAGCTTGTGCGTAAGAATGCAGATTTAGTCTCTTCAAATATCACTATCCAATACACAGGCGGATTAAGAATTCCTGGATTGGCTTTTGGTCAAAAAGTACAGATCCCTGGTGCTGGTCAGTATGAAATGTACATGCTCTTTTCTCTTGCAAACCAAAATGCAACGTTAGATCTTATTCAACGGCTTTTGGCTCTAACAGGTCTAGCTCTAGTTCTCTTAATTTCTTTGATTGTTTGGCTGGTGGTGCGCCAAGTTGTTCGACCGGTGCGAGAAGCTGCAGCGATTGCAATTGAGTTCACATCTGGAGATTTCCGCCAGCGGATGAAGGTGGTGTCACAAGATGAAATTGCCACTTTGGGAACGGCATTTAATGAGATGGCAGAGTCTTTGGAGAAACAAATTGCACGTCTAGAAAACCTTTCTCGAGTTCAGCAACGTTTTGTTTCAGATGTTTCCCACGAACTTCGCACACCACTGACTACTCTTCGTATGGCCTCTGAAGTAATTAACGCATCTCGCGATGGTTTTGATCCAGTCGTAGCTAGAAGTACAGAACTTCTAGTGGCACAACTAGATCGATTTGAACGATTACTGGAGGATTTACTGGAAGTAAGTCGCTTTGATGCCGAAGTTGCTGTCATCGAAGCTGTTGATTTCGACATTGTTTTATTAGCAAATCGATGTGCGCAAGATTTGGGCTTAGTGGCAAAGGAAAAATCTACAGATCTTCGTATTTATAGCATCGCTGAGAGCATCACTGTGAAAGCCGATATTCGACGAGTTGAGCGCATTTTGCGCAATTTGTTCTCTAATGCCATTGATCATGCCGAGGAGAAGCCGGTTGCAATCACAATTGTGGCAAGTGAGCATGATGTGGCAGTTGGTGTGAGGGACCATGGAATTGGTTTGGATGAAAATGCCCTTACCCGAGTCTTTGATCGATTCTGGCGCGCTGATCCCTCGCGAGCACGAACACGTGGAGGCACTGGCTTAGGGCTTTCAATCGCACTAGAAGATGCCCGTTTACATAATGGAGAGCTTGAGGCTTGGGGAAGACCTGGCAAAGGAGCTCACTTTGTTTTAACACTGCCTCGTCAAACTAGACAAGGAATTGAATCAAGATTGATTAAGTTAATTCCAGATGATGTTCAAGCCTAGTTTCCACAAGTAGGTTCTGCTTAATTCTTTTCACGATAACTTGGCATCATGCAGGTTTTTTCAGAACTGAGTCAACTCCTATTTCCTACTCGCTGCTATGGCTGTAATGCAATTGGAATCTCTATTTGCTCTAACTGCAGAAGAGAATGGCATCCTCATTACTACCTCACCCATATTGGCGGATTGCGAGTTAATTCGGCGGTCCTGTATTCACCAACTGCTAGCAAGATAATTCTGGCCGCTAAAGAACGTGGATTAAAGGGAGCAGATGAATTAATCATCGATGCGATTGTTCACGTACTGAGCAGGGCAAATTTTGATAAATACAATGTTCGCCTCGTGCCGATTCCATCGTCGGCGATAAACAGGCGAAGAAGGGGTAGAAGTTTTATTCCCGATATTTGTGATGAAATTTCTGAGAGAACTTCCATCCCTGTAATTCCAGCGTTAAGAATTCTTCGAAAAGTAAAAGATCAAAGCACGCTTAGTGCACCGGCAAGGACTAAAAATATGCATGGCGCATTTGGAATAGCGCAGAAGATTTATCCTCGGGGTGACTTAATTCTCATTGATGATGTAGTCACCACAGGAGCCACCGTCTGCGAGGCGGCCAGAGCCCTGAATTCACATGGATTTGCCGTCTTGGGCTCGGTTACCGCTTGTGTGGCTCAGCCTCTAAGATAGGAGACTGGTACGAGAGATTAGTTCGTGAGCGTTGAAAGGTTGCATTGATGCCAGCGTTTTTTGACAAGCTTATGCGTGCAGGCGAAGGTCGCATCCTTCGTGAACTGAGCAAGATTGTTGTTGTCGTTAATGAACATGAAGCTCGCATCGTTGCAATGTCTGATTCAGAGCTTCGTCAACAAACAGAACTATTCAAAGATCGCTTTTCAAAAGGCGAGACATTAGATGATTTGATGCCAGAGGCTTTCGCTGTAGTGCGCGAAGCAGCTAAGCGAACTTTGGGACAGCGTCATTATGACGTTCAGATTATGGGTGGAGCCGCGCTGCATAAAGGCAATATCGCCGAAATGCGTACTGGTGAAGGTAAGACTTTAGTTGCAACCCTGCCATCTTATTTAAATGCTTTAGCTGGTCGTGGAGTCCACGTTGTTACTACAAATGATTATTTAGCAGAGCGCGACAGTGAGTGGATGGGCCGTATTCACCGCTTCCTCGGTTTAAAGGTTGGCGTGATTTTGGCCAACATGACTCCAGCAGAGCGTCGCGAGGCATACCTTGCTGACATTACATATGGCACAAATAATGAATTTGGTTTTGATTACTTGCGCGACAACATGGCATGGTCGCTAGAAGAGTGCGTGCAGCGCGATCATTTCTTCGCTGTAGTTGACGAAGTTGACTCTATTTTAATTGATGAAGCACGTACGCCATTAATCATTAGTGGACCTGCCGATAAAGCAACCAAGTGGTATGTGGAATTTGCAAACCTTGTCGGTAAATTACAGCGCGATGCTCACTATGAAATTGATGAGAAGAAGCGCACAATCGGAATTCTTGAAGATGGCGTGACAAAGGTTGAAGAGCTTCTACAAATTGGAAACCTCTATGAGGCTGCAAATACGCCGATGATTGGTTACCTCAATAATGCAGTGCGTGCGAAGGAGCTCTTTAAGCGCGATAAGGATTATGTTGTCATGAATGGTGAACTGCTTATCGTTGATGAGCACACCGGTCGTATGCTCGCTGGTCGTCGTTATAGCGAGGGTCTACACCAGGCTCTAGAGGCAAAAGAGCGCATTGAAATTAAGGATGAGAACCAAACTCTTGCAACAATTACGTTGCAAAACTATTTCCGCCTTTACGACAAACTCTCAGGCATGACTGGTACAGCGATGACAGAGGCTTCAGAATTTCATCAGATTTACAAGCTAGGTGTTGTTCCAATTCCAACAAACCGAAGCATGGTCCGTATAGATCAACCTGATCTTGTCTATAAAACAGAAGCCGGCAAGTTCATTGCTGTAACTGCAGATATTGTTGAAAAGCACCGTAAAGGTCAACCAGTTCTAGTTGGCACAGTCAGCGTTGAAAAATCAGAAGAGCTTTCTAGTTTCTTGCGCAAAGCAGGAGTTCCACATGAAGTTCTAAACGCCAAGCACCACGAGCGCGAAGCAGCAATCATTGCTCGCGCAGGTGTTAAAGGCGCAGTAACTGTTGCCACAAATATGGCTGGTCGCGGTACCGACATCATGCTTGGCGGAAACCCTGAGTTCATGGCAGATTTTGAATTACAGCGCCGTGGAATTTCACCTGTAGATGATGCAGAGCAATATGAAAAAGCTTGGCCAGAGGAAATCACTCGCCAAAAGGCAGCGGTTGCAGTTGGTCATGAAGAAGTAATTGCACTCGGTGGTCTTTATGTTTTAGGAACCGAGCGACATGAATCTCGACGCATCGATAATCAGTTGCGTGGTCGTTCTGGTCGCCAAGGAGATCCTGGTGAGTCACGTTTCTATCTTTCACTTCAAGATGAGTTAATGCGTCGATTTAACTCAGGAATGGTTGAGCGTTTCTTAACAGCTGCAGGCATTCCAGAAGATGCTCCGATTGAATCCAAAATGGTCAGTAATGCAATTCGCTCAGCACAAACTCAAGTTGAGTCTCAGAACTTTGAAATGCGCAAAAATGTTTTGAAGTATGACGATGTAATGAATCGCCAGCGCCAAGTGGTTTATGGTGAGCGTCGAATGGTTCTAGAAGGTGCTGATATTGAGGATCAGGTAGCCACTTTTGTTAGTGACACGCTTACTGCCTATGTCAGCATGGCCACCTCTGAAGGTTATTCAGAGGATTGGGATCTAGATACCTTATGGAATGCACTTAAGACTATTTATCCAATCTCATTTACTATCGATGAGCTTATTGCTCGTGTTGGTTCACGAGCTGGACTTGATGAAGAGTTCTTAATAGCTACAGTTATTGAAGATTGCAAAGCAGCTTATGCAAAGCGCGAAGAGTCACTGGGCTCAGAGGCTATGCGCGAACTTGAGCGCAAAGTCTTGCTCTCAGTTCTAGATCGTAAATGGCGTGAACATCTCTATGAGATGGACTATTTGCAAGAAGGAATTGGCTTGCGTGCGATGGCCCAGCGTGATCCACTCGTAGAGTATCAACGCGAAGGTTTTGATTTGTTCTCAGCAATGATGGATGCAATCAAAGAAGAGATTGCAGGATTCCTATTCAATATCGAGGTGACTGTTGAGGCGTCAGGCAAAGAAGTAAGTGGTGCAGGTCTTGAAGCTAAGCCACTTTCTTCTAGCGGTCTGCAATACACGGCAGCAGATGAGTCTGGCGTGAAAACTACTGGGGATGTTTCGCGTAATGCACAATGCCCATGTGGTTCAGGTAAGAAATACAAGCGTTGTCATGGTGCTGCTTAAAGCAAAATAAGAGCAGTACATAACCAACGCTTATCTATACCTTCAAATCGCACAAGCATCGCGCGCAGGCGGTTCTCATATCGAATAGTAATTGTTGCTTCACAAATTCCATCCAAAGGCTCTTGAATGTGAATTTTACGAATATGGCCAATTTCTTTCTGTGAGCCAGATTGCCGAACTAACTCAGAGAAAATTCTGTGATGGCACAGAGATTCAACTTGTCGTGGGGATCGTCGCCCAGCCCAAATTTCAACAATTGAATGAGCAAAGCGCTCAGTCCACCCTTGTAGTTCAGGAAGATCTCTGGCAGATGTTGGTTCCGGTGCAAAATCTGGATCAAACTCATCATCAAATCGAGATGGAACAAGGTAGAGCTTGCTGGGCTTGGCTGATTGGTGCAGCCCTTGTGGTCTAAAGATTTCCAGTAGCGGATGCTGCCAATCAACGTTTGTGGCACTTGTTAGCTTCTCAATGCGAAAACTGCTTATAGATATCTCTTCTACTACTCGATTAGTGGTCATGAGTGAAGGGTTCAACTTTCCACACTAACTTTGCTCAACCATTTGGTTGATTTCTTCTCATCACAAAGGATGAGTGTGGATAAAGCTATGAGCCTTGTCCGCCGATGCAATTAGGTGCACTCATGAGAAAACCACCGTCAAGTAGTCGATCCAGAATGCCACTGGCAATTTCCCTTATTGCCGCCTCCTTTATTTCAGCATTCTTTTTAGCCACCTTTTCCCAATCAACGACACAGTATTGGGTTGCAACTATTGATTTGCAGAGTGGACATCAAATCTCAACTGGAGATCTCTCTTTAGTGGACATGGATTTAGCTGCGAGTTCAATGATTTATCTACCTAAAGATCTAGACCCTCTAGGACAAGTTGTCATTAAGAACATTGTTGCTGGGGAAGTGATGAGTGTTAATTCAGTGAGCTCCACCGCTAAAACTATGGCCAGCAGCGCAGTCCCTTTAAGTATTCGATCTGTTGACCTTGCTGCTGGAATCTATGTTGGTGCATTGGTGGATATCTACTGGGTGATTGATAGTCTCAATGGTGAATCTCCTCAGGAACCAATTCTCATTCTTGGTAGCGTTCCAATAATTAGTGCCGATGTGAAGAATAAGAACTTTGGCACAGATGCTGCGATTACTGTTTCAGTGGAGCAAACTCAAGTTCTTCGACTACTGAGCGCCACAACTATGGGGCGCTTGGTGGTGATTAGTTCTAATGTCTAATCAAGAATTACCAGTAGTAATTACGGCAATTTCAGATGCCCAGTTTGAAGGTTTTGTTTCTGGAACGCTATTTGCCCAAGGATGGAGTGTGGTTTTTCGGGCTATAGATACTGAAGCGGTTGAAAGATATTGCTCAAATAATGTGGAACAAGCTTCTAGTTCACTTCTTATCTATTCACCAGATTTGCCTGGAATTACACTTGATGTGGTTAAACAATTGAGCACAAAGGTTAAACAAGTCGTTGGCTTTTCAACTCAGACAAATACAGAGTTTGTGGACTTACATCCCATTCCTACCACCGCCACAGATTTGGTGAGTATTGTTCGTGGCTTTGTGCGGGCCCCGATGCTGCGCCAGGTGAGTGCGATCAATCGAGCAAATCGCAAAGCTCATGTGTTAGCAATTGGCTCTGCAGGCAGTGACACGGGCTGCACAACAATTGCGCTCAACCTAGCTATGGAATTGAGTGTCTTAGGTAAATCAACACTGCTCATTGATGCAAACTTTCGAGCACCATCTATTGCTGCCCTTATTGCAATTCGCAATGTGCAATCAGAATCTGGATGGCGAACTATTGCCCCACAACTTGCTATAGCTGAAATTACTCAGCAAGAAGCTGGAACTATTGATCAATTCATGGAAAATGCAACACAAAGTTTTGACAACATTGTCATTGATTTAGGATCTATCTCTGGGCTCTCAAATCGCCTTACAGATAGACGCTGGACTTCAACTATGACCACATGGAGCTGTGACCAAGGTGATGAACTCATGGTTATTGCACGTCCGGACTTACTTGGGATTCACCGGTTAGAACAAGTCTGTTCCTTACTTGAAAAAACCTCTATTAGATCTGCGCTTAGCTTCACACTCAACATGCGATCTCAAGGCAAGAAAGGTGCTGATGAAGAGGCTCAGTTTTTGGCAATTACTACGAGACTGAGACCTTTGTGCGTTCGAACCATTAACCGTGATCTTCGGGCGGCATCTAAGGCTCTAGAGGAGAAAGCCACACTCATTGAGGTCAATATGCGCTCTGCGCTGCGTAAATCAATTGCAACAATGGCCAGTGAGCTCAAGCGCTAACTTCTAATACTATTAAGGCATGCGAGCCTATCTTCCAATTTCTCATGATGAGCTTGCTGCCTTCCTAAATTCTGGAAGCAAAGAACTGGAATCAATTTTAGCCCCAACGCCTTTTTATGTTGGGGAGAATGAAGATTTAGGTGAAGAAGAGATTGAATACCTCTTATCTCTTGAGGCAGCGCAATCTGCACTCGAACTTCGTTCATCGAATAAAGCACCAGGAATTGTTCTAGCCATTGAATTAGAGCCCAAGCAGGTCAATACAGTCAATGAGAATTCGGTTACCTTGAACTCAGCAATCACCTGGGAACAAGTGCAATGTGCACTCCTTCTCTTTCCTGATGAAGAAGAGCTCATCTGGTTTGCTACCCAAGAGATTGAAATCAATATGGGGGAGTGGAAATAACATGCCCCAGTTTGAAACATTGATCCATAGCCGTAGCTCTGTGACAATCGATCAGGCTCACAAACTGCGCGAGCTAGTTGCTGATTGGCAACTGCTTTCAGATCTCTCCTTTGCTGATCTCATTCTTTGGGTTCCTATCCGTAAAGATATGAAGATGTGGCCAACTGGCCATGTTGCTGTGGCACATATTCGCCCAACAACTGCAGCAACAGTTTTTACTAATGATGTTATTGGTGATGAAGTGATGTGGGGAAACCGTCCACGAATTGACTCTGCATTATCTAGCGGTGAGATTGTTCGTGATTCAGAGGCTGAACAAGTCGGCGAGCTAATGATTAAGGAAGAAGCCATCCCTGTTGTTTTTGATGGGCAAGTTATAGCTGTCATAACCCGCCACCGCAATGCTGAGTTAATGCGCTCACCTAGCCGCTTAGAATTAAATTATCGCGAAATTGCACACAGCCTTTATCGGATGGTCTCTGAAGGTTTCTTTCCTTATAAAGATGCCGGTTCACTTTTTGAGCCAGTGCCACGTGTGGGAGATGGTTTGATTCGCCTGGATGTAAATGGCGTTATTTCTTATGCAAGTCCCAACGCTAGATCTGCATTTAGCCGAATGGGTTGGAAGAGTGAGATTGAAAACAACAAATTAGGCGAAGTAGCAGAAGCAGTAGCCAAGAATTCTCCTAATCCTCATGAAGAAGGAATTCGCACACGCCTTAATGGAAAGACCTTGCGACGTGTTGATATTGATAACCAAGGCGCAACTATTGACTTACTGGTGCTCCCATTGTTGCAAGGTGAAGATCGAATTGGTGCCATTGTTTTGCTTCAAAATGTGACTGAACTTCGCAGGCGCGATAGAGAGCTTGTTACTAAGGATGCAACCATTAGAGAGATTCACCACCGTGTTAAGAACAACCTTCAGACTGTTTCAGCCCTTCTTCGCTTACAGGCGCGCAGGATTGAGGACCCGAGTGCATCATCGGCCCTTAATGAAGCGGTGCGCAGAATTGCTTCCATCGCACTTGTTCATGACACGCTTTCTACAAGTAGTGAAAACGAAGTTGCATTTGATGAAGTGCTCACTAGTTTGATTACTCATGCACTTGAGTTAAATCCTCGAATGGGTGAACTAAGAATTGAGCGAAAAGGTGAGCTAGGTTCACTTGAATCAAGGCTGGCAACGCCGCTCTCCCTTGTTGTTACAGAGTTAATGCACAACGCTCTAGAGCATGGTTTAGCTGAGCAGGGTTCGGTTCTCACTATTGAACTATCTCGCTATAGCAATGAATGTGTCATCAACATTACTGATGACGGAGTTGGTTTACCTAAGGATTTTGATTTAGCTACTTCTTCAAATCTAGGACTTCAGATTGTTAGAACCTTGACAGAAAATGAACTTAAAGGTGTATTGAAATTGCAATCAACTGATTCAGGAACTCAAGCTAACTTACGATTCCCGCTTTAGAATTGGTTCTGTTGCTCCATTAAACGTGCACGATTTCGTGCAGCGCGGCGCTTAAGTGCACGACGCTCATCTTCTGAAAGGCCGCCCCAAACTCCAGCATCTTGTCCGCTCTCTAGCGCCCATGCAAGACATGGTTCTTTAACGATGCAACGATTACAAACCTTTTTAGCTTCTTCAATTTGGGTAATTGCTGGACCAGTATTTCCAACCGGGAAGAAGAGTTCAGGATCTTCATCACGACAGGCTGATTGATGTCGCCAATCCATGGGAGACCCCCTTCATATAAAGGATTTGGGCATACCCAAATCACGTAAATTCTTTCGGTTGATATACGCACATCAATGTTGCGCAAGAAGGTAATTCTCCCTTGTTATGCAGTGATAAACAAGGATGAATCGAAAAAGATTGTGAAAAATAGGGTGATATGCATCAAGTGAGTGCCCCCGACAGGAATCGAACCTGTGCACCCGCCTCCGGAGGGCGGTGCTCTATCCCCTGAGCTACGGGGGCTCATGAGCATGAGTAGGTTATCAGCGGGTGCAGTTATCTCGCCTTACTGTCAGAATGAGCGCTATGAGTTCAATCGCATATTTTGCAACAGGTTGCTTTTGGGGCGCTGAACGCCGCTTTTGGCAGATGGATGGAGTGAAGGAAACTTCCGTTGGTTACATGGGCGGCGCACGTCCCAACCCTTCATATGAACAAGTCTGCACAGGAGTTACTGGTCACGCTGAAATGGTTGCAGTCACATTTGATGAGTCAAAAGTGAGTTATCAGAGATTGTTAGAAGAGTTTTGGACAATGCATGATCCGACATCTTTAAATCAGCAAGGTGGCGATATTGGAACGCAATACCGATCTGCGATTTACACAAGTACACCTGAGCAGTATGTAACAGCAGTTAATTCACGTAATGTGTATCAAAACGTTTTAACTTCTGCGGGATTAGATGAAATTGTTACTGAGATTAAAAGCGCTGATGGAGTCCCATACTACTTAGCAGAGGAATATCACCAGAAGTATTTGCAGAAAAACCCTAATGGTTATGACTGCCACTCAAGCACAGGCATTGCATACCCAAGTGCAGGAATACATGCATGAGTGAAAAGAACTATCCAGTCTCAATTGATGAGGCTGCTCTTAAAGCAAAGCTAGACCCACTTTCATATGAAGTGCTACGCAACGCTGCAACCGAACGACCATTTACTGGTGAATACACTGACACTGACAAAGTAGGCGTCTATAAGTGCAAAGCGTGCAGCGCCGAACTTTTCCGCAGTGAAACCAAGTTTCACTCTGGATGCGGCTGGCCATCTTTCTATGCTCCAACTGCAGATGATGCTGTTGAGCTCATTGAAGATCGTTCACTATTTCCACGTGTTAGAACTGAAGTGCGATGTGCTGCATGCGGTTCACACCTAGGTCATATCTTTAAAGGTGAGGGTTATGACGTCCCAACGGATGAACGCTGGTGCATTAACTCTGTCTCATTAATCCTTGAGGATATTTAGTAATCCAACCCGCGGCTTTCATGAACTGCTTGATAGCAATACCAGGCAACAACACTTCGGTATGGATGCAGTTTCTCGCCCTTTAGATCTAAAGCTTTAGCCAGAGTTTCTTCCTTGTTCTTATGAATCATGTCCCAACCCCGACGCACCGCTAAATCTCCAGTGGGCCAAACATTCAAGCGCCCCAGTTGAAACATCATAAACATCTCAACAGTCCAGCGCCCTATGCCCCATAGTGAAGTTAACTTGTCATAAATCTCTTGATCATCATGGATTTCATCGATGGTATCTATGGGAATTGATTTATCGGCAACTGCCCCAGCTAGGCCCTTTAATGTGCGAGCTTTTGCACCAGAAACACCTATTTCTCGAAGCGCACTGTCATCGAGTTTGATTAGTTTTTTGGCATTAATTGTTCCCTTACAAAGATCAACTAAGCGCCCATGAATTGTCTCGGCAGCCTTTACGGCTAGTTGTTGGGAGATAACTGAACTCACTAAGGATTCAAAATGTGACTCTGTTGGGGCACTCCGACCAATTGTGCAAAGGGGGCGACGAGCAATCAGTGGTGCAAACTTGCGATCCATCTCTGCAACTTCAGCAACAATACGTCGCATCTTTTGCGCAGAGTGGACCGCCATAGATTAAAGGGAGAACGTTGGGTATTCGTCAGTAACCATAAGAAGTGCATAACCGACAATTCGGTTCCAATAAGCAATCGTTCCGACTACACCTTCAGCACACCACTCTGGATAGTTTCCTGTAAGGACAACACTTACCCAAGCAAAGATTGTAAGGAAGAAGGCATAGATGGCATAAATCAGACCTACTATGTAAAGAGGAATTGCCAAGAACCACTTCACAAGAGGCAGGTAACGGTTAAGTGCTTTTGGATCTACTTCTGGGAAAGTCACACTTACAACATCATTTTCTTCTAATGAAGGATATTCATCTGTAAGTACGAGCAGGTATGCATCAATACGAGTGGAGAGAGATAGGAAGGCATCATTAAAGGCCAATAAATATGAGGGATATGCCTGGCGGAAAACTATGGATAGAGCTACAGGCAGAACAAAAAATCCTGCGATCAATGACATGTTGTCGGAATCAAACTGCTGCGGAGCAAAAGATAAAATGAAAATCGCTATTGGCGCAATGAGGATTAGGCGAAAAAATGCAGTTAAACGATTTCGCTCGGTCAGGGACACATCAATCTGGGTTTCAATTTGATTGCTCATGGTCACCAATTTAGTCCTATATCGCTCCTAGCTATTGCCATTTGCAGTGCTGATGCCCTATTTTGCAGTCTCTTGCGGAACTATTTGCAGGTTTTTACAGCATGCGGGGGCATTTGATGGCTGGCATTAAGGAAGTTGCGGAGGAAGCCGGGGTATCCACGGCAACTGTTTCACGCGCACTTCGAGGCCTTCATCATGTTAATGATTCCACTCGCGCAAAAATTATTGCAGCTGCGGAGAAATTAAGTTATCCGCTCACACCCTCGACGGCAAATACCGCCTCTGGGCGGACAAATAGCGTTGGAGTTGTAGCACCATATATTTCACGCTGGTATTTCTCACAAGTTATCAGCGGTGCAGAACAAGCCTTGCGCGAAGCTGGACTTGATCTTCTTCTCTATAACTTCAGCCAAATGAAAGGCCGAGAGCGCTTATTTCAACATCAATTACTCAAGGGCCGCGTTGATGCACTTATTGTTATTAGCTTGCCGCCAACAGTTGAAGAGTTTGATTCTATGCTCAGCCTTGGAATCCCCATTGCACTCGTTGGTATGGAGCATGAAAAATGTGCCTCTGTAAAAATCGATGACATTGCTGGAGCTCGCTCAGCAACTCAACACTTAGTTAATCAAGGGCATAAGCAAATCGGATTAATGTCAGGACGCCCTGATGACCCGTTTAACTTTAGTGTTCCCCAAGATCGTCGCAAAGGATTCATGCAAGTACTGGCAGAAAATGGCCTTGAATGGTTGCCACAGCGTGAAGTCCACGGCGATTTCACAATGCACACTGCTGCTCGTGCAATGGATGATCTCTTAGCACGTCCTAACCGACCAACTGCTATTTTTTGTGAATCTGATGAAATGGCGATGGGTGCAATGCAAGCACTGCGCCGACATGGACTTAAAGCACCTGATGATATTTCTATAGTTGGATTTGATGGTCATGAGATGGCAGAGTTTTCGGAGTTAACGACAATTGAGCAACCCGTGCAATTGATGGGTGAAATGGCAGCGTGGTCGATTATGGAGAGATTGCGCAAACCAAATATTGATCCACCGTCACTCGTACTTCCAACAACATTAGTTGTGCGCAATTCAACACGGCGCATTAGCCCAGAAGAAGCCTAGTTTTAGCCTCTTTCGCTAATTGAGCCGGGCAGGGTAACCTAGCCGCTATGTCAGATAACAACGTTGTTGCACCTGCGCTCAGTGAACTTCTCACCCACAGCTCAGAAAAATGGCGAGGTTTTGCAGCAGATGTTCTGCCTCTTCCCGTTATGGAGATGGACTTTCCGATAGCGCAGCCAATTCGCGATGTGTTAATCGAGATGGTGAATCACTCAGACCTTGGATATCTAGGGCCAGTTCCTGAATTAGCCGATGGCTTTGCTTCATTCTGTGCAAAGCGTTGGAGCTGGGAGATAGATAAGTCCCAGGTAAGAATTGCAGCAGATGTTGGGGTTGGCTGTGTTGAAGTTTTGCGTGTCTTTACGAAGCCAGGTGATCGCATTCTTATCAATTCACCTGTCTATCAAAATTTTTATAACTGGATCAACGAAGTTCAGTTAGAAAAAGTTGATGTTCCCTTTGTTAAAAGCGGTTCAGAAAGTGACGATGTAAATCCATGGAGTTTGGATTTTGACGAAGTTGAAAAAGTTTATGCCTCTGGAATCAAGGTGCACCTTCTTTGCTCCCCACATAATCCACTAGGTCGCATCTATTCACGCGCTGAACTAACTCGGATTGCAGATATGGCCAAGAAGTACAACGTCCTAGTGATTAGCGATGAGATTCACTCGCCATTAGTTTTTAAATCACATGAATTCGTACCATTCTTGGCAATCAGTGAAACAGCCCGTGAAGTTGGTGTTGCAGTTACCTCTGCCTCTAAGGGCTGGAATATCGCTGGGCTTAAGTCAGCTTTGATCGTTTCACAAAATGCGAAAATTGATGAAGTGCTGGCGTTGATGCCATTAGCAGTTAAATTTCGATCATCAATTCTTGGAGCCTTTGCATCGGCCGCCGCTTTTAAAGATGGCGAAGTCTGGCTGGATTCAGTACTGAAAACTCTTGAAGAGAATTCAATAATGGTTCGCGATTTACTGAGCGCCAAACTGCCATCAGTAAAGACTCATTTGCCGCAGTCCAGCTATGTTGCTTGGCTAGACCTAACTTCATTGAATTTAGGGGAGAACCCTGCACAAACTCTATTAGAGCGTGGCAAAGTGGCTTTCAATGCTGGATATATGTATGGCCCACAAAGTTCACAGTTCGTGCGATTAAATTACGCAACAAGCCCAACAATTTTGACCGAAGCAATTGATCGAATTGTGAAATCTTTGTAGTGACTCATTATGACGTTGCGATAATTGGTGGTGGCCATAACGGCCTTGTTGCAGCAACATATTTAGCTAAAGCTGGAAAGTCCGTAGTCATTCTTGAAGCTAATGCCGAGGTGGGCGGAGCAACTACGAGTGTTAGAGCATTTCCCGAATACGACGCCATGCTCTCGCGTTACTCCTATATGATTTCACTATTACCCGATCAAATTGTCAGTGATTTGGGGTTAGATTTTGAGTGCATTTCAAGAACAGTTTCTAGCTACACACCATATTCTCGAAACGGGAAAGACTCTGGACTTTATGTGGCACGCCATTGGGACAAAGAAACTGAAGATTCATTTAATGAGTTAGATCCAAGTGGTGCAGAGTGGGCGGCTTGGCAGGATTTCTATAATGAAATAGCCGAGTTTGCAGTAAAAATCGCCCCATCAATGCTGCAGCCTCTAAAGAGTAGAAGTGAGTTAAAGGCAGAGATCAATATGCCAGAAGTCTGGGATTACTTGATGGAGCGCCCAATCGGTGAGGTAATTGAAGAACGATTTAAGGATGATCTAGTTCGCGGTGTTGTATTGACTGATGCGCTTATTGGTACGTTTTCATCGGCATTTGAGATGCAAGCCAACATCTGCTTTTTATATCACTTGATCGGAAACGGAACTGGTGAGTGGAAAGTTCCACGCGGTGGAATGGGTGCACTTGTCAAAGAGTTAGTGCGTGTGGCAACTGCAGCTGGTGTTGAGATTAAAGTTAACGCACGAGTTAAATCTGTAGCAACAGATACAGAAAATGCAACTCTCACGTTAGAAGATGGAACTACGGTTACCTCTAGCTTTGTATTGAGCAATGCAGCACCACAAGTTTTGGCTCGACTGCGAGGAAAGACTCCACCTGCAAGTCTTGAAGGTTCGCAGATGAAAATCAATATTTTGCTGAAATCTCTGCCTCAACTAAAATCTGGAATAGATCCACGATTAGCTTTTGCTGGAACTTTTCATGCCCAAGAATCTTTTGCGCAGTGTGAATCAACATATCTGCAAGCAAAGGGTGGCACTGTGCCAGAAATGCTTCCTATTGAAATGTATTGCCACACGCTCACTGATCCATCAATTCTTAGCCCGGATCTGCAGGCACAGGGATATCAGACGCTGACGGTTTTTGGTTTGCACACACCTGCTGCACTCTTTGATACTGATAATGAAATGGCTAAAGCTGCTGCACTTAAAGCCGCTCTAGCCTCACTTAATCAATATTTAGTAGAACCACTTGAGAATGTCATTGCAGCAATTGAAGTTAAGTCACCGCTAGATATTGAGGGCGATGTTGGCCTACCGCGTGGCAATATCTTCCATAAGGATTTGAGTTTTCCATTCGGTGAAGACAGCCAGCAAACACGTTGGGGAGTGGAAACTGATGATCCACGCGTATTTATCTGCGGGGCAGGTGCAATCCGTGGCGGCGGAGTCAGTGGCATTCCAGGCCACAACGCTGCAATGGCAGTGCTTGAAGCATCGGCATAGGATTAGCAGATGAGCAAAAAGATTGAAACCAGCGCAATTACTGCAGGACGTCCAGCAGTCACACCAGATGCACCACTGAATCCTTCAATTGATTTAACATCAACTTTTCACTCTGGTGGCCCTATTGGTTATGGCCGTTATGGAAACCAAACATGGACATCGTTAGAGGATGCAATTAGTGAGTTAGAGGGTGGACAAACTCTTACGTTTTCTTCTGGCATGGCAGCAATTAGTGCGGTCTTTTCAATTCTTCCAATGGGTGCACCAATCGTGGCTTCAAATCAAGGCTATAGCGGTGTGATGAGTTTGCTGAATTCTTTTCACACAAGTGGTCGCCTAGAAGTTAGATTCGTAGATGTGGTCAATACTCAAGAAGTAATTGATGCAATGAAGGGCGCAGCTCTGGTTTGGTTAGAGTCACCAACAAATCCATGTTTAGATGTGGCTGATCTTCCTGCCTTGATTACCGCCGCTAAGAAATTAGGAATAGGTGTTGCTGTAGATAACACCTTCGCAACTCCACTTGTGCAAAATCCTTTGGCGATGGGCGCTGACATTGCTATGCACTCTGTTACTAAGTTCTTATCTGGCCATAGTGATGTTTTGATGGGATCACTCTCAATTAGTGATCCTGCTCTATTTAAGCGTCTGCATGATTCACGTAGTTTTAATGGCTCTATCCCAGGTCCATTTGAAGCTTGGCTTGCACTGCGTGGATTGCGCACATTCCCGCTGCGCTTTAATAAGTCACAAGAGAGTGCCAAGGAGTTAGTAAAACGACTCACGAGTCATCCAAAAATCTCACGTGTTCGCTATCCAGGTTTTGGTGCCATTGTTTCTTTTGAAGTTGATGGAACTGCAGAACAAACCCAAAAAGTCTGTGAATCATCAACAATGATTGCCCATGCCACATCTTTGGGTGGAGTTGAGTCACTATGGGAGCGCAGACGCCGCTGGCCAATTGAATCTCCAACTGTTCCAGAGCAGCTCATTCGCCTATCAGTGGGCTGTGAGCACGTTGATGACATTTGGGACGACATAACTAGGGCCCTGAACGCTATCTAGCGCGGGAAATCCCAATAGAGAGTATTTTTGTCTCATGATCAAAGCCTTTCGTCGAGTCATTGCAGCAGTAACTGTTGCCGTGTTGGCTTTTCGCGCCGTGGGCTCATTTCTTTCATGGATAGAACACCAAGAAGATACTGCGGCAGATACGTGGATCGACGAAGATGAGTTTGAAGATGTCTGATTCAACCTACGTAGCAGGAACATGCAACATTGGACAGAAAGAGATTCGTAGAAGGCAATTTGTTGCTGTAGTTGGTTTATTTCTTTCCATATCATCTTTGATTGGACTGATTTCAGTTAGTGCTCCAACTGGTGCACGAGTAGGAATATTTCTACCCTTAATGGTTGCAGCGGTGGGCTTTGTTCAATCGCGCAGTAAGTTCTGTTTGGCTTATGGTTTTGCTGGCACGTTCAATTTCGGCAAACTCGGTGATCTCTCCCGAGTGAGTGACCCACAAGACAAAGCAGCAGATCGAGCCACAGCGTTAAAGATTCTTGGGAAATCTTTTCTTCTAGCTTTCGTAGCGACATTGGCGGTTCTAGTACTACCCTTATAAACATGAAGATACAAATTCATGCACGTAATGCCGAACTTGCCGAAGACTTTAGAGATATCGCAGAAGAGAAATTAAATTCCATGGAGCGCTTTGGTGTGGTCATTGACCGCGTTGAAGTAGAGATACTTCATGAATCCAATCCACGCTTAGGTAAGCACTCACACCGAGTGATACTGACTTCTCATGGTTCAGGGCCGCTGCTTCGAGCAGAGGCAAGTGAATTCAATGATCTTGCCGCGTTTGATGCTGCAATGAAGAGCTTTGATATTCAAATCCGTAAGATTCATGAAAAAAGTAAAGATTACAATCGAGAAACATTAAGAGGCAAAGAAGTAATTTAGTTAAGCCAAGAACCAAGCTGTTGAACGTGCTGGAATTACCTTTTTTCCATCTCGAGCATCAACTGTGCCCCCGCTGACGATTATCAGTTTGCCGGATGCATCACACTCTTTGGCAGAATCTGAAAGATTCATGACCACTGTGATAGATCCTCTGGAATATGAGAGCAAAGAATCGTTTTTAGCACCGTGTTGGGAGGATTCAAGCCAAGCAATTCCACCTGCTCCAACTAAGAACTCTTTACGCAGCTCTAAGGCATTTCTATACAAATGAAGTGAACTCTTTGGATCAGCCAGCTCACTCTCAACTGTTAGATCCCTCCAACACTGTGAAATTGGGAGCCATGGTTTTCCAGTACTAAATCCAAACGGAGTTGTGTTTCCGCTCCATGGCAATGGCACACGTGCACCATCTCTACCTTTAATCTGCCCATTGGTTCTAAGAAATGTTGGGTCTTGTCTATCTGAATCCTGTAATTGCCCATCAGGTAATCCCAGTTCTTGGCCAGCAAAAACATAGGCAGAGCCAGGCAGACCAAAAACAAATAATGCAAGTGCGCGTGCTTGTTCTTCACCAATACGGCTAGCAACACGTGGTGAGTCATGATTGCTTAAAGCCCATGTGGGCAGGGCATTGACCGTGGCATTAAGAGAAATAGATCTCTCTACAACATCAAATAGAACCTTTGAATCAAATTCAGCTGTGAGTAAATCGAAGTTAAAGACTTGATGGAGTTCATCTGCTCGGACATAACGTGTTGCATTTACTGGTGGATGAACCCAAGCCTCTGCAACTGCCATGATCTCGCGGCCTACATATGAGTCAAATAGTTTGCGCCATTTTCTATAAATCTCATGCACGCCTTGGCGATCAAAATATGGCACTGTAAGCAAGAGTGCGTTGCGTACTTCAGAATCCATTGCCACATCAAGGCGCAATGCGTTACTCAACCCTTGCGGATCAGAGTGATTCGTCAATACGTCTTCTTTTATCAACCCATGGGCCACATCAATTCTGAATCCATCTACGCCTAAATCAATCCAAAAACGCAGAGTCTTTTCAAAGTCAGCATTTACTTCAGGATTCTCCCAATTCAAATCTGGTTGAGAAGAATCAAAGAGATGTAAGTAGAACTGACCATCTGCCACTTGGGTCCAGGATGGACCACCAAAGAGTGAGATCCAGTTGTTGGGGGGAGTTCCATCTTCATTTGCATCATAGAAATGGAATCGCTCACGCTCTTTCGAACCTCGACCAGCTTTCAATGCTGCTTGGAACCATTCATGTTGGTCGGAGAAATGATTGGGAACAATATCTGCAATTACTCGCAAATTGCGCTTATGAGCTTGTGCTATTAACTCTTTCGCATCTTCAAGATTTCCAAATCGAGGGTCAACATCGCGGGGATTAGCAACGTCATAACCACCATCTTTGTTAGGGGATGTATAGAAAGGGCTCAACCAAATTGCATCCACACCCAAGCTCTTCACATAGTCCAGTTGGCTAGTAACTCCAGGCAGATCTCCCTCGCCATCGCCATTACTATCAAAGAATGAGCGTGGGTAGATCTGATAAATCGTGGCTTCTTTCCACCACGGTGCAGATTTCATGAGGTGAACTTATGCGAATCTGATGAACCCAAGCAATGCAAGAAGACTGAAACTGAGGTCAGCAATGTCTCGCTTTTATAACGATTTAATGCATAAGGGCGGTCACTCAATGTTACATCTCACTTAGTGAAAAGTGATGTTGAGTAAATTCTTTATCGTGTTGGAGAAGGAGAAGATTTCTTATTTTTCATTTTATTGAGCGTTCCCATTTCAACTGGCTTTATTGGCTTTACAGGCGGAGTTGGTAGGGCACCGAGTGCAGCTATTGCGGCATCACGAGCAACACTTGCTGCAGTAACAGCGATTTTTTGTTTAGAAAGAATTTCATTTTTAATGGCAGCCGTTTTCGCTACTTTCATTGTCATACGAGCCTCATGGTTTGCATCATTAACGGCAACCATAAATGTGCGATTAATTTGTGAGCGTGCTTTTTCACGAGCCTGCACTAAATCACGGTATCGATCTAAATCTAATCTGTATTGATTCATTAAAATCTGATAATCAGGTGAAGGTGAAGGTGAAGGCGTTGGTTCAGCTGATGCATTAATGCTGGATGAAAAGAGGAGGGTCAGCGAGATGACAACTAGTGCTATCCCTCGGAGTCTCATGCCTAAATGATGCATCCAACTGTTGTGATTATTCTGTGAAATGGCCTCGAAGAGTGAAAAATTATTGGATTTATAGCCCCATCATGCAAGAGTGGCCCTATGGCACAGTTAATTATGATCGTTGATGATGAGCCGGGGGTCCGAGCACTCCTTAATGACACCTTGCGCATTGCCGGCTTTGAGACCGTCGAAGCCACAGATGGAATGTCTGCGTTAACGCTTTTGCGCACTCACAAGCCAGATCTCTTAGTTATTGACATCAATATGCCGTTAATGGATGGATTTGAATTAGTTGAGCGCTTGCGAAGCACCAATGATTTAACCCCAGTCCTTATGCTCACGGCGCGGGAAGATAAAGCCGACATCACGCGGGGACTAAAAATTGGTGCCGATGATTATGTTGTTAAGCCATTTGGAATTGAAGAGTTGATTCTGCGCATTAAAGCGATTCTGCGCCGCTCAGCTAAAAATGTTGATACTCCTGCTCTACTCTCATGTGGACCAATCTCAATCGATGACGATCAGCATTTAGTGAGCTTTAATGGTGAAGAAATAGACCTTTCACCGACCGAGTACCGCTTATTACAGATATTGATAGAGAAAAAGGGCAGAGTGCTCAGCAAGAATCTCTTGCTGGATGAAGTCTGGGGAATCACTTTCGAATCCGAAAGCACGGTTGTGGATACCTATATTTCATACCTTCGCAAGAAACTGCACCGAGATGGCTTTGAAGGTATTAAGACGGTTCGCGGCGTGGGATTTCAAATCCAGGAGCCTAAATAGTCTTCATGAAAATAAGAACTCGGCAACTTATCTCAACTGCTCTTGTGACTTCGGTCCTCTCAATTCTTATTGGTGGCTTTGCTGTTGTGAGCACATATCGCAGTGAGATTGCCATGATTGATAAACGTCTCAATCAAGTTGAAAGTGATATTCGAGTAAATCCGATGGATGCAGTCAGCATCGCCCTGCTCAGTATCGAGCAAAATAATCTTGACTTAACTTTAGGTTTTGCAACTCCAAGTGGTGAAGTAACTGTTTTACGTCAATCTGTTGGCACACCATTAGAGGGACCAGATCTTCGAGTTCGAACTATTCCAATCCCTGAAGGGGATAAGTTAATAGTCGTTGGATCATTAGTGGATATCAATCGATCACTCGATATCAATCTCTGGCGACTTCTCATTTTCATCATTCTTGCAAACATCCTGGCATCAATTGCAACATCACTGTTATCTCGTTCTGGGGCCTTGGCACAAGAGCGGGCGCAAAGGCAGAAGATGCAAGAGTTCATAGGTGATGCTGCCCATGAACTGCGCACGCCAATGACTGTCGTGAAGGGATATGCCGAACTTCTCAAAGGCAAGCAGTTAGATCCAGAGCGAGAGAGTGCAGCATTTGAGCGACTCAACAGCGAGCTAAAGCGAATGGATTTCCTCATTGGTGATTTATTGATGTTGGCCCAGCTGGGAGAAGAAGGAAACATTGAGTTCGAGAGTATTGATATTGCCCAGTTAGTACGTGAGAGCGTCTCTGACTTTAAAGAAATAGCACCCACTCATCCAGTTACCACTCAGATTGATGAGAGTGCCGTATTAGTTGGTTCTGAAAAGTATTTACAGCGCTTTATCCAAAACGCTCTCACCAATATTCGCTTACACACACCCGCAAGCACCTCAGTACGAGTAAGTGTTAAGGCCGAAAAGCAGATCACAATCATTATTGAAGACAGTGGTCCGGGCTTACCACCTGAATCCTATGGAGAGAAAATCCGAGGCTTAAAGCGCTTTGATAGATCTCGCTCCCGAGATACTGGCGGCACGGGACTGGGTATGAGCATCATGAATGCAGTTATTGAAAGACATAAGGGGACATTTACTCTTCGCAAGAGCGAACTCGGTGGCTTGGCAATTGAAGTTCACCTGCCTCGCACTTAGACTTACTAGGTGAAACTTCTCTCGCTCGTACTGCTAATCATCATCGCACTAGGTATTGCCTATTGCATCCGCTCACTACGTGCTCTGCATCAAAAGGTCAGTTCACGATCTGAGCGAACTACACGAGAGATTGCTGCATCCACCAAGGAGCTAAAGGCCGAAGTTTGGCAGTCCTATCGCCAGAGTGAGGCAATGCAACAATTGTTATCCCTTTTAAAATTTAGCGCACCAGTTCCACCAACGCGTAGCTGGGCAGCCTCTCCAGATCTTTTGTTAACTCTGGCTCAGCTAGTTCGCACACACAATCCGAAATTAGTTGTTGAACTTGGTTCAGGAGTTTCCACATTAGTAGTCGCCAAGGCTGGGGCAAAGAAGGTAATAAGTATTGATCACTCAGGCGAATTTGCAGATATAACTCGTGGAGTCTTAAAAGAGCACAAAGTACGTGGTGTTGAGATTAGAGTTGCACAACTTAAAGCTCATATCTCAGGTGTTGATTGGTATGACACAGCGGTCTTAAAGGATTTAAAGCGCATTGATTTATTGATAGTTGATGGTCCACCAGGATCTAAAAATCCAGAGGCACGCATGCCAGCCCGCGCTGAGTTCATCGCCAAGCTCTCACCTAAGGCAGTTATTGTTATAGATGACGTCAATCGTGAGGGAGAGCGTAAGTTAGCTGAGAGTTTTGCTAAAGCTCTTCCTAATCACGTTCTCACCATTTACCCACACGAAAAGGGCACAGCGGTAATTTCGCCTAAATAACACATGCCTCAATCAATAGAACAAGCTCTAGAGCAGGCATGCGCGCTCATCGTTGATACCAAAACCTTAGTTCGAGTTGTTCTCTCTGGTCGAAGACGCAATATGCAGGTAGAGCACGAGCGAATTGATATACGACCTGTTGAAATTAAAGGCTCCATAGTTTTACAACTCACCTATAACGATGGCAAAGCAACAACTACAAAAAACATTGCTGCAGATAAATCTCAAGTACTAGAGCTGCTTTCAAGCGGTTATGCAAATATCACCGTGGATAACGTGGAGGGCTCAACAAGTATTCGTGTGACCAAAAGTGGTGAGGCTCAGGTCCACTTTGAAAACAAAAGCCTTGAACAGAACCTTTCTCACGATAAGAAGAAAGAACGCCTATTAGATCCTGCTGATCCCTTTCTCCTAGAAGTTGGAATTGCAGATCACAAGGGCCAAATCAAGCCGTCGAAGAATGATAAATACAAACAAGTAGAAGAGTTCCTTCGCTTACTCGTTCCCACACTTAACGCAGCAATTGAAGCTGGTCAGATTGCAAAGCCAAGCAAAGATAAGCCGCTATCAATTGTTGATTTGGGTTGTGGTCATGCCTATCTAACTTTTGCAGCCCACCAGTATTTAAGAAGCATGGGAATGTCCGTTCATGTCACTGGAATTGATGTTCGCCCAGCATCGCGTGATCGAAACAATGAGATAGCTGCAAAGCTTGGAATCACAGACACAATTACTTTTAAGGCAGAGGAAATTGCTTCGACAACTGCCAACAAGGCCGATGTTGCAATCGCTCTACATGCCTGTGACACAGCAACAGATGATGCAATTGCCTGGGCAGTCAATGGCGGGGCCAAACTACTTTTGATTGCTCCTTGTTGTCATCACGATATTCAAAAGCAGATGGATCAAAGCCCCGAGCCATGGGGGGCGATCACTAAGTTTGGTGTGATGAAAGAGCGGATGGGCGATTTACTTACAGATGCACTTCGTGCACAGATATTGCGCATTGTCGGTTATCGCGTTGAGATAATTGAATTTATCGGGGGTGAACACACGCCTCGAAATATCATGATTCGTGCAGTAAAGACTGGGGCACAACCTGATGCGCTAGATATCGACAGATATCGCGAAATCACCACACAGTGGGGCGTAGTGCCTGCCCTTTCTAAGAAAATTCCCACCTTCACTATCGGTTAGACTTCACTCATGTCTAAGGTCCTTGCATCTCTTCCTGTAGGAGAAAAAGTCGGTATCGCCTTTTCTGGTGGTCTCGATACTTCTGTGGCAGTTGCATGGATGCGCGAAAAGGGTGCGATTCCTTGCACCTACACCGCAGATCTTGGCCAATATGACGAGCCAGATATTGAATCAGTTCCAGTTCGTGCCAAGGAATATGGCGCAGAGATCTCACGCCTAGTTGATTGCAAGAGCGCTTTAGTTGAAGAAGGTTTAGCAGCAATTGCTTGCGGAGCTTTTCATATTCGCTCAGGCGGAAAACAATATTTCAACACAACCCCACTGGGCCGCGCCGTAACAGGAACCATGCTGGTTCGTGCCATGCATGCAGATTCAGTAAATATCTGGGGTGATGGTTCAACCTATAAGGGCAATGACATTGAGCGTTTCTATCGTTATGGCCTCTTAGCTAATCCAAATTTGAGAATCTATAAGCCATGGCTAGATGCTGATTTTGTTAATGAACTTGGTGGACGTAAAGAGATGTCTGAGTACTTAGTTGCTCACAAGCTTCCCTATCGCGACAGCACTGAAAAGGCATACTCAACTGATGCCAACATCTTGGGTGCAACACATGAGGCAAAATCTTTAGAGAATCTAGATACTTCAGTAGAACTAGTTCAACCAATTATGGGAGTTCGCTTCTGGGACCCAGCTGTAAAGATCGAAACTGAAGATGTGAAGATTTCTTTTGTTCAAGGTCGCCCAGTTGCCATCAACGGTAAGTCATTTGATGATGTTGTGGCTTTGATGAAAGAAGCCAATGCAATTGGTGGTCGCCATGGTCTTGGAATGGCTGATCAGATTGAAAATCGTATTATTGAAGCAAAGAGCCGTGGAATTTATGAAGCTCCAGGAATGGCGCTTCTATTTATTGCTTATGAGCGCTTGATCAGTGCAATTCATAATGAAGACACTATTGCTAACTATCACGCAGAGGGTCGTCGCTTAGGTCGCCTGCTCTATGAGGGTCGTTGGTTAGATCCGCAGTCCTTAATGCTGCGCGAATCATTGCAACGTTGGGTGGCATCTGCAGTTACTGGTGAAGTTACTTTGCGTATGCGCCGTGGTGATGATTACTCAATTATTAATACAACTGGCCCAGCCCTTAGCTATGCACCAGAGAAGCTATCAATGGAGCGCACAGAAAACGCCGCCTTTGGTCCAGTTGATCGTATCGGCCAGCTGACTATGCGCAACCTTGATATCGCAGATACTCGCGCCAAGCTTGAGATGTATAGAGCGCAGGGTCAACTAGGTGATGGTGATTTTAGATTAATCGGCGAACTCGAATAAAGGATAAGAATGCAATCAAAAGTTAGAAACCTAGCTATCGCAACAGTTATTGCTCTTGCGATTACATCCCTTTCAGCATGTGGAGGAAAAGAACAAGTGTTAGAAACATCATCTAATGGCCTACCGGCAGTAACAGCTAATGCTGGTGAAGCACCAACTATTACAGCGCCAACTGGTGCAGCCCCAACAACTCTTCAAACACAAGACATCATTGTTGGAACAGGCACAGAAATTCAAGCCTCTTCTACTCTGACAGTTCATTACACACTGATGACATGGTCAAATGGTTCAATTGTTGAATCATCTTGGTCTGGTGGACAACCAGCAACGTTTCCACTTGCAGGTGTAATCGCTGGATGGCAGCAGGGTCTACCTGGTGCAAAAGTTGGCGGACGTCGCTTACTCGTTATCCCAGCAGATCTTGGTTATGGTCCAAATGGCTCTGGCCCAATCGGTCCAAATGAAACTCTGATTTTCGTTGTAGACATCATCGCTGTTTCATAACAAGGCTTAAAGCAAACCCCATCAGCCACAGTGGCTGGTGGGGTTTTCTCTTTGTTTGCACTACATTCACCTAGAACATGTACCCTGCAATCATGAAGAAGGTGTTTGCCGAGTTTCTTGGCACTGCGTTTTTAGTAGCAATCGTTGTTGGTTCAGGCATTATGGCGATAAACCTTTCCCAAGATGTTGGCGTGCAACTTCTCATTAATACGATTTCAACTGTCTTTGGCTTGTATGTATTAATCACAATTTTGGCACCAATAAGCGGAGCCCATTTCAACCCAGTTGTGACTATGGTTGATCTGATTCAAGGTAAGAGCTCAACGGTTCAATTCATTCAATACTCACTTGCTCAAGTACTAGGTGCGATAACAGGGGCAGCGTTGGCTAACGCCATGTTTAGCTACCCATTACTTGAAGCCTCTACGAAAATACGTTCAGGTGGCAATCTCTATATAGGCGAAATTGTTGCAACTGCCGGTCTAATCCTTGTCATTAATTTATTGGTTAATCAGAAAAACCTTGTTGTAGTTCCGGCAGCCGTTGCTGCCTGGATTGGAAGTGCCTACTTCTTCACAAGCTCCACATCCTTTGCAAACCCTGCAGTCACCATTGGACGAACCTTTAGCGATTCTTTTGCTGGAATAGCGCCAGAGTGTGCACCCAAATTCATTGCTGCACAAGTACTCGGCGCTCTTATTGGATTAGGTTTAACAAAGGTGCTTACTCGTGAGAAATAAACCCACCGTGCTATTTGTTTGTGTGCATAACGCTGGCCGTTCCCAAATGGCAGCAGGTTTTATGAAGGCCTTAGGACAAGATCGTGTGGAGGTTCTCTCTGCTGGCTCTGCCCCAAAGGATTCAATTAATCCTGTTGCAATTGAAGCTATGGCAGAACTTGGAATTGATATTGCAAACAATGTTCCAAAGATTCTCACACCAGAGGCAGTTCAAGCATCTGATGCAGTGATAACAATGGGGTGCGGAGATGCTTGCCCGTTCTATCCAGGCAAGCGCTATGAAGATTGGGTCTTAGAGGATCCAGCAGGCCAAGGAATTGAATCTGTGCGAGTAATTCGTGATGAAATCAAGAAGCGCGTGGAAACTCTGCTTGCTGAACTACTTGCTTAAGAAATTACGAATTTAGCGCCAGCTATTAGTAGGACAACGCCCAAAGCCCGCTTCACGCCCACTGATGAGAATCTTTTGATTCCAAAGCGTGTGCCAATAAATGCTCCGAGGAGCACGGCAACTAAAAACACAGGCAGTTCACTTGGAAGTGAAGATGTTGATTGAAGGTTACCCAGCAATCCAGCAGTTGAGTTAACGAAGATAAATGCAGCAACAGTTCCACTGGCTGCTTTCACGCTCACCCAACCCAACCAAATGATCAGGGGGGAGAGGAATATTCCGCCTCCTGTGCCAGTAATTCCAGAGAGCAAACCAACGCATGCGCCCATAAAGATTGCTAAAGGTTTGTTTACTTCTCTATGAGCTTTATCGGTTTGTAGTGCTTGAACTAAAAAGCGCAGACCAGATAACAAAAGCAGCACACCAATTACTGGCCTATAAATTTCACTAGATAGATTGATGCGCCCGCCAATAAAGGCAGCTGGGACAGATCCAATAATCAGGAATAGGAAAAGGGTTTTATTGAAGAAATTACTTTTTATATAGCGAAGTGCGGTAAAAGTCGAGACAAAGATGTTGAGAGTAAGGGCCGTTGGTCTAATTACTGCTGGGGGAAGATCAAAGAGAGTCATAATGGCTATATAGGCAGAGGCACCTGCATGGCCCACAGATGTGTAGAGAATTGCTCCAAGAAATAAAAAGCCTGCGATAAGCAGCGTGTGTGCTTCAAGCACTACTGAACTGCTTTAACTATCTGTTCACTGAGCCATCTACGTAGTTCATAGGCTTCATCGATCATGAATCCATGACCAAAGAATCCATGAATAGTCCCTGGATATTCCTTTAATGTCACAGCTACACCAGCTTTTTCTAAGGCAACTGCGTAGTTAGCGCCATCATCGCGCAAAACATCATGCTCTGCTAAGCCAATGATGGCTGGTGCAACATTTTTAAATGTTGTTGCCCGTGCTGGAATGGCATATTTGTTGTTCATGTGAGCCTCTGGAACATAAAGCCCCCAACACCACTGCATACCAACACTTTCTAAACCAAAGCCAGTTTCATGGGCAAGGTATGACTTAGATTGAAAATCAGTATCTAGACATGGATAGATAAGCATTTGATATGCAAGTTTGACATCTCCAGTATCAGCGGCTTTAAGTGCAACTGCTGCGGCTAAATTGCCTCCAGCACTATCGCCTCCCACGCCTATCTTTGATGGATCAATTCCAAAGCGTGCTGCATTTTTTGCAACCCAGAGCAGACCTGCATAACAATCATCAAAAGGTGTTGGGAATGGATGCTCTGGTGCTTTTTGATAGTTAATTCCAATTACTACAAAACCAGTCTCTGCTGCGATGTTAGACATCTGTGGGGCATAGCGCAGTGTCCAACTAAAGACCCAACCGCCACCGTGGAAATAAACAAGTGCAGGAGCATTAGGTTTCACGTTTTTAGGACGATAGATCACGGCATGCAGATCTGCTGTGGGAGAAGTGAAGTAGGTGTGTTCAGTGTGAACATCATCAGAGAGTGGGCCGGCATACTTTAAGTAATCAGCAGCATCTGCTCGAAGGTCTTCAAGAGTGGGATTTTCAGGCAAGACGTTGTTAGTAGCTATGTATTCAAGATAAGCCTTGGTCTGAGAGGTCATGGTCATGGGCGCAAGGGTATTCCAACTATTAGGTAGTGCGCTCTACACTCTCACTCATGTCTATCGCCCACCACGTTTACACCGCCGTTGATTGCGCCAACCCAGTATCCCTAGCCGGCTTTTATGCAGAGATAACTGGTTGGGATGTTGGAGAGATAGAAGATGCCGGGGATGAATGGGTAGATCTATTCCATAACGGTGTGCGCATGATGGCCTTTCAAAAAGTTGCCAACTACATCCCACCCACTTGGCCAGAAGGCCCCGTCCCACAGCAACTTCACTTTGATTTCCATGTAAAAGATCTAGATATTGGTGAAAGCAAGATCTTGGCAATCGGTGCCACTAGGCATGAGGTGCAACCAGGTACAAACTTTAGAGTCTATCTAGACCCAGAAGGTCATCCATTTTGTTTAGTGAAGAATCCCCAGTAAAAAGCTGTGTTTAAGTTAGAAACACAAAGGGCTTTTCTTTACTAAGCCTCGGGATAGCAGGTTCAAGTGCTGCACAAGCCACGGCTTCCTTGAACTATCTTCTAGGGAAGAGCTTTCGAGCAAAGTACTGCAGACGCACTATTAACTTTGATTTGAAAGAAACCTTTGTGCCATCGCCGATTATCGTTCTCTCGACGAACGGTGGGGAATTCTTAATGGTTTTTTCAAAGTTCTCCATGCTCAGTTCCTCTTTTAATGATTCAGATTTACTGTAAGAGTCAAACTTTGAGATTTCATTGCCACCACAAAATGGACAGTTAGAGCTGGTATCGGAGACCCTTTTTTGACATTGCGGGTTTAGACAGAGCGCCACATAAGAGATATTAATGAATGAGAATTGCAATGTCTCTTTGAAACGAGCATTCACAGGCAATCAACAGGGACGATCAATGCTTTCAAGCTGAGGGTAAATTTCGGGACTTACTGTTGTAAGTGGGTGATGAGGGGCTCGAACCCTTACCAAGCTAGCAAGGACCCATGAGGTAAACCCACAATTTCTTTATGTTAACCTGGAATTAACAAGTCGTACCTTGTAAGTAGTGCTCTGATTACATAGGTTCCGGTTAGCCAAATCGGTGCTTCCCAGATTGGTAATACTATGGATCAACGTGAAATTAATGAAAAGCGTTACGAGATCGCTGCTACACAAACCTCATCAGTCATGCTTGTCGGGCTTTTTTCGAACCTGGCAATTTTTGCGATAACAGCGTTTTCTGATCTTTCCTCTGGAGCTCAAACTGACTGGAAAGTCATTGTGAGCATTGTCGAAGCATTTTTCTTAGTTTTCGCACTTGGAGTATTTGGCGACATTGCAGCGTATGTTAAAGACATTCCCGCTAATGAAGACTCAACCTGGAATAGAAATGCTCGTAAAGCACCACCTGAGATTTTTATGGTTATAACAGCAGTAGGAATTATAGCTCTGTGGTTCTTTCAACTAAGGGCAATAGGGGCATAACAATTTAGTTAAAAGGGCTGGGGCTAATCACCCCAGCCCTTTTAATTGGAAAGCTTGTTAAACCAATCTAATGTTGGTTTGAACTTAGAAGTTTGCAAATACGCCTTCTTCACTCCACCGACAGAGCGAACTTTCACCAATCCTGCCTGAATGAGAATTTCTAGGTGTTTATCAATTGAGGCAGGTGTGAGTTTGCAGAGCTTTGAGAGATCTTTCATTGTGTGTGAATCCTGAACTAATGCCTCCACAATCCGGCGACATTGCGGCGCAGATAAGGCCTGAAGATTGTGGGCAAATTGGATCTCGTTGGGTTTCATTGAAATCTCCGCATGTATTCTCGGGCTTACTTACGTAAGTGGGTGGTGAGGGACTCGAACCCCCGACCCGGTGATTAAGAGTCACCTGCTCTACCAACTGAGCTAACCACCCGAAGCATCCAGGCGCCGGAAACGCTTGAATGCAGGTGGAAACCTATCAGCAAGAGCAGCCTTGCTGCACGTTCCCGACACCGGCAAAATGGTCATATGAGTCACTGGGAAATAAGGATTGCCCTAGTCCTAACGCTCTTTCTAGCAGGGATTCCAGAAGCCTCTAGCGCTGCGAGCCCAACGGTTACTGATGTGATTGCAACGATGGCAGTAAAGGGCCGTGCTCCAAAGACTGGATACACACGAGCGCAGTTCGGTACTGCTTGGAAAGATGTGGATGGAAATAGCTGTGACACCCGCAATGACATGTTAAAAAGAGATCTCATAGAAATTGTCTATAAAGATCGCTGCACGATTTTAAGCGGAATTCTGCCTGATCCATTTTCAGGTGAAAACATTAATTTTGTGCGCGGGGTTGGCACAAGCAACGCCGTGCAGATTGATCACGTTGTGGCTCTTTCAAATGCTTGGCAGACCGGAGCTTTCAAGTTAACTCTGGAAAAGCGCACCGCCTTTGCAAATGATCCACTCAATCTTTTAGCAGTTAAAGGTTCTTTAAACTCTCAAAAAGGTGATGGGGATGCAGCAACGTGGTTGCCACCCAAGAAGAGTTATCGCTGTGCCTATGTTGCAAGACAGGTGGCAGTAAAAGCGAAATATAGTTTGTGGTTAACGGCCCCTGAGAAAGCGGCCATTGTGAAGATTATTGCTACGTGCCCAAAACAGGTTGTGCCAAGTAATTAACTTAGTGACCTGTTTTTAGTACGCGCTGGCGAGATCGTTCAATCTCAGCTTGGGCTTCAATGGCATCAACCCAGTTACCACCAGTAACACTCTTGCCAGGCTCTAACGCTTTATAGACTTCAAAGAAGTGTTGGATTTCAGAGAGTTCATACTCAGGCACATCAGTTATATCTTGCAAGGATGCTTTGCGAATATCACCTGCTGCAACACAGAGTAATTTGTCATCTCCGCCAGCCTCATCAGTCATGTTAAACATGCCAATAGCTCTGCAGGAAACTACGCAGCCTGGAAATGTTGGCTCATCGAGCATTACTAGAGCATCGAGTGGATCGCCATCGAGGGAGAGAGTGTTTTTCACAAAGCCGTAGTCATAGGGATAACGAGTGGATGTGAAGAGCATGCGATCAAGACGAATCTCACCAGTGAGGTGATCGACTTCGTATTTGTTGCGGCTGCCTGCTGGGATTTCAATGATGACATCAAAAATCATTTTTTGCCCAGCTCTCTATTCGTTTGAGTTAATAGTGGGGTGAGCGACGGGGCTCGAACCCGCGACATCTCGGACCACAACCGAGTGCTCTACCAGCTGAGCTACGCCCACCATGAGTGCCAAAGTCTACCGGTTACTGCTCATCACCTGGAACAAATACTGCGCTGCGGTAATACGCAAGTTCTGCAATTGAATCTTGAATATCGCCCAGAGCCCTGTGATTGCCCGTCTTTGCCGGGGCGTTGAAGTAGGCCTTGGGATACCAGCGCCTTGCCAACTCTTTTATCGATGAGACATCGATGGTGCGATAGTGCAGGTAGTCATTAAGACGTGGCATATCGCGGGCGATGAAAGAGCGATCAACAGAGACTGAGTTGCCAGCTAATGGAGATTTACCTGCCAAAGTGTTTGCACTCTCTAGATATTTAATAATCAAATCTTCGGCCTCTGTTACTGAAACACCATTGGGGATTTCAGTGATTAATCCAGAGGTGGTGTGCATTTGAGTGACGAACTCATTCATTCCGGCCAACTGCGCAGCGCTCGCCTTAATCACCACATCAACGCCATCACCAATGACGTTTAATTCTGAGTCGGTGACTAGGACAGCTATTTCGACCAGGACGTCTTTTTCCAGGGAAAGTCCGGTCATTTCGCAGTCGATCCAGATCAGGTTGGGCTGTTCGTTGGGCATAGGAGCAACCTTAAGGGGGAAGGGGTGATTTCACCTTTTGTTAACCTTCTAGACACCTTTGGTCTATGTAATAAATCCCGTGTATGGACAAGATTCGCTTCATGACAATGCTTGAAAACAAGCCGGGCGCAATCCCTGCCCCACGCGAAATCACCACAAAGCCGCGCCTGTCAGATCAAGTTTTCCGCATCGTTGTAACTATTGGAGGCATGACCTCTCTAGTAATTCTCGGTTTGATTGCATTGTTCCTTTCACTTAAAGGAATAAGTGTCTTGCGTGTTGAGCAATTCTCTTTCATCACAGAATCTAAATGGGAAGTGTTACAAGATGCCGAGGGTAAGGTCGCCGAAAGTACTTTCGGTCTTGGTGCGATGCTTATTGGAACATTCTTATCCGCTTTCATTGCTGTCATAGTGGGAGTTCCTATCGCAGTCTTGAGTGCTTTGTATTTGACCTTCTATGCGCGTGGGCCGGTTAAGAAGCTGCTAATTTCTTTAATTGATCTCATGGCAGCCTTCCCTTCACTTCTATTTGGTTTTTGGGGCTTCATCGTTTTGATGGGTAGCGCGGAGTATTGGGCAAAACTTCTCAATAAGTATCTGGGTTTTATTCCAATCTTTGATGTTCCTGCGCCAATTTTTGAGCGCTCACCTTTTATTGCAGGACTTGTACTCGCAATCATGATCATTCCGATCGTCACAGCAATTTCGCGCGAGATCTTTGATCAAACACCATTGGATCGTATACAAGCTGCATATGCCTTGGGCGCATCAAAGCTTGCAATGATCAGAGCAGTTGTAATCCCTTATGGGCGTGGTGGCGTAGTGGGTGGAGCAATGCTCGGTCTTGGACGTGCCATGGGTGAAACAGTTGCGGTTTACACAGTTCTTAACGTTGTTTATCAGATCAACTGGCAGGTTCTTTTTGGTGCCGGCGGAAACGTTGCTTCACTTATTCTTCTAAAATTTGGCGAGGCGGGTCCAGAGGAAGTTAATGCACTCATGGCAGCGGGCCTTGTTTTGTTCCTTCTTACCTTGACGGTTAATGCTATTTCTGACGTGCTCATAAATAAGTTTGGGAAAAAGGGACGATGACTCAAACCACAATTCCAAAACCTCAAACGCCTTGGGGCACATCAATGGCTCAGCGCATGGCTACAGCTTCTCTATTACTTCTCGCTGGAGTGCTTGCAGGTGGGGCTATAGAACTTACAGGGCTTAGCGGCAAGCTAGGTTTTGCTGCAGCATATTTTTTCTTTGCAAGTCTTTTGATTTTTGTGCAACAACTGCGACTTCGTGATTTGGCAGCTGCAAAGGATTCACTGCTGAGCAGTTTTGCACTACTTGCGATGACTATGACCTTGATTCCCATTGTCAGCATTGTTGTAACAGTGGTGCTCAAGGGCTACAAGGGAATCCACTTTGGAATGTTTACCAATGACATGACACTGGCATCGGTTAATGATCCAGTTCAATCTGGTGGACTTTTGCACGCACTCATCGGAACCTTAATTATGGTTGGTGGCGCACTCATCGTGAGTTTCCCAATTGGTCTTCTCACCGCTCTGTATTTAACTGAGATTCGTGGAAAATTTGCCCGACCAATTAAATTCCTAGTCCAAGCGATGAGTGGTGTGCCATCTATTGTTGCTGGTCTATTCATTCTTTCAATTCTGGTTATCCCAATTACTCAGGAGTTGACCGGCTTAATGGGTTCACTGGCGTTAAGTATTTTGATGATTCCAACTATTGCTCGAACAGCTGAAGAGATGCTTCTGTTAATTCCAAATGAGCTTCGAGAGGCTGGCGTCGCACTAGGAGCCACCCAGTGGCGCACAGTTTCTGGCGTTGTAGTTCCTGCCGCTAAGAGCGGATTGGTTACTGCAGTAATCCTTGGAATTGCTCGCATCATCGGTGAAACTGCGCCAATTCTTCTCGTATCGGGCGGAGCAGATGCACTTAACTTCAATCCGATGTCAGGGCCCATGGGCTCGCTACCGTTTTATATTTGGAAAGCTTTTCTCACAGGTGGAACAGAAGAGGCATATGCAAGAGCGTGGGGTGGCATGTTGATTCTGCTCATTCTGATTGTGGTTCTATTTGTGCTTGCTCGTTACGTCAGCGGTAGGAAGGTGGCTTGAGATGACACCAACAGATATTTCAAATAACGATAACAATATGGAGAAGAAAATGCAGACAACAACGCCATCATCCCTTGCCTCAGTTGCAGGTAACCGTGAGCAACGAACCCCAGGGACAAACCTTCTAGGCACAGGCCTTGAGACGCGTGGAGTGCACGCGTGGTTTGGTACTAAGCATGTTCTCTCAGATGTCACTTTGGATTTTGCTGCAGGTACTGTCACAGCTTTGATTGGACCCTCAGGCTGCGGAAAGTCAACGTATTTGAGAACACTCAACCGCATGCATGAGTTCATCCCAACAGCAGCACTTGCTGGTGAAGTTCTACTGGATGGGCAAGATATTTACGCCCCTGGAACAGATGTTACAAAGATCCGTCTTCGCGTTGGAATGGTTTTTCAGAAGCCAAACCCTTTCCCTTCAATGACCATTGGTGAGAATGTCTTATCTGGACTCAAGCTTGCTCAATTAAAGAAAAGCAATACAGATGAACTTCTCGAGTCATGTCTTACGCGCGCAGGTCTCTGGAATGAGGTTAAAGATCGCCTTGGCGAGCATGGAGGCGCACTATCGGGTGGGCAGCAACAGCGTTTGTGTATTGCACGAGCATTAGCCGTTGAACCACAAGTACTTTTGATGGATGAGCCATGTTCTGCCCTTGACCCAGGATCTACATTTAGAATCGAACAGACAATCTCCGAGTTGGCTAAGTCAATGACTATCGTCATTGTTACTCACAATATGCAACAGGCCGCTCGCGTCGCCGATTACACAGCTTTCTTCTTATCTGATGGCGGACCAGGAGTAATGGTTGAGACCGCCCCAACGAGCAAGATCTTCTCTAATCCAAGTGATAAGCGCACTGAGGATTACGTAACAGGCCGTTTCGGCTGACACCTGTTGTTCACTTAAGGTAGGGCTTTTGTTCACCAACACCTTGCCTTAGATTAACTTGGCCTCAGTAGTTTTCCTTTCGTAAACGTCTTACCCTCCTACGAAAGGTATTTAATGAAGTTTTCAATTAAGGCAAAGGCCCTTGCTATTGCCGCAGTAATCGCAGTTTCATCTGCGCAACCAGCACACGCTGTTGATCTAGCGGGCTCAGGTGCATCATTTGTGGTTCCTCTAGTAGAAGCTTGCAAGGCAGGCTTTGCTAAGAAGTCCGGTCACTCATTTGTTTACACATCAACCGGTTCAGGAACAGGCAAGAACAACTCCGACAATAAAATCGGAGATTTCTGGTTTTCAGATTCAGCACACACAGGTGCTAAGAAGCGCTCAACAATTTTCCACGCACCAATCGTTGCCGCTCCAATTGCAGTTCTAGTTAACCTACCTGCAAAGAAGGACATCTACCTTTCTTCAACTACAGTTGCAAAGATTTTCGCTGGTCAAATTACAAAGTGGAACGATCCAGAGATCGTTGCTGATAACAACCGCTCTGTAAAGTCAGTTGTTTACAAGAAGACTGCATCAGGAAACGTTGCTGTAGATAAGAGCGGTAACCCAATTGTTCTTCGTAACTCTTCAAAAAATATCTACTACACACTTCCTAACAAGCCAATCAAGGTTGTTTTCCGTTCAGATACTTCAGGAACTTCAAACAACTTCACACGTTTCATGAATGGTGTGGCTCCAACAGTGTGGACAAAGCCAGCTAACGATGCATTCACAACTGCCTTCCCAGGAAACATCAACGACACTGCAAACATCGGTCGCATTGTTGGTGCAAATGGTTCACAGGGTGTAGCAACACTTGCTGCGAAGTCTCCATACTCAATCACATATGCAGAAAAGCAATGGGGAACTTCATTTGGTCTTCGTGCTGCATATATTGGTAACGCATCAGGTAACTTCACATACCCAGATTCAGCTGCAACATCAGCCTTCCTAGGTGAGGCAAAGCAAGCTGCTGACGGAATCGTTACTTTTGACTACAACACAAAGGTGGCAGGTGCATACCCACTAGGAATCATCAGCTACATGTTGCTAGAAACTTCATATGAAGACAAGACAAAGGGAACAGCCGTTAAAGAACTCGCTGAGTACTTCTTGTCATCAGAGTGTGCAACAGCTGCAGCCCCAAGTGGTTTCATTGCTATCGAGGGCACATTCCTTGCTAAGGCGAAAGATCTACTCGCACGAGCAAACAAGTAATCTAAAAACTCAATAACAAAATAAAAGAACCCAGGGCCACGAGGGTAGCCCTGGGTTCTTTTATGTTTTAAAACTGCTGCGCGCCTGGCAGGAATCGAACCTGCGACAACCCGCTTAGAAGGCGGGTGCTCTATCCGACTGAGCTACAGGCGCTTGTAGGAGGGTCGTAATGCATAGTCTACCCGTGACTACCACTAAGGTTTCATTCCATGGCTGAGTTCATTTACACGATGAAGAAAGCGCGTAAAGCGCATGGTGACAAGGTCATCCTTGATGACGTCACGATTATGTTTTATCCAGGCGCCAAGATCGGCGTGGTCGGACCTAACGGTGCCGGTAAATCCACAGTCCTACAGATCATGGCCGGACTACAGCAACCTTCAAATGGCGAGGCATACATAACTCCCGGTTACACCGTTGGAATCTTGCTTCAAGAGCCACAGCTCAATGAATCCAAAAACGTTATTGATAACGTTAAAGAAGGCGTGGCAGAAACTGTCGCAATGCTTGATCGATTCAATGCAATTAGCGATGAGATGTCTAGCCCAGATGCTGACTACGACAAGTTATTAGCTGAAATGGGCGAGCTGCAAGAACAACTCGATCACCGCAATGCATGGGAGTTAGATTCAAAGTTAGAACAAGCTATGGACGCACTTCGTTGCCCACCGGCTGATGCTGATGTTTCAGTTCTTTCCGGTGGTGAAAAGCGCCGTGTGGCATTGTGCAAGCTACTTTTGCAAGCCCCAGATCTATTGCTTCTTGATGAGCCAACTAACCACCTCGACGCTGAATCTGTTTTGTGGCTAGAACAGCACTTAAATAAATATGCTGGTGCAGTTGTTGCGATCACACACGATAGATACTTCTTGGACAATGTTGCGCAATGGATCCTAGAACTCGACCGTGGTCGTGCTTATCCTTATGAAGGTAACTACACCACCTACCTTGAAACAAAGTCTGCGCGTTTAAAGATTGAAGGCCAAAAAGATGCCAAGCGTGCAAAGCGTTTAACGGAAGAACTTGAATGGGTGCGCCAAAATGCTAAGGGCCGCCAAACTAAATCTAAAGCCCGTCTTGCTCGTTATGAAGAGATGGCAGCGGAAGCTGACAAGATGCGCAAACTCGACTTTGAAGAAATCCAGATTCCACCTGGACCGCGACTAGGAAATGTTGTCATTGAAGTTGAAAATCTGACTAAGGGCTTTGGTGATCGTGTTCTTATCGATGATCTTTCATTTACTTTGCCACGCAATGGAATTGTGGGAGTCATTGGACCAAATGGTGCGGGTAAAACTACGTTGTTTAAGACGCTGCTAGGTCTTGAAACTCCAGATTCTGGAAGCGTGAAGATTGGTGAAACTGTAAAGATTTCCTACGTTGACCAGTCCCGTGGTGGACTAGATCCAAAGAAAACTCTTTGGGAAGTTGTCTCTGACGGTCTTGATTTCATTAAGGTCGGCCAAGTTGAAATGCCTTCACGTGCCTATGTTTCCTGCTTTGGTTTTAAAGGCCCAGATCAACAAAAGCCAACTGGAGTTCTCTCTGGTGGAGAGCGCAACCGTTTGAACTTAGCGCTGACTCTTAAGCAAGGTGGCAATCTATTACTCCTTGATGAGCCAACAAATGATTTAGATGTTGAAACTTTGGGCTCACTAGAAAACGCACTCCTAGAGTTTCCTGGTTGCGCTGTGGTTATTTCCCACGATCGCTGGTTCCTTGACCGCGTAGCAACACACATCTTGGCCTATGAGGGTGATTCAAAATGGTTCTGGTTTGAAGGAAACTTCGAATCCTATGAAGCAAATAAGATTCAAAGATTAGGAGCTGATGCGGCACGTCCACACCGCGTCACATATAGAAAGTTGACCCGTTAAATGAGATATCAAAGTAAGCAGTATGTCCGCTGGGATGATCTAGATGCTTTTGGTCATGTTAATAACGCTGTGTATTTAACGTATGCACAAGAAGCCCGCTTTGCTTGGTCAGGCATTTTAGAGATGGTTGTTGCCCGTGCTGAAGTTGATTTCATCGCACCTATTTATGATGGCGATACATTCCTCGATATCGAGCTTTGGGTGAGCGCGATTGGTAACTCTTCTTTCACGATGACCTATGAGATAAAGATGAAAGGCGAGCTAGTTGCCCGAGTGAAAACAGTTCAAGTAACTGTGGACATGGGCACTAAGAAGTCTCATCCAATAGATGATGAACAACGAGCATTTCTCACTAAATATCTTGAGACGGAGTAAGAATGTCACCTTTAAAATCTCGTAAAGAGCGTCCTTGGTGGCGTGATGCAGTTACCTACCAGATTTATCCACGCTCCTATGCTGATTCAAACGGAGATGGCATTGGCGATGTTGAAGGTATTCGCTCACGACTTCCATATTTGAAGCAACTAGGTATTGATGCAATTTGGATTTCTCCTTGGTATCCATCACCTCAACACGATCATGGGTATGACGTTGCCGACTACATGGATATCGAACCTGATTACGGAACTCTTGCTCAGGCCGAAACATTGATAAAAGAAGCAAATGATCTTGGAATTAAGTTAATCGTTGACATTGTTCCTAACCACACATCAAGTGATCACAAGTGGTTTCAAGCTGCCCTTAAAGCAGGTCCTGGTTCACCTGAACGCGATCGTTATATGTTCCGCGATGGCAAGGGTCCTAACGGAGATTTGCCACCAAATAACTGGGAAGCAGTCTTTGGTGGATGCGCATGGGAGCGCGTCATTGAAGCCGATGGGAAACCAGGGCAGTGGTATTTACATCTCTTTGCTGTTGAACAACCTGACCTTAATTGGGAGAACCCAGAAGTAGTTGCCCACTTAGAAGATGTGTTGAAGTTCTGGCTAGATCGCGGTGTTGCAGGTTTTCGTATCGATGTTGCCCATGGAATGTTTAAAGAAGCGGGCTTGCCAGATATTAGAAAAGATCCAGCAGCATCCATGCTTGGCACAGAACACAAGCCTTTCTGGGATCAAGAAGGCGTCCACGATATTTATCGTTCTTGGCGCAAGATTCTTGATTCATATCCAGGAGATCGCATGGCAGTTGCTGAAGCCTGGGTTAGTCCATCAGAGCGCATTGCGCGTTATGTTCGATCAGATGAGCTACAGAACTCATTTAACTTTGAGATGTTAACAACGCTCTGGGATGCCAAAGAGATCAAGACAAAGATTAATAACTCTATTGATGCACTAGAAGAAGTTGGAGCACCTACTTCGTGGGTATTTAATAACCATGATGTTGTGCGCTCAGTTGATCGCCTAGATCTAGGGCTCACTAATCACGGTGACACAACCCTTTCACGCCAAGGAGATCCAAAGAAGCTCAACATTGCGCGCGGAACTTTGCGTGCAAGAAGTGCTGCGCTCATGACACTAGCTTTGCCTGGAGGAACATATCTGTATCAAGGTGAAGAGCTTGCAGTTCCTGAAGTGCGCGATATTCCTGAAGATCGTTTAACTGATCCACGTTGGAAGATGAGTGGTTTTTCAGATCGTGGTCGTGATGGCTGCCGTGTTCCAATGCCATGGACTTCTAATCCAGCTGGCGCTTTTGGTTTCTCAACGAACGCATCATTAAAGCCAGAACAAGCATGGTTGCCACAATCTTCTTGGTGGGGAACTTATGCCGTTGACACACAAGATGGTGTTGAAGGATCAACCTTGTCCATGTATAGAAAAGCTTTAGCTATTCGCAAAGGCGAAGAAGGCTTAGGCGATGGACCGATGGAGTGGATTGAAGCGGGCAAGGATGTTGTTGCATTTGAGCGTCCTGGAGATTTTGCTTGTTACATCAACTTTGGTGCACCGATTGAACTTCCATCTAACTCACAGGTATTAGTTTCAAGTGGACCAATAACCGGTCACACATTGCCAACTGATACTGCCGTGTGGGTCAGATTGGTTTCTTAATGCCAAATACAGCGCTGCAACAAAAAGTAGTTAAAACACTTGCAACTGCCCAAGTCTTAAATGGCATTGGCGTTGCAGGCACTGTTGCCGCTGGTTCCTTACTTGTTTCATCTATTACTGATTCAGAAACGTTGGCAGGTCTTGCTCAAACTTTCTCTGTTTTAGGCGCAGCTGCAATGGCTCTGCCACTTGCACGTTTAACTGCCCGAGGTGGTCGCAGGCTTTCACTCTCTGTTGGTTATGTGGCAGGAGTTGTTGGTTCAGTAAGTGCAATCCTGGGTGGTGCTCATAAGAACATATTCCTCATGCTTCTTGGAACTTTTCTTGTTGGTTCAGCATCAGCATCTGGCTACCAAGCCCGCTTTGCAGCAATTGATTTAGCAACTGATGAAACCCGTGCAAAACAACTCTCATTTGTTGTCTGGGGTTCAACTATTGGCGCAGTTGCTGGGCCTAATTTAATGGATCCTGCAGGGCGTTTGGCAGAGCGCTTCAATCTTCCGCCACTTGTTGGTCCTTACATCATCTCTGCTCTTACATTAATTTTTGCAACAGTAGTTATTCAACTCTTCCTGCGCCCTGATCCTTATCTCTTAGCGGAAAAACAGGCGAAGGTAAAACAACATAAGGGTTCAACCAAGGCAGCTCTTACACATATTCGATCTAATCCAAAGGCGTTATTTGCTATTAGCGCTATTGCAATTGGACACGTTGCAATGGTTTCAGTGATGGTGATGACACCAATTCATATGAAGCATGTTGATGTTTCACTTCAAATTATCGGTTTTGTCATTAGCGTGCACGTTTTAGGAATGTATGCATTTTCGCCACTGGTTGGATCCTTAAGTGATCTTCTTGGGCGAGTGAGAGTGATTCAAATTGGTATAACAATCTTGTTGCTTTCAACTCTTGTTTCTGGCACGGCAGCAGCAGATGATGCTGTAAAACTTGGAATTGGACTGTTCTTACTTGGTCTGGGTTGGTCCTGCACACTCATCGCAGGTTCTGCTTTTCTCTCTGAATCTGTCTCACTTGAGATGCGTCCTGCATCCCAAGGTGCCAGTGATTTAGTAATGAACTTAGCCGGTGCTGGCGGGGGAGCACTCGCTGGTGTAATCATCGGAACGTTGAGTTACGGCTGGCTATGTTTCTTTGCAGCCATTCCAGTACTGGGATTAGCGGTGAGTGCGGGAAAGATTATGAAGATTGAGAATTAGCGATATGGCTATCCTTAGAACATGAGCAGCCTTTATGAAGAAATAGGCGGAGAAGCTTTCTTTGCTGATTTAACTGCGCAGTTTTATGCTCAGGTGGCCGTTGATCCTATTTTGCGCCCCATGTATCCAGATACAGATTTAAAGGCTGCAGCAATGCGCTTGCAATGGTTCTTAGAACAATACTGGGGCGGACCAACTACCTATCAAGAAAACCGTGGACATCCACGACTTCGCATGCGCCATTCAGAGTTTCATATCAATCTTGCAGCACATGATGCATGGCTAAAGGCGATGCGCGCAGCCGTTGATGGAGTAGAAATGAAACCAGAACACAAAGAGCAGTTGTGGGGCTATTTAGAGATGGCAGCAGCTGCCATGATTAATCAACCAGATTGAGATTGATTTCCAACTTTTAGAATTTCGCCATTTCGCAAATACCAAAGCGTTCCCTTTTTATCGCGCACACATGTCACGCGCAAACCAACTTTCTCAACAACACCTTGAACCTCTAAAACATCTACTTGGTCGCCCACACCATATTGATCTTCAACCAACATAAAGATTCCAGAGAGAACATCTCGAACCAGGGTCTGTGCACCAAGACCAAGTGCAACACCTAAAATTCCAGCTGATGCAATGAGTGGTCCTAAGTTAAAACCAAATTCACCGAGAGCCATTGCTGCTGCAACAACCCAGATAACAGTTTTTAAAGTGCTAGAGAGGACGCCGCCAATTGTGCGAGCGCGTTCTTTTTGCCGAGAAACGATGTTGCGCGGACCTGGAACTAGATCAGCAGTTGCTAATCGATTCATGGCCCGCTCGATTGCGCGGGTTCCAAAGGCCTGGGCAATCATGGCCGAGATAAGAATGATGGCTACGCGCAGGGGGGTTCCGCTTATCCAGTCCAGGGCGTTTTGCAGTGAATCGTTCATAGAAGTCAGACTTTATCCAAATCTTTACCTAAATATCGCTAGTCAATACCCACGCGCTCGGGTGTTTTGGTGCAAGATAAACCAATCGCTCATAGCCAAGGAGAGGATTGCGATGTCGCGGACGCTGGTGCTCAATGCCACCTACGAACCACTAGGTGTCATTACTGAACGTCGTGCGCTCATCCTTGTGCTCAATCACCGCGCAACAATGATTGAAGAGTCAGGTTCGGTCCTACATTTCTCTGGCGGAGAAATAGAACTTCCTTCAGTGATTCGCCTCAATAAATTTGTTCGCATTCCATATCGCCACGCAGTTCCACTTTCTCGCCGGGCAATCTTTGCTAGAGATGGTGGACGTTGTGTGTATTGCACTGCACCTGCCACATCCATTGATCACGTCATTCCACGCAGCCGTGGTGGCGGTCACAATTGGGAGAACGTTGTCTCTGCATGCCATAAGTGCAATCACTTAAAGGCAGATAAGCAGCTCAAAGAAATTGGTTGGAGATTGCGCCAACTTCCGCGTGAGCCAGTAGGGGCAGCATGGAGAATTCTTGGAACCGGTCAGACTAATGCCAGATGGTTGCAGTACTTAGAGCCATTTGGTGTGGCAGCAGCAACTGCTTAAAGCATTTATACTTAACCCATGCAATTTCTTGCGAGCAGATTTGAAGATGGCTATGTCCCAGGCCCAGGTTTGAGCGTTGCACAAACAGTTTTCACTTACGTAGTAATTCCTGTTGGACTCTTTACTGTTATTGCACTTACATCTTGGTTGACATCAGCGCCACGAAAAGAAAAAGCACAATCTTCAGTTTCTTCAATTAACTAATTATCTAGCCCCTGAACCTTCAAAGCACGGATAACTCCGTCTTGTGATTCTTTAACTAGTTTGCGAAGTACCGCAGGTGCATCTTTACCCACACCATTTAACCAAGCATTAGTTTTATCCAGTGTGCTCTGACTAATAATCCAGCTTGGATACATTCCAGTCACAAACTTGGCTGCGCCTTCATAAGACTTTGACTCCCACTCTGAGAGTAAGTTCTCAAAGTAGAGATCCACAAATGGGGTCAAAAGGTGGCGCTGGATAGGGCGTTGGAAGCCTGCAACTAATGCAGAGCGAACTGAAGTCTGAGCATCTTGATGCATCACGGTATTGAATGCATAAGCCTTTGCCTCGGCATTTGGTGTTGCAGCTTTTGCAGTCTCAAACAACAAGTTTCCTGAAGTGGTGTTATCACTTGCCAACTCTGCATCTAGCTCTGCTTGGGTAGTTGCCCCGCGCTCAGTGAGTGCAATGAGGAAATCCCAGCGGCGATCGGTATCAACTTTAAGACCCTTGATTTCGCCATTTAAAATCCCGCGCACATTTTTAATCTGTTCTGGCGTGTGGGCGTTAGCGGCAAATGCGCGTGAATAGAGAAGTTGGAGATCACTTGCTGGCGCACTTGATTGCATAAGGTTCCAGAATCCAGCAGCTAAGCGCTCACGATACTTATCTCGATTAGCATCAGATGCATAACCCTCTACAGATGTGCCAAGTTGGCCAATAACAATGTTGACGATTGCATCATCATTTTCCCCAGCTAAGCCAGAAAGGGCTATCTCAATGAAATCGGCAGAAGAGATTTGTGCATCTCGGTGCATATCCCAAATAGCTGCCCAACTAAGAGCGCGAGCCAATGGATCATTTAAACGGCCTAGATATTTCTTCAGCGTTGCAATAGAGCGATCATCAAAGCGCAGCTTGGCATATGAAAGATCGCGGTCATTGATAAGCAAAAGATCTGCAACTTTTTCACCAGCTAGCTCTGTTACTACTGTGCTTGCACCAACAACATCTAGTTCAACAGATTTACGTAAGTTAAGTGAGTCACCGCTGATGTCATAGAGACCAACAGCTAAGCGGTGGGGGCGAAGCTCTTTTGAACCAGCAGGAACTAGAGGAACCTCTTGTGAGATGACAACACTTGTATAAGTATCACCATCAATTTCTAGCTGTGGACGCAGGGTGTTTACGCCTGCAGTTTGTAGCCAGGTGTGGACCCAGGTCTCTAACTTGCGACCACTGGCCGCTTCTAGTTCTACTAATAAATCATTAAGTGTTGTGTTACCCCAAGCATGCTTTGCAAAGTACTTTTGCAATCCTGCGATGAATTGTGGACGACCAACGTGGGCAACGAGTTGATGTAATACAGATGCACCCTTGGCATAAGTAATTCCATCAAAGTTAGCATTTACCGCCTCCATATCAACCATGTCAGCGATGATTGGGTGAGTGGAAGAGAGTTGGTCTTGGCGATATGCCCAGTTCTTTCGTGCGCTATTGAACTCAGTCCAAGCTCCCTTAAAGCGCGTTGACTCAGAGAGTGCTAAATAAGAAGACCATTCAGCAAAAGATTCATTGAGCCATAGATCATCCCACCAGAACATGGTGACCATGTCGCCAAACCACATGTGCGCCATTTCATGCAGGATTGTGTTGGCACGTGAGAGGTATGCCTTTTCTGGCATGTGCGAGCGGAAAACTAGAACATCTTCACGGAATGTGACCGCGCCAGCGTTTTCCATTGCACCGAAGTTGAAGTCAACAACTGCGATTTGATCGTATTTTTCAAATGGATATGCCAGACCAAAGACTTTTTCAAAGTATTCAAAGCCTTGCTTAGTAATCAGGAAGATATCTTCTGGATCTAAGTACTGCATCATCGATTTACGGCAGTAGATTCCAAGAGGAATCTCCTTCGCACCTTTATAAACATCATGGACAGATGAATACGGTCCTGCAATGAGTGCATCTAGGTAGGTTGCAATACGTGGGGTAGTTGTGAACTTCCATTCAACTGATTCACCCTTAGTTGTCTTTGACTCAACTGGGTTATTTGAAACTGCTTGCCAGTGACCCGGTGTTGTTACGGTCAGAGTAAATGTTGCTTTTAGAGATGGCTGATCAAAGCAGGCAAACATGTTGCGAATATGCGCAGTCTCACCTTGTGAGTACAAATAGATCTCACCGTCGGCTGGATCAACTGAGCGCTGCAGACCTTCACCTGACTTTGAGTATTCAGCTTCCATCTCAATTACTAAGGTGTTATCGGCAGCTAAGTTAGTAAGGAAAATGCTTTCGCCATCAAATTTAGAAACATCAACTGCTGCGCCATTAAGTGTTGCACTGATGACGCTGCGTCCCACAGCATCAATAAAGGTTGAATAGCCAGGCTTGTTGCACGTAAAAGAAACCTCTGATTTTGAATAGAAGGTCTCTTCACCCTTTGTAACATCTAGAGTGACTGCATAGCTGTTTACGTAAAGATGCTCCGCACGATCTTTAGCTTCAGTACGGCTCAAATTCAGACCTGGCACTTGTAACTCCTCTTAATGGATGGGGCGCTTTTGTAGGTTCTAATCCAACCATGACAGAGTTAGGACATGGAACGCCCATCGGTACGCAGCTATAGCATCCGAGGCTCCCGCATTACCCAGGCCCAACGTGCAGCAAAAGATGAACTACAGGCTATGTATGGAATTGCCGTTGAGGAAAAGAAAGTAAATCTCAAAGAAATCTTTCCTACCAGCCAGAAAATCATTATGGAGATCGGTTTTGGCATGGGGGAAGCAACCGCAATCATCGCCAAAAATCACCCTTACAACGGCTACATCGCCGTCGATGTGCACCCACCAGGCATCGGCAAGTTGTTAGGCCGTATTGTGGAAAATGATTTAAAGAATCTGCGCGTCATTGAAGATGATGTACATATCGTTTTGCCACATATGTTTGAGGATGAATCTTTAGATGCAATCCATCTCTATTTTCCAGATCCTTGGCCAAAGAAGAAACACAACAAGCGCCGAATAGTTAATGAAGGCTTTCTTGCTCTCATTCACCCAAAGTTAAAAAAGGGCGGCTACATCCATATTGCAACTGACTGGGTTCCTTATGCAATTAGCATGCAGGAAGTTTTTGCTGCCTCATCTTTATTTACTGGGGGAGTAATTGAAAAACCAGAATCACGTCCGGTTACACGCTTTGAAGGCCAGGGGATCGATAAAGATCACCAAGTTACTGATTTGATGTATTTTCGAAAGTAGATATTTTGTTGATTCGTCGCACATGACGTTCATCATTAGTAAATGGCGTTTCAATGAAAGCATCAATGATTGCCTTGCACTCATCTATTGAATGCATTCGTCCACCAATACCCACTACATTTGCATTGTTGTGCTCTCTTGCAAGCTTTGCCGTTTCAACGCTCCAGGCTAGAGCCGCTCTCACACCTTTAACTTTGTTGGCAGCAATCTGCTCACCATTTCCAGAGCCACCTAGAACAATTCCCAATGAACCGGCATCTTTAACCGTTGCAATGGCAGCTGGAATGCAAAAATCTGGATAGTCATCTAGAGCGTCATATTCATGTGGGCCGTGGTCAGTGACTGTGTGAGCTTGTGACTCAAGGTATTGAACTAGAGCGCTCTTTAACTCAAGGCCTGCATGGTCACTTCCGATGTGAATCTTCATATGCCCATCTTGCCACCAACAACGTGGGCATAAAGAAAACCCGCCACATTCTCATTATGTGGCGGGTTTTACCCTTAGGAGGTTCTAGCTTTATCAGAAGTTAGTGATTAGGACCGTGTCCGCCTTTATGCCCGCCCTTACCCATTCCTGGGCCCATTGCTGGACGGACTGCATCAACTTTGGCAGTTACATGCGCAGTTAAATCAGCTTTCATAGTTGTTGCTTGTGCTGCAGTCATCTTTCCAGCTGTAACAGCTGCATCGATTTTCTTTGTGTGATCAGCAACAAGTGCGGTGATCAGTGCAGGTCTCTTATCACCAGCGATAGCACCGAGAGATTGACCAGAAGCAAGAGCGGTTTGAATCTCAGATATGCTCTTACCGATTGTCGTTGCAATCAGTGATTCGCGTGCTGAACGATCTGCACCCTTGTTTGCCTGATGAGCCGCTTGTGCTGCAGTTAAGGCTGCAGTGATGGCATCAGCTTGGACTTGAGTGATTGTTCCTGCACTCACAAGAGTTGTTAGAACATTCTTTAACCCAGCAGCATGATCACCCTTTTTACCAAGCGCTCCGACCATTGGATTAGCAATGGCATTAACTGTGGTGCGAGTGGTTGTTTGGCGAACTGATACTGACTTTCCTTTTGACGTAGTCTGTGATGCTGATGCAACACCTACCGTGCCAACCGAAAGTGCAAAAGTAGTTAGAACTACTGCTGCAATCTTTCTATTTGATGACATTTGCATGTCTTCCTCTCATCTAGCGGAACTGTCTGTGACCCCTCGTCATCGACTACCCGTAATCAACTCCCTTATGCTGAATAAAGTAGTAGGTAAGTCTTAGAACACTTTGTGAGTTTTTAACCTTTTGTAGGGACTACCCAATCTCCACGCTCAACTCCTGCCGCCGTGCCCCCTATTTAGCCCCTGAGTTACCTGTTTCACACTAGCTCTCAGAACGTTCCCAGCGTTCCAGAAACCAGGATTCTTATGAAAACCAAAACCACTCTCATCGCTTTTGCTTTGATCACAACATTAATCAGTAGCCCACAAGCATTTCCTGCGGGTAAGACTTCACTTGTTGTTAAAGATGCTGCGCGATCATCAAAATCAATTCCTAACACGATATTAAGTGGCAATGTAATTCCATTAAAAACAGTTGGCATAGATGGTGATTTCTATATTGATTTAAAGAATGCAAATCTCTATGGGCCCAAGACAAAAGGTGTTTGGAAGCTAGCAACATCACTACGAGTACCTGAGACAAAAGATGTTGTAGTGCCTGTAGCTGGTATTGATGGAGCTAAAGGCAACACAGGAGAACAAGGGTTATCAGGTGCTAATGGAACTGATGGAGCAGCTGGAGCTAAAGGTGCTGATGGCGTGAAAGGTGCTGATGGAGCTAAAGGTGCAACGGGCTTAACAGGTGCAACTGGATCAACTGGTTACACCGGTGCCACAGGATCAATCGGTGCAACTGGTGCTAAAGGTGAAACCGGAGCAACTGGATTAGCAGGTACTGCAGGAACAAATGGAACTGCTGGAGTTAAAGGTGACACTGGCACAGCAGGCACTAATGGAGTCGATGGAAGTAAAGGTGATACCGGCTTAGCTGGAGCTAAGGGTGATGCAGGAATTCAAGGAGTTAAAGGTGACACCGGATTAACAGGAAGTTCTGGCTCACAAGGTGCAACTGGTAGTGCAGGTGCTGCGGGGATTAGTAGTGCGCAGTGGGTTGTATTGAGTTCAAAAGCATTAGTAACAACTTCAGGAGGCAGAAGTATCGACATAATTTCGACAGCTAGTTTGAGTGCAGACAGTAGCTATACGTTTGAAGTGATGGTCAATGGCCTTGTCCCAGTGGGCAACACAGAAGATCTCTTTATCGGTGGAACGATTTCAGTGTGCACAGCTGGAGATTGTGTCCCAATTACTAATCAATATTGCATCGCTAGCAACTCTGAAAGTTATGCAAATGGCATCAAGTCAAAGCATTTTGGAATACGGATTATGGGTGCTTATACGAATGCCAGCGGAACGCCATTTTTCGGAGTCAATATAAATATACAAACTGCGAGTTTGTTGAGTTCAATTTCATTCAGCGGCACCGCCCTCATTACTAAGGTCGGTTCCATCGGATAAATACGTGGAGCGGGTGACCGGGATCGAACCGGCATGGCCAGCTTGGAAGGCTGGGGCTCTACCATTGAGCTACACCCGCATGTGGTGCGTAGGGCTAAAGGTACTGGGTCGGTAAGAGATGAGTGAAATCTCCTCTAGACTCTCGCTTTGCGCCTCGGGGCGTAGCGTAGTGGCTAGCGCGCCTGCTTTGGGAGCAGGAGATCGGGAGTTCGAATCTCCCCGCCCCGACCAGTTCCATTTAACTTGTTAGCTCACCAAGGAGTAATTGTGAAAAGCACTATCGAGACACTTTCCCCAACACGCGTTCGCCTCGATATTGAAGTTGCTTATAGTGAAATGACTACACACGTTGCTGATGCATATAAGAAGGTAGCAACACAAGTAAACATTCCTGGTTTTCGCAAAGGCAAAGTTCCTGCATCAATGATTGATCAGCGCGTGGGCCGCGGAACTGTAATCGATGAGGCAATCAACGCAGCTCTTCCAGATTTCTATGGCCAGGCAGCTCGCGAACACACAGTTGCAGTTATTGGTCGTCCTGTAGTTGATGTCAAAGAGTTCGTTGATAACGAGAAGCTTGTTTTCACTGTTGAAGTAGATATTCGTCCAGAAGTCACTTTGCCTGATTTCTCAAAGATTACTGTTGAAGTTGATGACGTTACTGTCACCGATGCAGACATTGATGAGCAGATTGAATCTCTTCGCACACGCTTTGGAACTCTCACAACAGTGGAGCGCGCAGTTGCTAACGGCGACTTTGCAACTCTAGATATGAATGCCTTTATCAACGGTGAAAGCGTTGAAGGCGGACAAGCAAATGATCTTTCCTATGAAGTTGGTTCAGACAAGATGATTGCTGGTCTTGATGAGATTTTGATTGGTATGAATGTTGGCGACACCAAGCGCTTTGAAACTGAGCTTGTTGGTCAGCAAGAGGGCGAAAAGGGTGAAGTAGAGGCAACAGTTAAGGCAGTCAAAGAGCGCGAGCTTCCACCTGTTGATGATGCTTTTGCAAAGCTTGCCTCAGAGTTTGATACTTTGGCCGAGCTTCGTGAAGATTTCCGCGAGCGCCTAAGCCGTGTGAAGAAGATGGAACAAGGAACACAGGCACGTGATCGCCTAGTTGAAAAACTACTTGCAGATCTAGATATTCCAGTTCCAGATGCTTTAGTTGAACTAGAAGTAAATGATCACCTTGAAGGTGAAGGCCGCTTAGAAGATGCAGTTCACCGTGCTGAGGTTGATGGTGAAGTTCGTGCTTCCCTTAAGTCAGATTTCCTACTCGATGCAATCGTTCAAACTGAAGAAGTTCAGGTCACTGAGATTGAGCTAACTGAGTACTTAGTTCGCACTTCACAGCGCTATGGCATGGCTCCGCAGCAGTTTGCTGAAGAACTACAAAAAGCAGGCCAGATTTCACAGTTGGTTGCAGAAGTAACACGTGCAAAGGCGTTGGCTTCAGTACTTGGGCGCATCACGGTTAAAGATGCATCAGGTGCCGTCATTGATCTTGAAGCATTACGCCCACAGCCAACACCTGCTGATTTAGTCGAAGAGGCTTAATACTCTTTAGCCCTGAGCGAACATCGCCCAGTTAACGCTCCTATTTGGCGATATTGGGAAGCATTTAGTCGCCAATATTGTTAGGGTCACTACAGGTAAAAAATACAGGAGGAAATTGACGTGGATTTAGACAGCAAAATGAAAGACCAGATTTACAACCGCTTGCTTGAAGAGCGCATTGTTTTCTTGTCAGGTGAAGTCCGCGATGAGATGGCCAACATGGTCTGTGCTCAGCTTCTTCTTCTCTCCTCTTTGGATCCCAAGAAAGATATTTTCTTATACATCAACTCACCAGGCGGATCAGTAACTGCAGGTATGGCTGTCTATGACACTATGGAGTTGATTCCAAATGATGTTGCAACAGTTACCTTTGGAATGGCTGCATCAATGGGTCAGTTCCTTCTCACATCAGGAACAAAGGGAAAGCGTTATGCAACTAATAGCTCTCGTATCTTGATGCACCAACCACTAGGTGGAATTGGTGGAACAGCAATTGATATTCGTATTCAGGCAGAACAGATGGCGATTACAAAGCAAACTCTTTCAGAGCTCAACGCTTTGCACACTGGCCAAACTCTAGAAAAGATTCTTGCAGACTCAGATCGAGATAATTGGTTCAATGCCAAGGATGCTAAGGATTACGGCTTTGTGGATCATGTAGTGAGTTCATTGGGACAAATCACAGGAGGGAAAGCGTAATGACATTTCAAGAGATTAACTCACGCTACGTTCTTCCAACTGTTGAAGAAAAAACAGCTTATGGATACAAGCGTCAAGATCCATACACAAAGCTCTTTGAAGAGCGCATTATTTTCATGGGTCAGCCAATTGATGACACAGTTGCAAACGATGTAATGGCTCAGCTTTTGACTCTGGAATCTATGGATCCAGATCGCGACATCATGATCTATATCAACTCACCTGGTGGATCTTTCACCGCGCTCACTGCTATTTATGACACCATGCAGTTTGTTCGCCCAGACATCAGCACCATTTGCTTGGGTCAAGCTGCATCTGCTGCCGCAGTTATTCTTGCGGGAGGTGCAAAAGGAAAGCGTTACGCACTTGAGCACTCACGTATTTTGATCCACCAACCTTCATCAGAAGGTGGCGGTCAGGCATCTGATATCGAAATTCAAGCTCGCGAAATCGATCGAATCACTCGCTTGCAGGAAGATCTCTTATCACGCCACGTTGTGAAATCATCTGAAGAGATTCGCAAAGACATAGAGCGCGACAAGATTCTTACAGCAGCAGAGGCTGTTGAGTATGGAATTATCGATCAGGTATTGGCATCACGTAAGGCCAAGCCAACTAAGTAATCTTTCTATGAAACTATTTGAGGCGGGCTCCCTTTGGTCATACAAGGGATACCGTCTCTTTTGGTTTTCATCCAGGATTTTTCTTCATAACCCAACTGCATTTGCCTATGAATTATTCTCACGGCGAACACAAGTAAGCGCAAAAACCTCACCATAAATCCACGGGGGAACGTAAAATTTACCCATGACCAGAATCGGCGAAACAAGCGACTTGCTCAAGTGTTCCTTCTGCGGAAAAACTCAGAAGCAAGTTAAAAAACTCATTGCCGGACCTGGCGTCTATATCTGCGATGAATGTATTGAACTTTGTAATGAGATCATCGTTGAAGAGCTCTCTGAAGCCTCATCCCTTGGACTTGCTGAACTTCCTAAGCCACAAGAAATCTTTGAATTCCTAGATCAATATGTCATCGGACAAAACCGCGCAAAGAAGTCTCTCTCTGTTGCGGTTTATAATCACTACAAGCGTGTGCAAAGTGGCAACCGTGAAGATCAAATCGAATTAGCTAAATCAAATATCTTGCTACTTGGCCCAACAGGGTGCGGTAAAACTCTGATGGCTCAAACCCTTGCACGCATGCTCAACGTTCCTTTTGCTATCGCAGATGCAACTGCGCTGACAGAGGCTGGCTATGTGGGTGAAGATGTTGAAAACATTTTGCTTAAGCTCCTACAAGCCGCAGATTACGATGTTAAAAAGGCAGAAACAGGAATTATCTATATCGATGAAATCGATAAGGTTGCTCGTAAATCTGAGAACCCATCAATCACACGCGATGTTTCAGGTGAAGGTGTTCAGCAGGCGCTATTAAAGATTCTTGAAGGAACTGTTGCATCTGTTCCACCACAAGGTGGTCGCAAGCACCCACACCAAGAGTTCATCCAAATTGACACAACAAATGTTCTCTTTATTGTTGGCGGTGCATTTGCTGGATTAGAAAAGATCATTGAAAGCCGAGTTGGCAAGTCTGGTGTTGGCTTTAATGCAACCTTGCAGGATGCAGCCGATAAGAACCGTAAAGATATCTTTGCCGATGTAATGCCTGAGGATCTTTTGAAGTTTGGAATGATTCCAGAGTTCATTGGCCGTTTGCCAGTTCTCACAAGTGTTGAAAACTTGGACAAAGAAGCACTCATGCAGATTTTGACTGAGCCAAAGAACGCTCTTGTGAAGCAGTACCAACGCCTCTTTGACCTAGATAACGTTGAACTAGAATTTGATGCCCCAGCACTTGATGCCATTGCAGATCTTGCCTTGGATCGTGGAACTGGTGCTCGTGGCCTTCGCGCAATCATGGAATCAACGCTTTTGAGTGTGATGTATGACGTTCCTAGCCGTGGAGATGTAGCAAAAGTCATTGTGAACAAAGATTGCATCGAAAATGGGGCGCAACCTGAATTTATTAAACGAACTGGTGATATTCCAAAGCGCTCACGCGCAGCAAAGGGTCAAGAGGAGAAGAGCGCATAATCTAGACTGCTCCTTATGTCCGGCGACCTAGCTTCCAGTTTTTCACCAGCTGATATCGAAGCAACCCTGTATCAAAAGTGGGTCAGCGCTGGCTACTTCACGGCAGATGCAACATCTAGCAAACCTGCCTTCTCAATTGTTTTGCCACCACCGAATGTGACAGGTGTTCTACACATTGGTCACGCACTTGATCAAACACTGCAAGATTGTTTATCACGCATGAAGCGCATGAAGGGCTTTGAAGTTCTATGGCTTCCTGGAATGGACCATGCAGGAATTGCAACACAGAACGTTGTTGAAAAGCAGTTAGCCACAGATGGTAAATCTCGCCATGATTTAGGACGCGAAGAGTTTGTTAAAAAAGTTTGGGAGTGGAAGGCAGAATCTGGCGGTGCAATCCTTGAACAGATGAAGCGCCTTGGTTCATCAGTTGATTGGTCACGTGAGCGCTTCACAATGGATGAAGCGATGTCTAACTCCGTAGTTACATTGTTTAAGAAGATGCATGATGCTGGTTTGATTTATCGCGCAGAGCGAATCATTAACTGGTGTCCTCGTTGCTTAACCGCACTCTCTGACATTGAAGTTGAGCACCAAGATGATTCCGGCGAGTTCGTTTCAGTTCGCTACGGTGAAGGCGAACAAAGCATCACCGTTGCAACAACACGACCAGAGACAATGATGGGCGATGGCGCAGTCGCAGTTCACCCTGATGACCCACGCTATAAGCACATGGTTGGAACTTCTGTACTTTTGCCACTTGTTAACCGAATGATTCCAATCATTGCCGATGAACTAGTGGATCCTGATTTTGGAACCGGTGCTGTGAAAGTAACTGCAGCCCATGATCCCAATGACTTTGAAATGGCTGTTCGCCACAATGTTCCATTCGTTGTGATTATGAACGAGCACGGTGTTATGGATGGCACAGGAACTGAGTTTGATGGCATGGATCGCTTTGAAGCACGCGTGGCAGTGGTTGAAAAACTACGCTCACTGGGCCGCATCGTTGCTGAAAAGCGTCCTTATATTCACGCAGTGGGTCACTGTTCACGCTGTGACACAACAGTTGAACCACGTTTATCTAAGCAGTGGTTTGTAAAGGTTGCACCACTTGCAAAGGCATCAGCTGATGCTGTGCGAAATGGCTCAGTAACAATTGAACCTAAAGAGTTAGAACCTCGTTATTTTGATTGGGTAGATAACATGCATGACTGGTGTATTTCTCGCCAGTTGTGGTGGGGCCATCGCATTCCAGTTTGGTATGGACCAAATGGTGATGTTGTCGTTGTTGGTCCAGGTGAATCAGCACCTGCCGGCTACACACAAGATCCAGATGTTCTAGATACTTGGTTCTCATCGGGGCAATGGGCATTTTCAACATTTGGTTGGCCAGAAAAAACCGCTGATTTAGCTAAGTTCTATCCCACTTCAGTTCTAGTAACTGGCTATGACATTTTGTTCTTTTGGGTAGTGCGCATGATGATGATGAGTACTTTTGCTATGGATGGTGTGCCACCGTTTAAGACAATCATGTTGCATGGTTTGGTGCGCGATCAATTCGGCAAGAAGATGTCTAAGAGTCGCGGAAATGTTATTGATCCCATTGAGTTTATGGACAAATACGGCGCTGATGCTCTGCGCTTTACTTTGGCACGCGGTGCTAATCCAGGCACAGACCAAGCACTTGCTGAAGACTGGATTGGTGGTTCACGTAACTTTGCTACCAAACTCTGGAATGCAACCCGCTTTGCAATGATGAATGGTGCAACTGTTGAAGGTGAACTTCCAGCAGTTGATTCACTCAACGCTATTGATAAGTGGATCCTGAGCCGATTGTCAGAGACTGTCTCTGAAGTTGATTCACTGCTTGAAAAGTATGAGTTTGCTCGTGCCTGCGAGATTTTGTATCACTTTGCTTGGGATGACCTATGTGACTGGTATCTAGAGGTTTCAAAGGAAACTTTTGCAGGAGCTGATTCACAAAATACTAAGCGCGTTCTGGGTCATGTTCTTGATCAACTCTTGCGCCTTTTGCACCCAGTAATGCCATTTATTACTGAGCAGCTCTGGACAACGTTAACTGGGGCAGAATCACTCGTTATTGCTAAGTGGCCTGTGGCAGATGCTGCCCACGTTGATAAAGCATCAGAGAAGCTTGTTACGCAGATGCAAGAGATCATCACTGATGTTCGCAGGTTTAGAAATGATCAAGGTATTAAGACTTCACTCAAGATTCCTGCGCGCTTTGTGGCAAAGGGAGCAATTGCTGATTATTCAAGCGCAATGGCTTTTGTTTTGCGCCTTGAGCTTGGCGAAATTACACCAAGTGCAAAGGTTGAAATCGGTTCAGTAAAGGTGGAGTTCGATTTGACTGGATCAATCGATGTTGTCGCAGAGCGCGCTCGATTGGAAAAGGATTTAGCTGCAGCGATTAAGGATAAGCAGACTGCAGAAGTGAAGTTGAACAACGACGGTTTCATGGCCAAAGCACCTGAGAGTGTTGTTGTTGAAATCCGTGAACGTTTAGCTAAAACTAGTTCTGATATCGAACGCCTCACAGCACAACTTGGCGCACTACCTTCAGCATGATTATTTCTCCTGATGATCAAGAGCGCGTTGATGCAATTGAGCAAGCGCTACTAGCGCGCTGGCCAGAAGTTCGAATTGATCCAACAACAGAGCGCATTGCAGCCCTTGTTGATATTTTGGGTTCACCGCAGCTGACATATCCAACAATTCATGTGGGTGGAACAAATGGAAAGACCACCACAACACGAATGATTGATTCGCTCTTATTCGCCCATGGTTTGCGTACTGGGCGCTTTACTAGCCCACATCTTGAAACCTATCGTGAGCGCATTTCAATTAACGGCGAGCCCATTGATCCTAAAGATTTAATCTTTGCCTATAACGATATTGCTGCATATTTAGATTTAATGGATGAAAAGTTTGAACATCCCATCTCATTCTTTGAAGCAATCACAGCACTTGGCTTTGTCGCCTTTGCTGAACACCCTGTAGATGTTGGAGTTATTGAAGTTGGTATGGGTGGGCAGTGGGATGCAACAAATGTTGTTGATGCAGATGTCTCAGTAATCATGCCAATTGGCTTTGATCACATGGAATATCTAGGCAATACTCTGCATGAAATCGCTTCTACTAAGGCTGGAATCATAAAAGAAGGCGGCTTTGTTGTGCTGGCCCAACAAGAGCCAGAGGCTGCTAAGGAGTTAATTAGAAAAGCTGCAGAAGTTGGCGCAGATGTTGTGCGTGAAGGCGTTGAGTATTCAGTTGCCTCAAGAGCAATCGCAGTCGGGGGACAGCTCCTGACTATTCAAGGTTTGCACGACACATACGATGAAATTTTCTTGCCTCTCCATGGCAAGCACCAAGCCGCTAACGCTGCCAGCGCCCTGGTAGCAGTGGAAGCTTTCTTTGGCGATCAACCACTAGATATTGAAGCAGTGCGTGCAGGCTTTGCCGCAGTTACTTCACCTGGTCGCTGCGAGGTAGTTCACCGCGATCCGACGGTAATTTTAGATGCTGCGCATAATCCGCATGGCGCTAAAGCACTAGCGCAGACTCTGAAGAGTGAATTTAACTTTGATGAGATTGTGGCAGTTGTGGGTGTTTTTGGGGATAAAGATGCCCTTGGGATCTTGCAAGAGTTAGAACCAATTGTTGATCACGTCATTGTGACTCAAAGTTCATCGTCACGTGCCATGTCATCGTCAGATTTGGAAAAGCTAGCAACTTCTGTTTTTGGAAATGATCGAGTATTTGAAGTAAAGGATTTGCACACCGCCCTTGATCGAGCGGTGGGGGATGCAACTAGACCGTTAAGTGAAGATACCGTCGGGATTATTGTGACCGGCTCGGTTGTTACAGTTGGAGAAGCCCGAACCTATTTGAGAAAGAAGTTTGCGAAATGAGAATTCTAGGAGCAACAGTTCTTGTTATGGAGAGCATGACTTTGGGTTTTGCGATTTTGCTTGCAACGAAAGATCAACCTACGGCCGCCCTCATATATGGCTCTGTGATTTCACTGCTTCTATTTCTCACTGCCGGCATTCTCAAGCGACGTTCAGGTTTATATTTCGGCTCAGTTCTGCAGGTTTTCATGATTAGTTTCGGCTTCTTCGTCCCATCCTTCTTTGTTATTGGGGTGATATTCCTAGGACTATGGGCCGCAGCCATCATTGTGGGCCGCAAGGGAGAAGCTGCGCGTGCGGCTCTCATGGCACAAGCAGGGGAAAAGGCCTAATAGACTAGGCAGGTGAGCATTGAGAAAACCCTAATCCTGGTTAAGCCAGACGGAGTCCGTCGTGGTTTAGTGGGCGAAGTTATTTCTCGTGTTGAAACAAAAGGTTATTCCATCGAAGCGTTACGTTTACTTAACGCTGATCGCGCATTACTTGAACAACACTACGCAGAACATATTGGTAAGCCATTTTATGAACCACTAGTTGAGTTCATGATGTCAGGACCAATCGTTGCAATGGTTGCTTCGGGTAATCGTGTCATCGAAGGATTTCGCTCGTTAGCCGGAGTTACTGATCCAACAGTTGCAGCACCCGGAACTATCCGTGGTGACTTAGCTCGTGATCAAGGCACCAAAGTTGTTCAGAATATTGTGCATGGCTCAGATTCACCTGAATCAGCTGCGCGCGAGATTCAAATTTTCTTCCCTAAATAATCAAGGAGTACAAAAGTATGAGTTCACAAAGCAGACAGAGCAGAATGTCTTTCATCGGTCGTGATATGGCCGTTGACCTAGGAACTGCAAACACGCTTGTTTATGTGCGCGGGCGTGGCATTGTTTTGAATGAGCCATCTGTTGTTGCCGTCAATCAAGATTCTGGCGGAATTTTAGCCGTTGGTCTTGAAGCCAAGAAGATGATTGGCCGTACTCCAGGAAACATCGTTGCTATTCGCCCACTTAAAGATGGTGTGATTGCAGACTTTGAGACCACTGAGCGCATGCTGCGTTACTTTATTCAAAAGGTGCACCGTCGTCGTTACTTGGCTAAGCCAAGAATCGTTGTGTGCGTTCCATCAGGTATCACTGGCGTTGAGCAGCGCGCAGTAAAAGATGCGGCATATGCCGCCGGTGCTCGTAAGGTTTACATTATTGAAGAGCCAATGGCAGCAGCTATTGGTGCTGGTCTTCCAATCCACGAACCAACAGGAAACATGGTTGTAGATATTGGTGGCGGTACTACTGAGGTTGCAGTTATTTCACTAGGTGGAATTGTGTGTTCACTTTCAATTCGCGTAGGTGGAGATGAGCTCGATCAGTCGATTATCAACTGGGTTAAGCGTGAATTCTCACTTCTTTTGGGAGAGCGCACCGCAGAAGAAATCAAGATGGCAATCGGTTCTGCTTATCCACTAGCGGGTGAAAACGATGCTGAGATTCGCGGTCGCGACTTAGCAACAGGATTACCAAAGACAATCGTTGTTTCAGCTGCAGAGATTCGCAAAGCTCTAGACGAGCCAGTCAATGCAATTGTTAATGCAGTAAAGAGCACACTCGATAAGACTCCTCCAGAGCTTGCATCAGATTTGATGGATCGTGGAATTGTTCTTACTGGTGGCGGTGCTTTGCTCAAGGGTCTTGATGAGCGTCTTCGTAAAGAAACTGGAATGCCAATTCACATCGCTGAACGTCCATTGGATGCAGTTGTTGAAGGCTCTGGAAAATGTATCGAAGAGTTTGAGGCTTTAGAGAAGGTCTTAATCTCCGAACCTCGTCGATAGGTTTATTAGAAGATGCGTTACGGCGGAGAGGGTCGTACCCGTCTTCTCTTAATCATTTTAATTGTTACTGCGCTGTTTCTCATCACCTTAGATTTGCGTGGAGTTGCAGTTCTAGATGGAGCGCGTCAAGGTACTCAGGCAATTCTTTCGCCTTTCCAAAAGGCTGGAAATTTCATCCTCACACCAGTTAAAAACTTTGTAACCGATGTGACGCACCTAGGCCGCACGCGCAATCAAATTGAAAAGCTGCGCGCTGATAATGCCAAGCTAAAGGCAGATTTAATCAACCGTAAGAACGCTGATGCCCAACTCAAACAGCTTGAATCCATTCTAGATTTAGCTGGTACTGCTGGATATAAAGTAGTAAATGCAAAAGTGATCAGCCAAGGCTCTAGCCAGTCTTTTTCTCAAACCGTGACTATTGATATTGGTTCAAATGCAGGTATCAAGAAAAACATGACTGTGCTCTCACAAACTGGAATCGCTGGTGTGGTCAAAGATGTTTTCCCAACAACTGCATTAGTGATGCTTGCAACCGATCCATCATTTAAAATCGGTGTTCGCATTGCTGGAACCCAACAAATAGGCATTTTGTCAGGCCGAGGATCACGCTCAGGTTCACTGCAATTACTCGATAATTTAACAACAGTAAATGTTGGCGATGTGTTGCTAGCGCGTGGAAGTGTGGCTAATCGTCCCTTTGTCCCGGGAGTTCCAGTTGGTTATGTAACTGCCGTTGATAACTCTGCCGGGGAAATCGCTCAAAGTGGCACCGTTCGTTACTACACAAATTTTGGTGGACTTGGAGTTCTAGCAGTTGTTGTCGCAGCCTCATCCACTAATCCAGGTGATGCACTAGTTCCGCCTAAGCCAGTCCCAACTCCCATTCCAACGGTGACGGTTTATGTAACACCATCACCGTCTCCAACGGAGTAGTTGTTCATGTTGACCCGACAGATTTCACTTTCAGCACCAATATTTCTTTTCATCTTTGTCTTGCAAGAAGCAGTAGTGAATCAATTTAAACTGCCAGGTGGTGGTTTCTCACTCTTTGTGATCTTCGCTCTAGTGTGGGCAGTAATTAGCACGCCAGAGATTGCTGCGCTAACAGGTTTTGGTGCAGGCATATTGATGGATATGTCTGGCGGTGCAGGCGGTCCAGTGGGCCAATGGACACTGATTATGATCATTATTTGTTACGGCGTTTCATATCTTGGTTACGGTGATGGAAATATCAACGGAAACCCAATTGGAGTGGTTTTCTTTGTAGTGGTTGCAAACCTAGCCACTTCATTCCTTTTCCTTTCTAGTAGCGCCTTATTGGGTGTTACAACAGGAAGCTTCGGACAAATCCTTCTCACACTCCTTGGTAATTCACTCTGGACTTTGGTGCTCACACCCATTGTCTTGCCTGTGTTTTCATTTATGCACAACTTTGTCTTTGAAACGCGATCTGTTCTATGAACCAGCGCTCACGTTTGAGTTTGCTCGTTGTGCAGATTCTTATTGTTTCTTTACTAGTAGCACTCCTAGGACGCCTGTTCTATCTACAGATTGCTGCAGGCCCAAAATATCGTGACGCAGCACTAAGTATTCAAAGCCGCGATGTTGTGGCACCTGCAAATCGCGGTTTAATCGTTGATGCTTATGGCGTGCCAATGGCGCTAAATAAAGTGGGTTTAGCAATCACTATCGATCGCATTGAAATTGATAAGCAGCCAGATAAAGGCGTAGAAGTCATGCAACGTCTTGCAAAGCTACTTAAACTCAATTACAACGATGTTTATACAAATACACGCCTGTGTGGAGAGTTACCTGTGGGAGAGCGTGCAGGATGTTGGACAGGTTCTAGATACCAACCAATTCCAATTACAAAAGAGGCAGATCCAGATATTGCCTTGCAAATCGTTGAACGTCCCGACCAATTCCCTGGTGTGGATGCACAACCAATTTCAATCCGAAGCTATCCAGGTCTTGTTGATGTCAACGCCGCACATGTTCTTGGTTATGTCGGTCCTTTAACTGAGGATGATCTAACAAAAGATACGGGTAAGCAGTATTACAGGAGTGAGTCGATTGGTAAGGCCGGACTTGAAATTCAATACGATTCTTATCTGCGCGGTATTCCAGGAATTAGAACCCTGATTGTTGATCGAAAAGAAGCTATTACTCGCGAGAGTCAAAACACTAAACCAATTGCTGGTGATCACTTAGTTACAAGTTTAGATATTAGATTACAAGCAGCTGCTGAAAAGGCTTTAGCTGATGCTGTTAAGCGCGGACGAGCAAATGGTTACACCTCTGATTCAGGGGCTGCAGTTGTTATGGATATTAGAACTGGGCGCATTTTGGCCCTTGCTTCATACCCAACCTATGATCCAAATGCATTTGAAAAAGGTTTAACGGTTCAACAAGCATCAGATCTCTTTAGTGAGAAGAAGGCGGTCCCTGCACTTAACCGAGCACTGCAAGGTTTGTTTGCTCCGGCTTCTACCTTTAAATCTGTTTCCGTTGTTGCAGCAGCAGCTGCCGGATATGACCTCAACGCCTCATATAACTGTCCTTCAGAGGTGCAAGTGGGTACACGCGCATTTCAAAACTTTGATAGTAAAAATCAGGGTCGTATGAATATGAAAAAGGCCATTGCGGTCTCTTGTGACACGATCTGGTACCAAATCGCCTTTGATGAATGGCTACGAGATGGTGGATTGCGACCAAAAAACAACCCAAATGACTACTTCTTCAAAGCTGCGCAAAGTTTCCAATTAACTGAAAAAGTAGGCATTGATCTTCCCTCTGAATCACGCTCGCGTTTAGCTGATCGTGACTATAAGAAGAGTTGGTTTGAGCAGAACAAAGATTTCTATTGCAACTACAAAACTCGCGCCACTAAAGCCCAGCAGACTCCATTTCTTATTCAACTAGCTGCCGAAAACTGCGTCGATGGTGACAAGGTGCGCGCTGGAGATGCGGTGAACTTCTCTATTGGTCAAGGTGACACTGTTGTAACACCACTGAAGTTAACTCAGATGTATGCAGCAATTGGCAATGGTGGAACCATTTGGCAGGCATTGATTGCTAAAGCCATCGTTAAGACAGATGGAACAGTTGTTAAGTCCTTTGCGCCAAACAAGCTAGGAACTCTTACTACTGCGCCTTCAACTGTTAAATTCCTGCAAGGCGCATTACGTGAAGTGGTTGTTAGTGGAACAGGTGCAGGAGTTTTTGCAGGTTTCCCAGTTGAAATCAGTGGAAAAACTGGAACGGGCCAAGTCTTTGGTCGAAATCCAAACGGAACTCTTAAAGATGACACTTCTTGGTTTGCATCCTTTGCACCTAGCAAGAAACCGCGTTTTGCCGTTGTCATGATGGTTGGACAAGGTGGTTTCGGTGCATCAACTTCTGGTGTGGGTGTCAAACAGATATATGAAGCTATTTTTGGAGTTAAAGGTAATAAAGTTGTGCCAGGAGCTGCAATCTATCCATATGGAAAACCTCCAACAGATTTACCTAAGATTTCACCTGCGACAAAGCCGAAGGAGGCGCCATGAGCCAAATAGCTGCGCGCCAGCGCCTTTATCGTCGCCAGAGAAGCTCAATTTTTCATGGCTTTGATCCAGTTTTAACTGCAGCAGTTGCAGCGCTTTTATTTATTGGCACGCTACTTGTCTATGCCGCAACCCGAGATTGGTATGCGCGCAATGGTTTAGATCCTCAGTATTACCTTAAGCGCCATGTCATTAACATCGCCATCGGTGCACTTTTGGCTTATGGCACAACGGTTATTGACTATAGACTTCTTCGTGCTTACACACCGATTGTCTGGGGCTTAGGTGTTATTGGTTTGATTATCGTTTTGATTCCAGGTTTAGGTAGTGAAATCAATGGCGCTAAAGCCTGGATTGCACTGCCTGGAGGTTTCCAGATTCAGCCGGCGGAGCTAGCAAAAATCTCCATCATTATTGGTATGTCCATGATTTTATCTGAGCGAACCCACGATAGTGATGAACCTACTTCTAGAGATGTTCTCCAAGCTTTGGCAGTTGCAGCTATTCCAATTATCTTTATTTTAATACAGCCTGATATGGGAACAGTTTTTATCATCTCTGCATCAGTGGTAACAATCATTGCGGTTTCTGGCTCGCCAACTAGGTGGGTTGTTGGCCTTTTACTAGTTGCAGTCTTGGGAGGCGTTGTTGCAACAAACACTGGCGTAATTAGCGATTACCAGATTAAGCGCTTACAAACTTTCGTAGATCCAACCGTTGACACACAAGGCACCGGATACCAACTTCGCCAAGCTCGCATCACTGTGGGATCTGGGGGATTAATTGGAACTGGATTATTTAATGGTCCACAAACCAATGGCCGATTTGTTCCAGAGCAACAGACAGACTTTATTTTCACCGTTGCAGGTGAAGAGTTAGGTTTTCTAGGTAGTGGATTAATTGTGATTTTGTATTTGATTATGCTCATGCGCGCTTTTGCTATTGCGCGAAGAACGAGCGATCCCTTTGGGCGCTTGGTAACAACGGGTGTAATTGCATGGTTTGCTTTTCAGATATTTGAAAATATTGGAATGACTTTAGGGCTCATGCCGATGACGGGTGTGCCACTGCCATTCATCTCATACGGTGGATCATCGATGTTTGCCACATTGATCGGTTTTGGCCTGCTTCAGAACGTTCACGCTCGCTCCAGGGGCTGAAGTAGGCAATTAGCCCCCTATCTGCCATACTTAGGGCACATAGTTCAGCGCGGCTCGCGAATCCATCGCGGTAAAAGCCCAGCGCGAACAGGTAAGAAAAACCTAAAACAGGGATTTTTTAACGAGATAAGCGTTTTAAAAGACGCATAGAGGATTTGGTGCCATGGCTATTGAGCCTAAAACACCGCGCAAGCGTGCGGTTAAGAAAGCTTCAGCAAAAGCAGAAGCAAGCGTTACTGAAGTAACAACAGATGAGCCTAAGAAAGCTACGCGCAAAAAAGCAGCTATTCCGGTTCCAGTATTTCAAGCAGCCCCTGATAAGCCAGTAGCAAAAGCTGCGCGCAAAAAGGCAGAGGTCGCAGAGGCTCCAGCAGCAGATGCACCGGCCGCAGATAGCGCTGATCGTCCAGATCGCAACCGCCGTCGCCGTCGTGGTGGCCGTGGTCGCCGCAAGCCTGGCGCAGATATTGCAACTAATGAAGATTCAACAGAGGAAACTGGCGAAGAGGCAGTTGATAGCGATGGAACAACACATCGTCGCCGCCGACGTCGCCGCGCAGCAGGAGATGCTGAGGGTGTAACACCAGGTGAAGTAATTGATGAAGATGGTGTTGTAACAGTTGTTAAGGTCCGCGAAGTTCGCGAACGCCCAGCTCGTCCAGCACGTACTGAACGCCCAGATCGCAATGATCGCCGTGGAGGACGTCGTGATCGCAACGATCGCAATGACCGTGGCGCTCGCTCTGAATACCGCGAGCCATATCGCAAGCGTTCAACAGTTATCACTGATGGAGAATTCCTAGCACGCCGTGAAAATGTAGATCGCGAAATGCTTGTTCGTCAGATTGCAGATCGCACACAGATCGCCGTTATTGAAGATGGCGTGATGGTTGAGCATTACGTGAACCGCAATAGCAACGTTTCATACGTTGGTAACGTCTACTTAGGTCGCGTTCAAAACGTTCTTCCATCTATGGAAGCTGCATTCGTTGATATTGGTAAGGGTCGTAACGCTGTGTTGTATGCCGGTGAAGTCAACTGGGATGCTGCAGGAATTTCTGAATCTGAACCACGTAAAATTGAAACTGTATTAAAGACTGGCCAGCCAGTGTTAGTACAAGTTACAAAAGATCCTATTGGTCAAAAGGGTGCGCGTTTAACTAGCCAAATTTCCTTGCCAGGACGCTATGTTGTTTATGTCCCAGGTGGCGGAATGTCTGGTATTTCAAAGCGTTTACCTGAAACTGAGCGCACACGCCTGAAAGCAATTTTGAAGAACTTAATCCCAGAAGAAGCTGGCGTTATTGTTCGCACAGCTGCTGAAGGTGTGAGCGAAGAAGATTTAACCAGTGATGTGGCACGTCTTAAGGCTCAATGGGATGACATCTATGCCAAGACGCAGAACACAAATTTTAATCCTCCAGTTGCTCTCTACCAAGAGCCTGATCTTGCTGTTCGAGTTATCCGCGATATCTTCAATGAAGATTTCCGCAAGCTCACTGTGCAAGGTGCAACTGCGTGGGATGAAGTCACAAGTTATCTTGGCTTTATCGCTCCAGAGCTAACAACAAAGATTGAAAAATACACAGGCACCGGTGATCTCTTTGCAGACTTTAGAGTCGAAGAGCAGCTGGCTAAAGCTTTTGATCGCAAGGTCTACCTGCCTTCAGGTGGCTCACTTGTTATCGATCGCACAGAAGCAATGATTGTTATCGATGTTAACACCGGTAAATTTATTGGTAAGGGCGGAAACCTTGAAGAGACTGTTACTAAGAACAACTTAGAAGCAGCTGAAGAAATCGCCCGTCAACTTCGTCTTCGTGACTTAGGTGGAATTGTTGTCATTGACTTCATCGATATGATTTTGGAATCTAACCGCGAGATGGTTTTGCGCCGCCTCGTTGAATGCTTAGGTCGAGATCGCACCAAGCACCAGGTTGCAGAAGTTACTTCCCTTGGTCTTGTTCAAATGACACGTAAGCGTGTTGGACAGGGACTCATTGAAGCTTTCTCAACTACATGTGATTCATGTAGTGGACGCGGAATTCATATTCATATGGAGCCTGTGAAGATGAAGGCACCAATGCCACAACTAGATGTTCCATCATCTCAACATGAAGATGCAGAGGAAAAAGATGCCACTGAGCATGAATTCCATGAATCTTTAAATGATGATCAACCACCTGTAGAGACCAAGCCAGCTGGTGGGCGAAAGCGCCGCCGAGCAGCCTCCTCAGGCATAATTACCGCTTGATTTGAGCCTTCGGGCCCTAACAGGTAACCTTTACCCTTCAACACACACCTAGAAGTTCGGAGTACTACAGCGTGGCAAATATCAAGTCTCAGATTAAGCGCATCAAGACCAACGAGAAGGCACGCCTTCGCAATAAGTCTGTGGGCTCATCTATCAAGACCGCTGTCCGTAAATTCCGTGAGGCAGTTAGCGCAGGAGATTCATCTGCAATCACAACTGAGCTTCGCACAGCTTCTAAGGCTCTAGATGTTGCTGTTCAAAAGGGTGTTCTTCACAAGAACACTGCAGCAAACAAGAAGTCATCAATGGCTAAGGCAGCTGCCAAAGCCGGCGCACGTTAATTTTTCTTCGATCTTAAAGCGAGGCTAGGTTCATGCCTGCAATTTCACTTGCTAAGGCGCCGCAACCAGCAGCAACTAATCCGGCGCAGATACGTAACTTCTGCATCATTGCCCACATTGATCACGGTAAATCAACTCTTGCCGATCGCATGTTGGGAATTACCGAAGTAGTAGAAGCTCGCAATATGCGTGCGCAGTATCTCGACCGCATGGATATCGAACGCGAACGCGGAATCACGATCAAATCTCAAGCAGTACGTCTGCCATGGCGCAGTGGAATCGATGGACAGGAATACATCCTGAACATGATTGACACACCAGGACACGTTGACTTCACCTATGAAGTTTCGCGCTCACTGGCTGCCTGTGAAGGCGCTGTTCTTCTTGTGGATTGTGCACAGGGAATTGAAGCTCAGACTCTGGCAAATCTTTATTTAGCTATGGAGAATAATCTGACGATTATTCCTGTGCTCAACAAAATCGATCTTCCTAACGCTCAACCTGAAAAGTTTGCTGCCGAGTTAGCAAAGCTCATTGGTTGTGAGCCAGAGGATTGTTTGCGCGTTTCAGGTAAAACTGGCGATGGAGTTGCAGAACTACTTGATCAAATCATTGCCCAAATCCCAGCACCTGTTGGTGATGCAAGTGCACCAGCTCGCGCACTTATCTTCGACTCTGTTTATGATGCCTATCGCGGTGTTGTTACATACGTTCGTGTGATTGATGGCCACTTATCTCCGCGCGAACAAATTCAAATGTTTTCAACTGGAGTTCGACATGAAGCCCTAGAAGTTGGCGTTATTTCACCAGAACCAGTTGCATCTAAAGGCTTAGGTGTTGGCGAAGTAGGCTACTTAATTACTGGTGTAAAAGATGTGCGCCAATCACGTGTGGGCGACACGATTACTACCTATAACAACCCAACAAAGACAGCACTTGCTGGATATAAAGATCCAAAGCCCATGGTTTTCTCTGGGCTCTTTCCACTAGATGGTGCAGATTTTCCTGTGCTTCGTGAAGCACTCGATAAGTTACAACTCAATGATGCAGCACTTGTCTATGAACCAGAGAGCTCTGCAGCTCTAGGCTTTGGTTTCCGTTGCGGTTTCCTGGGCTTGCTACATATGGAAATCGTGCGTGAGCGTCTAGAGCGCGAACACAAACTCAATTTGATTTCAACAGCCCCTAACGTTGTTTACAACGTAGTGATGGATGATGGCAAAGAGATTCGCGTTACTAATCCTTCAGAGTTTCCTGAAGGCAAAGTTGCAACTGTTTATGAACCTATTGTTAAATCAACGATTCTTGCTCCTTCTGAGTTCATTGGAACAATCATGGAGCTATGCCAGGAGCGCCGCGGAATTTTACTAGGCATGGATTACATCTCAGAAGATCGAGTCGAAATCCGTTATGACTTGCCACTAGCTGAAATTGTCTTTGACTTCTTTGATCAACTTAAATCTCGCACCAAGGGTTATGCATCTTTAGATTATGAAGAAAAGGGTGATGCAGAAGGTAATTTGGTAAAGGTTGATATCTTGCTTCAAGGTGAAGCCGTTGATGCGTTCAGCGCAATCGTTCACCGCGATAAGGCTTATGCCTATGGCGTGATGATGACTGGCAAGCTACGTGAACTAATCCCGCGCCAGCAGTTTGAAGTTCCTATTCAGGCAGCAATTGGCTCTCGCATTATTGCCCGCGAAAGTATCCGTGCTATCCGTAAAGATGTTTTGGCTAAGTGTTATGGCGGAGATATCTCTCGTAAGCGAAAGCTTTTGGAGAAGCAAAAAGAAGGTAAGAAGCGCATGAAGATGGTGGGACGCGTTGAAGTTCCACAAGAGGCTTTCGTAGCAGCACTTGCGACCGATGCAGATATTGAAAAGGTCAAGGCTGCTCGCAAAGCAGGGCAATGACGCTCTCTTTTTACGTACATATCCCGTACTGCATTAAGCGCTGCGGCTACTGTGATTTCAACACATACACCCCGTCAGAGCTCCAAGATGATGCAACCCTTGAAATCGTTAGCAATGACTACATCGATGCCGTCTTAAAAGAGTTACATGCTGCGCCCAAAGACCCAGTTCCAACAATCTTCTTTGGGGGAGGAACACCATCTTTGCTTCCAGCAGATGATTTAGGGCGAGTAATTGCAGCGATTAAAGCTCGCAATGGTTTGAGCGCAGATTGTGAAATAACCCTTGAAGCTAATCCTGATTCAGTATCGAAAGAGAAGCTAGAGCGCTATCTAGAAGTGGGATTTAATCGCATCTCATTTGGAATGCAATCTGCTAAACCACATGTGTTGGCAGTCCTTGATCGCACACACAACCCTGAGAACGTTAAGCGCGCAGTTGATATGGCACGCGCCGCAGGATTTAAAAGTATTAGCGTTGACTTAATTTATGGAACTGCAGGGGAATCATTAGATGATTGGCGTGAGAGTGTCCAAGCTGCCCTTGATCTAGATATCGATCACATCAGTGCATATGCCCTCATCGTTGAAACTGGCACAAAGTTAGCTGCCCAGATTAAACGTGGTGATCTATCAATGCCAGATGATGATTTGATGGCAGATATGTATTTACTAGTAGATCAAATGTGTGAAGAGCGTGGACTTAGTTGGTATGAACTCTCTAACTGGTCTAAGCCTTCTCATGAATGCCGACACAACATTGCTTACTGGGAGAATAGAAACTGGTGGGGACTCGGACCAGGAGCGCATTCCCACATTGATGGAAAACGTTTTTGGAATGTTAAGCACCCTAATGCTTATAAAGAAAAGCTATTTGCTTCACAATCACCCATTCATGAAAGTGAAGATTTAACCTCAGAACAAAAAGCTCGTGAATCAATCATGCTTGGAATTCGGATGCGAGATGGTTTGCAGATTTCAGTCCTGGAGCCGCATCAGCTAGAGCTTCTGGGGACTTATCGTGAAAATGGATATATCGAACTGCGTGATGATCGCGTCTTGTTGACTCCAGTGGGGCGCTTGATTGCAGATCGAATCGTGCGAGAAATAACTTTCTAGTAACCTAGGCCCACTATGTCATCACGCCGTCTTGAAATCCTCCGTGCAATTGTCGATGAGTATGTCTCGACGCAGGAACCAGTCGGCTCAAAGTCAATTGCCGATCACCATGGACTCGGAATTTCACCTGCAACTATTCGAAATGAAATGGCTGTTCTTGAAGAAGAGGGCTTGATCACTCAACCTCACACAAGTGCTGGCCGTATTCCAACTGATCTTGGATACAGAGTTTTTGTAGATAAGTTAGCAACAGTTAAGCCTCTATCTGCAGCTGAGCGCCGTGCAATTGAAACATTTCTTCAAGGCTCTAATGATCTAGAGGATTTATTGAAAAGATCTGCCAAGTTGTTGGCAGATATTACAAAACAAGTTGCTGTTGTTACATTCCCGATTATCGGTGAAGGCCGAGAGAAGATGGCGATCTCTGGAACGGCAAACTTGGCTCGATCTGGTGAAGATTTAGGTCTTACTCTTTCGCCCATTCTTGAAGCACTTGAAGAACAAGTTGTTATCTTGCGTTTGCTAGATGAGGCGCGTTCAACGGTGCACGTTCGAATCGGTAGCGAGCAGAACGAGACAAATTTGCAATCAACATCATTGGTTACGGTTGGTTACGGTGTGGAGTCGGCCCAACATGGCGCAGTGGGTGTCTTAGGGCCAACTCGTATGGATTACGCAGGTTCAATTGCTGCAGTTTCTGCAGTTGCTCGTTATGTTGGCCGTTTCATAGATGAAGGTGCATAAGTTGAGCGATCATTACCAAACCCTTGGTGTTACGCGCGAAGCTTCAGCTGATGAAATCAAGAAGGCTTATCGCAAGTTAGCCCGTGAACTGCACCCAGATGTGAATCCAGATCCAGCGGTGCAAGATAAGTTCAAAGAAATCACTGCTGCCTATGAAGTTTTAAGTGATTCTCAAAAGCGTCAGTCATATGACATGGGCGGAAGCGCATTTGGTGGTGGTGGTTTTGGTGGTGGATTTAGCGACATCATGGATGCATTCTTTGGTGGCGGTGGATCACGTGGGCCACGTCCACGTATGCGCGCAGGGCAAGATTCACTCATTCGTGTGCAAGTAGATTTGCATGAAGCATGCTTTGGAACAGAGCGCGAGATAACTGTTGAAAGCGCAGTTGTGTGCCCTAAGTGCACAGGCAGTGGCTGTATTGATGGTGCTCAACCATCAACGTGTGCGGTGTGTAGAGGACGAGGTGAAACTCAACAAGTAGTTCGCTCAGTTATTGGTCAAGTAATGACATCGCGCCCATGTAATGCTTGCGGTGGTTATGGAAGTGTTATTCAAAATCCTTGCCGTGAGTGCGCTGGTGAAGGTCGTGTTCGATCTCGCCAGAATATTCAAGTGAAGATTCCTGCTGGAGTTGAAACAGGAAATCGCATACAACTATCTGGCCGCGGCGAAGTGGGACATGGCGGGGGACCAGCAGGCGATTTGTATGTTGAAATAGTTGAGATAGATCATGACTATTTGATTCGCGAAGGCGATACTTTGCATATGTCACTCTCTGTCTCCATGAGCGCTGCAGCTATTGGCACAACAGTCACAGTTGAATCTTTAGATGGCCCAGTTGAAGTAAATGTTAAATCTGGCACACAAAGTGGAACACCGATTGCCATTAAGGGCAAAGGTATGACTCGCTTGCGCCATGGTGGCCGTGGAGATTTGGTTGTTCACGTTGAAGTTCAAACTCCCACAAAACTTAGCCGTGAAGAGGAAGAGCTACTGAAGAAGTTTGCAGATCTGCGTGGGGAAAAATCAGGAGATGCCCATGTGAAAAACCCTGATGGTGGAATCTTTTCCAAGATCAAAGGTGCGTTCACCAAATAATGTTGACTCTATTTTTCGTCGATGACCTGCCAACAACAGTGGGGCAGATATATGAATTTGATAATGAAGATGCAAACCATGCCGTGCGGGTCTTGCGCATGAAAGCAGGGGATTTGTTCATGCTCAGTGATGGTCAAGGCAGTTGGAGCCAAGTTAAAGCTTTTGCAGTTAAGAAGAAGTCCCTTGAAGTTGAGGTTATGGCATCTGGTTTTCAAGAGGCACTTCCAACAACAATTACAGTTGTTCAGGCGTTACCGAAGAGTGATAGAGCCAAAGAGGCCATTGAGCTACTAACTGAGGCCGGCGTTGATCGCATCGTGCCATGGCAGGCCTCGCGCAGCATCGGAAAAGTATCTGAGAAGTTCTCAGTTACTGCACGTGAGGCAAGTAAGCAATCACGCAGACTACGAATTCCAGAAGTTACAGATATAGCAACTACGCAGCAGATTTGTGAAGCGATTAAGTTAAGTGATTTGGCAATTGTTTTCCATGAAAGCACAACAACAAAGCTCAGTGATGCAATCTCTTCACACAATGTTGCAAGCCTTCTTGTCATTATTGGACCTGAAGGTGGAATTACACCAACAGAGCTAGATCAATTTGTTGAAGCAGGGGCAAAGGTTGCTTTGATGGGTCGACCAATCTTGCGCTCGGCACATGCAGGTATTGCGGCAGTGGCGGCTATTTCAGCCCTGCTCAAGGTATGGTAATTACGTGGCGCTAGATCCCGATTGCTTGTTCTGCAAAATCATCAACGGTGATATTCCTGCACAAATAGTTTTTCGCAATGAAAATGTTGTGGCATTTAATGACATTGCCCCACAAGCACCTACCCACGTTTTGATTGTTCCCACTCTGCATGTTGAAAATGCTGCTGGGTTAGCCAAGATGTCTCCCACACTTACCGCCGACCTTTTTGTCGCCGCGGGGGAGATTGCTGCAACTAACGGCTTAACTGGTTACAGAACCGTCTTTAACACTGGCGCAGAGGCCGGACAATCAGTTTTTCACGCTCACTTGCATCTTCTTGGTGGGCGTGGACTGGCCTGGCCCCCAGGTTAAAGATAGATTTGGCATTAATGGAACGCACACTCATCACGGTCCCAACCGCTATTCCCATGGTTGCACTGATCGGACCACATGATGACAACCTTCGCGCTGTTGAAGCAGCTTTTCCTTCCGTAAACATCACTGTTCGCGGTAATGAAATTACTTTACGCGGCCCTCACATTGATTGCATGGCCCTAGAAAATCTCTTCGGCGAACTCATGGTTGTTATCCGCTCAGGAAATGTTCTAAGCGTTGACGCTGTTGCCCGCTCAATTGCAATGCTTGAGAGCAAGCCAGTAGATCATCCAGCAGAGGTTCTTTCCCTAAATATTGTTAGCAACCGGGGCCGCTCCATTCGACCAAAGACTGCTAATCAAAAGCGCTATGTGGATGCAATTGAAGATCACACAATTACTTTTGGTATTGGGCCAGCTGGAACAGGCAAGACCTATTTAGCTATGGCTAAAGCTGTCTCTGCCCTGCAAGCTAAAAAAGTCAACCGAATCATTCTTACTCGCCCAGCAGTTGAAGCAGGGGAGCATCTAGGTTTCTTGCCAGGAACGCTTAATGAGAAAATTGATCCATATTTGCGCCCGCTCTTTGATGCACTGCACGACATGATTGATATTGAAACTATTCCACGCATGATGCAGAGCGGGATCATTGAAGTAGCACCGCTTGCTTATATGCGTGGTCGCACACTCAATGATGCATTTATCATTTTGGATGAAGCACAAAACACAACCCCAGAGCAGATGAAGATGTTCTTAACTCGTCTGGGCTTTGGTTCAAAGATGGTTATTACTGGCGATGTTACTCAGATTGATCTACCTAATGGTCAGCACTCAGGACTTCGAGTTGTGAGAGATATCTTGAAAGACATTGATGACATTGCCTTCCTTGAACTCACCGCTGAGGATGTTGTTCGCCACCGCTTGATTGGCGACATCGTGAAGGCTTATGACAAATTTGATGAGGCGAAGCAAGCCCTTCGTCCGATTCGCAAATAGATGACAATAGAAGTCACAAATAGTTCGGGGCAGTTAGTCCCAAGTGCGGAAGTTACTTCACTGCTTACATTTGCCATGGGTGAGCTAAAACTCAATCCTGAGTGCGATCTCAATCTTGGTTTTATTGATGATCAATACATGACTGAACTTCACATTAAATGGATGGATGAACCCGGCAGTACAGATGTTCTTTCATTTCCTATGGACATGCCAGAATCAGAAGGTGAGATTGTCACTCTTGGCGACATCATGATTAGCCCAACTTTTGCTGCAGCTCAGGCGCTAACTGCTGGGCATTCAACTGAGCATGAGATTTATATTCTGGCCACACACGGTTTACTGCATATAATTGGCTACGACCATGCAGAACCAGAAGAAGAAAAGATTATGTTTGCCCTGCAGGAACAAATCGTAGAAAAGTGGAAGCAAACTCAATGAGTCCGATAGCTATTGTTAGCATCATTTTATTGTTGGCTTTTGCAGGATTTTTAGCTGCATCTGAGTCTGCTCTTACATCAATCTCTCGCATCGTCGTTGAAGAGCTAGAGGGCAAGCGTGGGGGATTACTACTTCGCAAATACAGCGCCCAGCCAGCTAGGTATCTCAATGTGATTCTTCTGGTTCGAAAGCTCTGTGAGTTCACTGCCACGGTTTTATTAGCAGTGATTTTGCTGCGCAATTACTCTTCCGCACAAGCGATGGCAATAACGGTTGCAATCATGGTTGTGCTTTCCTATGTTGTAGTGGGAGTTGGTCCACGTACTCTGGGTAAACAACAGCCTCACAAGTACGCGCGCTATGGAATTATCGTGGCTTATGGCCTTGCATTTGCACTAGGTCCAGTAACAAAGATTCTTATTGCAGTTGGTAATGCCTTAACTCCTGGTAAAGGTTTTCGCTCTGGCCCATTTACATCAGAAGCAGAACTTCGGGATTTAGTGGATCAAGCGCATGAACGTGGTCTTGTGGAGTCAGATGAGCACGAAATGATTCACTCAGTATTTGAACTGGGTGATACATTGGTGCGCGAACTGATGGTTCCTCGCACAGACATGGTCTGGATTGAAAAGGACAAGACTCTACGTCAAGGCCTTTCCCTTGCACTTCGCTCTGGTTTCTCACGTATTCCAGTAGTCGGAACAGGCCCAGATAACATCATCGGAATTGTTTATGTTAAAGACTTAGCTCGTCGCGCACTTGATCACCATGAGGCTGAACAAACAGAAAACATTGAACAACACATGCGCCCAGCCACCTTTGTTCCTGAAATCAAGATGGCCGATGAGCTCCTAAAAGAGATGCAGCGCAATCAGATTCACTTAGCTGTAGTGGTTGATGAATATGGCGGAACCGCTGGAATCATCACAATTGAAGACATTATTGAAGAAATCGTGGGCGAGATTGAAGATGAGTTTGATGATGGAGAGGATGACTTTGTTTGGTTGTCACCAGATAAAGCACGCGCAAATGCTTCTCTTCACATCGAGGACCTTGCTGATGAATTGAAGATTGAAATCAATGAATCTGATTTCGAGGATGTCGACACAATCGGTGGATTAATGGCGCAAAAGCTGGGCCGTGTGCCAATTGCTGGATCAACAGTTTCATTACATGGTTGGTCAATCACTTCAGAGCGCCCTTTGGGCCGCCGTCGAAGAATTAGTAGCGTGTTAATCGAGCGTCTTGAGAAAGAGATTGAAGACCACGAGTAAGAGATAGAATCTCCCAATGCGCATCGTCCGTTTTTCTCCAGGCCCTGACTCAGGACTCGGAACCGACCCACTCTTTGGTGTTCTAGAAGACGATGCCACAATCACAGTCATTACCGGAGATCCCATCTACTCAGGGATTCAAAAGACTGCAGCCACAGTTCCTGTTTCTAAAGTGCGCCTATTAGCACCAGTTATTCCTCGCTCTAAGGTTGTTTGCATCGGCAAGAACTATGCAGATCACGCAGCTGAAATGGGTGGGGTTGTGCCAGATGAACCAATCATCTTTTTAAAACCTAACACTTCTGTTATCGGACCAAATGACACCATTGTTTGGCCAGAGATGTCAGAGCGAGTTGACCATGAAGCTGAGTTAGCAATTGTTATTGGTCGCCTTTGCAAGGATGTTCCTATCGAGCGCGTTAATGACGTGATCTTTGGTTACACCATCGCAAATGATGTAACGGCAAGAGATTTACAGAAAAAAGACGGTCAGTGGACTCGTGCAAAAAGCTTTGACACTTTCTGCCCAGTTGGCCCATGGATTGATACAGACTTTATTCCTGGCACACAGAAAATCACAGCAACAGTAAATGGTGAAATTAAGCAGTCTGCTCAATTGAGTGACATGATGTTTAAAGTCCCAGAGATCATTAACTTTGTCTCTCGTGTCATGACTTTGCTCCCAGGTGATGTTATCTTGACTGGAACACCAGCAGGTATTGGCCCAATGGTTGCTGGGGCAGATGCGACAATGGCTATTGAAGGTTTAGGCGAACTAACAAACAAAGTGAGAAAAAATTGACCAAAAAAGTAAAGGTTCGCTTCGCACCATCTCCAACTGGGGATTTGCATGTGGGAAATATCCGCACAGCACTCTTTGACTGGGCCTATGCCCGCCATACAGGTGGAACTTTCCTTTTTAGAATTGAAGATACAGACACCACCCGCGTTACAGATGAATACATTCAAGCTGCAATCGATACGTTGAAATGGCTTGGCCTGAACTGGGATGAGGGTCCTGAAGTTGGTGGCGATAACGGCCCGTACCTACAGTCACAGCGTTTAGGAATATATGCCGAATGGGCACAAAAGTTTCTTGATCAAAAAGATGCCTATCACTGCTATTGCTCAGCTGATGAGTTAGAAGCAGTTCGGGAAGCACAACGTGCAGCAAATGTTGCACCGGGATATAACGGTCACTGCCGTGACTTAACTTCTGATCAAATCGCAGCATATAAGGCAGAAGGACGCTTGCCTGTGGTGCGTATGCGTATGCCTGATGGTGGAACAACCTTTAATGACTTAATCCGTGGAGATGTCTCCTTTGATCATAAATTCGTTCCTGACTTTGTATTAGTACGCGGTGATGGCTCACCTCTGTACACATTAGCCGTTGCAGTTGATGATGTTTTAATGAAGGTCACACACGTTCTACGCGGTGAGGATCTTCTCTCTTCCACACCACGTCAGATCCGTGTGTATCAGGCTATGGGCTTAGCGTTAGAGGACTACCCAGTATTTGCTCACTTGCCATTTGTTATGGGCCAAGACAATGCAAAGCTTTCAAAGCGAAATGGTGAAGTTTCAATTGCTTGGTATAGAGATAAGGGATTCTTGCCTGAGGCAATCTGTAATTACTTAGCCCTTCTGGGTTGGTCACCTGGCGATGATCACGAGAACGTAACAATGAAGGAGCTCACCGAGCTTTTCACTGTTGAAAAGGTTCACTCTTCACCTGCGCGCTTTGATATGAAAAAGCTTGAAGCAATCAATGGTGACAAGATCCGTGCCTTAACTATCGATGAATTCCTAGATTGGTCTCTGCCATTTTTGACTAAGGCCGGAGTCATTACAGGTACCGCAGATGAGATTGCACTAGTAAAGCTAGCTCTGCCACTCATTCAGGAGCGAATCATCATGCTCAGTGAAGTGCCAGCAATGCTCAAGTTCTTATTTGTTAAAAACTTTGCTGTTGAGGCAGATAGTGTTGCAAAGATTACTGATGATGCCTCAAAGCAGGTATTACAGCGCTCACTTAAAGAGTTGGAACCACTGGCTGCATGGAATCACGACAGTATCGAAGCTGCGCTGCGATCATCTTTGATTGAAGAGATGGGATTAAAACCACGTATTGCATTTGGTGCAGTACGTATTGCAACAACAGGTAGCACGATTTCACCACCGTTATTTGAATCTATGGAATTACTTGGCAAAGAGGCTTCATTGGCCCGTATTCGCGCGGGGTTAGAGCTCTAAATCCTTTGGTATTCTTTGCTCCTGCTGTTTTTGGGGTATGGGGTAATTGGCAGCCCTGCTGATTCTGGTTCAGTAAGTCTAGGTTCGAGTCCTGGTACCCCAGCGATGTAAAGATTTAAATGGAAACACTAGGGCCCCGTCGTCTAGCGGCCTAGGACTCTGGCTTCTCAAGCCAGCTACGCGGGTTCGAATCCCGTCGGGGCTACCACAGCACATTGCTGGCAGATGTTAACCATCTGTCAGCAATTGTTAATTTGTGACTCTTCGTATTCACCTAGATTTTCTAGATTGAAGCCAACTCTTAATCTCGCATTATCCCAATGCAGTCCCACAGTTAACTTCTATTCAATTAACTACTGCCGTTGATATTAGTCAACCTTACAAGTGGGAGAGTTATAGTGAAAAAATCAACAGTGCGTACTGCAGTGATTTTAACTGCATTTGTAACTGCATTCTCAGGAAGCTTAGCTGGCGCAAATTCAGCCGCGCCAGTTTACATGGAAGGTGTTGCAAGCACCGTGAAGTTGACTCCAGTTGTTTCAGCTGGAGATATTGTTGGTACTTATCTAGTTCCAGGAATTCCTGATGGATTAGGTGTGGTCAAGTCTGGAAATAAGCTCCGCATAATTACTAACCATGAGTGGAGTGGAACTAATGCAATCGCAGCAGGGCGCAACTCTGCAGGTGGATTGACTCAGGGATCCTTCATTAGCGAAATGCATTATGACTTAACCACGAAGTCGGTCACTAAGGCAAAAGATTTCATCACGGATGTGGTTTGGTATAACTACGCATTAGCCAAGTTTGGAAATAAGCCTAGTGCGCCAACGGATGCAGCAGTTCTCGATGAGTATAAGACTCCTAATCATTCCTTACTTTTAAATCGTTTTTGCTCAGCAACTCTTGCCCCAGAAGGTTCTTTCTATGACAAGAGCTCAGGTCTTGGTTACCAAGGCGCAGTTTTTCTAACAGGTGAAGAAGGTGGAGATGAGTCTCGTGGTTTCGTCAGTGATATGAATGGTCAACTAGTTCAGATTCCTGGCTTTGGACTTGCTGCATGGGAAAACTTGATTCCAACACCAAATAAAGGAAAGACAACTGCTGTTATGGGAATGGAAGACGGTTCAGCAACTGACAGCCAACTTTGGATGTACCAGGGAACTAAGACAAAAACGGGCACCTGGTATGAGAAAGCTGGACTTACAAATGGTTCTGGATATGTTTTAGCGCAAGATCCATCTGCACCAGTTGCAAATGACAACGAAATCCGTGCAAATCACGGAAAGAACAAGGCATTTAAAGTTAAATTCACAAAGATTGACACAACAGTCAATGGAAAGCTTCAAAATGACCAGGCTCGTGAAAAGGGAATTGAACTTGCCCGAGTTGAAGATGGATCTTTTGACCCAAAGAATCCAAATGATTTCTACTTTGTGACTACAGAGTCAAACAAGGACCCAAAGGCAACAGCCCCAAATCCTGCAACACCTACAGTTTCACGTGATGGTGGAGCGCTATGGCGTTTGCGCTTTACAGACATTAGCAATCCAGCCAAGGGTGGAACGCTTGAGCTTCTACTTGATGGTAGCGAAGCACCGCTTTTGAGCAAGCCTGACAACATCACAGTTGACGGTGCTGGAAATGTATTAATCCAAGAAGATCCAGGCAATAACGCTTTGGTTGCACGGATAGTTTCTTACCGCATTAAGGATGGTGCGGTTGGAATAGTTGCAAAGTTCAAGGATGAGTACTTCGCAGAAGGTGCAGCTTCATTTATTTCTAAGGATGAAGAGTCCAGCGGCATTATTGATGTGACTGATCTTTTATCAAAGGGTAAAACCGACAAGAGTCGTTACTACATGTATGTTGCCCAAGTTCATGGGCCAATTGCTAAGGCTCGCCCAGATGTGGCCGAAGGTGATTTGACATTGCCAAAGGCAATCGAAGGTGGACAGTGGTACATCATGCAAATCTCTGATTGGACAGCTGTTTACACGAAGTAGCTTTATATCGAGGGGATAGGAAGCCAAAGGCCGGGCTATAAGCCTGGCCTTTGGCTAATCTCTAAAGCTGGTGAGTACGGGCTGCTTTAATCTGTTGCTAGATGTTCTAAAGCTTATTTGCTTGCCCAGCGAAGCAGTGGATCGGCATCACTCAACATATTATTTGCAATCCAAAGCGCTCCATCTAAGTTGTCTCCACGAGCAGTTACAAATTTAGCGTGTGGAAGTGAACGAGAGATATTGCTCTGTATGGCACTCACGTAAGCAGGATTCTTAGAGGGTCCGCCTTGAATCGCAATCTCAGGTGCATCCCCAAGTGAACCACCCGCACCTAACCATGTTGCAATAACTGTCTGTGCAAGAAGTGCTGCACCTTCATTGCGAATTGCAATTGCAGTTGGACTTCCAGCATCTGCTGCAGCAAGTAGAGTTTTAGCTGAGGCAATGGCAAGAGATGCTGCATCTACTGCATTTTTTATGGCGAGGGCGTCATATGCCAGAACTTGATCTTTAAAAGTATTCAAGAGAATTTGATCGTTACCGCGACCTTGGCGAATACCTAGCGCTCTTGTTAGACCTAATTTTCCGAGCCAGAAACCGCCGCCTTCATCGCCGAACGTGCTTTCCAATCCATCACGGTGAGCAAAGTGTGTGTCATTTCTACCAACACTTACGACCCCACCACCAATGGAAAGAACAACACCATTGCCGCCACCAAGAGCTCCAATGAAGCCAGCTAGACCGTCATCCATAACTGCCACTTTGCTTGCTCCAAAAAACTCATTACATATAGCTAGAAATGGTTGTGGATCTGTGACAACGCCGCGAAATCCCGTACAAGAGAGTGCAACCGTATCTGCTTGCAATTTTTCAATACTTTCAAAAACTGCACGTAATGATGAAAGCGGAGGTTCTCCAGCTAATTTACCGCGAGTGGAATTAATTAATGTTTGACCAGAAATAATACGGCTTCCAGATTGACCCAAATCTACTGCGAGCATGTCAACCAACGAGATCGCGGTTGCGTTTAATCTCGCGATCATGCTTACACGGCATATCTAAATGCTTGTCATAACATGGATCACAGAGCAGAACTAGCTGGTGGCATTCAGGTTTTTGGCAGTTTCTAAACTCCTTAGTTGGCCCATCGCAGTGGGCGCATGTGCCAATGAGCTTTGTGTGATCGCTGAAATCAATAGTCAAACGATCATCGAATGTATAGAGAGAGCCTTCCCACAGACCATCATCACCAAAAGCGTTTCCGTAGCGGACGATTCCGCCCATTATCTGATAAACCTCTTTAAAGCCACGGTTCTTCATGACAACCGAAAGGATTTCACAGCGAATTCCACCGGTGCAGTATGTAACAACCGGCTTATCCTTCATGTGATCGTATTTTCCACTTTCAATCTCTTTAACAAAGTCATGTGATGTTGTTATATCTGGCACCACTGCATCTTTGAATTTACCCACCTTGGCTTCAAATGCATTACGACCGTCAAAGAAAACAACTTCATCACCGCGCTCTTCAACTAGCTTATTGACTTCCTCTGGTCTTAAATGAATACCGCCGCCGATTACACCGTTTTCATCGACTTTAATTTCACCTGGATTACCAAATGCAACCAGTTCATCCTTGACCTTAATCTTTAGCTTTGGAAAATCATTGCCAGTTCCCTCAGACCACTTGAAATCAATCTTCTTAAAGCCCGGATATTGGCGGGTGTTCTTGATGTATTTCTTCACATCACTCATGTGGCCACCAAGAGTTCCATTGATGCCATGAGGTGAGATAAGAATGCGTCCCTTGATGTTGAGGGATTCGCATAAAGTTTTTTGCCATAGCTTTACAGCTTCTGGATCAGCAATGGGCGCAAAGCCGTAGTAGAGAATGACTTTGTTGAAGTTCATGATTTCAAGGCTATTCTTGTTACAAAGCTGCAGCAATAGATTGAGTGTGAGCAGGTGATGAACCACAGCAAGAACCAACAATGTTTACGCCTAGGTCTTTCATCTCTGCGGCATAACGCGCCATTTCCTCTGGGGTGCCATCATAAATAAACTCATCACCCTGCAACTTAGGTAGTCCAGCATTTGATTGAGTGATAACAAAAACGCCTTCTGGTCGTGCTTCTACTAACTCTTTAGCAATCTGTGACATCTCATCAGTGCCACGTCCACAGTTTGCGCCAATGATGCGCACGCCCAATGCTGCTAAATGCTTAATGGCCATTGCAGGCTTAACACCCATCATGGTTCGAAGGTTTGTATCAAAGCTCATCGTCACAATAATTGGCAGTCCAGGTGCAACTTCTTGAGCTGCAGCGACAGCGGCCTCTACTTCACCCAGATCTGACATTGTTTCAATAAGAATTGCATCGACACCACCAGCAACAAGTGCGCTGATTTGGGCAGAAAATAAAGCTTTACCGGTTTCAGGTGTAAGAGTTCCCATCGGATCCATCAATTCACCAGATGGTCCGATATCTCCCATAACAAAACATCCAGGATGGCGGTCTGCAACTTTACGTGCAATTACTGCGCCAGCTTTATTTAATTCTGCAAGTCGATCTTCAAGGCCATGCATGGCAAGGCGGCCTGCAGTTCCACCAAAAGTATTTGTCGTAATAAAATTTGCACCGGCTGCTGCGTATGCCTCTAGAACTGCTTCGATCTCTTCTGGCTTTTCAACATTCCAAAGCTCAGGCGCACCGCCATCTGTTAGGCCACGATCTTGTAACATTGTGCCCATTGCACCATCAGATACAAGGGTTACCTTTTCTAGCGCTTCATAAATTGCTGACATTACTTTTCTCCTAGGGCATCAAGAAGTGCAGAGAGTTTTTCTTCACTTAATTCTCTTTCAAGCTCTTCAACAATTCGCGCTCCAACAACATCAGGTGCGCCTTCTGTTTCGACCCATGGATCGCGGTTCCAACCAGATGTGTATGCATCAGCATCAATCTCACCCAGGCGCATCGCTGCTTCATCGATGGCCTCTTGAAAACGAGAAGCCAACATGATTTTGATAGTTGTTTCACCTGAGCGTGCGACAACCATTGATGGAATCTCACGCCAGCGCATGATTTGATATTCGCTCATTGGGCAATTCTATAGGCCAATTTCCCAGCATTTTGACCTTGCGCAAGTACCCTAGAAGCATGATTGATCTACATTCAGTTGATTTATGGGAACAAGCGGCGGTAGTTATCAATGCCGTGATAGCGGCAGTTCTTGGCTCACTCATCGGCTGGGAACGCGACCGGGCCGGTAAATCTGCAGGACCTAGAACTATGGCCCTGGTGTGCGCATCCTCTGCAGTAATTGTTGCTATTGGCGCTGTCATGGATGTCGAAGCTCAATTTGGCGACCCAACCCGTGCGCTGCATGCAGTTATAACTGGAATTGGTTTTCTTGGCGCGGGCTTAATTTTCACAAATACTCGCGCAGGTTCTTCTGGAATTGGTGGCGTCACAACAGCTGCAACTGTTTTTGCAACAGCAGCAGTTGGTGTGGGCGTAGGACTGGGCTTTCAAGTAGCTGCAGCAGGTTTAACTCTAGTTATTTTGATTATTTTGCGATCAACGCAAGTTATTGAGGCAACAACAAATCGGCATGACTAGCGCTTGTTAATTTTTAGTACAACATTTCGATCAGTTGGTCGTCCTAACCACCAATCAATTCCATGCTTTGCGCCAAGCTCTGGTCGCTTTTGCCAGACGTTAGCGCTAACGGTTCGAGAAAGTGCGGCAATTTCTAGGGGGGTAGTAGCAGAGCCATGGTCAGTTCCGGCTGCATGATCAACAACAGTTAAACCAAAGTAAAAGTCACCAGATGCATCGGTAACCATTTCAACTGTGCGAGATTGCTGTGGCCAATCTGCATGGGATGCAGTTTCAATCTGCCAGAAACCACTTACTTCTTCTACATCACCAATCCACTCAACATGGTGGCGGTGTTCATGACCAGCTAGCCATGCAATCACTTTTGGATATTTGAGTAACATTTCACGGATTTCATCAACGCATACTCGACGGCCACTCGGCGCATAATCATTAAACATTGTGCTCAAAGGATGATGTGAAGCTAAAACGACAGGCCTATCGGATGCAGCAACTTCCTTTTCAATCCAAGCAAACTGCTCTTCATCCAAAGAACCCTGCCAGCCACCGAAGTGATTGACGCTATCTATAACAATCAGTTTTACGCCCTGCACAAGCATTGAGTAATACATTGTCTTATCGCGAACGTTATCTGTGCTAAATCCATGACCACGTGGAGTACCTGGTGAATCAAGGTGTAATTGTGCATATTCACCGCGCTCAATTGCGCGACGCTCTATCTCTGCACTTACTTCAACATAAGGTGCATCATCTGCAGCAAGGTATCCAGCTGGGCCAACTTCACCGAACTGCATCAATGTTTCAAAGAGATTTGCAGAAGATGGCAGACCTATATAGCGCTTACCGCCAACCATCTCCTTATTTACTACAGGGGTAGGTGTAACTGTTCCTTGCAAAAGTGCATCATGATTGCCGTGCACGGCATACCAAGGAAAATTTAACCCAGTTGCTTTAAAAGGTGTGCGACAAGAATTTAGAAGATTAGGAATGATTGGGAATCCATACTTAGCACGGGCTTGATCATCTTCTTTTCCTGCAGGAGTTCCATGTGGATGCCAATAGCGAACGTCGTAATGTTCTGATCCATCATCAATGACGCCCTCATATTTTGAAAAATCACCTGAATCAGGACGAATCTCTAAGCCATCTAGTAAAGCTAAATACCAATCAACTTCATTTTTCTGTGCGTTATCAGTTGTGTCTCCCGTAATAATCGCTCCAACAATTTTATGCCCAGACAAAGGTCCAACAGTGATTGAGTTAAGTGATTGCACCATTGATTCAACAACATGTGGTGACAACATCGCATGTGGTCGGTAAGTACCAATGGTTCCCACTTGTGCACGAATTGGGCTATCAGGATCGGCGTGACGATCTAAATACTCTGGCCGGGTAGGAGATTGTGCATCGCAGACATGTAGATCAGAGAGGTGATGTAGAACTAAGAGAGGTGTGCTCGATGCGGGAAAGGTATGTCCACAATGTGGTTCAGCGGCCACGTTTACAAGGTTGCGCCAGCCCAGTGAGTTCGCTTCTCCACGAGCAAATGCCATAGTCAGTATCCTAGCCAAGTGGAAAGCAAAGCCGGAAGCATCATCGTCTTAAGTGGCGGCACGAGTTCTCGCTTTGGCGCAGATAAATCCCAAGCAATATTGGGTCATCAGCAGTTGATTCACCACATACTCGCAAGCGTTCCAGGAGAATTTGAAATCATCGTGGTGGGAGCAGATCCATTATTTACTGGAGCTCCATACCGTTGTGTCCAAGAAAATCCAGTTGGTGGTGGGCCAGTAGCAGGCATCGCAGCTGCACTCGAGCTGTGTGAAAGTGAGATTGTTGGAGTTCTTGCCACCGATATGCCTTTTGCAGCAGCCCACATGATTCATTTATTAAGTGCAATGACTTCACATGATGATGCGCTTATGTATGTTGATTCACAGGGCTTTAAGCAACCTCTAGCTGCCCTCTATCGACGCGAAGCGCTAGAGAGCGCGCTGTCTAAAATTGGCAATCCCCACGGTGCATCTATGCGAACTTTGATTTCACATCTAAATGTTCATGAAATCCAAATGAGTCCAGAGATTGAAAAAGCCATGATTGATGTTGATACTCCCCATGATTTAGTAGTTGCCATGGAATACCTGGCAAAGATATGAGCGCACTTATAGAGGGAAGTTGGGATGATGCTCGTGGGATAGCACAGTCCACGTTTAAGCAGCTGAAATCAGAATCCTTGCCAGTTGCGCAATGTGTTAACAGAACTTTGGCCGTAGATGCCAAATCACTCGTTGATCTTCCAACCTATGCAACTTCTGCGATGGATGGTTATGCAGTCAGTGGTCCTGGCCCTTGGAAAATAGTGGGTGAAGTAAAAGCTGGATTGCCGATGAAAGGTGTACTCGAATCTGGTGCAGCCGTTGGAATTGCAACAGGTGCAGTCATACCCGAAGGAACATTTGGAATCATTCGTTGGGAATCTGCACAAGTAGATGGAACAGAGTTAAACGGGGCAGTAGTTAAAGATCAAGATATTCGACCACCAGCCCATGAATGCAAAGCCGGCGACGTGATTGTAAATAAGGGCACAGTGTTAAACCCAGCAATGATTGGTTTACTTGCCGCAGCAGGCTTTGATGAAATAGATGTTGTAACAGCGCCTAGAGTCGCACTTGTTTTACTCGGTGATGAAATTCAACTCAAAGGTATTCCACGCGATGGCTTAGTCAGGGATGCACTTGGACCACAGCTACCTGGCTGGTTAAACGCTATGGGCGCACAAATAATTAGTACCCAATACATTTCTGATCAATTAGATCTAGTGATCACTGCGCTAAAAGATGCTTGCGAAAAGGCAGATATCGTCATCACAACAGGTGGAACAGCGCAAGGCCCACGCGATTATCTACACAGCGCACTTGAAGCAGTTGGTGCCAATATTTTGGTTGACACTGTGAAAGTGCGACCAGGACACCCCATGTTGTTAGCGCGCAAAGGTGATGTTGCCATTCTTGGTCTTCCTGGAAATCCACAATCTGCAATCGTTGCACTTGCATCCCTTGGCCAACCAGTCATTGGTTCTCAACTAGGCCAGACTCACAAGAAGTTAGCAAAAGTCATAACAGCTAGTGAATTAAGCGCACCGCAAGATTTCACCCGTTTAATCATTGGAAATCTCATTGATGGTCAGTTCCATGTTGCGCCGTATTTAGGCTCTGCAATGCTGCGTGGATTAGCGCACTCTGATGGCTTTGCCATTGTTACGAAGGCTTTGACCGGTGTTGGCGAGCAAGTGCGCTGGTTAGACTTACCGGCATGAGCGATGGATTAACCCACCTAAATAGTTCAGGTGAAGCCAACATGGTTGATGTGACTGGCCGTGATGTAACGGTGCGCGAAGCAGTGGCATCAGGAAAGGTAAAACTCTCCAGCGAAGTTGTTGCACTGCTTCGTGATGGCACAACACCTAAGGGTGATGTTCTATCTACCGCTCGAATCGCTGGAATCATGGCCGCCAAGAAGACAAGTGAGTTGATTCCACTATGTCATCCCATAGCAATAAATAAGATTTCTATTGAACTAGCAATTACTGATACAGGTGTAGATATTTCCTCACATGTGATTACTTCAGATCGCACTGGTGTTGAGATGGAGGCGTTAACTGCCGTAAGCGTTGCAGGCTTAACAATTATTGACATGATTAAAGCCCTAGATCCATCTGCAGAAATTAGCGCTATTCACGTTGATTCAAAATCCGGTGGAAAGAATGGCGATTGGAAGCGCAAGTGAGTATGCGCACCGCAGTTGTAATCACGGCAAGTAATCGTGCATCACGCGGGGAGTATGCAGACTTAAGTGGTGAATCACTTGCCAAAGGTCTTACCGCTCTTGGCTATGAAGTCTCTGGACCACATGTAGTTGCAGATTCCATTGATTTAATCTCAGAGCAACTTACTTTGGCCCTAGCAGATAAAACTCGTCTTATAGTCACAACAGGTGGAACAGGAGTCTCTCCGACAGATGTAACACCTGAAGCAACTGCCCCGTTTATTGAAAAGCTCATCCCAGGCTTTAGCGAAGCACTTCGTGCTCATTCGCGCGAAAAGGTTCCAACATCTGATCTAACAAGAGGTTTAGTCGGAACACATGGAACGTCACTAATAATTAATCTGCCTGGTTCTCAGGGAGCAATTAAAGATGGCCTAGTAATCATCGAACGTTTAGCGGGCCATATTCTCGATCAGCTCGATGGCAAGGATCACTAATGCCAGAGCTTGTTTATGCAGTTGTTACTGATGCACCCGTCCATATTCAGGAATTGTCCAAACTCGTTGCTAATCCACACAGCGGCGCAGTAGTGACATTTTGCGGAGATGTTCGAGACCATGATGGTGGCAAAGAAGTCGCATCACTTCTTTATGAGATTCATCCAAGTGCTCCAGAGCAAATCAAACTGATAACACAATCGGTAATCGGTCGATTTGAGATTGAAAAAGTAGCTGTTGCCCATCGTTATGGGGATATTGCTATCGGTGAAACAGCATTTGCCGTGGCAGTTTCTGCCGCTCATCGCCAAGCTGCCTTTGATGCCTGCGCTGCAATAGTGGATGAAGTTAAAGCCAAGCTGCCTATTTGGAAGCACCAAAAGTTCACTGATGGCAGTGATGAGTGGGTTAACTGCGCATGAGCAAACTTATTGATACCTATGGCCGCGAGCACCGCAATCTTCGCGTTTCACTGACTGATCGTTGTTCACTTCGCTGCACCTATTGCATGCCCAATGATTTTGCCGCATGGATTCCCAATGATGATTTGCTGACCACTAATGAACTTCTCACTGTTATTGAAGTAGCCGTAGAACAAGGAATTAATGAGGTTCGCTTAACTGGTGGCGAACCTTTGCTTCGCCCAGATATTGTTGAAATTGTTGACCGTATTGCCGGCCTTGCTAACGCCCCGCGTTTGACTTTAACTACCAATGGTTTGAAGTTAAAGGAATTAGCGCAGCCCTTAGCAAAAGCTGGATTGAATCGAATCAATATCAGCTTGGATACATTAAGCCGCGAGCGTTTCAAAAAACTGACTTATAGGGACCGTTTTGATGATGTCATCGAGGGATTAGATGCTGCCAAAGCTGCAGGGCTGTTTCCCATTAAAGTAAATACGGTTTTGCTTAAGGGGATAAATGATGATGAAGCACCAGCGCTGTTGGAATGGGCGCTAAAGAATGAATTTGCATTACGATTTATCGAGCAGATGCCGCTTGATGCTGGTGGAATTTGGGACAGAGCAACAATGGTGACTGCCGATGAGATTTATGCAGATCTATCCACACACTACGAATTAACTCCAGTGGATGGACGTGGTTCAGCACCTGCTGAGGAGTTCTATATCAATGGCACACAAGCAACAGTTGGAATTATTGGCAGTGTGACAAGGCCGTTTTGTGGGGCATGTGATCGCTTGCGCTTAACATCTGATGGCCAATTGCGCTCATGCTTATTCTCAAATGAAGAAGTTGATGTGAGAAAAGTGTTGCGAGATGAGAACAAGGATGAAGCAGCAAAGCGAGTGGAAATAGCGGCCCGCTTCCAAAAAACCGTGATTAGCAAGCTACCTGGCCACGGTATTAACGATCCCTCTTTTATTGCACCGCTTAGGCCAATGTCAGCAATTGGTGGTTAGCCACCTGCAAAACGTGGCAGGACATCAATAAAGCTGCCGGCATGAACAGGCATATCCATGTCATTGACCGCAACTGAATCAACTAAGAATGAGCATTGATCAATAACGTGAGCTAACGCTGGATTACTGGCAGTGACTTGTGTGAGGATCATTGAGAGTGATGCTGGATTTGCGCGCTCAACGCTTACTCCAGCCGCGGCTCGCGCAGCTGCAAAGTAGCGAATCTCTATATCCATAGCCATAACTGCATTGTATGGTTACCCAATGCTCGAGTACATCATTATCTTCTTCACTGGCATCCTTGTCGGTGGAATTAATGGAATGGCTGGGGGAGCATCGGTTATCTCTTACCCAGTCCTACTCGCAACAGGAATGTCGCCGGTAAGTGCGGCCATTTCAAATGCCTTAGGTGTGACACCAGCAAACTTCTTTGCACTCATCGCTGTGCGCCATCAAATGCGTGCTTACTTTCAGGAATACAAGAAACTCATCTACATATCTATTGCTGGTTCAACGATTGGTGCACTCTTACTGCTCAATGTGCCACCAGGTGTATTTGAAAAGATGGTTCCTTTTCTTCTTCTCTTTGCCAGCTTGTCATTTTTGATTAAAGCTAAGCCTGATCGCGGTGCCAGGCATGGCCTGGTTGAAAAGATAGGAATTGCAGGAAGCGGTTTGTACTGCGGTTACTTCGGTCCAGGCCAAGGCGTGATGGTGATTGCTGTCCTTGCCCGCGACATCAGACGCGATCCCAAGACACTGAACACTGCTAAGAATTTAATTGTTGGCTGGACCTCTTTGGTCTCTAACGTCATCTATATCTTTAGCGGATTGGCCCATTGGGGAGCAGTAATCGCTCTATTAATAGGTGCCAGCATTGGTGGAACCTATGGGGGACGCTATGCGGCGAAAATGCCAGTGGCCGTCTATCGAGGGTTGATTCTCACCGTGGGCTTTGGTGCCTCAGCCTGGCTATTTACCAAGTACTACTAAGGCTAAAACCACCCCCTCGCGCCCCTTTTCATTGGTATATCACTGATATATCATCGCCGATGTGAGCCAAGCTATCCATATTCTCTCTAGAGAGAGCTCCTCCTTATCCGAGGCGGCCTATAGTCGTATTCGCTCAATGATTATTACGTTAGAACTTGAACCAGGATCACTCATTAGTGAGAGTGCATTGATGAGCACATTAAAGATGGGTCGCACACCCATTCGTGAAGCTTTGCGCTCGCTGGCAAATGAAAAGCTTGTTGAGGTTTATCCACGTCGTGGCATGTTTGTTTCCCGTGTTGATGTTGCAAATCTTTCACAGCTCTCTGAAACCCGAGCAGTTCTTGAGATTAAGGCTGCAGAACTTGCTGCCACTCGATCAACTGCTGCTGACCAAGAGATTACAAAAGCATTAATTAAGGAAATCAACGCAATCAAAGGTGATTTAGATATGCCAACTTTGATTGGGTTAGACCAGCGAATTCATCATCACATCTACCAATGCACCCACAATGAATTTCTAGCATCAGCCCTTGATAACTACTACGCCCATGCCCTTCGCATCTGGTTCTTAGCCCTTGATCGCGTTGAGCATTTAGCTGATGCAATTATCGAACACCGAGCTTTACTAGAAGCAATCGCAAGTAATGATCCAAAGGCAGCATCAAAGGCAATGAAAGAGCACGTTGAAGGTTTTGAATCAGAAATCCGTAAGTCTTTATAACCACCACCAACAGAAAAAGGAAATGAAGCTATGAGTAAGTTACCTGCAAAGGCAAAGTGCGTTGTTATCGGCGCTGGAATCGTCGGCAACGGTATGGTCTATCACCTTGCAAAGCTCGGTTGGAAAGACATAGTCCAGATTGATAAGGGACCTCTTCCTAACCCTGGTGGCTCAACTGGCCACGCATCTAACTTCATCTTTCCTGTGGATCACTCAAAAGAGATGACTGCAATTACGGCTGAAAGTATGCGCCAATACAAAGAGTTTGGAACTTTCACTGAAACGGGTGGAATTGAAGTTGCACGTTCAGAAGAGCGTATGCAAGAGCTGGCACGTCGTATTACATCTGCAAAGTCTTGGGGAATCGAAGGTGGTCGAATCCTTACTCCTGCAGAAGTAAAAGAATTAGTGCCATACATCGATGAAAGCATCATTTTAGGCGGGTATTACCAGCCAACTGTGGGCGTCGTTGACTCACTTCGCACAGGAACAATCATGCGCGAGAAAGCACAGGAGATGGGCGCTGCGCAATCATTTGCCAACGTTGAAGTTCAAGACATTAAGGTTGAAAACGGAGTTGTAAAGGCAGTTGTTACCGATCAAGGAACAATTGAAGCTGAATACGTTGTTATCGCTACAGGTTGCTGGTCACCAAAGCTAGCTGCAATGGCTGGAGCACATATTCCATTAACACCTGCAGTTCACCAGATGAAGGACATTGGACCAGTTCCATTCTTCAAAGACACCAAGGGTGATATTGAATGGCCAATCGTTCGTGACATGGATGTGTTCATGTATGAGCGCCAACATGGAACTGGACTTGAAATTGGTTCCTATGCTCACCGTCCAATTCTCTACACACCAGATGACATTCCTTCAAATGCAACTGCAGCTCTTTCTCCAACAGAGTTTGCATTTACTCAAGCAGATTTCGATATCCAAGATGAGCATGCCTATGAATTGATGCCATCTATTGTTGGAGATGAATCAGTGCGTGAGAAGTATGCATGTAACGGAATTCTTTCTTACACACCAGATGGAATGCCTATTCTTGGCGAAACTCCAGAAGTTAAGAATCTGTGGTCGGTTGCTGCGGTCTGGATTAAGGAAGGTCCAGGAACTGCAAAGTCTGTAGCTGAATGGATGGTTCTAGGAGATTCACATATTGATCTTCACGCATCAAACATTGCTCGCTTCCATGAGCACCACAAGGAAGAGAAGCACATTAAGTCTCGTGTGGCTGAATCATTCAACAAGACTTATGGAATCGTTCACCCACTTGAGCAGTATGAATCAAATCGTAAAGTACGCCTGTCTCCTTACTATGAGCGCGAAGCAGCTCTCGGCGCTGTCTTCTATGAGACTGCCGGATGGGAACGTCCGTTCTGGTATGAATCCAATAAGGATTTAGTTGCAAAGTTTGGCGACAAAGTAATGCCACGTGCTGCTGAATGGGAATCACGTTGGTGGTCACCAATTATCAATGCAGAGCACTTACAAATGCGTGAGACAGCAGGAATCGTTGATTTAACTGCCTTTGCATACTTTGATATCACTGGCCCTTCAGCTTTGGCTGTTGTACAAAAGGCAGCCCTGCGTCAGATGGATGTTGCTATTGGCCGCGTTGTTTACACACCTGTACTTGGTCCAAATGGTGGATTTAAATCAGATTTAACAATCATGCGTCTTGATACCGATCACTTCCGCGTTGTTACCGGTGGTGCACACGGTATGGCAGATAAGAAGTGGTTTGCTGATTTATTGCCAGCCGACGGCTCTGCAAAGATCAAAGACATTACTTCTGACTACACCACCCTTGGTGTGTGGGGTCCAAATGCTAGAAAGATTGTTCAAGAAGTTACATCTGAAGATATGAGCCATGAGTCATTTAAGTTCAGTACTTGTAGAGAGATTGAAATCAAGGGCGTGAAAGTTCTTGCATCTCGCATTTCCTACGTTGGCGATCTTGGCTGGGAGTTCTATGTTCCTATGGCTGATGGTCCTGCTCTTTGGGATGCGCTCTGGGAAGCTGGAAAGAACCATGGATTAATTCCAGTTGGAATTGGTGTGTATGGAACTACTGGTCGTCTAGAGAAGTGCTACCGCGCATATGGACCAGAGCTTGAAACTGAATACACAGTAGTTGAAGCTGGAATGCAATCTCCAAAGCTCAAAGAGGCAGATTTCATTGGTAAAGAAGCGCACGTAAAGCACCGCGCTGAAAAGCCAGTTGCAATGCTGTGCACACTCTTTGTTGATGATCACACATCATCTACTGGTGTGAAGCGCTACATGATGGGTAATGAGCCAATCCTTACATTGGATAAGAAGCCAATTACAGATGCACATGGACGTCGTTCATATGTAACGAGTGCTGGTTCTGCTCCTTCCCTTGGTAAGCACATCCTTATGTCTTACCTTCCAACTGAGTTAGCTGTTGCTGGAAACAAGTTCATCGTTGAATATCTTGGTGAGCACTATCCATGTTCAGTAGCTGAAGTTGGCCCAACATCAGTATTTGACCCATCAAATGAACGGATCCTTGCATAATGGACGTACTTGTCTGCCTAAAGCGCGTTCCACTAGCTGGTGGAACATTGATTCTGACTCCAGATTCACGCGATATCGAAACCAAGCATTTAGGTTTTGGTATTAGTCCCCATGAGGAAAACGCAGTTGAAGCTGGTGTTCAACTCGTAGAACAAATGGGTGGAACACTGACTCTGCTTACTCTTGGACCTAGTGATGCTGAAGAACAACTACGTTCACAGCTAGCTATCGGTGCCACTCGCGCCGTGTTGATTGAAACCGATGGACAAGAGTGGGATCCACAAGGAACTGCTGCTGCTCTAGTTGATGCAATCAATGCCGAAGAGACAAAGTTTGACTTAATCATTTTTGGCGCAGAATCTGCTGATAGTGCTGGATATCAAATCCATATCCGTGTGGCGCATGCACTCAATCGCCCGATTATCACCAACGTTAAATCAATGAAGGTAGAAAATGGCGTTGCTGTGTGTGATCGCGTGGTTGCTGCCGGACGTGAGCATTATGAAGTTGCACTTCCTGCAATTGTCACCGTGCGCGATGGATTAAACATTCCACGTTATCCATCAGTGCCAGGTCGCATGCAAGCGCGCAAGAAGCCAGTTGATATGAAAAAGGCTGAAGCAAGAGTTCCTAAGTTAGAAAAAGTTACTTTGGCACTTGCACCTTCTAAGGCAAAAGGCGCTGAAGTTTTAGGTAATGGCGCAGATGCAGTTCCTGCACTGGTAGATATCTTGAAAAAGATTGGGGCTTTCTAATGATTCTTGTACTTGTAGATCATGACCGTGGTGAACTAGATCAACTCTCACTACGCGCACTCACTGCAGCCCGCAAGTTAGGTCAAGATGTTGAAGCAATTGTTATCGGTAAAGAAGGCGCAGCACTTGCTGGCATCGTCGGTGAATATGGCGCAAAGGTTTTACACGTTGCCTCTCATGCCAACCTCACTGATTACACACCAATGGCATCTGGTCGTGCCCTTAAAGACTTAGTTGAAAAGCTAAAGCCATCAGCTGTGTTAGCCGCTGGAAGCCCACGTGGAAATGAACAGTTAGCGCATTTAGCTGCTTTTCTAGACCTTCCAATGGCAGCTGAGTGTTCAGAGATCACTTTAGGTTCACCTCACCATGTGCTTCGTGCACGGTGGGCAGGAAATCTCATTGAATCTGCAAATGTTCACGCAGAGCTCTTGATTGCAACTGTTCTAGCATTTTCAACAGAACCTGAATCTGCCAATGGTGGAGCCGCAACTGTTGTTGACTTCGAACCAGCGTTAGAGCCTTCTGACTATGCAGTTAAGGTCTTAAGTCGTGATGCTGGTGAATCTAAGGGTGGAGTAACACTCAATGATGCCAAGGTAATCGTTTCTGGTGGACGTGGTGTTGGTGGCCCAGATGGGTTTGGTCAGATTGAAGAACTTGCTAATTTGCTTGGGGGAACAGTTGGTTGTTCTCGCGTTGTAACAAGTTCAGGATGGCGTCCACACGCTGAGCAAGTAGGACAGACAGGAACAAAAGTTGCACCAGATCTCTATATCGCAGCTGGTATCTCAGGTGCGATGCAGCACATCGCAGGTATGAAGAACAGCAAGACAATCGTAGTAATCAATACAGATCCAGAGGCTCCAATTCTCAGCTATGCAGATTACGCAATCATCGGTGATCTGCATCAGGTAATACCTGCGCTAACCAGCGCAATTCGCCAAGCCAAGGGATAAAAAAATGTCAGATATCGAAATTGCACAAGCTGCAACAATGAAGCCAGTCACCGAAATCGGTGCCAGCTTAGGAATTGATGCAGATAACTTAGAGGCTTATGGAAAGTACAAGGCGAAGGTAAACCTTAAGTACTTAACTACACTTCCAAAGCGCGATAACTCAAAGTTGATTTTGGTAACTGCCATTAGCCCGACACCTGCAGGTGAAGGAAAGACAACTACAACTGTTGGTCTAGGTGATGCTCTACGTCATATTGGCAAGAATGCAATGATTGCTTTGCGTGAACCATCTCTTGGACCAGTCTTTGGAATGAAAGGTGGAGCAGCAGGTGGCGGTTACGCCCAGGTTGTTCCTATGGAAGATATCAATCTTCACTTCACTGGAGATTTCAACGCTATAGCACTTGCAAACAACTTACTTGCAGCCCTTATTGATAACCACATCCACCATGGTAATGAATTAGCTATCGATATTCGCCGTGTCACATGGAAGCGAGTAGTAGATATGAATGACCGTGCTTTGCGCGAAATCATTCAATCCATTGGAGGCGTTGGTAATGGATACCCACGCAGTGATGGCTTCGACATCGTTGTTGCCTCTGAAATCATGGCAATCTTCTGTCTTGCAACTTCGATTGAAGATCTAAAAGAGAAAATCGGCAAGATTGTTGTTGGTTACAAGCGCGATAAGACTCCGGTATTGGCCTCTGAGCTCAATGCACAAGGTGCAATGACTGTGATCTTAAAGGATGCTTTCCAGCCAAACTTGGTGCAAACATTAGAAAATACACCAGCCTTTATTCACGGTGGACCATTTGCCAATATCGCCCATGGTTGCAACTCTGTTGTTGCTACGACTTCTGCCATGAAGCTAGCTGACTATGTTGTTACTGAAGCTGGATTTGGTGCAGATCTTGGTGCTGAGAAGTTTATTGACATTAAATGTCGCAAATCTGGACTACGTCCTTCTGCTTGCGTATTGGTTGCCACAATTCGTGCAATCAAATACCACGGCGGCGCAGACCTAAAGACAATCACAGAGGAGAACTTGCCAGCACTTGAGGCAGGTCTTGTAAATCTTGAGCGTCACATTAATAACATCACTAAGGTTTATAACCTTCCTTTAGTTGTTTCCATCAATAACTTCACAAGTGATACAAAGGCAGAAGTTGATCTTCTTCGTTCGCGTGTTGAAAAGCTTGGCGTGAAGATTGTGCTTGCAACTCACTGGGCTGATGGCGGTAAAGGTGCTGCTGATTTGGCACATGCCATTGTTGAACTATGTGAGCAGCCACAATCAATGACTTTTGTTTATGAAGATAGTGATTCGTTGTGGGAGAAAATCAACAAAGTAGCCACCAAGATTTACGGGGCTAAAGAAGTAACAGCTGATGCCAAAGTGCGCCTCAAGCTCAAGGAGCTAGAGGCATCTGGCTACGGGCATTTCCCAATCTGTGTGGCAAAAACGCAGTATTCCTTTAGTACTGATGCAGCATTGCGCGGTGCACCAAGTGGACACTCCATCAATGTGCGCGAAGTGAAACTTTCAGCAGGCGCCGAATTTATCGTGATGATCTGCGGAGAAATCATGACAATGCCAGGTCTTCCTAAGGTGCCATCAGCTGAGCGCATTGATTACATCGATGGAAAGGTTGTTGGTCTGTTCTAATGAAGTATTCGACTTGGTCACAAGATGCGGCGTTAGCCGTTCTTGCGACCCTGCGCGATGAAAAAGGAGCAGTCCTCATGGCCTTGCAAGCTCTGCAAAAAGAGTTTGGTTATGTACACAAGGAAGATGTGGCTTTAGTTGCTAATTTCTTCAACAACACTCGGGCTGATGTTCACGGAGTATTAACGTTCTATCACGATCTACTTACCGAGCCACCAGCTGATAACCATATTTCTGTCTGTGTGGCAGAGGCATGCCAAGCGGTGGGATCTCGCCAGTTAGAAAAAGATGTGAAAGCCAAGTTTGGCAAAGAAGTCCATGATGGTTACTGCTTTGGTAACTGTGCATTAGGACCTAACGCCATGGTGAACGGGGCAATTATTGGACGTGCCAGCGTTGAAAAGATTGCAAAGGTGCGCACATGAAGATCTATGTTCCAGGCGATAGTGCCGCAATTTCAGTTGGGGCAGATGATGTTGCTGCAGCAATTGCACAAAAGGTAAGTGGCGCAACAATTATTCGCAATGGTTCACGCGGTGCGCTGTGGTTAGAGCCAATGGTGGAAGTTGAGACGGATAAGGGCCGCGTTGCCTATGGACCAGTAAACGTTGAAGATATTGATTCACTTATTGCCGCCGATTTCATAAATGGTGGTGCTCACAAATTATCTTTGGGTGAGAGCGAGAAGATTGAGTGGTTAGCTAGCCAAGATCGTGTGACCTTCAAACGCGTTGGAATCATTGATCCACTTTCACTTTCTGACTATGAAGCACATGGGGGATTAGTTGGCTTGCGCCGTGCTATTTCACTGAGCACAGAAGCAATTATTGAAGAAGTAAAAGAATCAGGCGTGCGCGGACGTGGCGGGGCTGGATTTCCAGCTGGCATTAAGTGGAAGACGGTTGCCGATGCAGTGAGTGATCAGAAATACATTTGTTGCAATGCTGACGAAGGTGACAGCGGAACTTTTGCCGACCGTATGCTCATTGAAGGTGATCCATACACACTCATTGAAGGCATGACTATTGCAGCTATTGCTGTGGGTGCCACAGAAGGCATTGTCTACTTACGCTCTGAATATCCTTACGCAATCAAAACTTTGCAAAAGGCCATCGATATTGCTCATGCATTCGGCTGGCTTGGAAGTTCAGTTCTTGGAAGCAAGCATGCATTTGAGTTAAAGATTCGCGTGGGTGCTGGTTCTTATGTGTGCGGTGAAGAAACTGCAATGTTGGAGAGTATTGAAGGAAAGCGTGGAGTGGTTCGTGCCAAGCCACCACTGCCAGCACTAGAGGGTTTGTTTGGCAAACCAACTGTTATCAATAACGTGTTAACACTTTCAACAATTCCTGCAGTGTTGGCAGATGGTGCACCGGCATATAAAGCACGTGGTGTTGGCAGATCACTTGGAACACAGGTTTTCCAATTAGCTGGCAATATCAAACGGGGTGGAATTGTTGAAAAGCCTTTTGGTATATCGATTGAAGAGATCGTCAATGGCTATGGTGGGGGAACATTGAGTGGTGCGCCGCTACGCGCTGTTCAAGTCGGTGGTCCGTTAGGTGCTTACTTTGGAACAGATAAGTTTGAAACGTCTTTAGATTATGAATCCATGTTGGCAGCTGGCGGAATGCTCGGACATGGCGGAGTAGTTGTATTTGATGATTCAGTAGATTTAGCGCAGCAAGCCCGCTTTGCAATGGCATTTTGCGCTCTTGAGTCCTGCGGTAAGTGCACACCATGCAGAATCGGTTCCACGCGCGGTGTTGAGACAATCGACTTAATTATTCAAGGCGTGAAGGTGGATGAGAACAAGAAGCTTCTCTTGGATTTATGTGAGGTTATGACCGATGGATCGCTGTGTGCCATGGGCGGTTTAACCCCAATGCCAGTAAAAAGTGCGATGATTAACTTCCCCGAAGATTTCACTGGAGAGGTGAGTCGACGATGACAATGATCCACGAGCATGACTTTGGTACGCCGGCTAGCAATAAAGCCCAACAAGTCAGCCTTGAAATCGACGGGAAATCAATAACAGTTCCGGCAGATACGTCCATCATGCGCGCAGCATCAATGGTGGGAATTGATATTCCAAAGCTCTGTTCAACTGATCGTCTAAAGGCTTTTGGTTCATGTCGCTTGTGTGTAATCCAAGTAGATGGACGCAACGGAACTCCTTCTTCTTGCACAACTCCGGTTGCAGATGGAATGAAAGTTGTTACCCAATCTGAAAAGCTAGATCGACTTCGCAAAGGTGTCATGGAGCTCTATCTCTCTGATCACCCAGCAGAGTGCGCAACAGGGGATGAGTGCGAAGTCCATGGAGTTGCAAAGAAGATTGGAATTACGGAGAGCCGCTATGCAGCAACTTCTACTCACCTTGATATAGCAAAAGATGAGTCCAATCCATATTTCACGTTTGATTCAACTGAGTGCATTGTTTGTAATCGATGTGTGCGAGCATGTGATGAAGTCCAAGGCACCTTTGCATTAACAATTGAGAACCGCGGCTTTGAAGCACGCGTTTCATCCTCTGGCACATCATTTCTTGAAAGTGAATGCGTTTCTTGTGGTGCATGTGTTCAGGCTTGCCCAACTGGTGCATTAACTGAAAAGACTCTTTTAACCATCGGCGCACCAACATCCTCTGTCATTACAACCTGTGCTTACTGTGGGGTTGGCTGTTCCTTCAAAGCCGAGATGCGTGGAGACAAGTTAGTTCGCATGGTTCCGCTCAAAGATGGCGGCGCAAATGAAGGCCACTCTTGCGTTAAGGGCCGCTTTGCTTATGGCTATGCCACTCACTCAGATCGCATTACAAAGCCAATGATTCGAAATGCAATCACAGATGCCTGGAAAGAAGTTTCATGGGAAGAGGCGATTTCCTTTGCGGCGGCAGGTTTAAAGAAGATTCAGGCCGAATCTGGCCGAAATGCAATTGGTGGAATTACATCTTCACGCTGTACCAATGAAGAAGTATTCGTAGTCCAGAAGATGGTCCGTGCAGCTTTTGCTAATAACAATGTTGATACCTGCGCTCGTGTGTGCCACTCACCAACAGGTTATGGACTTGGTCAAGCATTTGGAACATCAGCTGGAACGCAGGATTTTGAGTCTGTTGAGCACAGTGATGTGATCTTGTTGATTGGTGCTAACCCAACATCTGCTCACCCAGTATTTGCATCACGCATGAAGAAGGCCCTTCGTAAAGGCGCTCAACTCATTGTCGTCGATCCACGCGTTATTGCCCTTGTTCGCACACCAGGTGTTGTTGCAGCCCATCACTTGCAGCTAATGCCAGGGACAAATGTTGCAGTGATCAACGCACTGGCTCACGTCATTGTTACTGAAGGTTTGGCAAAGCGTGACTTTATTGATGCACGATGTGAGGAGAAGTCATTTAAGGAGTGGGAAGCATTCATTTCACTTCCTGAGAACTCACCAGAAGTACTAGAAGCATCTTCACGTGTTCCAGCAGGAGAGATTCGCAAAGCTGCACGCTTATTTGCATCAGCTCCTAATGGCTCTATTTACTACGGTCTTGGTGTAACAGAGCACAGTCAAGGTTCAACAATGGTGATGGGTATTGCAAACCTTGCCATGGTTACAGGAAACATTGGCCGTAAAGGTGTTGGAGTTAATCCACTGCGCGGACAAAACAACGTTCAAGGCTCATGCGATATGGGTTCATTCCCACATGAGCTACCTGGCTACCGTCACATTTCAAATGCAGATACCCGCAAGATTTTTAATGACAAATGGGGCGTCACATTAGATTCAGAGCCTGGAATGCGTATTCCAAATATGTTTGATGCAGCACTTGCTGGTAACTATCGTGGACTCTATGTTCACGGTGAAGATATCGCCCAGTCTGATCCAAATACCTCTCACGTTCACGCAGCACTTCGCGCCATGGATATGGTCATTGTTCAGGATCTATTCTTAAATGAGACTTCTAAGTTTGCACATGTCTTCTTGCCGGGTACATCATTTTTAGAAAAAGACGGAACTTTCACTAACGCAGAACGCCGTATTAACCGTGTTCGACCAGTAATGAAATCGGCAACGGGAAAGAGTGAATACGAAGTCACTTGTGATCTTTCTACTGCCATGGGCTATCCAATGTCTTATGGCAGTGGGGCCGAAATCATGGATGAGATTGCAGCAACAACACCAACATTTGCTGGAGTTTCCTTCAAAAAGCTTGATGAGGTTGGAAGTTTGCAGTGGCCATGTAATGAGGCAAATCCTGAAGGAACTCCAACTATGCACTTGGAGACTTTCATGCGTGGCTTAGGTCAGTTCATGCGCACTCCTTATGTTGCAACAGATGAAAAGGCGACACGTAAATTCCCGCTCTTGCTCACTACTGGCCGTGTATTGAGCCAGTACAACGTGGGAGCTCAAACGCGTCGCACAGCCAACAACATCTGGCATACCGAAGATATTTTGGATCTGCATGAATCAGATGCCGAGCTACGCGGTGTTACCGATGGTTCTTGGGTCAAACTCTCTAGCCGTGTGGGCGAAACAATCATGCGTGCGCGAATTACAGATGAAGTCCCTGCTGGAGTTGTTTACACAACTTTCCACTTCCCAGAAAGTGGCGCTAACGTCATTACAACTGATTTCTCTGACTGGGCAACGAACTGTCCTGAATACAAAGTAACTGCTGTTGAGATTACTCCTAGTGCCCAAGGCCCAGGTGCAATGATTGAGACTCATATTGATGGAGATGTTCAACTAGCATCAATTATTCGTATGGCTAATCAGATTGCCGCAAACTTTCCGGCAACAGATGCTCCTGAAGTTAAAATGGCTCACCACATAGTTCAGTTCTGGACCCCAGTAATGATTGAGCGTTTACACAAAGATGTTGATAAATCTTTACTCTCACCAATTGCCCTAAAGGCTCTTGAAGTTATGTTAGTTGCTAAGTAATTCTTTGACTTGCTGAGCTAGCTGCCCGTAACCAACGTTTTGAATCTCTAGAGGCAAACCAATACTTGCTGCAGCTTGTGCGGCGAGTTCTTCTAATTCTTTACTTGGTTGCTGGGCCAACCAGATCACTCGTGAGTAGTTTTTGAAGTAATCATCGCGAAGCTCAGGCCGCTTATCTAAACCCAGTTCAACCATGACACTTCGATGAAATGACTTAACAAGAAAGTCTGTCAAAAAGTAGGTACCAGCATCTGATTCCATGATCTCTTCGATCTTTTTGGAACCTGCAAAGATGTCATAGCAATGGTTTCCACCTAGACGCTTCACGCCATGGGTTGCAATGACCGTGTCGAGTGCTCCATATGTTCCACAGTCAGCGTATGCAACTGCGCACTTTGAATGCTTGCCTTTGATTTCAGTGAGCAGCGAATCAACTTCACCGGCAATCTTTTCTGGACGATTGTGGAGCAAGGGAGGAAGAGGATAGATAGTGATATCGAGTGATTCTGCCTCTGCAATATCGGCAATATGGGTAGCAAGTGCCCCGCAGGCAACTACGCCAACGCTCATGCAGGAAAAGCGAGACGTTCAACGAACTTATCGTTGAAATCTTCGCGATCAGATAATTCGATGTAGTCAATTGCTTCCAGTAAAGATTGTGCGCCATTTCGCTCTTGGGCAGATAGCAAAACCATCTTTGCGCCTTCTCCTGCAACGTTACCTGCAGACATAATGCGCATCACTGAAAGCTTTGGAACTAAACCAATTTTGACTGCAGAAGAAGGGGATAGGTAAGAACCAAAAGAGCCAGCAAGTAGTACTTGCTGAATTTCAGATTCCTGCACACCAAACTCTTCAAGCAGTAGCGCCCAACCTGTGGCAATAGCAGCCTTTGCAAACTGAAGTTCGCGCACATCACGCTGAGTGAGAAAGACGCAATCAGATAGATCGCCCACTTCTTTGCTCCAAGTAAGAACAAAGACACGCTCACCCTCGCGAGTAACCAAACGGCTAGCAAGTTTTGGCGAAATAGTTAGCGCTGCTTCATCTGAAACAAACTTTCCTGAGTGATCAAGCAAGCCCACTTGAACTAGAGATGCACATGCATCAACTAATCCTGAACCACAGATACCAACTGCAGGAGTGTCATCAATAGTTCCAATTTCAAGCTCGCCATCAACAACCTTGATCGTTTCAATTGCACCAGATGCTGCTCTCACGCCGCATTTAATGCTGGCAGCTTCAAAGGCAGGACCGGCAGGGGCAGCGGTTGCAAGAATCTTGTCACCATCGCCTAAAACAATTTCACAGTTAGTGCCAACATCGATGAACAAGCGCAGGCGCTTATCGCGATCCATTCCAGAGGCTAGAGCGCCAGCGATGATGTCTCCACCAACATAGGCACCAAGTGAAGGCAAGATAACTGCCTTTGCAAGTGGATGAACTGCAATGCCAATCTCTTTGACATCAATATTTGGATAGTAAGCACTTGCCATAATAAATGGAGCAACGCCTAGCGGTTCTGGATCAATGCCAAGGAGAAGCTGCGTCATTGTGGCATTGCCTGCGATTGCTAATTCATAAACATTGTGAGGATTAACTCCGGCCTCAACACAGACCTCTTGGGTCAGTTGATTAAGGGTTTCTTGGGCTAATCCACTCAGTTTTGCCAGCGCATCAGGATCTAGCATCGTTGCACTAATGCGTGTGATCACATCTGCGCCAAATGGTTGCTGCTTATTAAGCATTGATTTAACGGCTACTGGAGTTCCAGTATTGAGATCAAGCAGAGTTGCCACAACAGTTGTTGTGCCTAAGTCATAAGCAATGCCATAGCGAAGGCCGGTTGTGTCGCCAGCTTCAATACCTAAAAACTCTTGATCAACAAAGACGGCAGTTACTTTGTAATTGGATGCTCGCAAGATGCGGGGGAGCTCTCGCATCGATGCAAGGCTTGCATTAGCCTCAATGTCATCAACGGCATCAAAGATGCGCACAATGTCGGTGCGTTGATCAGAAAGAGATGGCTCTTCCAATTCGATGTAACGCTTTTGAACTGCTGGGCGCAAAATAACCTGTCGGCCAACACCTACAGTTGCAGCTTTTGGACGGGTAGTAAGAGCTGGAACATCTACTGAAATATCTTTAGCTGTGCGCACTAAACAGGCAAGGCGCCAACCCTCTTTGATTTCAGTTGCAGTAAAGGCACGAAAATCTAACTTTGATGGTTCAACATCTCCTTCAGTAACTTTGATACGACACTTTTTGCATGTGCCATAACCACCACACGTTGAATCAATACCAATTCCATTCCACGATGCAGCATCAAATGCGCTCACACCTGTTGGAACGGTAATTGTTTTCTGAGATCCAATAGATCCATCTTTTTCAAGGGATGTGAAGGCAAGCTTGACTCGCCCTGTACCGTCATGCGTTGGTATCAGGGATGGGTCTAACTCTTTTTTACTAATAATTAATTCCCTTCAGCGGCAGCTTTTGCTGCCTCCATTGCGCGATAGCGCATAATCCAATTTGTTCCCCAAGGATCAAGACCAAGGAGCAAGTCAGCAGCACGAACAGATTCAACAATTGCCGGCGTACGAGAATCCATAACAGCACTTGTTAATCCCATTGCCATAGCTGCTGGCAAAAAGGCGGCATTGAGAGCATGGCGATGTGGAAGACCAAATGAGATGTTCGATGCACCAAGAGTCATGTTTAGACCGTATTTTTCACGGATTAAATAGATAGTTTCTAGCGTGTTTTTCACTGCATCTGGATCCGCGCCCACAGTCATTGCAAGTGGATCGATAACAAGATCTTCTAGAGGAATGCCGTGCTTTTCAACAGTACGAACAATCTTCTCAACGATAATCATGCGCTCTGCAGCAGTTTGTGGAATGCCAGTTTCATCATTAGGAAGAGCAATAATGGCTGCGCCATGCTTTTTAATTAAAGGAAGCACGAGCTCCATACGATCATCTTCACCTGTAACGCTATTAACTAACGCTTTACCTTGGTAGGTCTCAAGTCCAGCCTGAAGGGCTTCGATAACAGATGAGTCAATACACACAGGAAGGTCTGTGAGTGATTGAACCAAAGTGATTGCTTTTCTCAGCAGTTCTGGTTCATCTGTTAGTGGAACACCCATATTCACATCTAGTACATCAGCACCACCTGCAACTTGGGCTGCCACGTCTTTTTCAATGGCAGAGAGATCGCCCGCACGAAGTTGCTCTTGAAACTTCTTCCGACCTGTTGGGTTAATGCGCTCACCGATAATACAAAATGGCTGGTCATGGCCGATCGTTACGGTTTTGCCAGGTGAGGTCAGGACTGTGTGCATAGGGGCTCCTAGTTAGTTTCTTGGTTTCTGTCCGAGGTCGTACATAAAGCGGTCTAGCGAATCATCATGTCTAAAATCTGTAACGTGTAAACCACGCACTGACGGCAAAGTCATTGCATGCTTTGCTAGTTCCACAGTCAATTTGTATGCCTCTTCAGCTTGATCAGCAGCTGATGAAACCCGATTGATTGTGTCCTGTGGAATATCGATTCCAGGCACTTTGTCATGCATAAATGACATTGGCTTGGCACTCTTAACCAAAACGATAGTTGGAATCAATTTTAAATCAGGAGCAATCTTGGCTACGCCAGCACAGAACTTTTCAAGGCGTTCTGGGTGATAACAAATCTGAAGCTGAAGATATTTTGCACCAGCGCGATACTTCTTAAGCGCGCGTTCAATTCGATAATCAAATGGGGGAGCAGCTGGGTTTTCAACTGCGCTGATGTAGAAATCTGGGGCAGGATCGATTTTGCGCCCTGAAAGGTATTTGCCAGTAGTGATAATTCGGGCGATATTGATTGCTTGAGTGCTATCGATATCAAAGACTCTGCGGGTTTCAGGCTCATCACCGGCTGTTACATCATCACCAGTGAGAAGAGAGATGTTTTCAATTCCATGCAGTGCAGCGCCCATCATGTCGGCTTGAATAGCTAGACGGTTCTTATCGCGGCAAACAATCTGCATGATGGGTTCAATTCCATGCATTTTCATGGCAATAGCAGAGGCAGTATTTGAAGCATGGGCATGTGCTGCTGGGTTATCAGTTGCGTTCACGCCAACAAACCACGGTGCTAAACGAGCAGCGTTCTTAACTACCTTAGCCATTCCGCCACCATCAAGTGATGGGAATTCAGCGGTGAAGACAACTTCGTTAGTGTTTTCTAACTTCTCGCGCATCTGTGACATTAGTGCGCACCATCTGTTGTTGACCAACCAGCAGGTGTTTGCTGATCGCGCTTTGTAACCAAGTTAATCCACGATGAAGATCCTTGGAGGCGCATATCTACTGGAGGACGTAGTTCGTTGAAGTGGTCTTTCCATACTGTTGGCAAAGGCAAGAAGACTTTACGGTCGTATGCCTTAAGCCACACACATTGCATATCTGGAATAACTTCACAATTACCGTTTTCGCGAACGCCACCACAAGGTCCGTTGCGAAGAGTCTTTGGACATGTCATAGGACATGTCATACCTGTTGAGTGCAGCACGCACTGTCCACACATGCGGCAATCCCACACGGGTTTCTTGATGACATGCTCAACGAAAGGTAGAAGTTTTTTTAACACAACGAAAGCCTATGCACTAACCGTTGCGCGCTTTTTAGTGATGAGATCCTTAGCAATACGCACCGCTGTTGATGCATCTGCAGCAAAACCATCAGCTCCAACTACATCGGCATATTCCTGAGTAACAGGTGCGCCGCCAACCATGATGATTACTTGGTCACGCAGTCCAGCCTTAGTAATTTCATGAATGTTGACCTTGAACATGGGCATTGTTGTTGTTAAGAACGCTGACATACCAACGATGTCTGGCTTGTGCTCAATAATTGCGGCAACAAACTTCTCAGGTGGTACCTGAACACCTAGATCGATAACTTCAAATCCAGCGCCTTCGAGCATGATATTTACAAGGTTCTTGCCAATATCGTGCACATCGCCCTTCACTGTGCCCATTAAGAACGTTCCAACAGTCTCAGCACCAGTTTCAGCTAGCAATGGGCGCAGCACGTTAAGTGCTCCTGACATTGCCTTTCCTGAAATAAGCATCTCTGGAACGAAGAAATCTCCGCGCTCAAAACGTGCACCAACTTCTTCCAATGCTGGAATCAGTGCATCAAAGAGAATGGCGCCAGGCGTCATTCCATCTGCAATGCCTCGGTTGGTCAGTTCGAGAACTGCTGGAGCATTTCCGACAAGGGTTTCGTCAAAGAGAGCTTTGATAATCTCGTCATGTGTCATGCCGCACCTATCTTTCCATCGTGGTTTGCTTGAAGTGTTGCGATTTCATCAATAATCATGTCACCGATCTTGATGAGATCTTTCTGAGTCAATCGAGTTGATGGACCAGAAACTGAAATTGCACCAACTACGCGGCCATCGTGCTCGCGGATAGGTGCTGCTACTGCTACTAAACCTTCTTCTAACTCATCAATGATGAGGGCGTAGCCCTTCTTGCGCACAGTTTCTAACTCTTCGAGTAGCTTGGTGCGAGAAGTGATTGTCTTTGATGTGCGCTTTTCTAAGCGACCTGCAGGAATTGTCACTGCTGCATAGGCAAGTAGAACTTTGCCAAGTGCTGATGCGTGATATGGAACAGACTTACCAACCCAGTTGGTTGCAGATAAGAGGTATTGACCATCCACCTGATCGATTAACTTGAGGTCACCATTGCCTGCAACTGCCAAGTTAGCTGTCTCACCTGTTCTATTTGCTAGAACTTCCAAGATTGAATGCATGCGTGCAACAAGAATTGAGTCATGGTTTTGCCCACGTGCAAATTGTGTGAGAACAGAGCCGGCGATATAAGCACCGTTGCGATCGCGCAGCAATAATCCTTGGCGCTCAAGTGCACTCAAGATTCGAGATGTTGTGCTCTTTGGTAAACCATAAATACGAGCAAGTTCAGTAAGAAGTGGAGGAGTCTGTGATTCCAAAATATGAATCAAGAGTGAGGATGCGCGATCAATTGCTTGCGTGCCGCTATGAAGTTCGGCCATCTCACACCCCCTTAGAAGGTTTCACTATATGGAACCATAGTTCCATAACTTAAGAGTATTCTCGTGCGTGTTCAAGGTCAATAGCGCCACAACGCTATTAATATCGAACCACTACTACAGGTGAGGAATTAACCGTGAGCTTTATTAACAAGATGCCCCGCTATGAAATCTTGAGCGAAGAGTCGATGGCAACGCTGACCCTTGGTTGGAAACGCATTGTCTCTGAAATCGGTATCGAGTTCATGAGCCCTTGGGCAATCGATCTATTGCGCGAAAACGGTCAGACTGTAGAAGGCGATAACGTTAAATTTGATCCTGAATGGATCTTAAAGCAAGTTGCTAAGGCTCCAAGTCAATTCAATTTGCAAGCACGCAATCCAAAGAACAATGTTCAAATTGGTGGAGACTCAATGGTCTTCGGTGGTGTGTATGGCCCACCATTCGTCCGCGAAGGCGATGTTCGTCGCGATGCGACTTTCAAGGATTATGAGAATTTTTGTAAGTTAGCACAAAGCTATGACGCACTAGATAGCGTCGGTGGTGTTGTCTGTGAGCCTAATGATTTGTCTCTAGATTCACGCCACTTGGATATGGCATATGCAGCGGCAACTCTGACCGATAAGTTCTTTATGGGTAACGTTGTAACTGCGCAGAACGCGAAAGACGTTATTGCAATGTCTGAAATTATCTTCGGTGGTCGCAAATCAATTGAAAATACTCCAGCGTTAATCTCGTTGATTAACTGTAATTCACCTCTTCGCTGGGATGATCGCATGCTCGATTCATTGCGCGAATACGTTCTTGCAGGTCAACCAGTTGTGGTCACACCATTCCTTTTGATGGGTGCAATGAGCCCAGTAACAATTCCAGCAACACTTGCACAGCAAATTGCTGAAGCCCTCACCGGAATTGCTCTTGCTCAAACTCTTAATCCAGGATGCCCAATTGTCTTTGGTTCATTCCTTTCCAACATTGATATGCAATCAGGCTCACCTCAATTCGGTACACCTGAGTCAGGTATTGGCCTGCTTTGCACCGGCCAGATTGCACGTAGCTTTAACCTTCCTTTCCGTGGAGGCGGCGGCTTGAACTCCTCACAAACTGTTGATGCGCAATCTGCTTATCAAACAATGATGACGATGATGCCTACATTCTTATCTGGAACTAACTGGGTCATGCACACAGCTGGCTGGTTAGAAGGCGGACTCGTCTCTTGCTATGAGAAGTTCGTTGTTGACATTGAAATCCTTCAATCGCTGATGACCGAGTTCACCCCGCTTGAATTTAACGTTGAATCCCTAGCCTTTGATGCTCACGTTGAAGTTGGCCATGGCGGTCACTTCCTAGGAGCAGCCCACACCATGGAGCGATTCCGTGACTGTTTCTACCGTCCGTTCCTAACAAATAGCGATAACTATGAGCGCTGGATGCGACTTGGGGCAAAGGACACAAAGGCACGCGCCTCTGAGATTTATATCAAGAAGCTTGAAGAGTATGTGCAACCAGAGATTGATCCACGTATGAAGCAAGAACTCGATGAGTTTGTGGCAAAGCGCAAGAGCCAACTAGATTAAGTAAATGGTCGCAACGCTCTATATCGATGGTGCTTGGAAAAGCGCATCCGATGGTGGGGCACATGATGTGCACAGCCCGCATAATCAAAGTGTTGTTGCAACCGTTTCACAGGCCACACAAGATGACGTTCTAGATGCGATCACTGCTGCACGCACTTCATTTGATTCAGGCATCTTTACTTCATGGAGCTTTGAGCAGCGCAGCGCACTAGTTGGCAAGATTGCAGATTTATTAGAGCGTGATTTAAAAGCAATTGCTAAAAAAGAAAGTGATGACACAGGAAAGCGCATCATCGAAGCTGAATATGACATCGCAGATGTCATCGCTACTTTTCGCCACTTTGCTGCCCTTGGTTTAAAACAACACGATCGCCTTGTAGATGTGGGTATTTCTCGCGTAAATAGCCGCATAGTTCATGAGCCTCTCGGTGTTTGTTCACTCATTGGCCCATGGAACTACCCGCTATTACAAATTGCCTGGAAAGTTGCACCGGCACTTGTTGCTGGCTGTTCCTTCATCGTTAAGCCATCTGAACTCACTCCACAAAGTGCTATCGCGCTAATGCATGCCATAGAAGAGGCTGGCACACCAAAAGGAGTTGCAAACTTAGTACTAGGTCCAGGCTCTGTAGTTGGCCACCATTTAATTAACGATCCACGCGTTGACATGGTTTCCTTCACTGGCGGGTTAAACACTGGCCAAACAATTATGAAGGCAGCTGTTTCAACAGTGAAGCGCTTAGCCCTTGAGCTAGGTGGAAAGAATCCACATATCATTTTTGCTGATGCAGATATAGATGCAGCAATTGATAACGCAGTCACTGCAGCGTTTTTGCACTCAGGCCAAGTCTGTTCTGCTGGAACACGTTTAATTGTTGAGCGCTCCATTCATGATCGTGTCGTTAAAGAGATCGTGCGCAGAGCTGGCCAGATTCGCCTTGGCGGACCTGATGATTTAACTGCTGAGACTGGGCCTCTGATCAGTAAGTCGCACCTAGAGGGTGTTACTAAGTATGTTGAAAAGGGAGTTGCTGAAGGTGCCACATTGTTAGTCGGTGGAAAGCGCAGCGAAAAGAGTGAGCATGCAAACGGCTGGTATTACCTGCCAACAGTTCTAGATAACTGCAATACAAAGATGTTTTGTGTTCAAGATGAATCATTTGGTCCAGTCATGACAGTGGAAGTTTTTGACACAGAGGCTCAAGCAATCGCTATTGCTAATGACACACCATTTGGTCTCTCAGGCGGGCTGTGGTCAAAGGATGCAGACAAAGCCGCTCGCGTTGCTAGCGCACTTCGTCACGGAACGATCTGGGTTAATGACTTTGGGCCATATAAGCCAGCGGCTGAATGGGGCGGATACAAGCAATCTGGCATCGGCCGTGAATTAGGTGAGCATGGTTTGGGCGAATACCTTGAAATCAAACACATTTGGACTAACAATGCTCCTAGTAAATCTGGCTGGTTTTCAGATGGGGGAGAAGGATAAATGGCTTCTGGTGCACCAATGATTTCTGTAAAGAATCTCTGGAAAGTATTCGGCGCCAATGCTGACAAGGTAGTCGGCTCACCATTAGTTGAACTGACTCGACCTGAGCTTCGCGCACAAACCGGTAACACTATTGCGGTCCGCGATGTTTCCTTCGATGTTGCTCCAGGTGAAGTATTCGTAGTGATGGGTCTTTCAGGATCTGGTAAATCAACTCTTGTTCGTTGCATGACCCGTTTGATTGAACCAACACAAGGCTCCATGACTTTTGAAGGCGAAGACATTCTAAAAGTTGATAATGCCCGTCTTCGCGAACTTCGCAAGACTCGTTTCTCTATGGTTTTCCAGCACTTTGGTTTATTGCCTCACCGCAATGTCATTGACAACATTGCTTACTCACTTGAAATCAATGGCGTTAACAAAGCAGATCGTCATAAGCGAGCAAATGAAGTAATTGAACTCGTTGGTTTACAAGGCTATTCACATGCCTACCCAGAACAACTCTCTGGTGGAATGCAACAGCGCGTTGGTCTTGCACGTGCATTAGCTGTTGATCCTCAGGTTCTTTTCTTAGATGAGCCTTTTTCAGCACTTGACCCACTTATCCGCCGCGATATGCAGCAAGAAGTTATCCGCTTGCACCACGAACTAGGCAAGACAATGGTCTTTATTACTCACGATCTATCTGAGGCTGTAAAAGTAGGAGATCGCATTGCAATCATGCGAGATGGTGCAATTGTTCAGATTGGAACCCCAGAGGATCTAGTTGCTAATCCTGCAGATGAATACGTTGCCAACTTCGTGCGCGATATCGCTAAGTCACATGTTCTGACATTGAAGCACTTAGCCAGAAAAGCAAAGCCTGGAGAAGATACTGATGGGCCAGAGCTTGCCGCTAACACCATCATTCGCGATGCCGCCCAAGTGATTTTGCAAGCCCATAAACCAGTACGGGTTAATGACAATGGCAAGGCGTTAGGAATTGTCTCTAGCGAGGATGTTTTGCGGTTAATTTCTGGTGGCGCTTAATGAAGGTTCGTAAGTCCTATCTTCTTCTAGCCTCAGTCACAGTCTGGATATTGCTGGGCCGTTTGCTCAACGGCACTCACACATTGCAGATAGCCACCTATGAAAACACCGCATTTACTAGTTACGTTGGTGAAAAAGCCCTCGATCTTCGCGGAAACCGAACTGAGAGCCCTGCCTTCATTTATTTCTTTAATCCCATACGCGGTGTAATTGATGGCTTTGTCCAAGCAATTAGAAACCTCATCTCAGTTCCAGCGCCCAACTCTGTCATTCCAATTATTGGCTGGTTAGGTGTAGTTGGAATCGTTGCTTTTGCAGTTTATGCAACAAGTCAGTGGAGAACTGCGCTTCTCTGCGTTTCACTTTTACTTGCATGTGGCGCTTTAGGGATGTGGCAGTTCACTATGGACTCCATTGCAATGACCTTGGCGGCAGTTCTACTTTCATTAGCAATTGGAATTCCATTAGGAATCTGGGCTGGCCTATCTGATCGGGTCTTAAAGATATTCACGCCCTTTTTAGATTTAGCTCAGATTTTGCCCACTCTTGTTTATATGGCACCAATTGCACTTGTCTTCATGATTGGTGCAGCTTCAGCAACTATTGCAACCATGATTTATTCCATTCCTATCGCAATACGTATTACAAGCCATGCGATTAGAAACTTAAATCAATCTCCAGTTGAAGCTGCAGAATCAATGGGTTCCACGCCAAAGCAAACTTTGTCCAAGGTCCAGATTCCTATGGCTAAGCAGATGATTGTTCTTGGCATTAATCAAACAGTTATGGCTGCCGTTTCATTCGTTGTGATCGCAGCACTCATTGGTGCACCTGGACTTGGTAAGCCAGTTATCGAAGCTTTGATTATTCGAAACGTTGGACAGGGCTTTGTTGCTGGTTTTGCCGTAGTTTTCCTCGCTATTTTGCTCGATCGCAGCACAAGTGCTGCAGCTAAGCGCCAAAGTACTTTTGTCCCACCTACGCCAAAGCAGATAAAAACAAAGCGAATCACACTTATTGTTGGGGCAATTCTTACAGTTGTATCTGTCTTTATGTCTCGCACAATGTTATGGGCAGCAGTTTGGCCAAAGGAAGTCACAATTGCTCCGCAAGTAGCAAAAGTTACGAATAATGTGACTGCATGGATTCTAGAAAACTTAACTATCTTTACTGAGGGTTTTAAAGACTTCATTTCATACGGCGTACTTAATCCACTTGAGACTCAGCTTGCGGCATCTCCTTGGTATGTGACAGTTGGAATGATTGTGGCTCTTGCATTGATTATTGGTGGAGCACGAACTGCAATTTTGGCATTTGTACTTTCCATGGCAATTGTCTTATCTGGTCTTTGGTATGAAGCAATGCTCACCCTTACCCAGACAATTGTTGGATGTTTGCTAACAATGATTGTTGGTCTGGCACTTGGTATCTGGACGGGACGAAATGATCGAGCAGAGAAAGTATTGCGACCATTTCTTGATGCCGGGCAAACTCTTCCAGCATTTGTTTACTTAGTTCCGATGCTGGGCTTATTTGGTCCTACTCGATTCACCGCCATCGCCACAGGCATTGTTTATGCCATTCCTGTTGTTGTGAAGATTGTTAGTGAAGGTATACGCGCAGTTCCAGATGCACTCGTTGAGGCAGCAACTGCTGCAGGCTCTACTACCCGCCAGATTATTACCAAGGTGCAATTGCCTGCGGCAAAGAAAACTATTTTGCTTGCAACTAACCAGGGACTGATCTATGTGCTGGCAGTGGTTGTTATTGGTGGCTTCGTTGGCGCAGGTGGACTTGGTTACTTAGTAATCGCTGGTAACTCCAAGCCAGAGCTGCAAGGCAAGGGCCTTATTGCCGGTGTTGCCATCTTGCTCTTAGGCGTAATTTTCGACCGGATTATGCAAGCCGGCGCCCGCCGCTCCTCATAAACACCGGGAATTAACCCCCTAAATCACTAGCCCTAGGCTCATCTGCGCCCTAGGCTATGCCAAAACATAAAACTCTTTAGGAGGGTTAATGAAATCACTATTCGGTCGTCGTTCGGCAATCGTTACTGCCGCACTTGCAACAGCACTGGTTCTTTCAGGTTGCAGCAGCAGCGTTAACGATTCAGCTGGCGAAGCCTCAGGAGACTGCGGTTCTTATGCAATTGCTATGCATGCTTGGGGCGGTTACACAGCTTCAGCACAAGTACTTGCAGAAGTAGCAAAAGCAGAATTGGGTTGCACAATTACTCAGACAACTCTAGAAGAAGGTCCAGTCACTTATGACGCAATGGAAGCTGGAACAATCGACGTACTAATCGAAGATTGGGGCGGTGGACGCTGGAAGGACTGGAGTGATCGCGGAGCTGTAGTTGAAGTTGGCGATAACGGAAACATTGGAATTATTGGTATGTATGTCGCTCCATGGATGGTTGAAAAGTATCCAGACATCACAGACTCAAAGAACCTCAACAAGTATGCAGCTCTATTCAAGACTGCAGATTCAGGTGGCAAGGGTGCATGGTTTGAAGGCCCAACTGGTTACACAACTATCGGTGAAAAGATGGTTTCTGCTAACAAGTTGAACTTCAAAGTTATCTTCTCTGGTTCAGAAGCAGCACTAGTTGATGGCTTCTTGAAGGCAGAAGAGAACAAGACTCCATTCATTGGTTATGCATGGCAGCCTTGGACACTTCACTCAAAGCTTCCAACACTTGAAGCAGCTCGCGTGAAGTTCCCTGCCAATGACTGGAGCGATCCAGCAGCGGCAAGTGGTCTAACTGACTACCCATCAACACCACTCAAGAAGTTGATTTCAAAGAAGCTCAATGATGCTAATGATTCATTTACTTCTCTTGTGAAGAACTTCTCATGGACTAATGCTGATCAGAACGGTGTTGCCGCAGATCTTGAAAGCGGAATGACAGCAGAAGAAGCAGCTAAGAAGTGGATTGCTGCTAACACTGCCACTGTTAATTCATGGCTAGGTAAGTAAAAACAGTCTAAGAAGCAAGGCCCTTACTCGGTGCAATTGGCCGAGTAAGGGCCTTGTTTTATTAGTAGACTTCCTGCCATGAGCGCGCAATATGACTACATCATCGTTGGTGGGGGCTCTGCGGGCTGCGCGCTAGCGAATCGTTTAAGTGAGAATCCCAACCATAAAGTTCTAGTTCTTGAAGCAGGACGTCGTGACTGGTTATGGGATGTTTTTATTCATATGCCAGCAGCGTTAGCTTTTCCAATCGGTAGCAAGTACTACGACTGGATGTATGAATCAGAGCCAGAGCCACATATGAACAATCGCCGCATTTATCATGCGCGTGGAAAAGTATTAGGTGGATCTTCATCCATCAATGGTCAGATCTGGCAGCGCGGTAATGCAATGGATTATGAGCGCTGGTCTAAAGATGAAGGAATGGCTAACTGGGATTACGCGCACTGCTTGCCATATTTTAAAAAGATGGAGAACTGTTTAGCAGATCCAAAGTCAGCATTTCGTGGAGATGACGGTCCGCTTAAATTAGAGCGTGGACCAGTCAAGGGCCCACTCTTTGCCGCATTCTTTAAAGCAACTGAAGAAGCAGGCTATCCACGAACTGATGATGTCAATGGTTATCGCCAAGAAGGTTTTGCCGCCTTTGATCGAAACGTTTATCGCGGACGCCGTTTGAGTGCATCTCGTGCATATCTATATCCAGTAATGAAGCGCAAAAACTTAAGCGTTAAAACCCGTGCACATGTCACCAAGGTTTTATTCAATGGCACAACTGCCACAGGTGTTGAAGTAATGATCCGTGGCAAGAAGCATGTGTTCACTTCACGTGAAGTTGTTTTATCTGGCGGCTCAATTAATACTCCACAGATTCTGCAGCTCTCAGGTGTTGGTAAGAAGGAAGATCTAGAAAAGCTTGGTATTAAAGTTGTTAAGGACTTGCCTGGTGTGGGTGCAAATCTGCAAGATCACCTAGAGGTCTATGTTCAATACAAGTGCAAGCTTCCTGTGACACAACAACCTATTACACAGTTCTGGCGCCGCCCATTTATTGGCGCAGCATGGTTGTTCTTTAGAAAAGGTCCAGGAGCCACAAATCAATTTGAAGCTGGTGGCTTTACACGAAGCAACAACGATGTTGCCTATCCCAACTTAATGTTCCACTTCCTGCCACTTGCCATTCGCTATGACGGCACTGGCGATACTCGTGGTCATGGCTACCAAGTCCACGTGGGGCCTATGTATTCAGATGCTCGTGGCTGGCTAAAGATCAAGAGCACTAACCCATTTGAGAAGCCTGCAATTCAATTTAACTATCTATCTACCGACCAAGACCGTCGTGAATGGGTGGAGGCCGTAAAGGTTGCACGTAACATTTTGACCCAGCCAGCAATGAATGATTTCAATGCTGGTGAATCATCACCTGGAAAATCAGTTTCAACTGATGAAGAGATTTTAGAGTGGGTAAGAAAAGATGCAGAGACTGCTCTCCACCCATCCTGCACAGCCAAGATGGGCACAGATGCAATGTCAGTTGTTGACCCACAGACTATGAAAGTCCATGGCGTTGAAGGTTTGCGCGTCTGTGATGCATCAGTTTTCCCATATGTCACAAATGGAAATATCTATGCACCAGTAATGATGGTTGCTGAAAAGGCTGCTGATTTAATTTTAGGTAAAACTCCACTGCCTGCTGAAAACATCGAGTTTTATCGCCATGCCAAGTGATGAGCTTGCGCCGTCATCTGTTGCGCGAGTTAAAGTTCAAAAAACCGATAGCGATGTTACTTCTTCAGATTCAGTAGTTGTTGAAGAGCCGCTTGAGATTCGAATCAAGCGTGGCAAAAGCGAAGATCAACTAGGAATCACCATGCGCACGCCAGGTGCTGACTTAGAGTTAGCCGCAGGTTTTTTGTGGGGAGAAGGCTTTTTAAAATCTCCTGATGAGTTAATTTCTGTAAAGGTATGTGCAGATAAATCCTTATCTCTTCGCCAACGTGCCAATGTCGTTATTGCTGAAATTAATGAGAATGCCGAAGAAGCAGTTCGCATCCTTGAGAGACGCTTCACCATTACATCGGCGTGTGGGGTGTGTGGATCAACAAACATTAGCGATCTGCATAAGCGCGAAGTGAAGAAAGTAGAGAAGGCTAAACACAGCATTCAAGAGTTGGCCCAGATGGTGGAACTACTAGATGGTCGCCAAAAAATCTTTGAAAAAACAGGTGGACTACATGCTGCAGCGCTAGTTAATCCAGAGGGCGTAGCGGTCTGGGTACGTGAAGATGTTGGTCGACATAACGCAGTCGATAAAGTAATTGGGGCAGCGCTTATGGATAAAAAGCTGCCGTTGGCTGATTGGACTTTAGTTGTCTCTGGCCGTGTGGGTTATGAGTTAGTACAAAAGGCGGTCTGTGCGGGCATTTCTGCATTAGTAGGGGTCAGTGCTCCAACATCTTTGGCCGTTGATTTAGCGGCGGAATTTAACTTAACCCTTCTTGCCTTTGCCCGTGGCGGTCACGCTAAGCAATATCTGCCAAGTTAATTGACCACCCGTATACTCACCCAATGTCATTCCCGCATCCATTAGATCCATTAAGCCATAGTGAGCAAGAGTTAATCGTTGCCCATTCTAGAAAAGCCTGGAAGTTAGAAGACCATCATCTCTTTGCAATGTTGCAACTACATGAGCCAACAAAGGCAGAGCTTTCATCGGGCAAGAAACTTGATCGCACAGCCCGCGTAACAATCTGGGATCGCAAAAAGGCTGTAGTGAGTGAAGGTCTTATTACAACCGATGGTGTTGCAAAAGAGTTTGTAGAAATTCCTGGAGCTAAATCTCCGGTGAGCGTTGTTGAATCAGCAGTTGCACTCGATGTGGTGCGCAAAGATAAATCTGTTATTGAGGCCCTTGCTCGCCGTGGAATTAATGACATCACAACAGTTCACATGGAGACCTGGCCAATCGGTGCACAAATTCCAGCGCACTTAGATGATGGTCGCAGACTTATTTGGACGCCGATGTGGCATCAACCAACACCGGATGCAAACTTTTATGCTCACCCAATCCATGGTCTGCATGCAATCGTTGATATCGATGCTGAAGAAGTTGTGGGCCTTGAAGATAACGCTGATGTGCCTATTCCACAGACACCTGGGCCTTATCGTGAATCTCAAACCGGTGGCAGCGTAAAACTAAAAGAGCTCAAGATTGATCAACCAGATGGCCCTTCATTTGATGTGCAAGGTTGGAATATCAAATGGGAGCGTTGGACATTTCGAATTGGCTTTGATCAGCGAGAAGGATTAGTAATCCATGACGTGCACTTTAATGATGAGGGAAAGACACGAAAGATTGCTCACCGCTTATCTATTGCAGAGTTAGTAATTCCTTACGGTGATCCAGCACAGGGTGCTTATCGCAAAAACGCTTTTGACACAGGAGAGTTTGGTTTAGGTAACTTCACTAACTCACTCACTCTTGGCTGTGATTGCCTGGGAGAGATTGTCTATTTAGATGCTGCTGTTACTGAGGGTGATGGCACCGTTCGCACGATAAAGAACGCTATCTGTATGCATGAAGAAGACTTTGGAATCCTATGGAAGCACGTGGACGTTGATGGTCACACAGAAGTGCGCCGTGGACGCCGCTTTGTTGCATCCTCCATTGTTACGGTCAACAACTATGAATACGGATACTTCTGGTATTTCTATCAAGATGGATCAATTGAGTTTGAAGCAAAGCTGACAGGAATTGTTTTAACACTTGCAGATAAGCCAGGTGCCGATCACCCATCGGCCACAGAGTTAGAACCAGGACTTTGGGCGCCATATCACCAACATATTTTGTGTGCTCGTATGGATTTAGAGATCGATGGTGTTAATAACTCAGTTGTTGAGATTGAATCATTTGCTCACCCTGTGGGGGAGAAGAATCCTTATGGTGGTGCTTATGAAACAAGTGAGACTGTCCTTAAGAGTGAGAGTGCAGCACAGCGCTTAGTTGATCCGATTAAGTCTCGTTTTTGGAAAGTTGTTAACCCCAATAAGAAAAATCATGTTGGGCACTCAATTGCTTACAAACTCATCCCGGGTCACACCACCTATCCACTTGCTCATAAAGAATCTGTGTTAGGTAAGCGAGCAGGCTTTATGTATAGCCACTTGTGGGTCACACCTAACGTTGAATCAGAGCGCTATCCAGCAGGAGATTATCCATTCCAACATGAGGGTGGTGCAGGTCTTCCTGAGTGGACTAAAAATGATCGCTCAATTGAAAACACTGACGTTGTTCTTTGGCATGTATTTGGAACTAACCACATTCCTCGCACAGAGGATTGGCCAGTAATGCCAGTAGAGCGCACAGGCTTTCACTTAAAGCCATCTGGTTTCTTTAGGAGAAGTCCTGCAATGGATGTTGCTTCATCAGAGGCCGTTGATACTGCATGCGATTGTTAAAACTTCGCGCCTACTTAAAAGCGGCTCACTTTGGGCCGACCATGCTTATTACTGCAATTTCATTTGTTCTGGGCGTACAACTCTGGTGGGAAGGCCCGGCATATTTCATTGCCTTCACAGTCTTTCTTGGCCAATTAATCATTGGCTGGAGCAATGATCTCTATGACTACCAAGATGATTTAAAACATAATCGAACTAATAAGCCTCTAGTTGCAGGAACTATCACGCCGGAAAACCTACGTAAAACAACCTTTATATTTATTCCTATTGCAGTAATTGCAAATCTGATTGGTCCTCTGGGATTAAAGGGTGGCAGTGTTTATTTGTTAGGTGTGGGATGCGGAATTGCATACAACTTCTACTTTAAGTTCTCACTTCTTTCACCACTTCCTTATGCAATTGCATGTGCTGCTTTGCCAGGTTCGATTTTCTATGCAGTAAATCGCACACCACCATTGTGGGTTTTGGCAGCTGGCTCGCTCCTAGGTGTCGCCTTTCATTTTCTCAATGTGATCAAAGATTTGGAACAAGATAGAACTAGCGCAATTGGGGGCTTGCCACAACGCTTGGGGAAGAAGATTTCGCTTGCTATAGCAATTATTCTCGCCGTAGCTGTCGGTTTTATCTTCAATCAAAGTCCTGTGAGCAAAGATTTCAGGTCAATAGAATTTCAAGAAAGTGCAGACTCATCTGTATTTAGCGTTGGGGGAGATCGTCCTACCTTTGTTACTTTGCCCACCGGCTATTCACAAAGCGTTCCTGCGCCTTTGATCATCGATCTCCATGGTTATTCGGGTTCGAGCGCCGACCAACAAGGTTTTGCGAAGATGGACGTTGCGGCAAATAAGCGAGGCGTGATCTATGCAGCTCTCGATGGCCTTATAGATAGTCAGGGCAATCAATTTTGGAATGCTTCTGAAGCATGTTGTAATTTCAATGCCAATCCAGTCGATGATGTCGCATATATTCAAGGCTTGATAGATGAAATATCTAAGAAGGTTTCAGTTGACCCTAAACGTATTTATCTTTTTGGCCATTCCAACGGACACTTTATGAGCTATAAATTTGCGTGCACGAAGCCTGAAACAGTTGCAGCTATCGCAGGATTGGCTGGTGCTATGGATATTGCATTAGATAACTGCGGAGCTAAATCTACTGTAAGTGTCTTACACATTCATGGCACCAATGATGATGTCATTAATTACGATGGTGGTCAGATTTTGGGAAATTTATTTACTTCAGCACAGGAAAGTGCGAAGCGCTGGGCAGGAATTAATCAGTGTTCACTCAATCCAAGAGTGGATAATGCCTTCGATTTAATCACTATCCTTGAGGGAAAAGAAACTATTCCAACTATTTACAGTTGTCCTAGCGCATCGGTTGAATTGTGGACTGTAGAAGATGGTTCCCACGGACCAATACTTGATTCATCGTTCGCCCTGCAAGTCATGGATTGGTTGTTAGCACACCCTAAGGGTTAACAATTATCTCTAACTGATAGACCTTAGTTGGATCATCTGAATTAACTAGCTTGACTGTGGTGGCACCAGATATCAGAGCTTTCAGAGCAGGATTTGTTATGAATCCACCTTGATCTCCACCTGGAACAAAGGAAACAATTCCATCACTTAATACTTCAGCGCTCCATTTAGCTGGGTCGGCAACCGTTAACACAATAGAACTACCTGCTCGCACAGAGACATCTGTTGTGGTGAGGGGATCAATCATGATGGGCGGTAGAACTTGAGCAAGTGGTCGACCACTTGCCTTCACAGTTTTTAAACTTTTTGCCACAGCTACTAACTGGGCATAAGTGATTCCACCAATACCTTGGACTTGAATCTCTGTTGCACTCAATCCCTTGACAGCCTTTGTTGTGAACATCAAATAACCACCCACACGGCCAATATCTTCAATCCCGCATCGCTTATAAGCAGCTACAGACATTTGTGAAGGGTCGCAGTAGGCATAGGCCTTAGCTTTGATGCCATTTACTAGAACTGTTTTTAGAAACTTAGAAAGACCAGGATCAGAGCATTTAACGCCAGCCATTGTTTGCATGATCTGCAAATAGCGCACAGTTCCACCGTATTGAACAAAGAGCCAATCTTGTTCATCTGGCTGGCAGGGAAGGAGAGAAAACTTTGTTGTTCTTAATCCCAAAGTATTACTTGGCTTATAGACCGAATAAGAAAGCGTGGTTTGAGAATCTGAGAACTTATCGCTAGCGGCCACGGCAGTGGCAGGTGCCAAAAACAGCAGCGCGAGAACGATGGCGATAGTTTTCTTCACAAGGGATAACTTAGCGCCCATCTCTGTCATATTCATTTGAAGTATGGGGGATTTTTTGTGGATAACCTCTCCACACACGCTCACCATTACACTTTTGCCATGGAATTACGCTTCACAAACGAGCTCATTGAGTGGCGTGGTCCTGCACCTTTCTACTTCATTCAAACCCCAGCAGATATCACTGAGGAGATAAAGGTTATTGCAGCAGCAAAGACTTATGGCTGGGGAGTCCTACACACCAATGTCACAATCAATACAACCCAATGGAAAACCGCACTCATACCTAAAGATGGTGCTTATTTAGTACCTATTAAGAACGCTATTCGTTTGCCACAGAAGTTAGAGCTAGGGCAGAGAGTTGATGTGAGGCTCTCTTTTGATCTCTAGATTGCTTTAACAACACAAAAGCCCCACAGAAGTTTATCTGTGAGGCTTTTGTACTATAGCTCGCATTTAGCGGCCTTTGACGTAGTACGTAAACAGTAGCACTCTGTTATCCACAAATATTCTTTTGTATGAATTGTTCATCTGATTTATCTCTACGTTCCTCTTTGTGTACCGCTGTAGCTCAGCGGATAGAGCAGGTCTTTGACGTAGGCCATGGGACGCGGGTTCGAATCCCGCCAGTGGTACACACTCTAAGTAGCCTCACAGTTCGTCGCGTGGGGCTACTTTTATTTACGATGAAGAAAGTTCTAGCAGCGGTTTTTTAGGTTTATCTTCTTCCAAACCCTTTAAAACTTCTGAGAGAACAGGCTTGACTGCGCTGATTCCCTGTTCTGCAGAGATCAACGCTTGTGCAAGGAAGCGGTTAAATTCGCGGCCAGTACTTGGTTGAAACAAAATACCGGAAGTCTTTTGACGATTACTCACATGGAAAATGTAATCACTTTCATCACTAGTAGTGGCAGCCCCGTTCCATTTAGAAAATAGCCATTCTTTGGTATTCATCATGCCGTTAAACATCAAGCGCTCAGTTGTTAAAACTACTTCTCCCACCTCTTTATAAACCTGGATCTCAGTACCCGAAACGAAGGTTCCACGGTTGGCACCAACGCGATAGCGGATGCCTGCCACGATAGGAATGCTTACGCCCTGACTGCTTCCTTCATAACGCCCAGCAGTTCTTCCAGTTTCATGGAATTGACCTTGCCCAGTCCACAAAACAAACTCACCTGGTTTTTGCACAGTTAAATTCGAAGCTGCATCTTCACCTTTTGCAGCTAAGGCGAAAGCTTCCTTAATCTTTGTGAAGATCTCGACATCACGCTCCCAATCAGCGTAACTGATTTCATATTCTCTTAAGGCGCTCTTATGTGCCCTCTTCGCTTTTAGGTTGGCCCAAAATCCCATGGCTCTATAGTGCCCTAATCAAGTGACAAATCGGGTGCGACCCTACTTACACTCCGCCAACCTCGCCTTAACCATCGCCAGAATCAACTTAGTATCAACATCCCAATCGTTGGGCACACCAATCGTCTTTTTCTTCACCACCAGATCTTCCATCTTGTGGGCAAAGGCATCAATGACATCTGTGCTCCATGGGGAGATAGAGATGTGCTTGCTGGAAGCACTTGCACCAAAGACGTAATGGCCATCAATTTTCATCATTGGTTGGTTCCACGCAATAACTAGCTCTGCCTTTGGGTATTTGGTTGTGATTGCCTTAAAGATTGTGCGCATCGTTTTAGCTTGATCTTTACCAATTGATTGATAGAACTGTGTGGGAGTTTCAAATTTGCGGGTTGTTAGTGAGCCCCTGGAATACATAACAAGGGCATTTGCATGAGCTTGGCTAAAGCCATGGTTTTCACGAAGGAATGCGATCTGAGCTGGGTATTTCTCATCAGCTAAATCCTTCATTACAGAGAACCAATAGGACATTGTGCGTCCATACTTTTTCTCTATAGAAGGAAAATGCGCCTCACGGGAGGGATCTTTAGTAGCCACATGCCAAGAATACCCAATAACGCAACTGGTAACTGGCACTATGTACTCATGAGCAAAGAGATCACTTCATCCACACTTCGTCGCTACAACCTCATCGCTGGTGTTTTCCACTTAGCCCAAATGCTTGTGGTCCTAGCACTTTCTAATGACTTCTCACTTCCCATCGTTGCCCGCTATATGTCGGGCCCACCAGGAAGTACTTTTGCTGATCCCATCACTTTACTGAACACCCCAGTGGGATTGACAGTTGCAATCTTTCTAGGTCTATCTGCTTTCTTTCACTTCCTGGTTGCATCACCGCAGTACTTTGGTCGCTATAGCACCGGGATAGCTGCGCAGCGTAACTATTTCCGTTGGGTTGAATACAGCATTTCTTCATCAGTAATGATTGTCTTAATCGCTCAGATATGTGGTGTGAGCGATGTGAGCGCTCTTATTGCAATCTTTGGTGTGAACGCCTCAATGATTCTCTTTGGTTGTTTGCAAGAAAAGTATGAGAGCCCAGGAAATGGCGGCTGGCTTCCATTTATTTTTGGCTGCATCGCAGGCATCGTTCCTTGGCTAAGCCTAGTTTTCTATGTCTTTGCAATAGGTGGGCCTGGTGAGGCTAAGGCACCAGCATTTGTCTATGGCGTTGTTATCTCAATCTTTGTTCTCTTTAATACTTTTGCCATCGTGCAGTACTTGCAATATAAAAAGGTGGGCAAGTGGAGTAACTACATCAGGGGAGAGAAGACCTACATCACGCTCTCACTGATCGCTAAATCAGCACTTGCTTGGCAGATCTTTGCTTCAACCCTTGTTGGCTAAGAGCTTTCAAGGCTAGTTTCATCATCGAAAAAGAAGGAGGCGCACATGGCCACAGCTAAAAAGGCCGTTGCAAAGAAATCTGTTAAGACAACGGTCATTGAAACCCACCATGATCGAGTGGATTGGCGCTCTCTCTATCTCTATGCCGTCTGCTTGATTACTTTGCTTGTTGTTCTCTTTTCTACAGTCTCTCTCATCAATGCAATCATGAATGCAGTTTTTCCTGATCCTGCCTATGTTGATATCTACTCAAAGCCTGAAAACTCACCATCAGCTGATTTACTTGATCAGCAAGAGCGCAATAACCAGATTCAAGCGGTGAAGAGAATTTTCACCTCATTTATTACTATTGTCGTGGCAGCGCCTTTATATCTCTATCACTGGCGCCAGACTAAAAAAGCATAAATCTAAGAGCGCTAAAGGGAAAAGAGAAGCTCATGTCATTTGTCATGTATTCAACTAGCTGGTGTGGCTACTGCAAGCGCCTTAAATCACAACTTGCAGATCTTGGTGTCACATTCGATGAAATCAACATCGAAGAAGTTCCAGGAACTGCTGAGATTGTTGAGAAGGTCAATGGCGGAAATCGCACCGTGCCCACACTTGTATTTAGTGATGGAGAGGCAATGACTAACCCATCTGCCAAGCAAGTAGTGGAGAAGTTGGCCTCTTTAGGGCTTTAGAACAATACGGATTGGGTTGCCAACTTTGTTGGCTAACTTATCCAACGCATCTCCGGCGCTTTCAAGAGGTAAAACTTCACTTACTGAGTGAGAGAGATCCAAACGCCCAGAGGCTGCAAGTTCAATGAGCTCAGTTACGTGATGGGCCTCTGAGCCATAGTGGCCCATGATCTGTGTACGCATGTAGGTAAAGGCCATATCGTTTGGAATCACAATAGGTTCATTAGCAATACCAACAATAACTAAGCGCCCTTGTTCACCCAACATAGATAACGCCTGTTTTCTAACAGGAGATACTCCTGCAAAATCAAAGACTGCGTTTAAGCCACGGTGCTTTTTTAACTCAGCATCATCAGGGGCAAAGGCAAAGTCGGCGCCGCGCGCTAGAGCGTTAGAGCGTGCATCTTCACGAGGATCAATTGCAATAACAGATGCGCCAATGATTTTAAGTAGTTGCACAGCATGTATTCCAAGGCCCCCCACACCAAAGACAGCGACCTTCTCACCTGCCACAACATGTCCCGTTGATGTAATTGCGGCCCACGGTGTTGAAACAGCATCTGGAATGATTGCTGCTTGTTCAAAGGCCAATGAATCAGGAATCTTTGCAACGAGCTCTGCTTTAGTAACAACGTATTCGGCCCAGCCGCCGTCATAGTCAAAGCCCATCGTTGTTATCTGTTGGTTTGCATTGCGCTCACCGGCAATAACTACAACTCGATCGCCAACAGTAGATGTTGTGACACCTGCGCCGACTTGATCAATAGTTCCTGCTACTTCATGACCGAGTGTGACGTGATCACCCTCTAGGTAGCCGGGAGATAAAATGCCTTCTAGAAAGTGCACATCAGATAAACACACACCAGCAGCACCTACTTTAATTCTCACTTGCCCAGCCCCTGCATCTGGCGTTGGCACATCGACAACCTCAAAGGCGCGTGTAGAAACGCTTATTCTTCCTGCTCTCATGTGAGTTTGCCTTCTGCTCGGTTAATCAATGTGTTCACTGCATCGCCAAAGCCAGCAAATGCTGGATTAGTTGTTTGTCCCACCTTATAGCGGGCCCAAATCTGTTGAATGATCACAGCTAATCTAAAGAGGCCAAAGACTTCATAGAAAGTAAAGTCTGCGCATGTGCGACCGCTTAACTCTAGATAGCGCTGCACAAACTCATTGCGTGTGGGCATTCCTTCTAGGTGACTAGGTTGGCGACGAAGGGATGCAAAAGCAGGTTCATCATCTCGATCCACCCAATAGGCAAGGGAGGAACCTAAATCCATCAAAGGATCACCAACTGTTGCAAGCTCCCAATCCAATACGCCAACAATTCGTGCTTTCTCTAAATCAAATACAACGTTATCTATGCGCCAATCACCATGGATGACACAGGAATCAACATCTTCTGGCTTATTGGCATCTAACCACGCCATTACCTTTTCACCGTTTGGCACATCATCAGTTAAAGCGTTGCGATATCGCTTTGACCAACCCTCCACCTGGCGTGCCACATAGCCACTACCTTTGTTGAGCTCACTTAAAACAGAGGCATCAACACCGTGTAGTTGCACCAGACCATTAATGAGCGAATCAGCCATGATGGCAACATCACTGGAAGTAATATCTTTTTCGATATCTCTCCTAAAGATATCTCCCACAACCCGCTCCATGACATAGAAATCGCAGCCCATGATGGAGTGGTCTTCGCATAATGCAAACATCTTGGGCACTAAGTCATAGCTTGGCTTTAAGCGAGATTGAATTAAGAACTCACGCTTCATATCGTGAGCAGAGACTGCCTTAGTTCCAACGGGCGGCCTGCGCAGCACTAACTCTTGTCCTGGGTATTGCAAAAGATAAGTCAGATTGGATGCACCGCTTCTAAACTGCATAACCTGCGGAGCATCTTTATGGGTAATAAAAGGTTGCAACCATGCATGCATGGCATCAACATCAAAGCGATCCTCTTCGCGGACCGCGGTTAAATCCTTCATGACAAATAAGGCTTGATTTCTAAACGTGCAATATCTCGAATATGCACTTCATCTGGGCCATCGACAATGCGCAGCGTTCTCATGCCTGCATAGAGGGATGCAAGGGGAGTGTCCTGGCTTACTCCTGCTCCGCCATAGCTTTGTATTGCATGATCAATAATGCGCTCTGCCATTTGTGGCACAGCCACCTTGATTGCAGCAATCTCTTTGCGAGCACCTTTTGCTCCAACAGTGTCAATCATCCAAGCAGCTTTGAGTACTAACAAACGTGCTTGTTCAATATCAATGCGTGCTTGGGCAATCCACTCTTGGATTACTCCTTGTTTTACAAGCTCTTTACCAAAAGCCTCACGTGAGACCGTGCGCTTAATCATCAGAGACAAAGCACGTTCTGCCATACCAATAGCTCTCATGCAGTGATGAATACGACCAGGACCAAGGCGGGCTTGGGCTAGTGCAAAGCCTTCACCTTGGGCCCCAAGAAGGTTTGTCTTTGGTACTCGCACATTCGTAAAGGAAACTTCAGCATGACCATGTTGATCCACATAACCAAAGACAGTTAAGTTGCGCTCAACTTTAACTCCTGGAGTATTCATCGGCACCAGCACCATAGATTGCTGATGGTGATCATCTGCTTCAGGATTAGTTTTGCCCATCACAATAAGAATCTGACAACGCTCATCCATCGCACCTGTTGTCCACCACTTTGTGCCATTGATGACGAAATCATTACCGTCAGTAGTAATAGAGGTTCTAATGTTTCTAGCATCACTTGATGCCACATCAGGCTCTGTCATTGCAAAGGCAGAACGAATACGGCCATCAAGGAGTGGTTCTAACCAAGTCTTCTTTTGTTCCTCGGTTGCAAACATATCTAGCAGCTCCATGTTGCCTGTGTCAGGTGCTGCGCAGTTGATTGCCTCTGGTGCTAACTCAGGAGACCAACCAGTTATCTCTGCCAGCGTTGCATACTCAGTCACAGATAAACCATGTTCTGGGTTGTGACTATGTGGCAAAAACAGATTCCATAAACCAAGTGCTCGAGCTTTCTTCTTGAGCTCTTCCACAACAGGGGGAAGGCCATGTGGTTTGCCGGCAGCTGCTAACTCTTCGCGTTGTTTTTCATAGATTGCCTCTGATGGAAAAACATCAGAGTCCATGAAAGCTTGCAGTTTGGCTGCGTATTGGCTTGTCTTAGCGCTTAAGGAGAAGTCCATGCCTTAACCTTACGCATAGTTACCCAATTTGAGGAGAAGAAGAATGAGCATTCTGGACCGCTTCCGTTTAGATTCAAAAGTGGCAGTGGTCACCGGCGCATCCTCAGGTCTTGGCGTTGCATTTGCTAAAGCCTTAGCCGAGGCAGGAGCAGACGTTGTTCTAGGTGCTCGTCGCACAGATCGCCTGGATGAAACAGGTGCTCTAGTAACAGCTACTGGGCGCAAATACGCAGCCCTCACAACAGATGTGACAAAGGTTGAGGATTGCGATGCACTCATTGCTCTGGCCATGGAAAAGTTTGGCCGCGTTGATATCTTGGTTAATAACGCAGGTGTTGGCACAGCAGTTCCTGCAACCCATGAAACACCAGAGCAATTTAAATCTGTTATTGATGTCAATCTCTTTGGTGCTTATTGGATGTCTCAAGCTTTTGCTAGAGCAAACAAAGGCGGCGGCGCTATTGTTAACATCTCAAGCATCTTGGGATTAAAGCCTCAAGGTCTGCCACAAGCAGCCTATGCCTCCTCTAAGGCAGGTCTAATTGGTTTAACCCGAGATCTAGCTGCGCAGTGGACGGGGCGCAAAAACATCAGAGTGAATGCTCTTGCTCCAGGTTTCTTTCCTTCAGAGATGAGTGATGAACTACCAAAAGATATGGTCGAGATGGTCAAGATGTTCACACCAGCAGGTCGCCTAGGAGATCCAGAGGAGTTAGCAGCAACGCTAATCTGGTTAGTCAGTGATGCTTCTAGTTATGTAACAGGGATTACCGTGCCAGTTGATGGTGGATTGGTGATGCCGTAGTCATTTTCAACACTTTGACTTAGGCTGAGATTATGCAGAGGAAATCGCATCTAGCGTTAGCGATTGTTGTGCTGCTCTCTCTTTCTTCACCTGTGTATGCAGCTGCCCCAAAGCCTGGCACAGCTTGTAAGAAAGTTGGCCAAACAAGCACATCAGCCGGAATCAAATACACCTGTGTTAAGTCAGGAAAGAAGTTGGTGTGGAATAAAGGGGTTGCGCTCAAGAAAGCCGAACCTGCACCTGCGCCAAGTCCAGAAACAAAAGTTGAGATTAAGAACCTGCTTGCATCGGACCCACGTATAACCTTGATTTCTGGGCTAACAGCCTTGGATACATGCAAGACTGAAGATAAGACCCCAGATCAACACTATGGAGGGGTTTTAAAGCATAGAAATGGTTTTCCAAGACCATCTGAAACTGTGTATGGGAAAAAACTTGGGAAAATGTTAATCATTCCCATGGGATTTAATGACCTTCCATTTCGTTTTGAAAAGATACAACGAGGTCAAGTCTTTTCCTCAGATCTAGATCTTCTTAACGAAACTATTCCCTATATAAAAGAGTCCTTTCAAAAGCTCTCTGCCGGCCGCTTTGAACTAGTCATCGATGTTTTACCTCAGTCTGAGTGGTGGGCCATCGATGCAGATAATCCATTAAGTGGAGTCTGGGGAGTTGATAACTTCTCAACAATTTCAGATGTGATTAACAAACATAAGAGCAGCTTTAAATTTGATGACTACGACACTTTTGCCTTCATCACAGGAAACGGAATGCCAGGCCAGAGTGGTCTGGGATCGGCTCAAGCCTCCTTTGGCCTCAAAGTGAAGAACTCCAAAACAGGCACTATTAACGCCATTCTCTTAGCAGGTGGCATAACCAACACCACGCTATGGGTTCACGAACTAGGGCACTCACTATTTTCTTTTGAAGATCTCTATCTTTTTAGTGAGGCGCAGAGTCAAACCTCAGGCACTTTGCGTAAATCAGATATGGATGTTCCCAACAAGTGGGATTTGATGGCTAACTCTTCTAGAGGCCTTGGATTACTTGAATGGAACAGATTGCTCATGGGTTGGCTCTATGAAAATGAAGTTCGTTGTTTGAGTGATCAAAAATCTTCCACTCACTACCTCACAGATGCTGACACCACCACAGATCCCAAGTTGCTCACGATTAACCTTGCACCTGGTGTGACACTTGCAGCTGAGGTGCGCCCAGGCTCTGGAAGTGAGAAAGGTTTGCTTCTTTATCTCATCAACACCTATGTAGGCCACGGAGAAGGACCCATCCTTACGCAAAACTCTGTCCTCACAAAAGGACAATCCAAATCAATGCTTGGTTGGCAGTTCACCGTTATTGATAGCAATGATGATGGAGTTCTCTTTGAAGCTATAAAAACAGATATTGATAAGTTTGTTCCACCTCCACCAAAGCCAGCAGATAACAATCCTGGCCAACCCACCTCACCTATACGAGTCACTAGAGGGGACATAGTCCCTACTGGTTCACTGCAAGGCCGAGCAACCTGGAATGTGACAGGCCATGAGTCATACAGGCTCTATGTAACAGATGTAGTGGACTTCCAGAAGGTTTACTTTGAAACGGGCTATGTCAATGATTCAAGAAATCCTTTAGTTATTGATATTAAAGGGCTGGTCTGTAAAAAGGAGTTTCGCACCATGACTGAGTTCTTTACAGAAAAAAATGGCAAAGGTGAACGATTGGTCATGCCAAGCTTTCAGCTGCGCGACTTACCGTGTCCCTAAGTAGTTTTACTTGCGCACAATATTGATTAAGTAACTTAAGCCAAAGCCAAAACCAACAGCAGCATAAAGGTAGCTAAACCAGGTGATTTCACCTGGAATCATAAGAGTTAACACCCCGAGGCCAGTTGCGCTCACACACATCACCTTTGCAACGTTGCCCACACCGCTATCCGTGCTGTTTTTAGAGTTGTTCCACATGTTCCCAGCTAAGGCCACAAGAGTTATCGCAATCATGCGCATGGACCAGATCATGGGTTCGTTCTTATCTAGACCTAGAAGATCAAGAAAAAGAGAAGGTGCAATAAGAAGAAAGAGCGCAGATGCGCCAAAGACCATAGAGCCAGCTTTTAATGTAGTTCTAATTCCGTTGTAGTTCATAGATAAGAGGTTACAACCCATCCTTTGGCTTGAGGCGCTTAAACAGGGCAACAATTGCGCCAATTACAACAAGTAAAAACCCTATTGGCACACTGCCCATCAACAACCAGAGATAGCCACCACTTCCTGAACCCTCATCAAACATGGATGTGCCATTGATGAGGGATGTAAGAAAGGCAAGGGCTATAGGCAAAAAGGCTATGACCAGGCCTGCGCGTATTAAAGGTATTTTCTTCACAAAAAAGATCACAAAGAGGATTGCATTAAACAAAGCGAGAAAGAGAATAAGAAAGAGCGCGCCAAAGCCGTTAGCGCTGCGGTTGCCCTCAGTAACTAAGGTGGAGAAGTAGCGGTAGATAAGAAGGGCGTTAATAGCTCCTGCGCAGATGAGGATGATTGTTTTAGGGCGCATGCTGTAAGGGTAGAGGCATAGGTGCGGTTGCGAACATGAGCCCTGCACCTAAGAGTTAGTGGCTTTACCGGGTGCTCAAGAGCCACTAGCAAGCCTCTACGCCTAAAGGTCACACATGAGCTCACTAGCCCTTAATTGCGCCTTCCATGACACCTTTAACAAGCTGCTTGGATACAAGGAAGAAAAGAATGATGAGTGGGAGAGTGGCAAAGAAAGCTGCACCCATTTGAGCCGCATGGTTGACTAAGTAAGCCTGCTCTTTCATTTGTGCAATTGCCATCTGGATTGTGAGAAGTTTATCTCCATCCAAAATCAACATCGGCCATAAGAAATCATTCCATGCATTCAAGAACGAGAAGAGACCCATTACCAAGGCTGTTGGCCTTACTAGTGGAAACACAATCTTGGTATAAATCTGCCACGGAGATGCACCATCAATACGAGCAGCTTGGATCACTTCATCGGTAATGACGGCACTAATGCTCTGGCGCATCCAAAACACACCAAATGCCGAAACTAAACCAGGAACGATAATGGCCTTGAGGTCATTATTCCATCCGAGCCTGGTTACGAGAATATACATAGGAATTATGCCCAGCTGCCCTGGAATCATCATCGTCAGGAGAATAAATGCAAAGAATTGCTTCTGGCCCCTAAATTTAAGCTTTGCGAAAGCGTAGCCTGCAAAGGTGCAGAAGAAGATATGAGAGATGGCCATAGTAAATGCAATTGTGAATGAGATCAGAATTGCCCGACTAATATTTGCATATTGAAAAATAACATCGAATGTATTTCCTAATTCATCACCCAATGTGAATCGTGGGGGATTCTTAGCAATCTCATTCTTCTTATTTGATGCTACAACCAACATCCACCAAAATGGGAATGCAACTAGAAATGTGCTTATTGAGAGAACTACATAAGCCGCAAATGACCCAAGTTGGATTCGCTTCTTAGTTTTTCGCGGGGTAACTGCTACAAGTTGTGTCATGTTAGTCCTTCGCAATCTTGCTAGCTATAGTCGCATTAATTATCGCAAAAATGACAACACAGAAGAATATAAATATTCCAATTGCTGCTCCATAACCGAATTGGAATTTTCTAAAAGCTTCTTCATAAAGAAACATCGCTAGTGTGTAGAACTGTTTATCATTTCCACCTGTGATACCGCCAAGAATGTATGGTTCATTGAAGGTCTGAAGGCCACCGATTGTGGACATGGTCACCGTGAAGATGAGAACATTTCGTATGCCGGGCAGAGTGATAAATCTGAATTGCTCCCAGGCATTGGCTCCATCTAGCTGGGCTGATTCATAGAGCTCCTTGGGAATGGACTGCATAGCTGCCAGGTAGATAAGGGCGTTATAGCCCGTCCAGCGCCAAATAATCATGGTTGCAATTTCTACGTGGCTCGAAAATGTTCCATTCATCCAGTTGATCTTGTCAATTCCAAAAAAACTGAGCGCATAGTTGATTAATCCAAAATCGCGACCATAGAGAGAACTGAAAATAACAGCGATTGCAAGGACTGAAGTAACGTTAGGAATAAGAATAGCTGAACGCCAGAAGCCTGAGAATCTCAAGCGAGTGCGGTTGAGAAGAGTTGCCATATAAAGGGCTAGAGCAAGTTGGGGGACAGTTCCAAGGACCCAGATACTCAAAGTATTTCTTAGCGCTTTCCAGAGAGTGTCATCGGCAAGTAAATTTGTGAAGTTTGCAAGTCCAATAAAGATTTTTTCCCCAAGTGGATCCCAGCTAAAGAAAGCCATATAACTTGTGTAGAGAATTGGGAAAATACCAAAAATCAAATAGAGAAAATAGAATGGAGAAACCGCAAAGAATGCAAGGCGACCCTCTCCAGCACGAATTGAAGATTTTTTCTTAGCTCGATTAATTATCGGTAGTTTCATTTCTCTCCATCATTGTTGCGATTCTACGAATTAGGGAATACCGAGGGTGGTAGTGAATGAATCACTACCACCCCCAGACCCGCCCCTTGCATAAGGAGATTAAGGGTTAAGAAAGAGCCTTAATCTTCTTAATTTCCTTCATGAGCTGCGCCCAAGAAGCTGCTGGAGTTTGCTTACCAGAAGCCATGCGACCAACAGCTGCGTTGTAGGCATCCTTAACAGATACCTGGTACTTACCTTCGTAGATAGGCTTCTTAATAGCCATAACTACATCTGAGTAAATCTTGCCAATTGGAGCGTTATTCCAAGCAACATCCTTAGCAGCTAAGAACTTTGGATCCTTGTAAACAGCTGGTGTTGTAGGAAGAACACCCTTATCAAGGAAGAGCTTTAGCTGTTGTGCTGGTGCTAGAACCCAGCTGATGAACGCCCAAGCTTCCTTAGGGTGAGAAGCGAACTTAGGAATCACAAGCTGTGATCCACCCCAGTTAGCTCCGCCGCCAGGCATTTGCGCTACATCCCATGCACCAGGAATATCCTTTGCATTGTTTTGGATGTTAGAAAGCAACCATGAAGGACAAAGCATTGCAGCAAAAGCTCCATTGCCCATTCCTTGGTTCCAGTCGCTGCTCCATAGTTCAATTTCAGCTGAAAGCTTCTTAGTTGCAAAAGTTGCAGCAAGGTCATAAGCCTTCTTAACCTGTGGAACTTCTACGATCTTGTCAGTCTTCTTGTCATAGAACTGCACGCCGTCAGCACCTTGACGAGAAACACCTTCAAATAGTGAACCAACGTTATCTAGGAATGGCTTACCTGTTGCAGTAACGTACTTTTGTGCAAACGCGGTGAGCTTTTCTGGTGTAGAGGTTGCAGCAGAAACTGCGCCTCGCTCATTTGGAAGGCCAGCCTTCTTGAGCAAATCTTGGCGGTAACACATTGCAAGTCCGCCGACATCTGTTGGAATACCAATGATGGTTCCATCGCGAGCAACTCCTTGCTCCCAACGCCAGTTAATGAAAGTCTTTTCAAGAGTGTTTGCTTTGAAAGTCTTTCCAAGGTTGGTAAACAACTGTGGATATGCCTTAAATCGGGAAGAGTATCCAACTTCTACGCAAGCAATATCTGGTCCTGAACCAGCGATTAGCTGAGTGAGCAAACCATCATGGTGAGCATTGAAATCAGCTGTTTTCACCTTAACTTTGATGTTTGGGTTGACCGTCTCCCACTCTTTTAGAAGATTAGAGAGGTTGAGATCATTAAAGCAGCTGAGAGTAATCTCAACTGGAGCAGCTACTGCAGGAGCAGCTGGGGCAATAAGAGCTCCCATCACTGCAAATGCAGCAAGAATTCGAACCTTTCGAATTTTTTTGAACATGTATCCTCCGGATTAAATGTGCTCCCTGAGAACGGTTCCCAAGCATGAACTCCATGAGCCATGAGAGCGCTCTTATAATTCATCTCTCGGCCTCGAATAACAAGGGGTCAACCTGGCAATTTACAGTTTGTTATCTGATTGTTATCTGGTAATTACGCTCATTTCTCACGGCTTGAAGCTATTTCTAGAGAGCGCTCTCAAAATTGCCTACTTTGCATTACAGTTCGCGAAAGCCTTCTGCGGAGGAGTCCGCCTGACAGGAGTGGAAAGGACAAGCCATGAATCGTCAATCCCTGCATATAAGGGGGGCCGATGGCTTCCGTGCCGTGGCTTGTTTACTCGTACTTTTCCACCACCTGACACAAAAGATGAATCCAGATTCAGCACCAAGCTGGTTTGCAAGCATTCACCACTTTGGCATGCGCGGAGAGGTGGGCGTTAGTCTCTTTTTCGTACTCTCTGGCGCATTGCTCTCTTATCCATTTTGGATCTCCTTCATCAATGGCACCTCACACCCATCAATCAAGAACTACTCCATCGCACGCGTGGCGCGTATTGTGCCCGCCACATGGCTTAATCTCATTCTTTGCACATTGATTGCTTTGTATTTCTATGACATTCCTGTGAACTTCAACATGCTTATTTCGGGATTACTTTTTATTAATAGTTATCACTATTCAACCTTTTTTCCTGCCGAACTCAACGGTCCACTTTGGTCAATCGGCTTAGAAGTTTCTTGCTATGTCATTCTTCCCTTCCTTTTGTATCCAATTATCAAAAAGACAGGAAGCTTTCTGAAAGCTTTTGCAACACTTGTGTTTGTTCTCATTCTGCTACAGGTAGTAGTAAATCCTTGGGTTATTGAAACCTTCATGACAAGTGAGGATGGAAAAGGATGGGATAAAGGTCTAGTCGGGGGAGCAAAAGCCTGGCTTCCATATTGGAACGTCAACTCTTTCTTTTCTCAATTTTTAGTGGGTTCAATTGCTGCATTAGTAATTGCTCGCTTACGAAAAAACATTAAGCCAGATTCGATCCGCTTTGATATCGCAGGTGCAGGCCTTCTATTGGCAGCAGTTGCAGTGGTCGGAGTTCGGTTAATTCCTGGTTCACCAGATAGCTTGACCAAGCAAGCCTATCTTTCTCCAATCTATGCAATCATCATGGCCGCTGCTTTAGTCTGCATTGCCATGAGCCACTATGCCTACAAAGTCGTTGATAATGCATTATTTGTCTGGATTTCTAAGATTTCCTTTGGTGTTTACCTGTGGCATCAGGTGGTTCAAAACATTCTCCAGAGAAGTTTCAAGGAGTCTTATGTCTACTTTGGAATCACAGATATAGGGCAGTGGACAAGATTGAGCTTGATTGTTATTGCGATTGCAGTGGCTATTGCATCTTTGAGTTGGTATTTCTTTGAGAAGCCAATTCTTCAACGAGCTCGTAGAAAGATCTCATCATGAAGACTCGGATGTTTATAGCTCTGTCAGCGATTTTGTCCTCCACATTTCTCTATGCAATTCCGGCAGCACAGGCCTTCTCACCAAAATTTCCACTTTCTACATCAGGAAACAAGATTGTTGACTCCTCTGGCGCACAAGTAATTTTGCAAGGCGTCAACTGGTATGGAATGGAAAATGAACCTGGAACAGTCATAGGACTCAATGCTAGAGATTATAAACTTATGCTTAAACAAATTAAGCAGACCGGCTTTAATGTGATTCGAATTCCATTTTCAATGCAGACTTTGACTAAAGGAAAAGAAGTCTCTTCAGTTGCAGATTACATTGGTTCAAATAGAGAACTTAAAGATAAATCACCGATTGAAGTTCTGGATGCACTCATTCTCGAGGCCAACGTGCAAGGCTTGATGATTATTCTGGATAACCACTCACAGGCTGATCAGGGATATAGAAATGATCTTTGGTATGGCCAGGCAGGTTACACAGAAGATGATTGGGTTGAGATGTGGAAGTCTCTAGCAATTCGCTACAAAGATTCACCTAATGTTGTGGGTTTTGACTTAAAGAATGAGCCTCATGGAAAAGCGACATGGGGAGATGGATCTGCCACTGATTTTAGGCGCGCCGCTGAAAGAGCTGGAACTGCCATTCAAGAAGTTAATCCGAACCCACTAATTATTGTTGAAGGCATTGAGAACCAAGTTGCTGGTGGACAGAAATTATCTGGACATTGGTGGGGTGGCAATCTCGAGGGAGTCAGAAATAATCCAGTGCGTCTGCCAGTAGCCAATAAGGTTGTTTACTCTCCCCATGAATATGGCCCGGAAGTCTCACCACAGCCATGGCTGATCTCGAAAAACCTTGAGAAAAACCTGCTCGACCGCTGGAGTAAGGGATTTGGATATATCCATGATCAGAAGATTGCTCCAATCCTCATAGGTGAATTTGGCGCAAAGGATTTTTCTACCAAGACAATCAGCGGGCGATGGATGAAAGCCTTTACGGATTACCTTGGCAAAAAAGGTATGAGCTGGACCTACTGGGCTTGGAATCCTGGCTCCGCAGACACAGGTGGTTTACTCACGCCAGATCTTGTCACTTTAGAAAAGAAGAAAATGCCTACTATTCTCAATTTGATAAAAGTGCAAAAGAAATTAGTTGCGCAGCGATAATCACATTACCTGGATGCCCAGATAAGTCCATTTTGTATTGCTGTTGTAACTGAATCATTCTTTACGACATCTAGATTATGACCTGGGCTGCAAATAAAAATCTTCCCCTTGCCCCACTTTCGGACCCACATTGCAGGTGAGGTAACTTCACTATCCCAAGGGTCGCCCTCACGAGCCAGCTGAGTTGTGGTGGCAAGTACGTGCATATAGGGATCGGTGAGTAACCAGTACTGCTCTGTGATTAATTCAAAATCTTTAAGCTGCTGGGTAATTGGATGTAACTTTCCTTCAGGTGTGATTTCAATGGTGTGCGGGATAAAAAAGTCATCTTCATTTCCACTGCGCTCGGCCGGCGCTTTAGCAGGATGGGCAACAAACTTGCCACCAATCATTTGGTAGTACGCCTCAGATCGAGGGAAGCCGACAAGCACTCCGCCATGCCAGCCTACGAACCCAGTTCCATCAGCCACGGCATTTAGTAAGCCTTGGGTTGATTGCTCATCGATATCACTTTCAATACATTGAATGATGAGATCAATTTTCGACATGACGGATTTATCTGAATAAATGGTGGGGGAGTCTGAAACCTGTATGGAGAATCCAGCAGACTCAAGAAAATCGCGGAAATACTCAGTCGTCTCGACAGGCTGGTGAGCGGGTCGGCCCCCACGAACGATTAAGGTTCTTTTCACTGAGCGATACCTAGTTTCTTAACTACGAAATTCAATGGTCATAGATTAACTTGAAAATTCTTGAATCTGGGGTCGATGGGCTATAGACTCACCCGAATCTGAGAGCGCTCTCAAATATCGCGATAAAGGAGTAGGAATGCAATACCGCAGACTTGGCAGCACGGGCATGTATGTCTCTGAAATTACCTACGGAAACTGGATCACCCATGGCTCACAGGTTGATTCTGATGCGGCAAAGAAGTGCGTGAAAGCTGCTCTTGACTCAGGCATCACAACCTTTGATACGGCAGATAGCTATGCCTTTGGCCGTGCAGAAACCGTCTTGGGTAAATCCCTCAAAGGAGTAAAGCGTGAATCCTATGAGCTTATTACCAAGATCTACTGGCCAACCGGTGAAGGCAAAAATGACCGCGGGCTCTCAAGAAAACACATCTTTGAATCCTTCCACGATTCACTCAAGCGACTTCAAACTGATCACCTTGATGTTCTCATTTGTCACAGATATGACCATGAGACACCCCTAGAAGAGACTGTCAGTGCGCTTAATGATCTTGTCCGTCAAGGAAAAGTTCATTACGTAGGTGTCTCTGAGTGGAATGCAGAGGAGATCAGAAAAGGACTTGCGATTCAGGATAAAAATAACTACAACCGATTTATTACAAATCAGGCGCAATACTCAGCCCTTTATAGAGTCATTGAAAAAGAAGTAGTACCTCTTTCAATGCGGGAAGGTATTGGGCAAATCGTCTTCTCTCCTTTGTGTCAGGGAGTGCTTACAGGCAAGTATCTGCCAGGCAAGAAGCCACCAGCAAATTCGCGAGCTACAGATAAGAACAGCTTGGTAGGTGGAGCAGGCTTCATCTCGGGTTGGCTTCGAGATGATGTTCTCGCAGCAGTCCATGAACTTAAGCCCATTGCTAAAGAACTCAATATCACGATGGCTCAGTTAGCCCTTGCATGGGTTCTGAGTAATGAAAATGTCTCGAGTGCAATTATGGGTGCAACAACTCCTGCGCAAGTAAAAGAGAATGCAAAGGGCTCAGGAATCTCGCTAACTCCTGAAGTTATCAAGCAGATTAATAAGATATTGAGTCCGCATGCTGAAACAGATCCACGCAAAAACCAAAGTCCTAATCCACGCGCCTAACGAGAAATGAAAGAATCCAATGACAAATTTTAAAGGCAAGCGAATTCTCATCACAGGCGCATCCCGCGGCGTTGGCTTTGAAGCCTCAAAGCTATTCTTGAAAGCTGGAGCTCATGTGATTGGTACGGGCAGAGATGAAACTCGGCTCAAGGCTACGACTACAATTTTGCAGCAGCTAGGAGATTTCACACCATTGCTTGCTGACTTTGATGATGCACAAGCTCCGGCAGCAGTTGCTCAAGCGGTTAAAGCACAGTGGGATTCACTTGATATGTTGCTCAATAACGCTGCCGTTCAAACATATAAGTCAGATTGGATGGAAGAAGGATTGCAACTACTCAATGATCAGTGGCGCTGCAATGTCTTTGCACAGCATGAGCTGATCTTTAGACTCCAAGATCTTCTTAAAGCAGGCAGTGAACCACGCATTGTTAATGTCAGTTCAGGTGCAGGAAGTCTTCAAGCGCTCAAAGAGTCACCTGATATGCCCACCTATCGTCTTACAAAATATGCACTAGGTGGCATGACAATTCTGTGGGCTGGCTTACTCAAAGGACAGGTTGCTGTGAACGCACTTGACCCAGGTTGGCTAAAGACTGATTTGGGCGGTCCTGGTGCACCAGGAGAGCCATCTGATGGCGGAGAAAGAATGTGGGAAATCTGCTCACTTGACTGGAGTGAGACTGGAAAGTTTTGGCATGGAAACCAGGAGATAGATTTCTAAATTTTCGGCAAAGAAAAAAGGAAGTCCTCAATCTCAAGCCAAATATCTTCGGCAATAACTGTGTCGAAGTCAGCGATGTTCTGTAATACCTCATCCCTGCTTCGACATCCGACTAAAACGGCGCAGATTGCTGGGTGGCGCAGTGGAAATTGCATGGCAACTTGAGCAAGAGAGGTTTTGTGCTCAGAAAGAAATTTCTGAATTACTTGAGCGCGATGAACTATTTCAGGTGAGGCTGGCATGTAGTTAAAAGTTGAATCTTTGCCTGGGTTTATAAGAATTCCTGAGTTAAAGACTCCACCTGCTATTACGGAAACTCCTTTCTCTAGCGCTGCAGGAAGTAGGTCAAGAGCTGCGCTTTGATCGAGCAAGGTGTATCGAAGAGCCATTAAAACCACATCTATATCTGTCTCATGCACAAAACGTGTTGGAATAGCTGTTGTAGTAATACCAACACCAATGGCAGTGATTAATCCTTGATTGCGCATCTTTTCTAGAACTGGATATGCAACTGTGATCGCCTGGTCTGCATGATCATCTGGATCGTGAATAAAGACCATATCTAAGCGCTCAAGCTCTAAACGCTTAAGGCTATCTTCTAAAGATTTCTCAATTCCATAGGCAGAGTAATCAAAGGTCCGCTCCACTAGTGGATCAGAGTTTTCCCACCCTGGATCATCGCCACCGTTGCTTTTAACAAGTAGGCGCCCCACCTTGCTTGAAATCACAAGGCTCTCTCGGGGATAAGCTTTAATTACTTTTCCTAATCTCTTTTCAGCTGATCCTTTTCCATAATGCGGGGCGGTGTCGAAGAAATTAATTCCATGCTCAATAGAACTCTCAACAACTTGCGCTACTTCACTATCACTGACTGCGGCGAAGAGGCCACCAAATGCTGAGGTCCCGATAGCTAGTTGTGGGATCTCTAACCCAGATTTAAGGACAACCTTGGTGTTATGAGACATCGGTACCCCCTTTGGCAAATAAAAGAGTAATCCCTAAAATGATTGAGAGCGCTCTCATACTATGCTAGCCTCTCAGGGTGGATTTAGTTGAAACCGGCGGATACTCCAGCGCCGAACTCATTGCTGAGGCGCAGAGCCTGGTTTTAGATTCCCTTTCCCTCACCGATGCTGTGCGCATCGGGGAGGCGACAGCTGATTTAGCTGCCCATAAAAAGCTGCCTGTATCAATCGAAGTTCGGCTGGGTTCGTGGACGGTTTATCACATCAGCTTGGAAGGCTCATCTGATGGTCATGATTCCTGGATTTCCAGGAAGTGGGCCGTAGTGAATCATTCACAGAATTCTTCACTCTTAGAACTTGTGAAGTGCGAAGAGCTAGGACTATCTTGGTATGAAGCTAACAAGCTCCCAGAAGATGCCTATGCCGCCAATGGCGGAGCAGTGCCCCTGCATGTAAAAAATCAAGGTATGACGGCAACCTTAATCGTGAGCGGATTAGCCGGACCTGACGATCACAGATTAGCTGTTGCGGGGATAAGAGCGTTTAAAACTGGAGAGGGATTACAAGAATGAGCCTGAGAGACGTAGATACATCCTCACTTCCGCAATCATTTATTTGGGGAACAGGCACCTCCTCACATCAGATTGAAGGAGGTCACGCATCTGGCAATAGAGGCCGATGTATTTGGGATGACCTCTGTGATGTCCCGGGCGCAATTAAAGATGGCACTGGACGAAATCACCGTGGAGTTGAACACGTTGAGATGCTTGAAGAAGACTTAAATATTATGAAGGATTTGAGCCTAGATTCTTATCGATTCTCAATTGCCTGGCCGCGCGTGCAACCAGGTGGATCTGGAGCTTTTAACCAAAAAGGAATTGATTTCTATAACCGACTCATCGATGGCTTACTAGAGAGAAATATTGAACCTAACTTAACTCTCTACCACTGGGATCTTCCAAGTGAACTGCAAAAAATCGGTGGATGGGCCAACCCACAAGTTGTTGATCTTTATGCTGAGTACGCAGGAGAAATGTCTCGGCAATTCGGTGACAGAGTCAAATATTGGGCCACCTTTAATGAGGCATGGTGCGTTGCATGGCTGGGAAATCTGACCGGCGAACATGCACCAGCAATTCGTGACTTTCCAACGGCCGTAAAAGTTGCTCATCAACTAGTGCGTGCACATGCACGCGGTTCACAGGCGATAAAAGCGATTTCACCGCATGTCTTAGTGGGCGCAGTTAATAACCTTTCAAATCCTATGTTAGTTGGCCCTTCCACACCCGAAGCTCAAGCCGACCTAGTTATTGTCGATGGCTATAAGAATCGCTGGTGGATGCAGGGAATGTATGAAGGTACATACCCTGCAGATCTTGTTGAACTCTTCGAGAAAGAAACTGGGGTTTTCTGCGATCAAAGCGAGATTGGCGATGTCTCTCAGGGTCGTGATTGGATCGGAGTTAATTACTACAACGCTGATATTTTTGAAGCCGGTGGAAATGGAATTGGATTATTCCCTGGCACAACCAGTACATCTGGTGCTGGTTTTGGTACAGAGCGAAATGACATGGGATGGTCGTGGACGCCAGATGGCATCAAGGAAGTCTTGCTACGAGTCACCAAGCAGTATCCAAATATTCCTATTTTTGTTTCAGAAAATGGAACCTGCTACGGCGATGGTCCAGGTGCTGATGGCAAAGTGCATGACACAAAACGCGAAGAGTATTTAACGCAATATATTAAATCCTGTATTTCAGCATATGAAGATGGCGCAAATTTGCATGGTTACTACTTATGGTCTCTCTTAGACAACTTTGAATGGGCATGGGGATTTGCAATGAGATTTGGCATTGTCCATGTGGATTATGAAAATAACATGCGCAGAACACCTAAAAATAGCGCTTTGGCGTATAGAGATCTGATCAGAGCTTCAAAGAAATAGAGCCCCCGGACTCTTCTTTGCTCTTTTTGCTTGCTATTCTGTCTCCATGCGCGAAAATGTCACTCTTGAGGATGTAGCTAAAAGAGCTAAAGTTTCACGCGCAACTGTCTCCAGAGCTGTGAATAAGCCAGATTCAGTATCGCCGGATGCACTTAAGCGAATCAATAAGGCCATCGCTGAAATGCGCTACATCCCCAATCGCCATGCGAGAGCTCTTACGGGAGTGCGCTCAAAGTCCATCGGGTTGATCTTTTTCCATGACATAAAAACACTTTTTTACACTTCTTTCTGGGGCCACGTTATCAACCCAATTTATGAGAAGCTGATGAGCGAAGGCTATGAGCTGCAAATCATCGCGCACTCTAATTTAGATGAGAATGCAAGCGTTGAATCAGATGATTACACAAACAGTATTAGTCAGAAAATATCTGAATATCACGTTGATGGTTTCATCGTTGTGGGTCAGACTCCTCGGAATTTGGAATCGATATTTAATCAGATCAGGACTCCAGTGGTTGCTTTTGGCGAACCTTTATTCACAAGCGAGGCAGTGAGCTGGGTGGATACCAATAACTTAATTGGCGGGCGCATGGCAGTTGATTATTTGGTAAGTAAGAAAAAGAAGAAAATCGCCATTATCACTGGTGGATTAGAGGAACCGTGGAGCGTTTCTCGTTTTGAGGGATACAAAAAGGGTTTGTCAAAGGCGGGGATTGAATATGACCCGAGTTTGGTCGAGCATTCCTCCAACACTTTTTCGAGTGCGACAAATGTGACTCGACGATTAATGCACAAGCGCCACGATGTTGATGCAATATTTGCCGCTAATGATGAGATTGCATTTGCTGTGGTTCAAACGCTGAAGGAGTTAAACTTTGGGGTTGGAACTGATGTCCTGGTTGTCGGTTTTGATAATACAAACCGTGCAATTCAAACCTACCCACTTTTAACTACAGTCGGACAAGATTATGAAAAAATTGGGGAGTATCTCGTTTCAGGGCTCCTTGCGAAGATGAAAGGCGAAAAGGTTAAGTCAAAGAAAGTCACACCAAAATTAGTCATTCGCGATAGCGCTTAGTTTGAACCCATGCACGAGGCGATTTCGACACCAGCTCAGTTTTCTTCTTTGATTGAGTGTCAATGAAATATCAAAGTGAGTGGCACTCCGGCTTACTGCCACCCTCATTTACAGATAACACTTCCCACTTTTCACAAATAATCACTCCAGCGGTGCTTGCATATGCAGCAGGGGATGCATTTGGAGTCCAGTTTGAGTTTGCGCCTCGTCGTCAACAGATCATTCATGTTTTGGAAGAGAAAGAGGGTTGGCCGCTAGGCGGGGTGAGTGATGACACCTTATTGAGTCTTCTGACAATTGATTCCTTACATGAAACAAATCCCACCAAGGCTGCAGAGAGGTTCCTTGTAAGTCTGCGCAGAGATGCTCCAAAACTGCGTGGGTTAGGACCCACGACGCGAACAGCTTTGGGAATGGCTGTGAAAGAAAACGAGAGAGGAACTATTGGCAATACAAATGGAGCCATGATGCGCACTGCTTTATCTGGACTGGCATTTTCACCATCATCGGCCAGGCTTCGTCGTCAATGGATTGCCGAATCAGCTCGCATTACCCATTCCCATGTCACTGCCATTTCATGTGCAGTTTTAATGGCTGCAGCTTTTAGTGAAGCAACAGAGTCTTCTTCGCTAAGTAGTGAAGGAATACTTGAAGCCATGAATAAGGAGATAAGTGCCAATAACACAATCCCACTCAATATTGTGCAAGCAATAAAGAGATGTGATCAATGGACGCCTCCTGCTGAAGGAACATCACTTGATCCTCTAGAAACCCTTTTGGCCGTTTTGTGGTCAACGCTGGGAGCAAAAGATTGCGCAGATGCTTTTTCAAGGGCATGTGCTTTAGGAGGAGACACCGATACGGTCGCTGCACTTTCAGGTTCGCTGTTTTGCGCGTGGAACCCAACAAATCATGGATTATTCTCTATCCAATGGCTACCTCAAGTTGCATGGAGTGAAATCACATATGTAAAGCAAGCAATTGAACTCATTATAAAAACACGGGAGATTCATGAGTAAAAGGGTTTGGATTATCGGACCAATCGCATGGGACACCGTTTTGTATCTGCATGAATACCCTAGCGCCGGAGGTTTTGCCCAGGGATATAAGAAGATCGAACGCCCTGGTGGTTCAGCTGGAAATGTAGCTTTAGGTCTAGCAACTACTGGTGTTGAAACCGGATTTGTCTGCTATCTCGGCAATGATGAAATTGGTAAGAAACTTGAAGATTTACTGAACTCCAGCAAAATCAAGAATCTAGAAATCACGCGAGTAGATGGACCTTCATCGCATGTATTGGTAACTATTGATCAATCCGGGGATCGGACAATATTTGGACTCAATGAGAGTTATTTAAGCCAAGTCAATCTAGATAAGGTCCTTTTGCAGCCTGAAGACATTGTCTGCTTTGTACTGTGGAGGCCCTACTTCTTGGAAAGTTTGAAGAAAGCTCAAGCAGTAGGTTGCACAACAATATTGGGTGTTGAAGCTTTACATGACCCTATGGTTACTCATGCAGATGTTGTGATTGGCTCACGTGCTGAATTTAAGAACGATAACGACTTAGTTCCTTTTCTTGATCGTTTTCCAACAATCATTGTCACTGATGGTGAGAACGGAGCTAGGCGATTAACACAAGAGGGGATTAAATTTCAACCAGCTTTTCCCGCCGAAACAATTGACACAACTGGGGCAGGGGATTCATTTTTAGCGGGTTACCTAGCTGCTTATGCACACGGGCATACTGATGGCACACATGCAATGGAAGTCGGTGCACGATGGGCGGCATTAATGGTCACCTTGCCTGTTTCCATCCCGCCTGATTTTTCTCTACTTTCAGGGTCCAAGACACTTCTTGAGTGAAATGTAGGAGTGCCCTTTGGGCGTGTTACCAAAATATGCCCGTGTCCTTGGAGGACCATGTAACTAATACATCCTTTACTACTTCAACGAAAGAGGCTAGAAAAATGGATCAAAACATAGGCATAGGAAGACTGAAGGTAGTTGAACTTGGCTTTAACACCACTCGAATGCTCTTTACCTTTGGAAACCTTGGAGCAATTGCTATTGATGCATTGGCAGATTTAAGCGATGGATCAAAGCTGGCTCTATCAGTTGCTGTAGTAATCCTGAATATCTCATGCGTGCTCTCATTCGATGCAGAACTTAAGATTTATGCAGCATTGAGCAAAGACACAGGTGATGAGAACTCTGCTTATGCTAAAAATGGTAGAGAAACTCCATGGGGAGTCTTTAGAGTCTTTTGCCTAGTGATCTGTATTGCTGCTGCTGTCACGCAGTGGATGGCTATTAACGGATAGGTTGACAGCCTCAGTTACTCTTTTATAGTGGGATTTAAGGGCACGTTCTTTAAAGGGCTACTCATTGCCCTTTCTCTTGCACTGATTCCTGTTACAGCTGTATCTGCCCAAAAGATTACTCCGGGTAGTGCGTGCAAGACAGTTAACCAAAAAGCGACGTATCTGAAAAAAACTTACACCTGCATTAAATCTGGAAAGAAGCTGGTGTGGGACAAGGGCGTGGTCGTAAAAAAACCAACTCCTCAACCAACTCCAACGGCGATAGGTGATCCTGAAGGTGCGATTGGTGGAACGCCAACTCCTTCTCCAACACCAACACCTACGCCAACTCCTACTCCAACCCCAACTCCGACGCCAACTGTTAAACCATGGGTACCACCAACTGCGCCAACAGGCTTTAGTGATGTAGTTGCACAAGCAGATGGAATTGCTTATTGGGCATGGAAAAAGGCTGCTCAGAAGGTTGAATCTTCCTCGACCAAGCTTGGCGTAATGGAGATTACAAATGGACCCAATGTGGTTATTAACAATCCGAATCCACTTGTGGCACTTAATTTAGTCTCACGTTTGAGTGCAAATTATGAAGAGCCCAAAAAGGTAGTCATCATCTATGCAGGAGAGAAAGATATTGAGTGGGGTCAGAAACAAATTGATGAGTTCTGTGCTGGACGAGTGTGTGGATATGACGTAGCTGGAGAAGCAAAAAAGGCTTGCAATATTCCAGTTACTCCATGCTGGGGTGGTTTAGCCTTGCGAAATCGAACCACAAACACTCCAATGATTTATATGACTGCAAGTGAGTGGGGCAAAACTGACCCTGGACATACATCGGGCACATTAGAGGCCCATGAGTACTTTCACACCGTTCAAGCGGTCTTATTAGCAAACGTCGGATGGGATCGGGTGCCTAGATGGCTCATCGAAGGTGGCGCCACATGGGTGCAACGTGCAACGGTTTATCACACTGATTTTGATAAGTATGTAATTGAGAGAAGTAGAGACAACAGCGATACTTTGTCCAGAAGTAAACCTACAGCTGCCTGGATTGAGAAATTCCTTGACCCTGACTACACCACAGGTTGGGATAAATGGAACGGTAATGAATACGACCGATGGGCTGTCTATGACGTTGGTTCTCTTGCTACAGAGGTCATGGTTGCTATTGGTGGACCAGATAAATTCATGGATCTCTACAAAGTTACAGGTAGTGGCAAGAGCTTCACACAAGCCTTTGAGAGTATCTATGGCGTCTCATGGCGAGATGGTGTGAAGATAATTGCGAATGCGATTGTGGCCCAGCAGAAGTAACTTCATCAAACTATTTCCATTGCCCTTAGCAACTAATTGTTTTAGAGTTGAACTGTGAAGAAGCTTCTTGTACTTATCCTTGCAATCTCTCTTTTAACCCCTGTGAGCGCTGAGGGAGTTGAATACGGGCAGGATGCAACGGGTGATCCCAATACGGTACGAATAAATGGAGGTGCCTCTGGCTTCCTCTATTCAGATCGACTTGTCTTCACCGCAGCTCACAACTTTGATGGATCTGAAAACTGGTCAAACCTTGGATTTGTAAATGCTCCTGGCGTTAACAGCACATCAGAGCAGAAGAAATACAGCATTTATAAAATTCTTAAACCGCCAACATATAGAGCTCGCTTAGGCTCAGATAACACAAGAATAGATGATTTTGGGATCTTAATTTTACGTGAGAGTATCCCTATGCAAAATAAAGTTGAAGTAGCTTCACCTGCTGACATTGAATCTTTTATTCGAGAGAAAGCACCTGTTGTAATGGTGGGATATGGCTTTCAAAATGTAGCTCAGCGATCCGAGACACAAGCGTGGAGAGACCGAGCCCCTCGTAAGATGACGAGTGTTCTCGTTAGCGGTGATGACTTACGTAAGTACTACGCTGCTTACCCATTATGGCACCAGCCAAATCAAACAATGCTTGATTTCGGAATTCCGAATGATGCAACGAATGGATCGGTTTGTGATGGTGATTCTGGAGCCGGGTTCTTTGTTCAGAAAAGCAATGTTCGATATTACTTAGCAGCTGTTGGCGGACAACAAGCGGGAATCACAAATTGCAACGCCCCGTTAGGGAGTTTCGCTCCAAATGGTGGGATGTCTGGAGTTAATCCAGCTCATAAGCACCTGGCTCTAATTAAAGAAGCTGAAGATTTTGTTGCAAATGAGAAAAAGTTAGAGGCAATACAGGAGGCGGCGAGAGTTGCTGCAGAGCTTAAGGCTAAGCAAGATGCTGATGAAAGAGTAAGGGTTGAGGCAGAGCTCAAGGCTAAATTAGAGGCCGAAGCAAAAGCTGCTGCGGAACTCAAAGCTAAGCAAGAAGCAGATGCCAAAGCTGCTGCTTTAAAGAAAACCACCATCACCTGTGTAAAAGGCAAACTCACCAAGAAGGTGACGTCGGTAAAGCCAAAGTGTCCTACGGGCTTCAAGGTTAAGAAGTGACCTACTGACTGAGTATCAGAGGGTAGTTTTTTGCTCTCTTCCCCTTCATAATTGATAGGTGCGCAACAAGCTTCTTGCCTTATTGATTACAGCTCTTACCTTGGCCTTCCTTCAGCCGGTAGCACTCGCAGCTGTTAAGCCCGGTACGGCTTGCAAAGTACTCGGCAAAACAAGTACATCATCTGGAATCAAATACACCTGCATTAAATCTGGGAAGAAGTTGGTGTGGAACAAAGGCGTTGCTGTTAAACAGCCTGTGCCTGTGGCGACACCAACTCCTTCTGCAACACCCACACCAACTCCTTCTGCATCAGCAACCCCTTCACCAACACCCACCCCAACAAGATTTGAACCATGGAGCACCAACATTGACTCCAAGATGCTCAGCGATGAAGCTCAAAAGAACTTCTTAGCATGGGTGCAAACCAGGACAGGTGCAACAAAAAACCACACTCAGCTGATTCAAGAGAATCGCTACTCAAGCCGGATCTCGATCCTAAAAAAAGCTGATGATTTAAGTGCTCAGCTCTTTAGCTCCTACTTCTCACAGGGCTCTAAGACAATCATTGGTGCAACAGAGAATTGGACTGTTGAGCAGCTCGCAAAGACTGGATGGAATACACCAAATTGTAACAATCCGTATATGCCAGGTGTTGCACTATGTCTAGATGGAGTTATGCGGCAGGGGTATGTAATCACTGGAGACTCTTCATATGATGAAACAAGACCAGGTAGTGATGGCGCTGCACTGCTAGCACACGAGTATTTCCACTTGGCACAGACAAATATAGCTAAATCCTCAAATCGTTTGCAGATGAAAAGCGGTGATGCAGGTAGCACAAGCGCATTTCCTGTCTGGTTTATTGAGGGCACCGCTGAATTTGTTGGTTATTCAGTTGGAGTACTCTCGCAGAACGCCAGTTATTGGAATGGACGAGCTGCAATGTTGTCCTATTCACCACCTGGTCCCTCAACAAATAGGAACTCAATTTCTGATTATGAAATCCGTGTCTGTTGCGGAAATGACACCCCTACATACCCATACAACATTGGCCTAGTGGCCAGTGAATACATCATTGCCTCTGTCGGCTTCCAGAAACTGCTGGATATCTTCACCGACTATGGAACTACCAAAAACTTTGAGAAGAGCTTTGAATCTGTGACTGGGATTTCAAAGGCTGTTTTCTATGAAAAGTTTGACCAGGTTAGAACTAAGGTCGGCTTGCCGCCAATTTCTTGGAAACTGGATGGGCTAATTAATAAGAGGATAGGCGGCTAAAGCCCATGGGGGGCTGCCCAAAGTTGAGAAGCCTTTAATCTGTCAGTCACCCACAGTAGTTTGAAGCCATGTTAGAGACCCTCTTTATAGCCACTCTGATCTTCCTCTTCCTTAACCGCTCAAAGAAGAAGCGCCGTCCGCGCTCGCTAGATAGTGAACTCAAAGAGTTAATAGCAACTGATCAAGAGAACAAAGGCATAGCACTTGATATAAAGAACTATCTCCTATGGATCATTGAGTGCAATAACAATGATGAAGAAAAGTTCAATGATCTTCAATTATCAAAAGCCCAAGAGATCATTGATAGAGCAGGCCCAGCTGCCTTCTACTGGATGAGTGATATCGCAGCACAGCTAGCCCTTCTCTGCGCAGCCCAGATCAATGGCATACCAACGAATGTGAACGTGGAGCTAGGGGCCAGTGCAACGGCGGGGGATGTGGTGAGGGTGGTTGTTAAGTAGAAATACAGGAAAATGGGTTAATCGCAATACACTTTGCTTAAACAGTTCTAGTTTTATCTAGATAAGAATCTGAGGGTCAAATGAAGTTCATAACTCATCAGCATCGATTTGGCCTCGACATAATTCACTCTGATGAAAGACTTGCCACGCTTTGGAAAGATATCGAAACAACACTTAATGGATTGACCGATGAACGAATCATAGAAGAGTACAAGCTGTCCGAGAATGCGATGAGCATCAGTACGGCAATAAACAACTTGATAGACACAGATTTAAAGAGACTGGGCTGGACTCCACAAAGTGCAATTTTTCAGGGCAGTGAGTATGAAGGTAAATCTTGGCGACTAGATTTCGCAAAAACTGCAGAGAAATCAAAAGATGGCAAATCTGGAATCGCAATTGAAGTGGCCTTTAATCATGGCGAAGCTATTGCGTGGAACTTACTCAAGCCCGTATTAGCTGCCGAGATAAATCACATTGATACTGCCACAGATATCGGCGTTGGTGTTGGTGTATACATTTGCGCAACTGAAAACTTAAAAGAGGCTGGAGCATTTGATGGCGCTGTTGGTGAGTATGAGAAAGTTTTGAGATATTTAAGCCCACTTTTCGGAAAGCTAACTGTCCCAATGGTCATTGTTGGACTCGAAGCACCTGAGACATTTCGTGTGGAAAAGAAGAAGAATTCACTTACAGGTAAAAATAAAGGATCAATAGTTCAAATCTAATTTAGCTTTTCGATTTCGGCTGCAATGACTCTACCAACTTTTTCAATTAAACCAATTACCAAGGCATTTCCCATAAAGAAGGCACGCTTGCTGTCAGCCACGACTTTTTCCTGATCATCTCTTTGCGTCCAGTTATCCGGAAAACCATTTAAACGCTCTAATTCAATAGGAGTTAATCGACGGTACCCATTCTTAGTTTGAATAATGTGCTTAAAGCGAGAAGGAGTATTTCCGCCTTCTGCGGTAAGAATGGTGCGGCTTGGGTTAGTGAGTAAGTCTGGGAATGCCATCTTTCCTTCAGCGTAGTTATAAGTAGTACCGGAACCCTTATGGGTTCGTTCAATGCTTTTTGCGCCCTTTAGGTATTTCCATTCCTTTAGGCGCTTTTCTTCCACCCAATACTCATCAGGTACTTGAGAATCTGGCTGTAGAACATCACCCAAAACCATTGCAGTCTTTGAGAGCTTTGCTTCAGATTTCACAGTGTAAGCAACGCCATCTTCGTAGTAGCCAGAGTTCATGAACAAACTCTTGCCACCACCCTTATTAAAGCGAGTACTAATCTGATCTGCCTCATCATCGAGGTCAATCTCTTGAAGTTCAGAAGTTAACTTTTCAATAGGAAGAGCACGAGCCAGGATGCCTGTCTTTCCGATGATGCTCTCGGGAGTCTGCTTCTTAGCCCCTCGCTTCTTTTTGGTTGCAACAATGAATACGCGGATACGACGTTGAGGGAATCCATACTCAGCGGCGTTCACAACACGCCATTCAATTGTGTAACCCTCGTCGCCAAGAGTCTTAAGCATTACTGCAAAATCACGGCCACGTTGATTAGAAGGTGATTTGAGCAGGCGATCTACGTTTTCTAAGAAAATGAATTTTGGTTTTTGTCCCTGAACAAGGCGCAGAATTTCCCACCAGAGGACACCCTTTTTACCTTTGAGTCCCTTAGAACTATTGAGAGTCTTTGCGACTGAGTAATCCTGGCAAGGAAATCCGCCAACAAGTAAGTCAATATTTCTTGGGAGAGAATCTACACTTCCAATATCTTCGTTGCTGTGTCCATCTTCACCGAAGCGCGCTACATAAACATCAGAGGCATGTTGAACTTTTGTGGCTGGTTCCCACTGATTTGAAAAAACTGTTTTCCATCCGGCACGAGCTAGGCCAATCCGAAAGCCACCAACGCCTGCAAACAATTCTGCAACGTTGCCAACCGGTTTAGCCGGTTCTCTGTAACCTTCTGATTTATAAGCCACTTGTTACCTCCGCCCAGAAGCATAGGAACTCCCACTGACAAAAGGTGGGATCGACTCGCAAATTAAGCCCATAAAAGCTTTATTAGACCTTATTCCAATACTTCACTAGCTATGCAGAAGCGTGTGAATTAAGCTGTGGAAATGGCTGCTTATCCCGATTGGGCGTTTTTTCCAAGGCATATGGCACCTCCCCGTTGGATTACGCAATTCAATGAATCAGTTAAGAGTTCACAGTCGCTCATCGAGTCAAGTCTCCATGAGCGCTTTGATTCTGACCAGGTACTGCAAGTATTGAGGGATTCACTAGTTGATCAGGGATGGCTTATTGAAGCCGGAAAGAAAGCTGCAGACAAAATTTCAAGGCCAGTGCTTTACGGTGACCGTGGGGCAACTAAAGTGAATTATGAAATAGATGGCTGGCATCCGACACATAAGGCTGTCTTAGAGATTGAATCTGGGCGCGGGTGGCAAGGAAATGCTTTTTACCGAGATTTGGTGCGAACTTCATTAGTTCAAGATGCTGAGTATTTGATTATTGGACTTCGCTTGTCTTATTCGTACGCTTCAGTTAAGAATCAGAATGATTATCAAAAAGCTTTGGATCAGATGGATGCGATTTTTGCATCTGGCCGACTACAGCTGCCCTTCAAAGGAATACTAATTTTTGGGTGGTAGGGCAGAGAGATTTGTAGATTTCTAAGAAATCTGACCCTTGGCTACCCAATAAACACTTCCCCCATCCCTCTCCAAGATCCCGTACTCAATCATGTACCGTCTAATGGCTGCGGTATCTGGGTGGTAGGTGGCTATTAGTGCATTTAACTCTTTTTCAGGGTATTTAGTATCAGGAGATAGTTTCTTTGCAATCTCTTTAAGGACTGCAATCTTCTTGGCAGGCTTTACTGGAATGCTAATTAGCGTGCCATCAGGGGCAAAGAACTGATCTATCTGCTCACTCATACGCTTTGCTTCTAGCTTTTATCGCCGTTGGAACAACACCCTTTGCCCTATAGGTGGTGCGGGGTTGTGCTTTTGGCATTGTGTTTGAGGTGTGGAACTTATGGGCAACTAATAACAAAATAAGACGTGATTCAGCAAGTGCAAAGGATTCTCCTAGGCATTTGCGGCTGCCTGCTAGGAATGGGAAGTAAGCACCGCGGGGAAGTGAGCTTTCAAAGTGTGGATCCATCCAGCGATAAGGGTTCCAGGTGTTGGGTTGTGTGAAGTATGTGTCTAGGCGCTGTGTTACAAACTGACTAATTAACACATGGGCACCTGCTGGAACCTGTGTTCCATCGATAACACAATCCTTTAATGCAATACGAGGGGAGACCCAAACAGGGGGGGCAAGTCGCAGAGTTTCATTGAGAACTGCCGTAGCAAAGGTCGATGATGCTTCAAGCTCTGCAAATGTTGGAACTCTCTTCTCTTTAATCCACTGCGCTTGATCTGCTTCTTGTGCAAGATCTGCAGCTGCCTGTGGGTTGTTGCTCATATAGGAAAATGCCCAGGTTAAAACATTTGCAGTGGTTTCATGTCCACTCAGGATGAGCGTTAGAACTTCGTCACGGATGTGTTCCATAGAGATGTGATCGCGCATTTGTAGCAAAATGCCGAGTAGATCATCACTGTGAGTAGTGTTGCTAGCGATGCGGGTTTGAATGATTTCTTCTGCAATATCTGCTAGTTGATTGGCAGCTTCTTCAAAGGCAACAAAGTAGGACAGAGCTGATTTATCAAAGCGCTCTAAGCCTGGCAGCATCGTGCGCTCAATTCGATCGATTGCGATCTCCATGGAGTGGGCGATCTGTGCTGTGTATTTGGATGATTCAAGGCCAAATAAACATTGGCTGACTATCTCTAGAGTGATTGTCATCATCTCGGGAGCTAAGTTGACTGAGCTTTTGCCATCCCATTTGTTGATGTGTTCATTGACTAGTTTGTGCATGATGGCGACGTAGGAATCTAGGTTTCCATGGTGAAAGGGCGGCTGCATCAAGCGGCGGTGATTTAAGTGGATTGGCTCTTCATTAGTGAGTAAGCCTTCACCTAATACTTTGCGCATGCGCGCAAAGCCAACGCCTTTAACAAAGTTGTGCTGCTGGGCAACGGTTACCTGATGGACTGCTTCTGCTGAAAAGACTCCTATGAATAATCTGCGAGATAAGTAAAAGGCACAGGTGTTTCCATAGCGCTTTTGCATTTTAGAGAGAAATTGTGGGGTGTTTCTAATAAAGGTAAGAGTCAACCAATCCGATAAGAGTGGATTGGGTCCTGGTAGTTCGGGTTGTGTGCGCCAGTTGCGACGAAAGATAGGCGCTGGAATGCCTGGATACTCCGCAGGACGGGGTGTATCAAATGCACGGTTGGCATAGGTAGTCACATGTGCAAATGTAGACCGTGGGCTCACTACACCGCCAGATGCTTGCGCAAGAAGCTTAAGGTTTTTGTGCACCTGTGGCCCCGCACTTGGTTCAAAGCGCCACAATCTCCTTGGCCCTCTAGTATTTAGCTCTCCTTATTAAAGAAAAGAGTTATGCCATGGGCGCTTGTGCATGCGGATATACAACAGATCCTGAGAAGAACTGCAATGGAACACATAAAGTAGTTGCAGCTGTGAAGGCTGATCTAGCAAAAAAGCTTGAAGAAAATGGTTTTCCTCATGCAGCTGAGTATGTGAAGAACAACTAACTAGTTCTTTTTAAGCCTCAAGCTTTGGCTGAGAGGCAGTTGCAGAGTCAGCGCCTAGAACTTGCTTCTCAACGGAGAGGATGTAGGTGAGGTTAGTTATCTCAGCGTTGCTGGTAACTGCTATTTCTTGAACCAACTTCTCACTAGCAATAGTGCAGGTACCGAACTCATAGCCTTCATTTTCAACGAGCATTGCGTACTGCGTGCCAATGATGAAAGTAAACTGATCAATTCCCACACCAGATCTAAAGCCAGGTGAGGCATAGGAGTAGGCCAACTTCCAATCTTTCTTAGCAAGTGCATCTATCTGAGAAGAGATATGAGCTTGTACTAACTTAGCTTGCTCACTGCTGCACCCGCCATCGGCTAACTCTTCAAAAGCTGGCTTTTGTGAACAGCTACTCAGTAATAAAACCATCGCACAGATTGCAACTATCCGTCTCATGCCTTGAGTTTAACTATCACTCTTTCAGGCTGTCTAGGTGAGTTAGAGTTAAACCGTGAAGGTGGCCGCCAATGAGTGAGATAAGCGTTATTTATGATGGTAAATGTGAACTATGCAATAACTCTATTAACTGGCTACAAAAGAAGATTGAAATCACAGCGCTGGATTTTCACAGCGCAGATCTTTCACAGTTTGGGTTGAGCATAGAACAGTGCTCCCGTGAGGTTTTTGTTGCATCAGGTGATAAAACGTTAAGTGGTGCTGGGGCAGTGGCATATTTGCTAAAGCTCAGAGGCAACAGAGTTCTCTCTACTCTTATTACTCTTTCAGGACCTATTGGGCGCAGTGGATATAGGTGGGTGGCGGGTAATAGAAACTCTGCGCCCGTGAAGCTGCTCTCGCGTCTACTAAAAAACTAAGGTATTTCTTCATGGTGGTGTTTACTAGCCACATGAAGATTGCACAGCGCATCCCACAAATCATTCTTGGCATTGCCCTTGCCTATGCAGGCATCGGGCACTTAACAACAAATCGCACAGAGTTTCAGGCACAGGTGCCAACGATCTTGAAATCATGGGCAGACTTTGTTGTTCTTGCCTCAGGCGTTGTTGAGATTGTTTTAGGGCTCTCTCTCATCTTTTTGTGGCGATACAGGGTTGCTGTGGGTTGGGTAGTTGCAGCTTTCTTTGTGGCAATCTTTCCCGGCAATATCTCGCAGTATGTTAACCAGGTTGATGCCTTTGGTTTAGATAGCGATAGAGCACGCTTCATTAGATTGTTCTTTCAACCACTTCTTGTTATCTGGGCGTTATGGGCAACGGGGGCGTGGAGAGCGCGAAAGGCCAGCAGAGTTGTTGCTAAGGGTGAAGATCTAGAAGAGGACACTATTTACGGATAGTTCTGGCAATTAACAGAGAATTCACCGAAAGTAAAAGTGCGAAGTGGGAAGTGCGCCTGTACGGTTTTGCCATGAAGAAGCTGCTGGCCCTAGTTATTGCGCTGACCTTTCTTGGCACAAGCTCTGCCCCAGCACATCAACCCGTTGATCTTTTAAAGAGCGATACAACTGCTGCCAAGGGACCTCTTCTAGTTGATGGCACCATCTCTTTTGCTATCAGAGCATCTTTTACTAAAGCGGGAGAGAAAAAGGGATTTCGCGCCCAACTACAAGAGGGCGATGCACTTAATTTTCAATACTTGATCATGGATAAAAAGCCAGAGAGCGCTCTTAAGATGACACAGCTTCCTACGCTTGTTGTTACAGGTCCTGGTGGCTTTAAAACAACAATGAAGCTCAATGAGCGCACAAAGTTTTTAGAGACGTACTCACAAACAATGTATTTGTATTTAGGTCGCCATAGCTCAGTTGCTAAGAGTGGTGTTTATAGTTTTCTTCTTACTTCGCGTGGTAAAGCAAGTATTACTTTAGGTGTGGGAGATAAAGAGATTCCTGGTGAAGTACTACGCGGTCCTGCACCAACTCCTACTCAAACTCAAACCCAAACTCCAACACCTACGCCAACTCCTACGCCAACGCCCACACCAAAACCAACTCCTACTCCTACCCCCACACCAACAATTGCCGGTTACACCATGGCTCAAGTTAAAGCTAACAACAGCGCAAAGAGCTGCTGGGCTGTTGTTGATGATTATGTCTATGACTTAACTAAGTGGATTAACTCTCACCCTGGCGGACCTGGTGCCATTGTTTCTTTGTGTGGCACAGATGCAACCGCTTCCTTTAAATCACAGCATCAAAATCAAGCTAAGCCTGCAGTGAGATTAGATTCTTATAAGCTAGGCCCTCTGAAGAAGTAATTAGATCGTTCCTTTTTGCAAACCTTCTAAGACTTCTTGTGCTCTCTCCTTTAACTCAGGAAGATCACTCAGGCGATTTAAACCAAAGACTTGTTGACTCATGCGGTGGTTTTTAGCAAAGGCCTCTTTGTGGCGATCAAGAAAATCCCAATAGAGGGTTGTAAAAGGGCAAGCATCATCACCAACGCGCAGCTTGGGGTTGTATGAACATCCTTTGCAGTAGTTAGACATGCGTGAGATGTAGGCACCACCTGCGGCATATGGCTTAGTCATCATCTGACCGCCATCTGCGTGAACACCCATACCGATAACGTTTGGAACCATGACCCATTCAGATGCATCTATAAATACTTCGCGCATCCAATCAAGAAAGGCTTGCGGATTCGTGCCAGTAATGAGAGCTAAGTTAGAGAGCAACATGAGGCGCGGGATGTGGTGGACCCAGGCGCGATCGTTAATGTCAGTAACAGTTTGTTTCATACAGTTCATTTGAGTTTTGCTGGGATCACTAAAGAGAGGCAAGAGGGGCCTTGTGGCAGCTAGTTGATTATTGTTTCTATAGTCAGGGCCTAGGAACCAATACATACCGTTGACGTATTCACGCCAACCAATAACTTGTCTGATAAAGCCTTCTGCAGATTCAATAGGAACAGATCCTGTTTTAAAGGCCTTCATGGCGGCGTGGATGACCTCTGTTGGGTGAAGTAGTCCATTGTTTAAATACGGAGAGAGTAATGAGTGGTGGAGTGCCCAGTTATCAACTGTCATGGCATCTTCTAGCGGGCCAAAGTCGGCAAAGTGGTTATCAATAAAGTTTTTTAACTGCGCCAATGCACCTTTGCGGGTGGTGGCCCAGGCGGTTGTGGGGGTGTGCTCAAGCTCTTTGGCTACTTGCTTATCTATCTCATCCCTCTTGTGTTCTAAGTATTTGGGACCTTCATATTTTTTAGGTGGTGGCAATCTATTTTCTTTATCAAAATTCCACGCCCCACCTACAGGATCTTTGCCCTCCATCAAGATGTTGAGGCGCGTGCGCTGCTTTCTATAGAAGTTCTCCATCAGATAGCTCTTTTGTTCTGATGCCCATTGGTTAAACAGGGGACGTGGGGTTAAAAAGAAGTCATTATCAATAAATGTGACACCGTGTGTTTTTAGATCATTAAATGCTCTAAAAGAGGAAGGTTCTGCGCAGGTGATAGGTAGCTTTTTATACTTCTTATTTATCTCATCCAACCCATCAATAGTTGTTGGGGCTTTGGTGTATTCAACGCTGAAGCCTTCATCTTCAAGGGATTTGGCAAAGTGGCGGGCGGAGGAGATAAGAAAGAACAGGCGCTCCTTGTGCCAAGAGCGCCCTGTGCTCATGCGTTCGCTTTCAACTAAGGCGATGACATCCTCTTTGGGGTCGGCATCTTTGAGTGCGCCGTAATTGCGGTGCAGGTGATCAAAGGGGATATAGAGGATGCGCTTCATTTGTTGTTCCTGCAACGATCACTGCAGTACTTAACCTCATCCCAGTTCTTAGCCCACTTCTTGCGCCATTCAAAGGGTAGGTGACAGCGCAGGCAGGTTTTTGGCTCAAAGCCATTTTTAACCTTTGCTATGCGCCCCATGGGGTTAATCGTAGGTGAGTGTTTTTTGATTGGCCATGCGAAGTTCATAATCTGGCCTTAGGCTTTACTCGTTGCTCTGCGCAGCAGCCTAGGTGAGGGAGAGAACCAGATGGATGAGAAGAACTTATTAGATTTATGGAATACCAAGCGCTCACAGATTATTAGAGCTCAAATGGCGCCTAACTTGATGCTCATTGGCATCTTTGTTTTGGCAGCCTTTGGCAAATTTGATGGAGCATCAGATGGTGCTAAGTACTTAACAATTGGTGTGGCAGCAACAACTGGAATCTTGTCGATGATTACCCAATACGCAACGATTCGTGAAGCTGAAGCCTTGATGGTCGACCTTAATAGATTAGAAAAATCATCAGAGCTAGCTAAGAAGGTTGGCGGATCACGTGGTCTGCTCTCACTATCTGCCATTGCAATCGTTGGTCTTGGTATTGCAGTGTTCTCACTTGTTGTGTGGGCTGTTCTAGGATAAAGCCATGGAGAAGATAGTCATTGTTGGTTTATTTGCTGTTGCAGTGGCTATCTTCTTGGTTGCCTATGAAAAGCCAAGCAAGGCAAAAAAGAAGATGACCGGACGTGGTGGGGACTTCGAGTCCTAAAGAGTTAGTTCAGACGGCTGTAGGTGTAACTCAGATTTGCCGCTATCGCTACCCAGATTTGGTAGGGAAGCAGTGCAACTCCTAAACCGATAGATGTCCTAAAGGCAATCACTGTCATAGGAATCGTCAATAACACTGTTCCCACAAGTGCAAGGGCTGCAAAGCTTAAGTTGTGAGGGCGATAGAACTGAAATGCCCATGTGAGAGCACAAGCAACAGATAGTGCGAAGAAAGTTAAGTAGATCAGCGTTGTTGTAGTTGCAGCGCGCTGGGCAATAGTTACGGCGGCAACACCAAGGACTATGAAGTTATAGGGCCAGATAATGCCAAAGATGGCAGGTGGTGGTTGCCAGGATGGTGCATTTAATGTTCGATACCAGTTATCTCCTGTGTTTACCCAGAGACCAGAGCCAATGACATAGGTAAAGACAATGGCGATACCGATTACGGCTAACAGGTTTTTCATGGATTAATCGTATGGGCAGATACAAACTTCCGGGTCAAAACTAGGCAAAGAAAAAGACCCGCAGTTACCTGCAGGTCTTTCTCAACTGTAACTCTTTGGTGCGCCAATACGACGTGATGAAAGAGTAGCACGCAGGTATCCCCGCCTCGTCAGCGGGGCTTTTTTCATTGGGTAGAGGAGTTCATCTCAATTTCTACTCTTATTTGCCTTAAGAATTACTGCCCGTAACCTTTATAGATAAATCTTTCTCTTGCATCTTCTTCATGGGTGTTTCATTCGAGGGATGAAGCGTTGTTGGAGTCAATTTAATTGCTCCAACAGCGCATCCTCAATTAGCGTGGGGCTAAGGCCACAAAGATTAAGAAGATAATGATGGTGATGATAAAGACTGCCGAAGATTTGAGTTTTTCTCTCATGATGCTTTATTAATCAGTAGTGGTGTTTCTAGCTCTTCATACTTAGAGATCCATGAATAGCCGCACTCGCCGCAGGTAGTCATGGGACCAAAATCTTCATTGATAACAATTTCCAACTCGACGGAACGACAGACGTAACAAGTTGGAAAATCTAGTAATTCAGACATGTGCAACTTCCCTTCTATCGATAGGCATTGGTGTGGGGAAGTAGCTATATCGTCAAGGATTCTGGTTATGGGAAAGGGTTATGAAGTTGAACCCCAGGTGAACTCTGTAAGAACACGTAAAAGCCCCCTAGTTACCTAGAGGGCTTATACGAGCATTAGGGGGTCTTAAGCTGATTTGGCTTCTTGCTCTTTAACGCTCTCGCGTTGGAGTTGTTCATCAAAGCGCTCTATAGAGCGGCGAGAGCGAGAGAAGTTCGCACGTTCCTCTAACTCTAGTTGACCATAGTGGTCATTGTTGAGATGGCGATCAAAGCTGGCGTTGAGCAGAAACAATGAATGTGACAGATCCATGGATGGATAGTGGGCTATGAAGGTGACTGGGTTGGATGATGCAGGTTAATTGCAAGTGAGAGTTGGGTGAAGAGTTGTGGGTGTGGCAGAACCACTCTGAGTAACCGAGTTATCTGCTTTAATTTGATCAGATTTTGTAATGGAGTTGGTAACTCTTGATTTGAAATTGCAAAATCTTGGAGCTCTGGACAAAGAAGACCCCTTCACCGGGGTCTTCTTTCTTATCCACAGTCTTTTCTTTAATTTCAAACTCCGTCAGGGCAAACACGCATTATTCCAATGCAGCTCTGGTGGCGTAATGGCAGCGCAAGAGGTTTTACCAACCGCTAGGTGCGAGTTCGATTCTCGTCCAGAGCTGCACCTTGATTTCAGCGAGAAAAACCATCGCCCCTAGATTAGATTTTGTCCATGCTCGGTGGAATCAACAACGGCCTTTATATACAGGCCTTAAGTGGCTTTTTTGTCATGGCCATCTTTGCTCTGATTTTAAAGTGGGTCTTTCCAACTAAGAAAGATCCTGTGGCAAAAGCTGAGCGCAAAGCGCTCAAAGCATCTCTTCGCGAGTTAAAGCGCAAATAAATGGGCCTAGTAATTGTTACTGGGGGATCACGGGGCCTTGGCTTTGAATGTGCAAAAGAGCTTGCAGCCATTGGACATCAGATTGTTTTAGTTGCAAAAGATAAAGCGCGCTTAGAAGAATCAGCCAAACACTTAGGTGCTGCCTATCGTGCTGTTGATTTAGAAGATCTAGATGCATCAAAGACGGCTTTTGAAGAGATTCTAGAATCCTTTGGCACACCAGAGATTGTGATTCTAGCCCATGGTGTGATGAGTGCAAAGATGTCTAAGACGCTAAAGACTGATAACACTGAGTGGCGACGTGTAATGGCGATTAATTTAGACTCTGTTTTTAGCGCACTTAATATTTTGGCAGCGCCAATGGCAGAGGCACGCGCAGGTCGAGTCGTTATCTTCTCTGCATGTTTAGGTCGTATGTCAGGGCCTGGAAATGCTGGGGGATTAGCTCCCTATCGTGTGAGCAAAGCTGGAGTGAATGCTTTGGTTAGAAACTTGGCACATGAGACTGGTCTTGGTGCACGTGGGTTTTTAGTAGATGCAGTGTGTCCGAATCATTCCCGCACAGATATGGGTGGCCCAGATGCACCGCTCTCTGCTGCAGAAGGTGCTCTCACTGCAATCTGGCTAGCAACAAGAGCCTTTGATGTTAACGGTGTGAGTGATGAAGAAAAGGTGACGGGCGTGCTGTGGGAAGAGATGAAAGTGGTGCCTTGGTAATGCCAATCAATAGAGCAATTACAACCATATTTGTAGCCATCTTGGCTTTGTCTCTCTCTGGCTGTGCTAGCGCCAGCAATAAGGGGATGGATCATGAGGGGCATACAGCTCAGGCCTCAGGTGATTTAAGTAGTGATGACGTTATGTTTTTGCAGATGATGATTCCTCATCACCAACAAGCTATTGATATCTCAGATCTGGCACTAACAAAGAGTGCTGATTCAGAACTTCTAGCACTTGCTAAAAACATCCGTGATGAGCAGGCCGCTGAGATTGTAAAGATGAAAGCCTGGCTAGATGCAGCTGGGGCTGATCTAGAGATGGATCACGGCGCCTCACACTCCATGGATGGAATGCTCAGCGATACAGAACTTGCAGCACTAGATAAGGCAAGCGGAAAGAGCTTTGATGTCTTGTGGTTAAAGGCCATGACTGGCCACCACACTGGCGCCACTGATATGACAGCCATGATTGAAAATGCCAAGAGCGCTGAAATCAAAAGCTTTGGTGAAGGCATTGTTGCCTCACAGAGTGCGCAAAATAAGGCGATGGCAGCGATGATTAAAAGGATTGGTTAAGGGCTAGGGCATTGTCGCGGCTGCAGAATCTGCATAGCCTTGCACTATGAACGATGACGCCCTTGGCCTAGATGAGGCATATTCAGTAAAGACGCCTGAAGATAACAAGCGCTTATATGCAAAGTGGGCCGCTACCTATGACTCATCTTTTGTAGATGCCAAGCAGTATCGCTACCCAAAAGCTATTAGTGAAGTATTTGATCAAGTAGTAACAGATTCTCTTTCTCGGGTTTTAGATATTGGCACGGGCACGGGCTTGACCGGCATGTATTTATCACGGCTTCGCCCGGATGTTGTTTTAGATGGCATGGATATCTCACCTGAGATGTTGGGACAGGCAAAGCTAAAGACGCGCACTGATAACAGTGCTGTGTATAGGAAATTGTATGAGAGGGATTTAACTCGGGCTGTGCCAAATGAGAATGCACCTTATGAGGCGCTCATTAGTTCAGGAACATTTACCCATGGTCACTTAGGGCCAGAGTGCTTGCGCAACTTATTGCCGTTGCTAGCAAATAACGGCTGGTTGGTTGTGGGAGTAAATAATGAACACTTTGAGAGCAAAGGTTTTGCTGGTGAGTTAGATGCACTTGTTGCACTGGGTGCAATAAAGGCGCCTGAGATACTGCGAATTGATGTGTATGAGCCGGGCAGTGTGCACTACGGGGATCAAGCCAGAGTCATTGTTACTCGCGCAATAAGTTAGGCAATAGAGCGAAGGACCGCGGTTACAACTCCCAGGATTTCGCAGTTATCGCCATTTATAGGCTCAAATGCATCATTTGCTGGCAGTAACCAGATGTGACCATCTTTTTTTGAAAAAGTCTTTACTGTGGCTTCGCCATCAATCATCGCTGCAACGATTTCACCTTTGTTGCAATCTTTTTGTGAACGGATTACTACATAGTCACCATCACAGATGGCTGCATCAATCATTGATTCGCCCACTACTTTGAGCATAAATAACTCACCTTTTCCAACAAAGGATTCAGGCAAAGGAAATACTTCTTCTACTTCTTGCTCAGCAGTTATTGGTCCACCTGCTGCAATGCGACCAACCAAAGGAATCATCCTTGTCTTATCGACAGGTGCCCCGTTTACCTCAGGGGTTAGCTCTAATGCGCGGCCCTTGCTCTCATCGCGGCGGATAAAGCCCTTTTGTTCCAAGATCTCCAGCTGATACTTAACTGATGCCGTTGAGGTCAGGCCAACGGCCGCCCCGATTTCTCGCATGGTGGGGGCATAGCCATGCTCGGCCATGGCCGTTTCGATGACATTGAGGATTTCAGCCTGGCGGGTGGTCAGGCCCTGGGGGGTTTGTGTGCTCATGGATACAGGGTGACATAGATTTACGAAAAATTCAAACATATGTTCGAATTTAACTTGCTATTTGTCAGTGGTGGGGTGTTTAATTGTCTTATTCGAACAGTTGTTCGAATACCTTCCCCAAGGTAGTTCGCAGGAGAGAAAACTATGAGCACAGTGTCACTAGCTAGCAATACCAGTGTTTTACAAGGCTTTTCTAGCCCTTTCACACAATCGATCAATCCGTCCGGCGCATCACTCACTCGTCGTGGTCGACTAGCTCGCACTTTGTTCGTAGCTTCCTTGACCGTGGTCCTGGTGGCAGGTTTTGCTGCCCAATCAGGTGCCGGTGATCAAGTAGCAGCCCCAACCTCCTATGTCACCGTTGTGGTGCCAGGGGGAGAGACCCTCTGGTCTGTCGCCTCTGCATACTCGCGCGGGGATGTGCAGGCGATGGTTGAGGCGATCCGTGAGGCTAATAACTTGCGCGGCTATGACGTTCAAGCAGGGCAAAAGCTGCGTATTCCATCTGAGGGCTAGCCCCGACACGCCCTAGCAATCCCTTTTGCCTACTCAACAGGCAAACCCTCGAGAAATGCTTTATAGTTCCCACTATATGTAGGGGTCGAAGGCAGTAAAACTTCCATAAGTAGTGTTTTTAGGGTAGTTTTCCTCCTCCGCCCAATACAGCTAAAAGTTGGAATTTCTAGGATTTCGAAAGGAGACACGCCGAGATGATTTGCCCGTTCTGCCGATACGAAGATTCTCGTGTTGTTGACTCTCGTCCGATTGAAGATGGCACACAGATCCGTCGTCGTCGTGAGTGCCCACAGTGCAGCCAGAGATTTTCCACTCAAGAAGTCGCTTTGCTCAACATCATCAAGCGAAGCGGTGCCACTGAGCCATTTAGCCGTGAGAAGGTCCTTGTGGGCGTTCGCAAGGCCTGCCAGGGGCGTCCAGTAAATGAAGATGATCTAGTTTTGCTTGCTCAGCGCGTGGAGGAAACACTACGTTCTACTGGTCAAGCAGAGATTGAAGCTCAAGAAGTTGGAATGGCCATCCTTGCGCCACTCCGAGAACTCGATGAGGTCGCTTACTTACGTTATGCCTCTGTGTACCGTAACTTTGCCTCCCTTGAAGATTTCGAAGGCGAGATCGCACTGCTGCGAGCTATACCTTCAAGCCATTCTCCGGCGCAATCGAATAAAAGTAATTCCCCAATTACTGAGAAAAATAGCACTACAACAGCGACACAAAGTAATAAAACATTAATGAATCAGAACAACTAAAAGAATACGGGGAACCACACATGTCAGAGACGGTCATCAACCGACCAGCGAAAATCAAGGCCCACAACACCGTAAAAGGTAAGGGTCTGACGATCGAACGTATCTACACCAACGAAGGCGTACACCCATACGATGAAGTTAAATGGGAACGTCGTGATGTAGTACAGCAGAACTGGAAAACCGGTGAGACTGTTTTTGAACAACGCGGTGTTGAGTATCCAGACACCTGGTCAGTAAATGCATCAACGATCGTTACAACAAAGTACTTCCGCGGCGCACTTGGTGCTGAAAATCGCGAATGGTCTTTGAAGCAAGTTATCGACCGCGTTGTGTTGACATACACAAAGGCCGGTAAAGAGCACGGTTACTTTGCAACTGATAACGATGCACTTGTTTTTGAACACGAACTTACATACATGCTGATGCACCAGATCTTCTCTTTCAACTCACCAGTGTGGTTCAACGTTGGAACTAACCAACCACAGCAGGTAAGTGCATGCTTCATCCTCTCTGTTGATGACACTATGGACAGCATCCTTAACTGGTATCGCGAAGAAGGAATGATTTTCAAGGGCGGCTCTGGAGCAGGTCTTAACCTCTCCCGTATTCGCTCATCCAAGGAGCTTCTAAAGTCCGGCGGAACAGCCTCTGGTCCAGTCTCATTTATGCGCGGCGCAGATGCCTCAGCAGGAACAATCAAATCTGGCGGTGCTACACGCCGTGCAGCAAAGATGGTTGTTTTAGATGTGGATCACCCAGATATCGAAGAGTTTATTGAGACTAAGGTCAATGAAGAAGACAAGATTCGCGCACTACGCGATGCTGGCTTTGACATGGACCTAGGTGGAAAAGACATCATCTCTGTTCAGTACCAGAATGCAAATAACTCTGTTCGTCTATCGGACAAGTTCATGCAAGCTGTTGAAAAGGGAGAGTCATTTGGTTTGACTGCTCGTTCAACTGGTGAAGTAATTGACACAGTTGATGCACGCGAGCTCTTCACAAAGATTGCACAAGCTGCATGGGCATGTGCTGATCCTGGTGTTCAATTTGATGACACCATCAATGATTGGCACACCACTCCTGAGACAGGTCGCATCAACGCATCAAATCCTTGCTCTGAATACATGTCACTCGATAACTCTTCTTGTAACTTGGCTTCCCTTAACTTGATGAAGTTCCTCAAGTCCGATGGATCATTTGATGCAAAGTCATTTGGTAAGGCTGCAGAGCTGATCATCACAGCGATGGATATCTCAATCTGTTTCGCAGATTTTCCAACTGAGGCAATCGGTGACACAACGAAGGCATATCGCCAACTAGGTATTGGTTATGCAAACCTTGGCGCACTTCTAATGGCTTCAGGTCTTGCCTATGACTCAGAGGGTGGTCGCGCACTAGCTGGTGCCATCACATCATTGATGTCAGGTATTACATACAAGCGCTCAGCAGAACTTGCTGGAATTGTTGGACCTTATGCAGGCTTTGCACAAAACGCTCAGCCACACGCTCGCGTTATGCGCAAGCATGCATCAGCATCATCTGCTGCAAAGTCAGAGACAACTCTTGATCGCGATGTGTGGACTGAGGCTAATAAGGCCTGGGATGCATGTCTTTCAACTGGAGATAAGAATGGATGGCGCAACGCGCAGATCTCAGTTCTAGCTCCAACAGGAACAATCGGTCTGATGATGGATTGCGACACAACAGGTATTGAGCCTGACTTCTCACTCGTTAAGTTCAAGAAGCTTGTCGGTGGCGGTTCAATGCAGATCGTTAACCAGACAGTGCCACTTGCACTTGAAAAGCTGGGATATGCCCAAGAGACAGTAGAGGCAATCGTTGAGTTCATCGCAGCTAACGGTCACGTTATCGATGCTCCAGGACTCAAGCTTGAGCACTATGAAGTATTTGATTGCGCACTAGGTCAGCGATCAATTGCTCCAATGGGCCACGTTCGCATGATGGCTGCATGCCAGCCATTCCTCTCAGGTGCTATCTCAAAGACAGTGAACCTGCCTGAAGATGCAACTGTTGAAGAGGTTGAAGAAGTTCACATCGAAGCATGGAGAATGGGCATTAAGGCGCTCGCGGTTTATCGCGATAACTGCAAAGTTGGCCAGCCTCTCTCTGATGGCAAGGCAAAGAAGAAGGAAGCAGTTGTTGAGGAAGCAGCCGCTCCAGTTCGAAAGCGTCTTCCAAAGGCACGTCCTGCAACAACAACATCATTTGCTGTTGGCGGCGCCGAGGGTTACATGACCGCTGGTGCATATGCCGATGGCGCACTTGGTGAGGTCTTCTTAAAGCTAGGTAAGCAGGGGTCAACACTTGCTGGTGTGATGGACGCGTTCTCAATTGCAGTATCAATTGGTCTGCAATACGGAGTGCCTCTAGAGACTTTCGTAGAGAAGTTTACGAACTTGCGCTTTGAGCCAGCAGGTATGACAGATGATGCTGATATTCGCATGGCACAGTCCATGATGGATTACATCTTCCGTCGCTTAGCACTTGACTACCTACCATTTGAACAACGTTCATCCATGGGTCTCTACACTGCAGCAGAGCGTGCAGCAGCGTTAGATAACGGCGGCGAGTACGCAGAGATTGCAAAGGAAACCGATACCCCAAAAGTAGTTGCGGCTGTGGCGGCTCCTGCGGTTGCAAGTAAGCCAGTTGTTGTAAAGATTGAAGCTGCGCCCCTTGCAGCAACAATCGGATCTTCATCTGATTTGCTTGAATCAATGGGAATCAAATCTGATGCACCACTATGTATGACATGTGGCGTGAAGATGCGTATGTCAGGTGCTTGCTTTGTATGCGAAGGTTGTGGAAACACATCTGGTTGCTCATAAGCAGTAGCTAATAAGTTTTAACCAACCCCGTTAAAAACCCCGTCAATCACTGCGATTGGCGGGGTTTTTTACGTGTATGCCAGGAGCTGATTAAGGGCTAGAATAAGCACGTTGTTTCCGGGGTCGATGTAATTTCGAACCGGCGGTTATAGTCCGCGACCCGATGCCAGCCAGGTATCGGTTGACTCAGTGAAATTCTGGGACCGACGGTTAAAGTCCGGATGAGAGGAAACCAACAAAGGGTAGGTTTGTGCCTGCCTTCTTTGTGCATTTCTTTTTTGCACCCACCCCGGTTACTCGTTTCTTGAGTCGGGGGTTTTTTTATGGAGCACACAGTTGCAATGCAACGTGCCATTGCCCTTGCCGAAAAGGGCTTGGGTAAAACCGCACCGAATCCAATAGTTGGCGCAGTAATTATTGGTGCTGCAGGAAAGGTTGTGGGCGAAGGTTTTCATGATCGCGTGAACTCCCCAGATCATGCTGAAGTTGTTGCTATTCAAGCAGCAGGAGATAAAGCAAAAGGTGCAACGATTGTTGTTTCACTAGAGCCTTGTAATCACACGGGCAACACAGGAGCCTGTGTTCAGGCCATCATTGATGCAGGTATTACAACTGTTGTCTTTGCAGTTGCAGACCCCAATCCAGTTGCTGCAGGTGGGGCACGAGCGTTAAAGGCTGCTGGAATAAATGTTATTAGTGGAGTACTTGAAGCCGAAGCTGCATTTTCTAACCGTGCTTGGCTGATGAAGATTAAGAAGAACCGCCCGTTTTTCACATGGAAAGTTGCCGCAACTCTCGATGGCAAAGTCGCAGCTGCCGATGGAACGTCCAAGTGGATCACTAATGAAGTCTCTAGGGCTGATGTGCAGGTGCTGCGTCGCCAAGCAGATGCAATCCTTGTGGGCACCAATACTGTTATTGTCGATAACCCACACTTAATCCCACGGGGAGAGTTTGCAGGATATGCAGGCAATCCCATTCGCGTTGTTTGCGGGGAGCAAGAGCTTCCAAAAGACGCTGCTGTTTTTGATTCTGCTGCCCAGACCGTTGTTGTGAAGTCAAAGGATTTAGATGTCTTGGTGGAAAAACTGAATGAATTAGGCGTTAATCACGTCTTTGTTGAAGCTGGGCCAACCCTGGCATCTGCCATGGTGGATCACTGCTTGATGGATGAGCTTGTGATCTATCAGGCCCCAACGTTTTTAGGCACAGGCAAGCACTACTTTGCCTTTGATTACCCAACCACGATTACTGATCAAATGCGGATGGACCACATCAGTACTCAGGTTCTAGATGGCGATGTTAAATCCATCTATCGCATTAGGAATGGTGAGTGATGTTTACAGGACTCATTGGCGAACTAGGTTCAATTACTGCAATTGAAAAGAGCGAGAGCTCTGCTGTTTTCACCATTAGCGCACCCAAGTTAATTGGTCAGATTTCGGTGGGGGATTCTGTTGCAGTCAATGGCGTGTGCTTAACGGCCACAGCCATCTCTGGCAACATTTTTAGCGCAGATGTCATGATTCAAACTCTTTCTCTCACATCACTCTCACAACTTAACGTTGCAAGCCCGGTCAACCTTGAATTAGCTGCGCTGTTAAACGCGCGCATGGGTGGGCATATGGTGCAGGGACATGTGGATGGTGTGGCAAAGGTGGTTGGGTTAACACCTGGAGATAAATGGGCGCAGTTTGATATTACTGTGCCGGCGCATCTTGCCAAATACATTGTTAACCAGGGCTCTATCTGCCTAGATGGAGTTTCACTGACCGTGGGTGGCATTGATGATTCAAACAATGTTGTCACAGTGTGGTTAATTCCAGAGACATTAGCTGCCACCAATCTTTCAGGGAAAAAAGCTGGAGATTTAGTGAATGTGGAAGTTGATGTTCTTGCCAAATATGTGGAGCGATTATTGGCTAAGGGGGATAAGTGATGAGTAATTTGCAAAGCGCTCTTGATGCTTTTAAAAGAGGCGACCTGATTATTGTCACAGATCATGCAGATCGTGAAAATGAAGGCGATTTGATGATATTGGCTGAGAAAGCAACAGCTGAAAAGGTGGCCTTTATGGTGCGCCACACAACTGGAATTTTATGTGTTGCACTCACACAAGAGCGTGCGCGCAAACTGCGTCTGCCACTGATGGTTGAAGAAAACCAAGATTCAAAAAAGACTGCCTTCACTGTTTCTGTTGATTACAAAGTGGGACTCACTACTGGCGTCAGTGCCACAGAGCGAGCAAACACTGCCCGTGCATTGGCTGATAACAGCGTCCAGTACTCAGATTTCATCCGTCCAGGACATGTTTTCCCACTCATTGCCGATAAGGGCGGCCTAGCTGCGCGCGGTGGCCACACAGAGGCAGGAGTGGCGCTTGCGCAATTAGTTGGAGCACAACCGGTGGCACTTCTTTCTGAAATAGTGAATGAAGATGGCTCCATGGCACGTGGGCAATCCTTAGTGGAATTTGCAGCTAAGCATTCAATTCCGATGGTCTCTATTGAAGAGCTGGTTGCTATTGCACCCGTTGTGAGTGAAGTGAAATCTGAGTTTGAGTTCTTATGGGCAGATCTGCCGCTGCGCGGTGGAATGTGGAAGATTGCAACCTATCCGGGCTTGCGACAAAGAGAACACGCTGTGCTCTCCTTTGGCACAGCCACCACCACACCTTTAGTTCGTATTCACTCTGAGTGCTTCACCGGAGATGTTGTTCATTCCCAGCGCTGTGATTGCGGTGAACAGCTAGAGCAATCAATCTCATTGATTCAACAACATGGCTATGGCTTCATTGTTTATCTGCGAGATCATGAGGGCCGTGGAATTGGACTTACTGAAAAGATCATGGCCTATCAACTACAAGATAAAGGCATGGACACCATTGAGGCCAACCTGCAATTAGGACATGAAATCGATGCCCGTGATTGGTCTGATGCAATTGCAATCATTGAATCCCTTGGACTTTCACATCTGCAACTACTCACTAACAACCCTAAAAAGGTTGATGCTCTAAAAGAGGCTGGGATTGCAGTGATTCAAAATCCTTTAGTGATTGCTAGCAATGAATTTAATGAGAAGTACTTAGCAACAAAGCAAGAAAAGCTCGGCCACACTCGAGGAGGCAAATAAATGGCAGGACATGCACCAACTATCGGTATTAAGCCACTTCCAGGGGCCAAGGTCGCAATCATCTCTTCTTCATGGCATCTAGATATTTGTAATGACTTAATTGCAGGTGCCAAGCGCGCATTAACGCAGGCCCAGGTTGGCACTGTGGAAGTCCAGTTCGTTCCTGGTTCTTTTGAGATTCCACTTGCTGCCCAATATGCATTTGAAGCTGGCTTTGATGCTGTTGTGGCGTTGGGCCTTGTTTTAAAGGGTGAAACACCGCATTTTGAGTACGTCTGCCAAGGTGTCACACAAGGTGTTATCGATGTTTCACTCAAACACTCAAAGCCCATTGGTTATGGTGTTTTGATGTGTAATGATCTGGATCAAGCTATTGATAGATGTGGTCGTGCCACAAGTAAAGAAGATAAAGGCTATGACAGCGCAGTTGCTGCGTTAGAGCTTTTGCATCTGCAAAAGAAGCGTTAGGCGTTTCGTTCACCTCATTAAAAAGGCTATATATCCGAGCCACTAAGGTTGGCACATGAGCGATATGTCCAAGAAAGTGCGTGAAGCACTCGATGTCGCCGTTGATGCAATTGGTGGATCAGCACGTGAAGGCCAGATTGAAATGGCTGAAGCTGTTGCTAACGCCTTAACTGATCGTCATCACTTAATGGTTCAAGCTGGAACAGGCACAGGAAAATCACTTGCTTATTTGATTCCTGGAATTGTGCACGGGCGAAAAGTATTAGTAGCAACTGCCACCTTGGCGCTGCAGCGCCAGTTAGTAGATAGAGATCTACCGGCAGTTGTTCCAGCTCTAGAAAAACTGCTCGGACGTGAAGTTAGCTATGCCATCTATAAGGGCGTCGGTAACTATGTCTGTTTGCAAAAGATGAATAGTGAGGATGTTGATCCTGATGGTGAATTGGTCATGGATGTTTCATCCCTTGAAAAGGATGCAAAGCGTTTAATTGCTTGGGCCAAGACGCCAGGGGTATCAGGGGATAGAGATGATGCACCTGAGGTGGATAGGCGAGTGTGGGCAGCCAATAGTGTTTCAGGGCGAGAGTGCGTAGGAGCAGATGTCTGTGCTTTTGGTTCACAGTGCTTTGCGGCAAATGCAAAAGGCAAAGCACAAACTGCAGATGTAGTTGTTACAAACCACACCCTTCTTGCAATTGAGATTATGGATCTGCATCCTATTTTGCCTGAGCGAGATTGCATCATTTTGGATGAAGCCCATGAGTTTATGGATAGAGCAACACAGGCTGTTACAGATGAACTCACTTCAGGTCGTGTACTTCGCGCTGCAGCAATGGCCCGCAAGTTCATGCCGGGCAAGCTGGCAGATGCTTTTCATAAAGCTGCCAATGATTTTCATGAGTCCATGGTTGATTACGGGGAATCTGTGCGCAGTGAACTGGGTTCACAGGGTCGCCTAGAGGAGATCCCGCAATCTTTGGAATCTCCTATTCGAAAGGTGAGGGAGGCTGCGCAAGCAATCGTGCAATCACTTACTGCCGATGATGAGATTATCGATACTGATGCCATGGCTGAGCGGGCACGTGTTAAAGGTGCGGTCAATGAAGTGTCAACAACTGCTGCCACGCTATTAAAACTTGGTGATGGTTTAGTGCTTTGGTATGAACCAACCTTTTCTACCTTGCACTTAGCACCGCTTTCTGTCTCAGATGTTTTGCGCGAGAACATGCTTAAACAAACTCCCGTTATTGCCACCTCTGCCACATTAACCGTTGGCAACTCTTTTAACTCATTAGCTAAAAGCATTGGTTTTATTGTGGGAGAGGATTTAAATGCCGAACTCTCTGAAGGTGAATTAGATCCAGGCAATGTGCAGATGCTAGATGTGGGATCTCCTTTTGATTTTGCTAATCAAGGCGTTCTCTATATGCCAAAGCACTTGCCAGAACCTGGGCGAGATGGCCCCAGCATTGAAGTACTCACAGAGTTAGGTGAGCTCATTGATGCTGCCGGTGGGCGCACGTTGGCCCTGTTTTCTTCATGGCGCGGTGTGGAGGCAGCAGATGCGCATTTGCGCAAAGTATTAGCTGAACTTCCTATCAAGATCATCACGCAAAAGCGCGGAGATGCAGTTGGTCCACTTGTTGCCCGCTTTGCTAAAGATGAAACTTCAGTATTACTTGGCACTATGTCGCTCTGGCAAGGCGTTGATGTGCCAGGAAATAGTTGCATCCTTGTTGCCATCGATCGCATTCCTTTTCCTAGACCAGATGAGCCGGTGATGTCAGCACGTGCATCCCAAGCAGATGCCGCTGGCGGAAGTGGCTTTATGCAGGTTTCACTGCCACGTGCTGCGCTGCTACTTGCTCAAGGCACCGGGCGTTTGATTCGATCTGTTGATGATCGGGGAGTAGTTGCAATTTTAGATTCACGTATTGTTACTAAGCGATATGGAAGTGTCCTACTTAACTCAATGCCACCGCTTTGGCGCACATCAGATAAGGCCGTGGTGCAGGATTCCCTAAAGCGCCTGAACGAGTCCCTTTAGGGTTGGCCAGGACTTTTCAAAACTAGGGTGAAGTGTTAGCTCTTCTACCTTTTCTATCTCCACCCAGCGCACTTCATGGGATTCATCATTGAGCTCGTGTGCTACTAAATCATCGCTGGCATGCGCAATGACAGTGTCATAGCACCAGCTGCCGTGATCATCGCTAAAAGTTTGAATAGGAGTCAGGTGCACAGGATCAATTCCTGTTTCCTCTTTTGCCTCCCGAATTGCAGCTTCTAATACAGATTCATGACTATCGCGGGCACCACCTGGGATTCCCCAGGTATCACCGTTGTGAACCCACGGGGCGCGATGTTGCAGCAGGATTTGTGTGCCACGAACTAAAAGGATTCCAGCAGCGCCATTGAGGCCCCAGTGCTTATTGCCGCAGGCGCATTGGATCCAACCATCACCATCGCGTGCGCTCATGAACTAAGAGTGTCACAACTATCCACAGTTAGCGCAGTGAGCATCGGGATTAGTCCTTTGCCCCATTTATCGTGCCTGCACATGAAGCGCTTATTAATTCTCATCCTTTTCATCACTTTATTCACCCCCGCTAGCGCAGTAGCTGACTGCACAACCAACGCCTGCGTTGATGTTTTCACGCAAGATAACCAGATCATCATTACGGCTAAAAAGGGAGATGGCGGGGCAGTAGTTAAAAAGCGCACAGTGGTTGTGCCAACTCCTAAGCCAACGCTGTGGTTTCCGCCTAAACCTAAAGCTGTCCCTGCCATTAAGCGCACCTATAAGCCACGGGTGCGTGTGAAGAAAGTTGTAACTGCCAGCGTGAATTTAAGTGATCGCTTAATCAAAATGGTTCCAACGGCCACGATTGCCTATCAACCAGAGTTTGAACCGCTGGTGCATGTGCCAGTTATTTTCTGGTGTGATCTGCCGACTCTCTTTCAATCTCGAGTCGACATCATCGGTGAAGTAATTGATGTTGCCCTGCGCCCGGGCTTTGCCTGGCAGTGGGGCGATGGGGAAATCTTTCAAACCAATGAACCAGGTGCTCCCTATCCCAATCAAAAAGTTACACATACCTATAAGCGCCCTGGTACTTACTACGTGAGCTTGATTGCCACATGGAATGGCAATTTCAAACACAACGGTGCTACGCGTGTCATCACAGGAACTATCAAAATCCCATCTTTTGCAGTTATCACCGTGGTATCTGCTAACTCAACTTTTACGAAATGAGCAGCTAATGACAACTGATTATGAAGAGCTAGAAATAGCATCCCTGCCACTTGCAAGTGATAAAGACTTTGTTGCACTCGTTACAAGCTTTAGCGTTGATCCAGATAGCCCAGATCTATCCTTCATGCAACGTGATGGTGCAACGGCAGTTATTGATTTAGCAACCGAGTTTGAAAAATATGGCGTGGCCAGTAATCCTGATTTGATTGCACGGGTTATTGGGCGCTTAAGTGATATTCAAGTGCGAGATTTTGCGCTGGGCACCCATAACTCTGAGAGCTTTGAAACCTATTGGTTGATGTGGCATTACTTATTACAGATTGCTCCCAAAGGCTTTGTTGCACCCGTTGCTACATTGTTTGCAACCCTTGCCTATGAGCGCTCTGATACTCCACTTGCTTATAGATCCCTTGATCGCGCTAGCGCTGATGCACCTGGCTATTCCTTAACGATTTTGCTGCGCAGAGTCTTTGGCTCAGGCTGGCCCGCTAATGCTTTTGCTGCCATGCGCATTGAGCTCCATCCCAAGGTCACTGCGGGGATTTTCGAGTAGCAGGGGGCTCTGCTATATTTCGCCCAGGTCATGAGTTCTAGTGCATAGCCCCGGCTTACTAGACGGCAACCCTCCACCACGGTGGGGTGCTCCGGGTGAAGACCAGATCGACTAGCACAACGCAGTCGATAAGCGTGGAACACCTAATTCCACTAGTTATGGCCCTTGTTGGCATATCTATTTTTAGGTGTTCCCATAACTGGGAGGAATTACATACATGTCAACCTTTTCACTTGAAGAAGCAGCTTTTGAAACCCGTCAAATTCACGCCGGACAAGTTGCAGATCCAACTACAGGAGCACGTGCACTTCCTCTGTATCAAACCACTGCATATCAATTCCGTGATACAAAACATGCAGCAGATCTTTTTGGTTTGGCAGAGTTAGGCAATATCTATACCCGCATCATGAACCCGACTCAAGATGTCGTTGAAAAGCGGATCGCCTCATTAGAAGGTGGCGTTGCTGCTCTTCTTCTTGCTTCAGGTTCTGCTGCTACAACTTTTGCAGTCTTAGCTGTTGCAACTGCAGGAGATCACATCGTTTCATCAAAGTATCTCTATGGAGGAACATATAACCTGTTCCACTACACCTTGCCAACATTTGGTGTGGAAGTAACTTTTGTTGATAATCCGAATGATCCTGCTGAATGGCAAAAAGCAGTTCGTCCAAATACCAAAGCTTTCTTTGGTGAGACTATTTCAAATCCTAATAATGATATTTTGGATATTGAGGCTGTTGCAAAGGTTGCCCATGAAAATCATGTGCCGTTGATTGTTGATAACACTGTGGCAACTCCATATGTGATTAAACCTATCGATTTTGGGGCAGATGTAGTTGTTCACTCAGCAACAAAGTTTCTTGCTGGTCATGGAAATGCAGTAGTGGGTGCAATTGTTGATTCAGGTAACTTTGATTATGCGCGCTATCCTGAAAAGTTTAAAAGCTTTAATACTCCAGATCCTTCCTATCACGGCCTGGTCTATGCCCAAGCTTTAGGAGTTGGTAGTGCATTTGGTGCAAACCTTTCCTATATCTTCAAGATTCGCTTGACATTGCTGCGCGATATTGGGGCAGCGGTAAGCCCATTTAACGCATGGTTGTTGGCTCAGGGCCTTGAGACTCTGACACTTCGCATGAAGCAACATTTAGAAAACGCTAAAGCTGTTGCATCTTGGCTTGAGAAGCATCCGCAGGTTGAGAAGGTTAACTACTCATCCCTACCGAGCAATTCATACAACAAATTAGCTACGAAATATGCTCCCAAGGGCTCAGGTTCAGTGCTCTCCTTTGAAATCAAGGGTGGGATAGAGGCTGGAAAGAAGTTTGTGGAAGGGCTCAGCTTGCACTCACACGTTGCAAATATCGGCGATGTGAGATCTCTAGTCATCCACCCCGCTTCAACTACGCATTCACAACTTTCGCCAGAAGAACTCATTAACGCCGGAGTAAATCCTGGCTTAATCCGTTTATCTGTTGGTCTTGAAGATATTGAAGATATCAAGGCTGATCTTGCAGATGGTTTTGCTGCCGCTAAGTAAATGTCACACAAAGAGGCACCGGTTACCGGGGCGTGGCTTGAACACCATGCACCCGGTGATCGGCGCTTTCTAAAAATTGGCGACGTTGGCCTTGAAAGCGGAGAAACTTTGGAAGATGTCACTATTGCTTTTCAAAGCTGGGGTGAGTTAAACGAGAAAAAAGATAATGCGATATTAGTCAACCATGCCCTCACTGGTTGGTCAGATGTGACTGGTTGGTGGCCTTCTATGGTGGGGCCGGGATTGCCTTTTGATACAGATAAGTATTTTGTTGTCTGTCCTAATGTTATTGGTGGCTGCCAAGGATCAACTGGACCATCATCTATTGCACCTGATGGCAAGAGATATGGGTCGCGCTTTCCGTCACTGACAATCCGTGACATGGTTGCAGCAGAAATTGCTTTCACAGATCTTCTAGGGATTAAGAAATACCAACTAGCTGTGGGGCCATCCATTGGCGGAATGCGCTCTTTGGAATGGGCCGTGCAACATCCAGATCGAGTTGGTGCTATCTGCACTATTGGTTCATCTGCTGTTGCTACCGGAGATCAAATTGGCACAGCCTCCATTCAAATAAGAGCTATAAAGAATGATCCTTATTTCAATAGCGGTGACTACTACGAGCAAGAGCGTGGTCCTATTGATGGAATGGGTATTGCTCGTCGTATTGCTCACCTGACTTATCGCACAGAGGCAGAGATGGATGTGCGCTTTGGACGAGAACTCCAAGGAGATGACACTGGCCGCTATGCCGTGGAGTCATATTTAGATCATCAGGCCAATAAGTTGGCCCAGCGCTTTGATGCCAATACCTACATCTGCCTGACTGAGGCCATGAATAGCCATGACATAGGACGAGATAGGGGCGGAGTAGTTGCTGCCCTGGAATCGATCACTATTCCAGTCGTGGCCGTCTCTATTGATACCGATCGCCTCTTTCCTATGCGGCTACAGGCTGAGATCGCCGACTTTGCACCTCATGCAGCGCCTCTGGTGACGATTTCATCGCCATTTGGTCACGATGGCTTCCTGGTGGAGGTTGAATCTGTGGGAAATGTGATTAGGCAGGCCCTGGATTTAGCTAAATAAGGGTCGAATTATCGCTTTTGGATGTGCATTTACCCCTGTGGACAAATTATAATATAGCCATCGCATCAGCGCGCTCGCTGATAAAAACCAAAGGATAATTGTGGCTGTATTTAGTGCGCTCAAAAACAAGGTGTTAAAGAAAGCTGTTAGGAAAAAAGCTGCACCTGTGAAGAAAACCGCTGCTAAAAAGGGAGCACCTGCCAAAAAGAGCGCGCCAGTAAAGAAAGCTGCTGCAAAAAAGAGTGCACCTGCAAAGAAAGTAGCGGCCAAAAAGGCGACGCCAGTTAAAAAGGCAGCCCCTGCAAAAAAGGTTGCACCTGTAAAGATTGCATTAAAGAAAGATTTAACGGCAAAAGATGTTCAAGCAATTGTTGATGCCAAAAATGCAGTATTGCGCCAGCATGAAGTTCTAGCAGAGCTAGAAAAGCGTGGTGTTACATCGATTAACCGCATTCCTAAAAAGACCGATAAAGATTTAGTGGATGAAGCCCGCGCCCTTGCAACTGATGTTCCAGTAATCGTTGAAAAACTACGCAAGGCTGGCCTTGGTTCACCATCTCGTATTTTGAAAAAGAGCGACTACGCACTTATCGAGCCAAAGGTGGCACCAGTTGCTGCGCCAAAGATTGATGCTAAGACTGGCAAAGCTGCAGTTGTAAAAATCGATGGGGAAGAAGTAGAGCTTGAAGAAGTAGAGCTTGAAGATGTTGAGACTTTGATTAAGGAAGCTGTCGAAATTATCGATGGTGAAGAAGAAGATAAGAGCAACCAACCACGCGTTGTTAACTTAGCTGAAGATACTTCTGGAAATGAAGAAAATGCCTTTACATTAAAGGCCTCTGAAGAAGATGACGCCCCTGCCCAGACAGTTATGACCGCTGGTGCTACAGCAGATCCAGTAAAGGATTACCTGAAGCAGATTGGCCGCGTTGCACTGCTAAACGCAGAGCTTGAAGTAGAGCTAGCTACACGCGTTGAAGCAGGGCTTTTTGCCGAGGCAAAGCTTAAAGATGAGAAGAAGCTTGAAAAGAAGCTAAAGCGCGAACTTGAATGGCTTGTTGAAGATGGAAAGCGCGCAAAGAATCACTTATTAGAGGCAAACCTTCGCCTCGTTGTCTCTCTTGCTAAGCGCTACACCGGCCGCGGAATGCTTTTCCTTGACCTTATTCAAGAAGGTAACTTAGGTTTGATTCGAGCCGTTGAGAAGTTCGACTACACAAAGGGTTATAAGTTCTCAACATATGCCACATGGTGGATTCGCCAGGCTATTACACGTGCGATGGCTGATCAGGCCCGCACAATCCGTATTCCTGTTCACATGGTTGAAGTTATTAACAAGTTGGCACGTGTTCAGCGCCAGATGCTTCAAGATCTTGGTCGCGAACCGACCCCAGAAGAGTTAGCTAAAGAGCTTGATATGACACCTGAAAAGGTTGTCGAAGTTCAAAAGTATGGCCGTGAACCAATTTCACTTCACACACCACTAGGTGAAGAAGGCGATAGCGAGTTCGGTGATTTGATTGAAGACTCTGAAGCTGTTGTTCCAGCTGATGCGGTGTCATTCACATTGCTGCAAGAGCAGTTGCACTCAGTTCTAGATACGCTCTCAGAGCGTGAAGCTGGTGTGGTTGCGATGCGCTTTGGTTTAACTGATGGTCAACCAAAGACGTTGGATGAAATTGGAAAGGTCTATGGCGTTACACGTGAGCGTATTCGCCAGATTGAATCCAAGACAATGTCCAAGCTTCGTCACCCTTCACGCAGCCAGGTTTTGCGGGACTACCTCGACTAAATCATGGACAAACCATCGATTTTTGTTAATCCCAAAAGCGGATCTATCAAGATCAGCGGTGAAGTTGATGTAGTTGATGTCGATGGCAAGGTCATCGAAAGCCTTACTAATCCCAAGCTCTGTGGTTGTGGGCTCTCTAAAGATAAGCCGTGGTGTGATTCATCGCATGGGGAGTATGTGAAAATCGTTGCCCAGCAACTTCGAAATGCCCGCGAATTAGTAAAGCCTTCTAATCTTTTTGGTGCCACACCTGTTCGTGCACGAGAGATTCGCGAGAATGAACTTAAGTACCGACTTGAGCATGAAGAAGTACTTGTGGGTGTCAAGCTCGGGGGAGCGCTGGATTCAACAAAGAAAGATGATCCGACATACATCAACATATTTGGGTATTTAACCGATGCAATGCAGTGCATTGATTCTTTACACACTGCATCTTTGATTTATCCACGTGCAGAAGCTGAAGTTGTCTTTAAGCTAAGCAAAGAGATAAATGGTGAGATTCATCCATCAGAAGTTCTAGATTACGTGAGCCATATTGCCGCAGGCATGGAAATCCTTGATTATCGCTTTGGTGAAGTTGAGGCATATGCAGAGGATTGCATTGCAGATAACGCTGGTGCTGCAGCTTTTGCATATGGCGCGTGGGTGCCTGCGCATCAAGAGAATTTAGATGCGTTAATGGCCGAAGTATTTGTTAATGGAGCGTTGACTCAATCAGCACCGTTAACTGCAATTCAAGGCAACCCCTGGATGGCAGTAGTTGAACTTTCTAAAGTATTAGCGGCAACGGGTGTGAAGTTGGCTGCTGGATCAATTATCTTTAGTGGATCTGCAACAACAGGAGTTCCTATGCTTGCAGGCAACAGCTATCGTGTTGAGATTAAAGGATTAGGAAACGTGGAGATAAAAGCTAGTTAGCTGGAGTCTCGACGAGCTTTTGACTCTCATCGACAATCTTTGCAGCAACTGTCTTTAGCTTTTCGGCATATTCCTTGCCATGGTGGGCACAGAACATGAGTTCTCCACCGTTGAGAAGCACGGCGCGAACATAGGCCTGGGCTCCGCAGCGGTCGCAACGGTCAAGGGCGTTAAGAGGTACTGATTGAAGCATCAATTGTTCTGACATATCTCTCTCCGTTCGTGCGTTGTGTCTTACTTCCTATGGAACATCAAACCATGTCTGGATATTCCCCGCTCGTTATAATTAAATTATTTTCGTTAAATTACTGTTAATTTGCTGTGGAAATATCGATATTTCCAGCATCTGAGACGTATTCGGCGCGCTTGCAAGTCATTTGCGCCTACGGACGATAACCTTTCGCCCCGTGGCCGAAAAAGATATTGCGACAAATGTGCAGGATAGCTATACCGCAAAAGATCTAGCGGTTTTAGAGGGCCTCGATGCCGTTCGCAAGCGCCCAGGTATGTATATCGGCTCCACAGACTCACGTGGACTCATGCACTGTTTGTGGGAAATCATTGATAACTCAGTAGATGAGTCACTGGCTGGACATTGTAAGAAAATTGAAATTAATCTTGAATCAGATGGTTCTGTTGAAGTCCATGATGATGGTCGCGGAATTCCAGTTGATAAAGAACCTAAGACTGGTTTAACTGGTGTTGAAGTTGTTCTCACTAAATTGCACGCAGGCGGAAAGTTCGGTGGCGGTTCATATGCTGCATCCGGTGGTCTGCACGGTGTTGGTGCATCCGTTGTGAACGCACTTGCATCTCGCCTTGATGCTGAAGTTGATCGTGATGGCAAGATTTACTGGATGTCATTCCAACGCGGTGTTGCAGGAATTTTTGATGGCGATGGACCAAAAGCACCATTTGAACCAAAATCAGGATTGCGCGTTATTGGCAAAATCTCTAGCAAAGTTACTGGCACACGTATTAAGTGGTGGAGTGATCGCCAGATTTTCCTTAAAGAGGCAGAGCTTGATCTAGAAGATATCTATGCACGTGCTCGCCAGACTTCTTACTTGGTCCCAGGATTAACGCTGATTGTTAATGACAATCGCACAAAGACCAAGACAACAGAGGTTTTCTTCCATAAGAGTGGAATTACTGAATACTGTAATTTCTTGCAACCCGATGAAGCCGTGGGTGATGTCATCCGTATCTATGGCACAGGTCATTACCAAGAGACTGTCCCTGTTCTAGATGATAAAGGCCACATGGTTTCAACTGAAGTTGAGCGCGATATGGAAGTTGATATCGCCATGAAGTGGGGTAATGGTTTTGAGACCACACAGCGCTCATTCGTAAACATCATTGCAACGCCTAAGGGTGGAACTCACGTGCTGGGCTTTGAGCGCGCTCTGGTCAAGGTAGTTAATGAGGCGCTTCGCTCGACTAAAACTCTTGCCAACAAAGAAATTGATGTTATTAAAGATGACGTCATTGAGGGTTTGACTGCTGTTGTCACAGTTCGTATGTCTGAGCCACAGTTTGAAGGTCAGACGAAGGAAGTTCTAGGAACGGCTGCTGCCACACGAATCGTTTCAGCGGTTGTGGCAGATAAGATGAAAGAGTATTTCAATACGTCAAAGCGCATTGATAAAGCTAATGGGCGCTTAGTACTTGAAAAGATTGCAGCAGCTTCTCGCACACGTATTAGTGCTCGTGCTCATAAAGATTTGCAGCGCCGCAAGAACGCTTTGGAATCATCATCTCTTCCAACCAAGCTTTCAGATTGTCGCTCTGAGGATGTAACACGAACAGAGCTATTTATTGTGGAAGGTGACTCAGCCCTTGGCACAACCAAGGCAGCACGTAACTCTGAGTTCCAAGCGATTTTGCCAATTCGTGGAAAGATTCTTAACGTTCAGAAAGCATCACTTTCACAGATGCTAGAAGATAAAGAGTGCGGATCAATTATTCAGGTAATTGGCGCAGGCTCTGGAAAGTCATTTGAACTAGATGAAGCCCGCTATGGCCGCGTTATCTTGATGTCAGATGCTGACGTTGATGGTGCACACATTCGTTGCTTGCTATTAACGCTGATGTATCGATACATGCGACCTCTGATTGATTCTGGCCGTGTATTTGCAGCTATTCCACCTCTGCACCGCATTGAAGTAATGGGCGGGGGAGGAAAGAAGGGTGAATACATCTACACCTATAGCGATGATGAGATGAAGAAAATTACTGCAGATTTAAAGAAGAGCGGAAAGCGTTGGAAAGAGCCTATTCAGCGCTATAAAGGTCTGGGCGAAATGGATGCAGATCAGCTGCGCGAAACAACCATGGATCCAGATGCCCGCACACTTCGTCGCATCACAGTCTCAGATGCCACAGCAGCCGAGGCGATGTTTGAACTATTGATGGGCAGTGATGTTGCCCCACGTAAGGAATTCATTGCCAATGCTGAGATTGATCGCGAACATATCGACGCTTAGTCGATAGAAACTAAGTCGAAGTACTCTTCTTTCCATAGATCCTCATCGCCATCTGGCAACAAGATAACGCGCTCAGGCTTTAGTGATTGCACAGCGCCCTCATCGTGAGAAACCATGATGACTGAGCCTTGATACTCAGCAAGTGCTCCAAGGATTTCAGCGCGAGATGCTGGATCTAAGTTATTTGTTGGCTCATCAAGGAGCAATACATTTGCTGCAGAGACAACGAGAACAGCTAGAGCAAGGCGTGTTCGCTCACCACCGGAGAGAACCTTGACGGGCTTGTGAACATCATCGCCGATGAAAAGGAATGAACCTAAAGTGTTACGGGCTTCTGGTTCACGCAGATCTGGCGTTGCAGACATCATGTTTTCTAGAACTGTGCGCTCAAAGTCCAGGGATTCATGTTCCTGGGCGTAGTAACCAATCTTTAGACCGTGGCCTTGTTCAACTTTTCCGGTATCAGATTCAAGTTCGCCGGCCAGAATTCTAAGAAGTGTTGTCTTTCCAGCACCGTTAAGTCCAAGGATTACAACACGAGAGCCTTTATCAATCACACAGGAAACATCGGTAAAGATTTCAAGTGAGCCATAAGACTTTGAAAGCTCTTCACCAGAAAGGGGAGTCTTGCCACATGGGGCAGGAGTTGGGAAGCGTAGACGTGCAACTTTGTCATTGACGCGCACATCTTCTAGACCGCTGCGAAGTTTTTCAGCTCTACGTAACATGCCTTGGGCAGCAGTTGCCTTCGATGCCTTTGCACGCATCTTCTCGCCCTGCTTCTGCAAAATCTCTGCACGCTTTTCAGCGTTAGCGCGCTCCTTCTTACGACGGTGCTCATCTTGCTCGCGCTGGAGAAGGTATGCCTTCCAACCCAAGTTATAGACATCGATCACGTTGCGGTTGGCATCGAGATAGAAAACTTTATTAACAACGGTTTCAATCAAGTTCACATCGTGGGAGATGATGACAAGGCCGCCGGAGTATTTAGCTAAAAACTCGCGCAGCCACATAATGGAGTCAGCATCTAAGTGGTTAGTTGGCTCATCAAGAAGCAAAGTCTCAGCGCCACTAAAGAGAATGCGTGCTAATTCAATACGGCGGCGTTGACCACCTGAGAGTGTGGAGAGCTCGTGCGCAAAGACTGCCTCTGTAACACCTAAAGATGTTGCAATCGCTTCTGCTTCAGCAGTTGCTGCATAACCACCGGCAGCGCTGAACTCATGTTCAACGCGGGTGTAGCGATCCATTGCTTTTTCAAGGGCTTCACCTTGGGCAGTTGCCATCTCTTCTTCCACAGCGCGCATGCGATGTGAAATCTGATCTAAATCACGGGCAGAGAGAATGCGCTCGATTACTGTGCCAGGTTCATCGCCAGTGCGTGGATCTTGTGGCAGGTAACCGATTTTTCCTGTGCGATTTACCGCACCACCTGCAGGCATAGTTTCACCTGCTAATACTTTTGCAAGAGTGGATTTACCTGCACCGTTTCTACCCACAAAACCAATGCGGTCACCGCTATTGATACGCACAGTTACGCCTTTAACCAGCAGGCGAGCACCTGCTCGAAGTTCTAGCGCTTGGGTTGAAATCACGCCGTAGTTTAACGCTTAGGGCTTAGGCAGCGCCAATTCGAGTTTTTCTGGCGGTCGCAAATGACTTACCAACTGCGGTTAATTCATCTGAAACCTGTGCTTTGATCGCATCTTCACTTTTTAGCAGTTTAGCCAGTTCTGCAATCGTTGCTTTTAACTCTTTTTGCTCTGTTTCAAGTTCTAGCTTGCTCATCTTTGTTAAACGACGAAGTGGCATATCCAAGATATAGGTAGTTTGTTCATCATTTAACTTAAAGTCCTTCATTAACTTCTCTTTAGCAGCTGCTGCATCATCGCTGCCACGGATAATCTTGATGACCTTATCGATATCGATAATCGCCTTTAAGAGTCCATCAACAAGAGTTAAGCGCCCTTCAGCCTTTGCTTTGCGGAACTCAGAGCGACGACGCACAACTTCAATGCGGTGTTCAATGAAGACTTTAAGCAGCTCTTTTAATCCAAGAGTCTGAGGCTTTCCTTTCACCAATGCCACAGCATTGATGGAGAAGGCATCTTCCATTGGAGTTAAGGCATAGAGCTGTTCTAGGACGGCTTCTGGCTCAAAGCCGTTCTTAATCTCAATAACTACGTTGGTGCCAGTCTGGCCATCAGTTAGATCGATGATGTCGCTAATTCCCTGGATCTTCTTAGCTTTAACAAGGGCTGCAATGCGCTCAACGACTTTTTCAGGTCCGATTGTGAAGGGAAGTTCTTTAATAACAATTCCCATTTTGCGTGTGGAGACCTTTTCGATCTCAACACTTGCACGGACTTTAAAGGAGCCCTTACCTGTTGCATACGCTTCGCGCACGCCATCAAGGCCAACAAGTTCTCCGCCCGTTGGAAAATCTGGACCAGGAACGAATTTCATTAACTGCTTGACTGTGGCAGATGGGTTTTCAATTAAGAACTTAGTTGCAGCGATGACTTCACCCAGATTATGTGGAGCCATGTTGGTTGCCATTCCCACAGCAATTCCAGAACCGCCGTTAACAAGCAGGTTGGGATAAGCAGCAGGAAGAACAAGAGGTTCAGCTAACTGACCGTCATAGTTTGGACCAAAGTCAACGGTGTTCTCATCAGCTTCTGCAACCATTGCCATTGCAGCAGATGCAAGGCGGGCTTCGGTATAGCGCATTGCTGCAGGACCGGCATCAAGTGATCCAAAGTTTCCGTGACCATCAATGAGTGGAAGGCGCATTGAGAAAGATTGCGCCATACGAACAAGTGCGTCATAAATTGCGCCATCTCCGTGAGGGTGCAACTTACCCATTACTTCACCAACAACACGTGCACTCTTAACATGTCCGCGCTCTGGGCGAAGTCCCATATCTGCCATCTGATGCAAGATGCGACGGTGAACTGGCTTTAAACCATCACGTGCATCAGGAAGTGCGCGTGAATAAATTACTGAGTATGCATACTCAAGAAAAGATTCTGAAACTTCCTTTGAAACATCGATATCAACGATCTTGCCTGGGTATTCACCAGGTTTTGGACCGACGGGTTTTTTCCCCTTTGCCGCAGTTTTCGCGGGAGTCTTCGCAGTTGCCATTGGAGCATTGTGCCAAGAGAGTTGCTTAATCTAGGGGAGGGCGCGCCCCAACAGTTGCTACACACTTTGCCGCCAATGCAGTTCCGGCTGAAAGGGATGCCTGTAAATCATTTGTTTCTAGCCACTTTGGAATAAATCCAGCAGCAAATGAATCTCCAGCACCTGTTGTGTCGACCACATTGGTAGTGACGGCAGACACCTTTGCAACGATGTCGCCATGAACAGCCATAGCGCCACGAGAACCTAATTTGATGACAACAAGTGGTGTGTAAGCAGTTAGATTCTTTTCTGCCGTTTCAACATCTTTAGCATCACCTAGATAGAGAGCTTCTTCAGAGTTAAGAAGAATTCCATCCATGAGTTTGACCCAGGATAAAACTTCATCACGGGAAACAATCTTCATCGCTCCAGTTGTAGTTGGATCAAAATAAATTGGCTTTCCAGCTGCCTTGATCTTTGCAATCATAGAAAGAACGGCGTCACGACTGCGAAAATCTAGAAGTGCATAACCACTCAAATACACGCCATCGACATCATCTAGCGGAGGCAAGTCACTTACTTCAAGGTCGGCGTTAGCACCGTTGTCTGGAAACATTGTGCGCTCACCATTGGCATCGACCAAAATAACTACAACACCGGTTGGGCGGCCTGAGTGCATCAAATTCATGTGCTCCACGCCGTATTTATCTAAATCAGAGATAAGGGCAAAACCAACAGGATCATTGCCAACACGGGCAACTAACTGAGCTTTGGAGTGTGTGCGAGTAATCCACGTTGAAACATTTGCAGCTTGTCCGCCTGGGTGGCTAGAAATTCTGCTGGCAGTGTCATTGCCGTAGTTGATTGGCTCTTTGAGCTGGGAAATAACATCTAGGGCTAGATCGCCAATACACAAAATCTTTTTCATTTAAGCGCCATCGCAATATCTGCAGCTAATGCGCAGTTAGATTTAATGATTTCAGTATTAATGGCAAGTGATTCACCTTTGCTCGCGGTGTGAAAATGCTCAAGTAAGTATGGTGTTACATACTTTCCATCAATTCCATCGCGGGCAGCATTTGCCATACCAGTTGCCAAGATTTCATCATGGCGCGCTTTATCCATCTGCTTCTCAACTGGGTTAGTAACAATCAATGCGTGGTTAGAAGTTGCAACTTGGCTTCTAGCATTAACGATTGCGGCGATTTCTTCGGCTGAATCAACGCGGTGTTCGATTTCAAAGCCTGAATCAGTTAAGTAGAAACCAGGGAAGCGGTTGGTTTTATAACCAACGATGCCAATAGCTAAGGTTTCAAGGCGCTCTAGCGTGGCATGAACATCAAGAATTGATTTCACTCCGGCACAGACAACGGTCATATCTAACTGTGAGAGCGCAGTTAAATCTGCAGATTCATCAAATGATTCATTGGCACCTCTGTGAACACCGCCAAGACCACCGGTTGCAAATACTTTGATTCCAGCAATTGCTGCAATGTGAGCTGTGGCAGCAACTGTTGTTGCCGCGCTCTTGCCTTGAGCAATGATGATGGCTAAATCACGACTGGAAGCTTTAGAAATATCATCACGATTAGCAATGGCATCAAGCTCACTTGCTTCAAGACCGATATGAACAACGCCATCAAGGAGTGCGATTGTGGCCGGGACGGCTCCGCGTGCTCGAATAATGCTTTCGCACTCTTGGGCAACTAAAAGATTGGATGGGCGTGGCAAACCATGGCTAATAATCGTAGATTCGAGTGCAACGATGGGTGTTCCGGCTGCAATTGCAGCAGAAACCTGCGTTGAATACTTAATTGCACTCTTCATGGGACAACCTTAGCCGATGTAATGAGAAGATATGAACGTGCATTTATCCCAGATAACTCCATCGATCTTTACATCCTTGGGGCTATCGACTTCTGAAGACCTTTTAGCGATTGGGCCTTCACCCAGCGGGCGTGAACTTCTATTTCTTATCGATGGCTTTGGCGCAGATGTTATTGAAAAATACGCAGATGTCATGCCAACTATCGCCCGGCTCACAAAGTTTTCAACTATTCAAACTTCTTTTCCATCAACTACTGCCACCTCATTAGCAACGCTCATGACTGGAACTTTGCCTGGCGTGCACGGAATGCTCGGATACACCGTGCAAGTTCCACGCAGTGGCGGTCGAATCCTTAACGCTCTTAAATGGGATGAGCGCGTTGATCCCATCAACTGGCAGCCAGTTCCCACTTTGTTTGAGCGCGCAGTTGCCGAAAACATCAACGTCACACATGTTGCAGCCAAACGCTATGAGAACTCTGGCTTCACACGAGCAGTCTTTCGCGGAGCCAACTACAAGGGTGCAAATGTTTCAACAGATTTAATTGCAGAGACTAAAGCAGCACTACAAAAGACACCTTCTTTTGTCTATCTCTATGTCAATGATTTAGATGTAGCAGGACATAGTGATGGCGTTGGAAGTGAGAAGTGGTTAGCAGCACTTGGAATGATTGATCAAATGTTTTCAAACCTCATGAAAGAGATGCCACATGGCACCCGCATTTGGCTCACTTCAGATCATGGAATGGTCAATGCAAGTGAGAAGATAATTATTGGACAAGACAATCCATTGTTAGAGGGTGTGGCAGTCATTGGGGGAGAACCAAGAGCAAGACATCTCTATCTCTCACCAGATAACGACAGCGTGAGTGCACGAAGTGAATTAGCCAGCAGGTGGCAGGAGTATTTGGGCGAAAGAGCAACAGTTCTTACTCGCGAAAGTGCAATCACTTTAGAGCTATTTGGAAGTGATGTGAGTGCTGATGCATTAGATCGCATGGGTGAAGTGATAGCTATTGCTCAAAGCGCAGTTGTTTTACTTGATCCAGAGCGCGCTGATAAGGAAGGTGCGATGGTGGGACACCACGGCGGAGATAGTCAGATGGAGTCTGAAGTTGGGTTATTAACTACAACGTTAAGTTGATTACTGATCTTCAGTAGGTTTGATGCCGAACATAATTTCATCCCAGCTAGGAACCTTTGCTCGTGCAACAACACCATCGCGCGCAGCCTCATCATCTGGGAGTTCACGAATAACTGCCAAGCGTGGAACTTCTGGCATAGGGGTGATGTCTTCACGCAAAGAAGGGTGATTTGCATCTGAATAGACAAGACCCGGTGCGCTCATCTGACGTGCTGGTGGCTCATCGCCCATCATCCAACGCGCATTCTCATCCATAGATGTGAGCACACGACGAGTTGTGTCAAAGTTCCATTGCGCAATTCCCACACCACTGGTGTTTGGGTAATGCAGTTCAACTGTCCAAGTTGAATCTTCATGGCGCCATGTGTTCCAGGAAAGATCTGAAAGATCGATATTGCGCGGGGCAAGACGAGAAACAACTACGCCCAACAAGTTAACTGGATCGCGGCTTCCTTCTTTGCGAACAGAGACTTGTTGGGCTTGATCAATGATGTAGATGCGCTCTTGCAAGATTGGACCGGAGAAGCGTTCGATTTTTTCAATCGGAATATTATTTTCGCGTGCTAACTCTTCAGCTAACTCACCAGCACGCAAGCGACGTTGAATCTCTTTGATAGAAATTGTGTCGGCTTCTTGTTCTGGAACTGCAGAAAGACGAGGTTGATTAACTGTGGCACGCAATGTGTCGCTAATGCGAACAGTGAACTCATTGCCATCATTGTCGTGCAGGGACAAGTGAGTACCGTCCTCATTCTTGCCGTTTAATCGAAGCTCAGTCACGGTTCAGAGAGTAATGGATGAGCCCCTTATAAACGCGAAAGTAGGGCAGTGTGGCTAATAAAGCTGCACACATAAATCCCAGGGGCACCCAGAAAGCCGTTTGCGCCCCGTAGGTATCGATGATCCATCCGCCGAGTGCGCTAGAGATTGCACCACCTAACGGCATACCGGCAACGACCCAAGTAAATGATTCAGTGATCTGTTCACTGGGCACTACCTCTTGCACAACACCATAGGCATTAACAATCAATGGCGCGATAGCAAAGCCATTAAAGAACAGGGCTATGGCTAGCCAGAATATTGAATCCACAAATATAAATGGAATCGATAATGTAGTCAGCGCAGTTAAGAAGATTAGAAAACGGCCAACGTATGGAGTTTTCCATTTAATCAGTCCATTAATGATGGCCATGACTGCGCTGCCAGATGCCCAAATGCCTAGGAGCAAACCAGAATAAGACTTGGCTCCTTGGCTTTCGGCAAATCCAACAACCGTAATTGAGATAGCTCCAAAGAAGCCGCCAGTGAAAGTGGTGGCAAGTGCAATGGCCTGAACGATTGGTATTCCAATAACTGGGGGATGAGGATCCTTAACGCGCACCGGTGATGGTGGCGGCTCAGTTGCCCGTTGCATTGCAAAGAGTGGCAGACCGATAGACATCAAAATCATTCCAGCGATTAGACCTGCAGCTGGTGCAATCGATGTTGCACATGCGGTGGCAGTAATTGGACCAACGATAAATACAACTTCATCCATTAAAGCTTCATAGGAGTAAGCGGTATTCACCACATGCTTATCTGTTTCATCTTCAGCCGTTGTTGATTTATCAGGACTTAAGACATGAAGCCAACGGCGGCGTACTAAGCCGCCAGTGTTGATTGCAGCAAGCTCAGCCAAAATGATTGATACAAACCAAGTCCAGACCGGTGCTCCATTCATCACGAGTGCGATAAAGAGTGAAAGACCAATGATTTTCATTGGCACGACTCTCATTAACATCTTTCGTTGCCCAATGCGATCTGCAAGCCTTGACCAAAATGGGTTTGCAATAGAGATAACAATGGAGGCAACTGCGCTTAGCGCCCCAGCTAATGCATAGGAATCACTGACTGCCACAACAATAAAAATTAGGGCTAATGAATCCATAGAAATCGGCATTCGGCCGATGAGGCCTGAAATAGAAAACTTCATCGCTCCCGGAGTGCGAAACAGGGTTGTATATGCCGAGAACATGTGAGACATCCTATTGCAGGGTTAGGATGTGCTCGTGAGTATTAATGATGAACTCTTAGCGCTGGCTTTGGATATTGCCAAGCAAGCTGGCCGATTACTTGTTGATAGACCAGCCTCTTGGGAGTTAACTTCTAAATCAACTGCGATAGATATTGCAACACAGATGGATATTGCAAGTGAAAAACTCATTGTTAACGCCATTCTTGCCGCCCGCCCAGATGATGGGATCATTGGTGAAGAAGGCGCAGATAGGGTGAGTACATCCGGTTACACCTGGGTGATAGATCCAGTAGATGGAACTGTTAACTATTTCTATGGCCTACCTGGTTGGAACATCAGTATTGCCGTTAAAGATTCTGAAGGAACAGTGGCAGGTGTGGTGCACGCACCCACGATTGATGCCACATGGCATGCAACCCGTGGTGGCGGTGCTTTCCTCAATAACCTACCGATTTCCTGCAATGAACCCATTGAATTAAACCGAGCTTTAATTGCAACTGGTTTTGCATATGAACTCAAAGATCGAATTAACCAATTAGATTTAGTCAATCAATTAGTTCCAAAGATTAGAGATATTCGCCGAATGGGAGCTGCTGCAACTGATCTGTGTTGTGTGGCAACGGGAATGGTGGATGGCTATATCGAAACTGGATTAAAGGAGTGGGATTTAGCGGCTGGAGCTCTGATTGCCACTGAGGCTGGGGCAGTTGTCACCACGCATTCATGGCGGGGGATGGAGTTAACGGTGGCTGGCGGTGCCCACCTGCATGCTGGGCTCATGCGGGAGATTCCCGCCTAGATGTACCCGATTTAGGCTCAAGGCCCCTTCTGTGGCAAGATACGCAGTCTGCACCTGCCAAAGCCGGTGCTTAAGAGATGAAGATAAAAAAGGACGAATTCCATGAACATTCTTGACGCCGTAGATGCAGCATCGCTGCGCAAAGACATCCCACAGTTTCGTGCTGGTGATGAGCTCAAGATTCACGTCCGTGTTATCGAAGGTAGCAAGAGCCGTCTTCAGGTTTTCCAGGGAATCGTTATCCGTCGCCAAGGTGATGGAGTTCGCGAGACTTTCACAATCCGTAAAGTTTCTTACGGTGTTGGCGTAGAGCGCACATTCCCAGTTCACACTCCAGTTATTGAAAAGATTGAATTAGTAAAGAAGGGCGAAGTACGTCGCGCCAAGCTTTACTACCTACGCGATCTACGCGGTAAGGCTGCAAAGATTCGCGAAAAGCGCGATGGCGTTGAAGGTTACGGTGATGGAATTCTTTCAACACCAGAACCAATCGCAGCGGTAGTTCCAGCAGCTGCTGTTGTTGAGGAAGTTGTTGAAGCGCAAGTAGCAGTGGCACCTGTTGTTGAAGAAGTTGTAGAGGCTCCAGTAGTTGAAGCGGTTGTTGAAGCTCCAGTTGCTGAAGAAGTTGTTGAAGAAACTCCTAAAGCCGAATAATCAGCTCCATGCGTCGTAAGGGTTCCCTCCTTCGGGAGCTCCCAATCCTTGTTGTAGTAGCACTTGTTGTCTCCCTGCTTATAAAGACTTTCCTTGTTCAGTTTTTCTATATTCCTTCGGGCTCAATGGAAAACACTCTGCAGATCAAAGACCGAGTTGCTGTTAATAAAATTCCATTCCTCTCGCGCAATATCGCCCGTGGTGATGTTGTAGTTTTCCGCGATCCCGCAGGTTGGCTACCTGAAATCACAGATTATTCAACAAACAAATATGTTTCTAAGTTAAAGACAGGATTAGTTGCAGTTGGTGTGTTGCCTAATCCAGCTAAGCAGTACTTGGTCAAGCGTGTAGTTGGCGTTGGGGGAGATCGAGTCATTTGCTGCGACAAGGCTGGCCTGTTAACAGTTAACGGCACGGCGATCAAAGAGCCTTACATCTTTGCTGGAAATAAGGCCAGTGAAATGAATTTTGATGTCACCGTGCCTAAGGGAAAAGTCTGGGTTATGGGAGATCACCGCAATGCAAGTGCCGACTCCAGATATCACCAAGACGATATCAATAAGGGTTTTGTTCCACTCTCTCGCATTACTGGCCGAGTTGTTGCAGTTATCTGGCCGTTCAAACACATTACTTATGTTCCACAAATTAACGTTTTAAAGTAGTTCCACATGAAGGTTATTGAGCAGCTGCTCATTCAATCAGGAATCTCTCCTATTGCCGGCGTTGATGAAGCAGGACGCGGGGCATGTGCTGGTCCATTAGTTATCGCAGCCGTTGTTTTAAAAGATCCTTTCGCACCAGAGCTTGCACCTGTGCGCGACTCAAAAGAGATTAGTGAAGGCAAGCGCGAAGAAGTCTTTGAACTTATTGAATCCATTGCATCAAGTATTAGTGTGGTGATTGTGCCAGCTGAGGAAGTTGATGCACGCGGTGTTCACGCAGCAAATCTTGATGGCATGCGCAGAGCAGTCAATGGCCTAGATGTAATACCGGCCTATGTTTTAACTGATGGCTATGCCATTGAAGGTTTAGGTCTTCCTAATTTAGCTGTGTGGAAAGGCGACCAAGTAGTTGTCAGCATTAGCGCTGCCTCGGTCATTGCAAAGGTAACTCGTGATCGCATTATGCGTCAGATGGATACAGAGTTTCCGCTCTATGGTTTTGCTGGACATAAGGGATACATCACTGCAGCTCACACACAAGCCCTGAATGAACATGGGCCTTGTGCACAACACCGTCAGTCCTTTTCAAATGTAGCTGCACTTATTCACAAGCAGTAGTTTGATCTAAGTTTTTTATCACCCGCCAGATTTAACGTGGCGCCTTATGTACATACAAACACCAGCATTTTTGACCCCCTTTGAAGCCCGCGCCATTCTCTTCTCATGCATTGAACCTGGACATTTCTTCTGGAGCGCTGAGATCTCTGCGCACGGTCCACTTAAAGTTTTGGAATCCATACTTTCTGCAAGCTACCCAGCGGAGAAAACAAGGGCCATTATTACTTCTATACGTGTGGCTGATGTAGGTCAGATTCTCTATGAGATTGAAAAAGCTGGGGCGCAGTTCTTAACTCCTGAGCACGAGCATTGGCCAATAGGTGTCAACCAACTTGTAAATCCACCCATCGGGTTAATTGTTAAAGGGGATTCAACCTGCTTGATAACTGACTCATTAGCAATCGTAGGCTCTCGCAAACCCACAAACTATGGGGCCAACGTTGCTAGTGAATTTGCTCGTGGTTTCTCAGATTTAGGGTGGACGATTATTAGCGGGGGAGCATATGGAATTGATTCCTATGCCCATCGTGCAACCCTTCATGCAAATGGAAGAACGATTGCAGTTCTGGCAACGGGGATTGAAGTGGCATATCCGAAATCGAATCAAAAACTCTTTAATGAGATGAGTGCACATGGCGCACTCATTAGTGAACTCATGCCACATGAGAGCGCTATGCCATCTAGGTTTCTTGTGCGAAATCGTTTGATTGCATCGATTGCCAAAGCAACCTTGGTGGTTGAAGCGGCCTATAAAAGTGGTTCACTTCGCACCGCACACGATGCCGCCGAACTTCTTCGCCCAGTCATGGCAATTCCTGGACCAATTAACTCTGCAATGAGTCAGGGATGTCATCGCTTAATTAGTGAACGTGCCGCTGAGTTGATCACATCCGTTGCAGATGCAGTGGAGTTCATAGGTGCAAATCAATGAGAGAATATGCCTATGAGTGATTTCCGTTCGGGCTTCGTTGCCATTGTTGGCCGCCCTAACGTTGGAAAATCCACTCTCATTAACGCTTTAGTTGGTAGCAAGATTGCAATTACTTCGCATCATCCCAACACCACCCGTAGTGCTATTCGCGGCATTGTTCATGGAGATAACTTCCAAGCAGTTTTGGTTGACACACCTGGAGTTCATAAGCCAAAGACTTTATTAGGCCATCGCCTTAACGCAGTTGTCGATCAATCTATGGATTCAGTTGATGTTGTGATTTTGTGTATTCCAGCTGATGAAACATCAGGTGCTGGGGATGTATACATCGCACAAGAAATCGCTAAGCATCCACGGGCAAAGAAGTTTGCAGTTATTACAAAGACTGATTTATTGTCTAAAGAAAAGCTGGCGCTTCGCTTAACTGGAATCATGGAGTTAGCTCAGGGCTTTACGTGGGATGAAATCATTCCTGTTTCAGCTGCTATTCATGATCAAATCGATTTGCTCAATAGCCTCATCGGAGCCGCGCTTCCTACTGGTCCTGCCTATTACCCAGAGGGCACAACTAGTGATCAAGCAATCGAGCAGTTAATTTGTGAATTCATCCGAGAAGCTGCGCTACAGGATGTCCGAGAAGAACTGCCTCACTCCATCGTTGTAACAATTGATGAGTTTGGTGAGCGAGAAGAAAAGGGATCTCGCCCCTTTTATGATGTTCACGCAACTATCCACGTTGAACGTGACACACAGCGCGCAATCCTGCTTGGCCATCAAGGTACCCGCTTAAAGGAGATTGGCATCAGAGCTCGCGCAGATATTGAGCGCGCACTTGTTGCCAAGATTTTCCTAGGTCTACACATTAAAGTTTCTAAAGAGTGGCAGCGTGATGCTCGCATGCTCGACAAACTAGGTTTTGAAGAGCGTCGTTAGACTTTTTCTTTACGACTTGCAAGAAAAGAACCTAAAACAACCATAGGCAGACCCACAATAATTCCCAGAGTAATTGGCTCATCCAAGATAATAATTCCAAGAACCACAGCAACAGCGGTGTTTACATAGGTAGTGAGCGAGCCACGGGCTGCACCGATTTCAACGATGACTATGAAGAAGAGCATGAAGGCGATAGCGGTGCTAAATACACCAAGTGCCACGAGGGCTGATATTGCTTCTACTGAAACTGGATTACTTGGCCATACTGCAATGGCGATTGGTGTGTAGAAAATACAGGTGATTCCCATTGCCACACCATTGATTGCAATTCCATCAACACCTGGCAAGTTAGCGGTGATCATCAGCACGGCGTAGGCATAGAGAATTGAAGCCAGAATCACCATTGCGATGGCTTTTGGATTACTACTCCCAGTTATAGATTCAATTCCAACCAAGGCAATAATTCCGACAAAGCCAACAACTAGACCAAAGATTCTCTTTGGCTGCCAGACGCTGTGATCCCCACGAAGTGAAGAGAAAATAGTTGAAAAAATAGGAACAGTTGAAACAAGTAATCCTGCAAGACCAGAAGAAATCTCTTGTTCAGCACTTGTTATGAGAATCCATGGACCAATCATTTCAAGTGCTGCATACGGGGCAACATACTTAATACCCTTAATCGCATCTTTGAAAGTATTTTTCCTCATTGCAATAGGGATCAAGATTGCAGCACCAATGAGCGTGCGCCCAGCAACGATGAGCGCAGGTGGAATATCAGCAACGGCTACCTTCATAAGAAGATAAGGAATTCCCCACAAAAAGCCGACAATGCCGAATTGAATCCAGGATTTACGAGTCATTTATGCAATCACACGGCGATAGAGAGCAATGGTTGCCGCAGCTACTGCGTCCCAACCAAATTCGCTCATGGCGCGTACTCTGCCAGCAGTTCCATACTTTTTTAGCAGTTCTGGCTGTGACATTAAACGCGTAATGGATTGCGTGAACGCGGCTTCAAAAGCTGGGCCATCACCGTTGTAGTCAACCAACTCACCGCTCACTTGATGTGCAACAACTTCTGGAATTCCGCCCACACGAGATGCCAGAACGGCTGTTTCACAGCCCATCGCCTCTAAATTAACAATTCCAAGTGGTTCATAGACTGAGGGACATAGAAATAGCTGGGCTTGGGTCAACATCGCAGTGAGTTCAGCGTGAGGGAGCATGTCCTTAATCCACCAGATGTTGCTGCGGGTTTTTTGAAGCTCTGCAATTAAATCAGCAACTTCTTTGCCGATGCCTTCTTCATCTGGACTACCTGCAGCTAGTACAAGGCCATACTCGGAAGGAACCTCTTTCCAAGCACGAAGCAAATGTGCCAAACCTTTTTGGCGAGTAATGCGACCAACAAAGATTGCATAAGGACCGGTAACGCCGTATTTAGCTGGCACGGCTGCATCATTATTTGGGGCAAATTTTGCTGTATCAACACCGTTGCGGATTGTTACAACTTTGCTGGGATCAACTGATGGATAGGCAGCTAAAACATCTGCGCGCATTCCTTCACTCACGGCGATGATTGCTGCAGCGCCTTCATAGGCAGTTTTTTCTGCCCACGATGAAATCGCATAACCCCCGCCAAGTTGTTCAGCTTTCCAAGGACGAAGTGGTTCAAGTGAGTGGGCGCTAACAATGTGGGGGATTGAATACTGCAACGATGCAAAGTGGCCTGCCATGTTTGCATACCAAGTATGAGAGTGAACTAGATCAACGTTAGACAAATTTGTTGCGATTTCAAGATCAGTGGCAATAGCTTGCACTGCAGGATTTGATGAAGTGAACTCTGATGGAGTCTCATATCCAAAAGCATCATCGCGTTTTCCACCAAAGCAGTGAACATCAACATGGACATCTTTGTTTGTGCGAAGGGCTTGCGTTAACTGGAGTACATGGACACCAGCCCCGCCATAGATTGCAGGGGGCCATTCTTTGGTAACGATGCCAACTTTTAGCTCGCTCATATCAACCCCCTACCCGCATCAAGAGGTACAGGCTATCGTTAGCGCATGGCAAAACTTAAACTTCCCCTTGGAATTGTCCTTGCCGGCGGTGAGGGAAAGCGTTTAATGCCTCTAACTGCAGATCGCGCAAAGCCTGCAGTTCCATTTGGTGGTTCATATCGCCTGATTGATTTTGTTTTATCTAACCTAGTAAATGCCAGCATGTTAAAGATTGCCGTGCTCACTCAATACAAATCTCACTCACTTGACCGTCACATCACAACAACGTGGCGAATGTCAGCTCTTCTTGGCAACTACATCACCCCGGTTCCTGCCCAACAGCGCTTAGGTCCACGTTGGTATACAGGTAGTGCTGATGCGATTTTGCAGAACTTTAATTTAATCCATGATGAAAATCCTGAGCATGTTTTGGTCTTTGGTGCAGACCACGTCTATCGCATGGATCCAGGTCAGATGTTTGTTCAACATGTTGAAACAGGTGCAGGAATAACTGTTGCAGCCATTCGCATTCCACGCTCTGAAGCACATGAGTTTGGCGTTATTGAATTAGCTGAAGATGGAATCACAATTAAGGCATTTCATGAAAAGCCTTCTGATCCTCCTGCAATGCCAGGTCATCCTGATCTCTCTTTGGTTTCAATGGGTAACTACATCTTTAAGCGCAGTGTCATGGAAGAAGCATTGATTATTGATTCTGAAGATATTGAGTCACGCCATGATTTGGGTGGAAATATCATTCCTTTCCTAACCAAAAATGGTGAAGCAAAGGTGTATGACTTTGCCAATAACGTGGTGCCAGGTGAGACTGATCGCGATAAGGGTTACTGGCGCGATGTGGGTTCAATTGATTCTTACTATGACGCACACATGGATTTAGTATCAGTTCATCCAATCTTTAATCTTTATAACCGCGAATGGCCTTTGCTTACTAATCCACCATCATTGCCACCTGCCAAATTCAGCGAAAACGGTGGCGCAAATGATTCCATCGTCGGCGCTGGCTCCATTATTTCTGGAGGAGTCTTGAATGGCTCAGTGGTTTCCTATGATGTTTCAGTTGGAAGAGGCGCTCTTGTTGAAGGCTCTGTATTGATGCCATCAGTTCGAATTGGTGATAGATCAATCGTACGCAATGCCATTTTGGATAAGAACGTTGTTGTTGAGCCAGGTGCACAGATTGGTGTTGATTTAGAGCGAGATCGTGCTCGATTCACTATTAGTCCTGGTGGAATCATTGTTGTTGGTAAGGGTGTTCGCGTTACAGCTTAAAGTTCTACCAATTTGCGGTGTTATCTCGCAGCGTTCGGTATTTATCCATTACGTGTGGTGTGGCTTTAGATTCGTGATGTGAAACTTTTCCTAAATCCCACGTTGGCATCTGTCCCAGCAGTGCCCATGCTGCTTGCTTAGCTGCGCCATCTGCAACATATTCACCGGCTGGCGGAACCAAAACTTCGCGGCCAAAGAGTGCGCTAGCAATTGTTGGAATTGCTGGGTTCTTTGCAGCGCCTCCGATTAAAAGTATGCGATTGACGTTCACACCAAGTGCAATCAATGCATCAACAGCATCAGCTAATCCAGCCAACATTCCTTCAATCATGGCACGTGCAATATCGGCAGGATTTGAGTTATTCAGGTTCATCCCAGAGAAAACTCCAGTGGCATCTGGGCGGTTAGGAGTTCTCTCTCCTTCAAAATATGGCAGAAGAGTTAAGCCATTTGCACCAGCAGTTGCAGATAGTGCAAGTGCTCCCACTTCATCATGTGTTTTTCCAAGAATCTTTGTTGCAGCATCCATGATGCGTGCAGCATTTAATGTGCAGACAAGAGGTAAGAAGCGACCAGTTGCATCAGCAAAACCTGCAACTGCTCCGCTTGCATCATGGGTGGCAGTTTCAGAGACTGCAAATGCTGTGCCAGATGTTCCAAGTGAAACTACAACATCTCCTGGTTGTGCCTGCACACCTAGAGCTGCTCCTGCGTTATCACCAGCACCTGCAGCAATTGGTATTCCAGTTGTCGTTGTTCCGCCAAAAGAGTTCGGTGCAATAATTTTTGGTAGTCGCAGTTCAGAGTCATGGCGCAGTGCAAGGCGCAAGATGTCTTCGCGGTAATGAGAAGTTGTTGGATCAAAGTATCCAGTTCCAGATGCATCACTTCGATCTGTGAAAAGTGTGGTGAAATCTTTGCCACCTTGCAGTTGCCATGAGAGCCAATCATGGGGAAGGGCCACAGATGCAACACGGGCGGCATTTTCTGGTTCGTTATCTGCCATCCAACGAAGCTTTGAAGCAGTAAATGATGCAACTAATACTGAACCAACTTTTCGAGCAATTTCAGCATTACCGCCTTCTTCGCGGTTTAAATCCTCGGCAGCTTTTGCAGAACGTGTGTCATTCCATAGAAGCGCTGGTCTAATAATTTCACCATTACTATCGAGTGCGACCATGCCGTGTTGTTGTCCTGCGATAGAAATTGCTTGAACATCTTCTAATCCGCCCGCATCTTTTATTGCACTATCGAGGGCGTTTTTCCAATGTGTGGGATCAACTTCAGTACCTTCTGGATGTGCTGCTCGGCCTTGGCGCACGAGTTGACCCGTGTGGGCATCGCGCATCACTACTTTTACCGACTGAGTGGATGAATCCACGCCGGCGATAATTTGTTGATTGGCCATGTGGCAAGGCTAGACTGTTCCAGTCAGCGTTGACCACAGGCCGGGCGCTTTTGATAGCTCGAGCCCTTCATCATTTTCTTTTCAATGGAGTTAATAATGCGTATTGGTGTGCTTACTGGTGGCGGAGATTGCCCAGGTCTAAATGCTGTGATCCGTGCCGTAGTTCGTAAAGGCGTAAAAGAGTACGGACATGAATTTGTCGGTTTCCGCGATGGTTGGAAAGGTCCACTAGAGGGCTTAACAATGCCTCTGAATATTGAAACAACTCGTGGCATCTTGCCTCGCGGCGGAACAATCTTGGGATCTTCTCGTACTAACCCTTTCAAGATTGAGGGCGGCGTAGAAAAGATTAAGGACAACCTAGCTAAAGCTGGAATCGATGCGCTTATTGCAATCGGTGGCGAAGATACTTTGGGTGTTGCAACAAAGCTGGATTCACTGGGAGTTAAAGTTATTGGTGTTCCAAAGACAATTGATAATGATTTGAACAATACTGACTACACATTTGGATTTGATACAGCGGTGAACATCGCAGTTGAAGCAATCGATCGTCTACACACAACAGCAGAGTCACATCACCGTGCATTAATCGTTGAGGTAATGGGTCGCCATGCTGGCTGGATTGCACTTCACTCAGGCCTTGCAGGCGGAGCAGCTTGTATTTTGATTCCAGAGCAAAAGTTCTCAATCGAAAAGGTATGCGAATGGGTTGAATCTCGATTCAAATCTCATTACGCACCCATCATCGTTATTGCAGAAGGTGCTATTCCTCAAGAGGGCGACATGGTCACAAAGGATCAGACACTTGATTCATTTGGTCACGTCAAGCTTTCAGGAATTGGCGATTGGCTAGCTAATGAGATTGAAACACGCACAGGCAAGGAAGCACGCACATCTGTTCTGGGGCACATCCAACGTGGTGGATCACCAACAGCATTTGACCGTGTTCTTGCTACACGATTTGGTCTCCAGGCGATTACTGCCGCTCACGAAGGTGACTGGGGCAAGATGGTTGCACTTCATGGCACCGATATCGTGCGTGTTCCGCTGGCATCTGCCACAGAACAGCTCAAACTCGTTCCCCTAGAGCGCTATAAGGAGTCAGAGATCTTCTTCGGATAATTGCGGTACGCGATTATCAATTGATTCTCTATCCTTAACCCATGACTTCTCCTCTAGATAATCTCTTCACGCCTGGCCTTGTGGCTGCCCAGCAACCACAGTGGCCTGGCGGTCCAGAGGGTGCTCCAATCAAGGCAGCAGTTGCTGAACTTAAATCTTTTCCTCCACTTGTCTTTGCTGGTGAATGTGATGATTTAAAGGCACGTATTGCACTTGCTGCAGAAGGAAAAGCTTTCTGGTTACAAGGTGGAGATTGCGCAGAGACATTTGCTGCAGCAACTGCAGATTCAATTAGAAACCGCATTAAAACTATTTTGCAGATGGCTGCAGTTCTGCAGTACTACTCATCATTGCCAGTTGTAAAAGTTGGACGCATGGCAGGTCAGTTTGCTAAGCCACGCTCTAATGACATGGAGACTCGTGGGGATGTAACTCTTCCTGCTTACCGCGGAGATGCAGTCAATGCTATTGAGTTCAATGAGGCTGCTAGAACTCCAGATCCAAACCGTTTAGTTCGTGTTTACAACACATCAGCTTCAACTTTGAACTTAGTACGCGCCTTCACACAAGGTGGTTTTGCTGATCTTCGCCAGGTGCATGAGTGGAACAAGGGCTTCATCCGCGATTCATCCGTTGGTGAGCGCTATGAAAAGATGGCTAATGAAATTGGCCGTGCGCTTTCATTTATGCAATCAGCAGGAGTAGATCCTGAGTCATTTAAATCTGTTGATTTCTTCTCAAGTCATGAAGCCTTGATTCTTGAATACGAGAAGGCGCTAACACGTATCGATTCACGTACCGGAAATCCATACGATGTATCAGGTCACTTCATCTGGATTGGTGAGCGCACACGTCAATTAGATGGTGCTCATGTTGATTTTGCTTCAAAGGTTCGAAACCCAATTGGTATCAAGCTTGGACCTAAGTCCACAGTTGATGACGCACTTGCACTCATTGACAAGCTAGATCCAAATCGTGAGCCAGGACGCATTACTTTTATTACTCGTATGGGTGCTGGAAAGATTCGCGAAGCCTTGCCAGCACTTGTTGATGGTGTTACTAAGTCGGGTGCAAAGGTTTTGTGGGTCTGCGATCCAATGCATGGCAATACATATGAGGCACCAACAGGTTATAAGACCCGTAAATTTGATGATGTTATGGATGAAGTAAAGGGATTCTTTGAAGTCCATAAGGCGTTGGGTACACATCCAGGTGGAATTCATATTGAACTAACCGGCGATGATGTCACTGAATGCGTTGGTGGTGGCGAGCAGATTTCACATGAGGACCTTGCTTCTCGCTATGAGACTGCATGCGATCCGCGCTTAAATCACTCTCAGTCCTTGGAGCTTGCCTTCCTGGTTGCTGAGATGTTGCGCGACCGCTAATTTTCTCCTTGTGACATTATTAGTAACAACCCATAAGACTCCTGTGGGAAATCTGAATCTCATAGCTGATGATCAGATTTTAATTGGTGCCAATCTTTTAACAATCAGTGCATTTAAAGCTGGCAAAGATATAAAGATTGTTAAGTCCATTCCTGTCATTAGTGATTTAATCAATGACTATTTTGACGGGGACATCACTGCCATTAATGGCATCAAAGTCAGCCAACCAGGTGCTCCGTTTTCACAAGCTGCATGGAAAGCAATGCGCAAGATATCTGGTGGCAAAGTTCTCTCTTACTCTGATATTGCCCAGCGTGCTGGATCTCCAGCAGCGGTGCGTGCAGCAGGAAGTGCATGCGCCAATAACGCCATTATGTTGGTTGTTCCATGTCACCGAGTTGTTAAAACTGGGGGAGCGTTAGGAAATTATGCTTACGGAGTTAACAAGAAGGAGTGGCTACTACGCCACGAGGGCTACCTTTAAAATCTCAATAGCTTCTTTGCATTGAGCATCATCAAAATCTAAATGAGTTACTAGGCGCGCATACTTTGGTCCCAGCGCACTAATCCACAAGCCCTTTTCACGACAACGTGTTGCTAGTTCAGCTGCACTTATTGGTAGGTGAGCCAGATCTAATCCCACAATATTTGTTTGAACTGTTGTTGGGTCAATAAGAGAAGAATCAATAGCAGCAATTGCAACGGCAATCTCTTTAGCTCGGCGATGATCTTCAGATAAGCGATTGATGTTGTTATCGAGTGCGAAGTGAGCACCAGCTGCTAGCAATCCCACTTGTCTCATGCCAGCGCCATAGCGCTTGCGCCACACACGTGCCTTAGCAACACGCTCTTTAGTTGAAAGCATTACTGAACCAATAGGAGCACCAAGTCCTTTGGACAAGCAGACGCTGATGGTGTCAAAGTATTTTCCGTATTCATTGAATGCAACACCACTTGCAACATGTGCGTTCCAGATGCGGGCACCATCTAAGTGAAGGGCTAATCCCATCGCATCTGCACCTTTGCGCAAAGCCTTAATCTCATCTATTGGTTGCACAGTTCCGCCACCAAAGTTATGCGTATTTTCAACAGCTATTGCTGTGGTTGAAACTAAATATGGCCCTGAATCTGGACGGGCAATCTCAAGTGCATCGGCTGCCTTGAGTAATCCATGTGTAGCGGGCCAGGTGCGTGTAGTGATGCCGCTAAATACTGCAGCAGCGCCGAGTTCAGCGCGAACGATGTGTGAATTAGTCTCGGCAATGAGTTCCTCGCCAGGATTAACCAGCATACGAATTGCTAATTGATTGGCAAGTGAACCCGTTGGTGTGAACAGACCAGCTTCTTTGCCAAACATCCCAGCTACGCGCTCTTCAAGTGAGTTAACCGTTGGATCATCGCTGTAAACATCATCGCCAACTGGCGCAGATGCAATCGCATCACGCATGCCTTGTGATGGGCGAGTAACTGTGTCTGAACGAAGATCAATTGCCATAGATGTGAGCCTACTTTGATTCTTTGATAACTATCAAATACATCGCAGTCACGACAAGGATTCCACCGATCGCGCTCTGTAGCGTTAAGCGCTCACCACCAAAGATGATTGCGAAGAAGGCGGCAAAGACAACTTCCATCGTCAAAATAACGGCTACTTTAGTTGGGCTCATATGTGCCTGAGCCCAGGTTTGAATAATGAAAGCGATGACAGTTGCAAAAACTGCCGTAAAAATCACTACACCCCACACGCCTGCATCAGGCGGCGGTGAATAACCTTCTGGAATAGATGCGATACCAGCCAGTGCGGCACACATAAACAACTGCACCACTGTCATGGCATAGACATCGCGGCCCAAACTCCATTTACTCAGTGAAATGATGTGGCAGGCAAAACAAATTGCGCTCATAAATACTAGGAGCTCACCGATTCCCACAGTGAACCCACGAATAGAAAGCAACCCAAGTCCAACAGTTGCAATAGCAATACAAATCCAAGTAAATCTATTCACCTTTTGTTTTAGGACTAACCAGGCAATCAGTGGTGTTAAAACAACATAGAGGCCAGTCACAAAACCTGTAATTGCAGCCCCCGTGCGATCTAGTCCAAGGGTTTGGAATATGAATCCAAGACCTAGAAAAGTGCCGGCAGCTCCAGCACGCATCAGAATGTCTTTATTGAGAAGACTTAAAACCTTCGGACGGATAAGCACCATAACCACTGCGCCGAGTAAAAATCTGGTGAAAAGAAAGTTATTAACGCTCTGACGCTGGATTGCATCCTTCATGATCACAAATGCCCAGCCCCATGCTGCAGCAACTGCAAGAAGTGCCCAAGGGGCCAACTTCATTCTAAAGAGATGTTTTGTTTCGCTCACTTCTTATCTCGAAGTTTCTTTAGTAGCGCAACTTCAGGCTTGTGCTTTTCCTCCAAGCCTGGTGTTTCAAGAATCAATGGGGCATTCGCTACTGCTGGGTGAGCAAGAAGCTCAGCAAAAGGTTCTACGCCAATGTGGCCATCGCCAATGTTTTGGTGACGATCTTTGAGTGCTCCGCACACATCCATCGAGTCATTGGCATGAACTAATTGAAAACGCTCAACGCCAGCGATTTGAACGAGTAAATCAATAGTTGCAGTCATTCCACCTTTAACAGAGATGTCATGGCCTGCGGCAAATACGTGACAGGTATCAAGACAGATACCAACCTTTGGGTGATACTCCAGAGCCTTCAAATAGTTTTCAAGATCATCTAGCTTCTTAACTAAGGATTGGCCTTGACCTGCAGTTGGTTCTAATAACAAATATGGAGCATCATCAGGCAGAGCGTTAAGAATTGGCATCATGCCTTCATGAATCTGCTTCCACGCTTTTTCAACGTGGTTTACATCCACAGCAGATCCAGTGTGAATAACTGCGCCTAACGCTCCAATATCTGCAGCACGTTGGAGAGAATATTTAGTTGAAGCTAATGAGTTGATGTATGTGGCCTCAGTTGGTGAGCCTAAGTTAATAAGAAAGGGAGCATGGACATAGGTTTCAAGATCCATCTCTGCTGCTTTGATTTTGTAAGCCACATCAAGTTCAGGCTTTGCTGCTGGCATTGCCCACATACGTGGACTTGAAGCAAAAACTTGGATAGCACTTGCACCAATTTCTTGGGCGTATTCAATGGAGCGCTTTGCCATTCCGCCAGTTGTTGGGACGTGGGCACCAATACGTGGCTTCTTGGACTCCTTAGGCATTGGCTTACCCTACGGTAATTGTGACCGTACTGCCACGTTTAACTTTGCTACCCACCTTAGGAGAGATATTTGTAACCTTCTTGACCTTCTTAGTTCCTAATTTCTTCACTACTACCTTGAGCTGCAGGTCTTGCAACGCTTGAGTTGCCTTGAGTTGATCAAGTGAAAAGACGTTAGGGATAAAGACATACTGTGAGCCCTTAGAAATAACCAGAGATACAGTTGAACCCTTCGGTGCAACTTCCACACCGGTTGGGCTTTGAGAAATAACCACTCCCGATAAAACCTTTTCATTAAAGGCATAGGTTGATTCAACATTAAATCCCAAATCATTTAATTCGTTAAGTGCTTGTTCACCACTCTTACCGGAATAAGAAACAAGTGCCACCGTCTCAACACCCTTGCTTATAACTAGTGAAACTGGAGTGTCACGTTTAACTTGTGTGCCAGATGCAGGGGATGTAGAAATCACAAAACCTTTAGGAATCTCTGTGTTAAAGACTTCGGTATTTGCGCCAACTATTAATGGGAATTTCTCGAGGGCAGTGGTGGCAGCCTCAGGAGTAAGTCCTGTAACTGGCGGGATGATGTATCGCTCTGGGCCCTTTGAAAGGATTAACTTGACCTGCCCACCAGATGAAACACGTCCACCACCTGGGGGATCAGTTTCAATGATTGCACCCTTGGCAATATCTTCATCAAAGCGCTTTTCTAAAATAACTGTTGTTAGACCAAGAGGGGTAAGAGTAGAAACTGCTTCCTCATATGTTCCACCAACTACCGATGGAACAACTACGCGCGAACCAGGCCCCACCAATGTGTACCAACCACCAATACCAAGTGCGATAGCCAAAATGATGGCAACTTTGCGGTTACGGCGAACACGCTTGCTCGCCTTCTTTTTCTCTTCCTTGGCAGCTCTAATCTCTTTAGTTGTCTCTTTAATCTCAATGCTCTCTTCTTTTTCTTCCTCTACCTGCTTCTTCATCTTTCCTCGTGGCTTTTCCTTAATAGGCTCCACGGGAAGATCAAGAGCTAACTTCATCTGATTTGTCTTTGGGTCAATTTCATTTTGAATAGATTCCAGCGCTTTAAGGAATTCACCTGCTGTGCGGGGGCGCTTATCTGGATCACGGTTAGTTGCTTGCAAAATCAATGTATCCAGAGCCTCTGGAATCTCTTTGCGCTTAGAGCGAAGGGAAGGAATCTCTTGATTCACATGCATATAGGCGATCTGAATAGGTGTCTCGCCTAGGAATGGTTTTTCACCTGTCAGCATTTCAAATGCCACGATGCCAACTGCATAGACATCACTTCTAGAATCTGCAACACCGCGCTGGACTTGCTCAGGAGAAAGGTATGAAACTGAACCCAAGATAACACTTGATTCAGCCGTCATAGTTGAACCAATGAGTTCTCCGCGCGCTAAACCGAAATCTGCGATCTTTACGCGACCTTCTTTTGAAATCAAAATGTTTTCAGGCTTCATGTCGCGGTGAACAATTCCTAAATCATGGGCTGCAGCAAGTGCGCTAAGAATGGGAGTGAGGTAGTTCATGGCATCTTTAATTTCAAACCTGCCACGCTCATTTAAGTATTCACGAAGCGTGTGACCTTCGATTAACTCCATAACAATAAAGACAGCCGGAACTCCGTTTTGATTCCACCCTTGATCTTGAACAGCAACGATGTTGGGATGTGAGAGTGCGGCTGCGGCTTTAGCTTCTCTAATGAAGCGATTAACGAAAGCTTCATCTTGGGCTAAATGCGGATGCATAATCTTTACTGCAACTTTTCGATCTAAGCGGGTATCGATAGCCTCATAGACGCTGGCCATTCCACCATTGGCAACCTGGCGAGTGAGTTGATAACGCCCATCAATGAGCTCACCCGATAGATCTGACATATGGGCGATTTTAGGGCTTTTAAGCTGGTGAGCTTTGAATGTGTTCCGCGTTTTCGCGTGTCTTATCTCGCAAAAAATGAATTTCTTGAGCAATCTGCCACTGCTTCATCTGCGATGCAATCTGGTTGCCATCTCGATTCAAAACCCTTTGTATTCCAACTTCGGCATCAATATCTAGCCAATACAAGGTTGCACCAGCATCACGTACTACTTTTTGCCCCGCTCCTACGCCTTCTAAAATCAAGATATCAACAGGATGTATCACTCGCTTTGAATCAAAGGACATCGATTGCCAGTTGAAGATATCTATTTCAAAAGCAACCTTGTCCTGATGTGACTTCACAATTGACTCTAAAGTTTGAGTGAGGCGCTCACTCAGAGCATTTTCCCAGCCGTCATAGAGATCATCCATATGGATAACCGCGACGGGTTTATCGGCAGATAGTTCTTCAAAGAAGCTGGCAGCTAACGTTGTTTTACCAGCTCCTGCTCTGCCATCAATTGCGATTAAGGACATACCAACGCTTCCAGCCAACTATCGCAACGAGTGTGAAGAGTGCGTATAGCGCGGCAGTAAACCAATAACCCAAATAGGCGTATTGAATCGTTCCGGCTAAGTCAATGATGAGCCAGAGCATCCACGCTTCAACTTTTTGGTAAACCATAAGAATCTGCGCAGCAAGTGAGCCAACAAGTAAAAATGCATCAGACCATGTTGCTGCAGCACCTGCGCGCGAGAGCAGGGGAGAAAGTACAGAGACAGCAATCAAGGTTCCTGCGCCAATGAATAAGCGATGACGGTTGTTTAGATAGCCAGGGGTTGCACCAGTTGGTGCCCAATCACGCCAGCCCCAAATGGCGGCAACAATGAAAACTATTTGCAGAGCTGCACTTGCAAAGAGATCAACTTGATAAAAGAAGACCATATAGAGAGCACTGCTCAATGCCCACCAAGGCCAAGTGATGCGCTTTCCAGTTGTGCCAAGCCAGACGCCAGTAATGGAAGTAATTGCTGCAATGAATTCAAGAGTCGAGACTTCATAGCCCCACGCTGTAAAAAGGGTGAATGACATAGTTTCCTTTCCACGTCCGCATTACCGGACGGGTCAATCGGTCGGTTTGAATTTCAAACCCTCTCAGCCGCATGCGGCTCCCGTGGTTATTAGAGTAGCGTTATCTCGTGCAAAAGTATGGATACCTAGCCATGATTGTTTTCACCGTCGTTGGCTCATTCTGGCTAGAAGTGTTTTTAAAGGTTGGGGTTCTCAAGCAGTTTAAGCGAGTAGTGCTTGCAATTGCTCCAGTAGCTTTTCTATTCATCGCGTGGGACAAATACGCGATTGCAAGTGGGCATTGGTATTTTGATAAAGCTCAGATCCTTGGCATTTTTGGTCCATTCGGTATACCGCTGGAAGAGTATTTGTTCTTCATCGTTGTTCCTATTGCAGCGCTCATGACTATTGAAGCTGTGCGCACAGTCAAGAAACATTGGCAGGTCTACAAATGACCTACACACAAATCGCAATCTTTGCAGTGCTCTTTGCTATTTCCTTTGATCTCTATCTATTCAATACACAGCTACTTAGGCGCCGAGTCTTTTGGACTTCATACGCAATCATTGTTGGGTTCCAGCTACTTACGAATTGGTGGCTGACTTCAAGAAATATCGTGATGTATAGCCCAGATGCCATTATTGGCTGGCGAATAGCATCAGCTCCAGTGGAAGACCTGCTCTTTGGTTTTGCGCTAGTGCTTGGCGTTTTAACTAATTGGATACGGCTAGGCGCTTCAAATAAGCGCTAATAAAGACGCGTAATCTGCGCGCAGTAGAAGTCTTGGCACGTTTGTTAAAGATGTCATAACCAATCTTTTCTACCTCATCAACAATGCCGCAGTAGAGCTCACTTGCTGCCTCAATACATGGGCGACTAGATGCTGCAAGCATTTGAATTCCTGGAGTTGCCTCTTGTTGTAGTTGGCGCACACGGGCAATTTGAAACTTAAGTGCGCTGATGATTTGTGGCGTGAGGACGCGCTCTTCAAGCATTTCACGTGTAACACCATGCTCGGCAAGCTCAGTTATAGGCAGATAAATACGGCCACGATCTAAATCTTCTCCCACATCGCGGATGAAGTTAGCTAATTGAAAAGCAATACCTAGCTTCTCGGCGCACTCATGGGCACCGTCTTGAAGAACTCCAAGCACCGGCACCATCTCAAGACCAATAACGGCAGCTGATCCATAGACATACTCCAAGAGATCTTCATATGTTTGATATTCCTGCACAGTTAAATCCATAGTCATGGAATGTAAGAATGCTTCAAAGTACTCGTGGGGGATTGCAAATGTGTTCACGGTGTCTATTAGCGCTCGTCCGATTGCATCATCACTTTTGCCGCTTTTGAGATCTTGCAAAATCTTGGCACCCCACACACCTAAAGCATCTGCTTTTTCCTGCACAGTCAGTGTTGATGCAAGATCATCAACGATTTCATCGGCATAGCGGGCAAAACCATAAAGGGCGTGAACATATTTGCGTTTAGCTTTAGGTAGAAGAAGTGTGGCTAAGTAATAGGTTTTGCCGTGAAGAGAATTTAATCTTTTGCACTCGGCATAGGATGCCTCTAGCTCATCCATTTACTTAACAGGTCCCACAATTCGCTCTGCAGCAAGTCGTCCAGAGATCAAAACCATGGGAACTCCAACGCCAGGTTGTGTTCCAGAACCGGCAAAGACAACGTTTTCAATTCCTTGTGCCATGTTGCGTGGTCTAAAGGGACCAGTTTGGAAGAATGTATGTGCGCTAGCAAAAGGTGCACCCATCTCCATCCCTTGATTTTTCCAATCAAGGGGAGTGGTCATCACTTCAGTTTCAATGGAATCACCAAAGCCCGTGTAGCCGCGCTCTTCAATGGTCTTAATCATTTGATCACGGTATGGACCGGCTTGTTTAGTCCAATCGATATTGCTATCTAAGTTAGGCGTTGGGAACAAAACATAATAAGAATGCTTACCTGGGGGAGCTAAATTCGGATCATCATGAGTGGGAATGGTGACCAGGATACTGGGATCACTCATTAACTGCTTCTTTTTGATGAGTTCATCAAAAACGCCATCCCAAGAGTGACCAAAGTGGATGTTGTGGTGTGCTGCAAAGTCATACTTCTTACTTGAACCAATCAATAGAGTCACACAAGAAGGTGAATACTTCAGGCGCTTAATTGATACTGGTGATTTGCCGAGTAACTCGCGGTAGGCAACAGGTAGATCTGGATTCAAAATCACTGCATCGCACTCATAGCGCTCACCAGCTTCGGTGATAACAGCTTTTGCACGGCCATTGCTGACTTCAACATTTGTCACGGTTGTGTTGTATTTAAAGACCACTCCATGCTTTTCTGCAGCTGCTGCTAGTGCGCGAGGAACTGCGTGCATTCCACCCTTAGGAAAGAAAACTCCATTAACAGAGTCCATGTATGCAATGACTGCGTAGATAGCTAGAGCTTGCTGCGGGCTTACTCCTGCATACATAGCTTGAAATGAATAAACCTTTTGTAGGCGAGGATCTTTCATAAATTGATTTACTTTAGGAGAGAGTCTGCGAAAGCCTCCGAGTGCAATTAAGCGGGCAAGGTTAGGTGTGAGCAAGTTCAGGGGACTGTCTATGTTTCTATCGATGAAATCATTCATCTCATACTTATAGAGTTTTGTAACAAAATCTACGTATCTGCGATATCCAGCAGCTTCTTGGCTACTGATGTGCTTTGCAATCTCTGCTTCCATCTCACCGGTATTTGCATGAACATCTAACTGTGAGCCATCAGCATAGAAGGCGCGATAGAGAGGTGTGAGTGGAGTGAGCTCCAACCAATCTTTCATATCTTCGCCAACGCAGTTGAAGGCATCATTGATAAGAGATGGCATAGTTAAAACTGATGGTCCAGTATCAAATGCATAGCCATCTTTGTTGAGCAAACCATTTCGCCCACCAGGAACACTTTCGCGCTCTAATACAGTTACTTTTCGACCAGCACCAGCGAGTCGAAGTGCTGCGCTTAATCCAGCAAGGCCTGCGCCCACAACTACAACGTGATCTGTGGGGCCTTTAACTCTGGCAACCATTTACATACTCCGCTTCGTGGCGATTAGGGCTAGCTCATTGAGTAAATCTCGTCCAGCGATATCAATTGCTGGATTTTCAATAGCTTTTAATGCCTTTGAGGTTAATTCATCAATCATAGTTTCAAGGGCTGCTTTTGCGCCTGTTGAAACAATCATCTCCTGCAAGATAGCCACACCTTTGTCATCAATATCATTCTTCCCAAAATATTTACGGCTCTCGGCCTTCATGGCATCTGTGCATTTGGCATCGGTCATAGCGATAAGGGCTGTGCGCTTTCCTTCACGCAGGTCATCACCGGCAGGTTTTCCTGTAACAGAGGGATCACCAAAGACGCCAAGTAGGTCATCGCGGAATTGGAAAGCCTCACCCAGGGGTAATCCATAATCGGAGAGAGCGGTGAGAAGTGCAGGGGAGGCATCTGCGGCTAGTAATGCTCCCATGTGAAGAGGTCGCTCAATTGTGTATTTACCTGATTTGTAGCGAGCAATCTTCATTGAACGATCAAGATCTGTGTTCTTTTGTGTTTGCTCATGAATATCTAAGAACTGTCCAGCCATTAACTCAACGCGCATCTCATCAAAGATTGGCATGACGCGGCGAAGCTCGTGAGCAGAAATCCCGGAAGTATTAAGAAGTTGGTTTGACCAGACAAGTGCTAAATCTCCAAGCAAAACTGCAGAAGCTAAACCGTATGCAGGTGCAAAGCCCTCTAAGGCATCTTGCACATGGATAGATTCAAAGTGGCGATGAATAGATGGCTTACCGCGGCGTGTGTCAGAACCATCCATTAAGTCATCATGAATAAGTGCGCACGCTTGAAGCAGTTCAAGGCAAGAGATGGCTTTAGTAGTTGCGGGCGTTAATGAACCACCTGCGCTTTTGATTCCAGCATAGGCAAAGAGAGGACGTAATCGCTTACCGCTATCAAGAAGAAAAGATGAGAGAGCGGAGGAAACTGGTTGTAATTCAGGTGAGATTGAAAGCAGGTATGCGCTCTGATCACGCATGAATTGAGTGAGTTCAATCTCTACGCAATCGCGCGTCTCTTGTAACTCTGACTTAGTCGCTGAACTCACAGCGTAAAGGTACCCTCACCCAGTTCTCTTTGCCATTCTGGCCGCTCTTGTGAGCCTGCACTTCTATACTATTAATACTCAAGTGCCAGAAAAGGGAAGAGAGAAAATGCTCAGTAAGCAAGAGTTCACCGCTACATGGAGTTCGTTGCATAACGATGCCCCTGTAACTGGCGTTGTTGCTTGGTGGCTCAATATCTCCTATCGATTTGGTCTAGTTGCAACTCTGCTTCGTATTTCACCCAATGTTTTAACAATGTTAGGTCTTGTTTCAGCCGCTGCCACAGCTCTAACTGCAACATCATGGTGGGCAGTTGGTTTTCTAGTTTTCTCTCTCTTTTGTGATGGCATTGATGGAAGCGTTGCAATATTTCAAAAGCGTCAGAGTTCATGGGGTGCAACCCTTGATTCTGTAGTTGATCGTGTCAGTGAAGCGCTCTGGCTCTATGCCCTTTATGTCATCGGCGTTCCAGCCTGGCTAGTAATAACTCTGTGGTGCGTTGCTTCTTTCCAAGAGTACGCACGAGCCAAATTAGTCTCACTCGGAGTCGAAGATATTGGTGTTGTCACACCAGCAGAGCGTCCAGTGCGCGCATCATTCTTATTTGTCGTCTTGATTATGTGGCAGTTAAATCTTCCAGGTGTTTATGTGCTCTCCGTGGCTTTCTTAGCACTTCAAATTAGTGGCTTTTTAATGGTTGTCCGTTTTGCGCGCTCCCAATTGCATTAGCAACCATTTCAGCGCTCAAACCGACTAAAGGTAATCCGCCACCAGGATGGGCTGAACCACCAACGCAATACAAAGATTTAATTGGAGAACGATTCTTTGCGCGCATAAAAGCTGCGCGCGGACCATTACTTGAAGTTCCATAGATAGAACCACCAGGTGCTCTAACAGCGTTCTCTAAATCTGCAGGAGTTCTAATCGTCATTGATTCCAGGCGTGAGCGAACAGCAATACCTCTAGCTTCTATCTGATCAATAATGCTGTTGGCATAGGTGCGTGCAAACTCTGCGTTGTTCCAATCAAAGCCATGAGCGCCGTGGGCAGGTGCATTCACTAGAACAAACCACCCTTCGAGTAGTTCATCTTTAGACATTGCCTCATCACCAGGAGCACAGATATAGATAGTGGGTTCTGTGACAGGTTGCTTGTGAGTAAATATCGCATCGAACTCTGCGTCATAGTCCTTTGGAAATAGAACTGTGTGGTGATTAAGCGGGGCCAAATCATCTTTTCGCATGCCAAGAAGCAATGAGAAGCCAGCAAGTGAGGCATCGGCTTTCTCTAGATTCTTTCGAACCTTCTTAATCTTTCTAATCTTGCCGGTGATTAACTTGTTATAGATCAGTGATGCATCAGCATTTGCAATGACTGCATCGGCGTTAATTACTTCACCATTTTCTAGGGTAATTCCAGTTGCTTTGCCTCTTTTTAGATTAATCGATGCAACAGCCGAGCTCAGGTGGAAAGTAACGCCGACTTTCTCGGCGCGCTCATGCACCAGTGTTGCCAGCGTTCCAAGACCGCCCTTGATATGCCAAGCACCAAAAGATTCTTCAACGTATGCGATGGTGGAGAGAACTGCAGGGGCTTTGCGTGGATCAGAGCCGCTATAGGTTGCATAGCGATCCAGGATGTATCGAAGGTGTTCATCTGCTAGTTCTTCGGTCGCAAAATCTCTCAAAGTTTTCCAGGGCGCAATAATCTTTAGATCTCTAATAAGTGAGAAGCGCTTGAGTAATGAGAGCGGTGAGCGCAGTTCATTTTCAATAAATGGCTCACGGGAAACATCCCACATCTTTTCAGCCCTGCGCATCAGTTGATCCCACTGGCGCGAGACAGATTCACCATAGGCTGCGCGAAGATTATTGAGCGTGTGATGCCTAGAAAGATTAGCGAAGTTAACATATGTGCCATCGGCAAATCGATAATCAAAAGATGGATCCACAGTCTCTATCTCACAGAGCAGCCCTAAATGTTTACCGGTGCGCGCAAAGAAATCTTTATATACAGCCGGCAGAGTTAAAAGAGATGGCCCTGTGTCAAAGGCAACCTTGCCGATCCATTCAGTGTGAAGTTTTCCTCCCACACGATCTGATGCTTCATAGAGGCTAACTTCATGACCGGCTTTAGCTAAACGCGCAGCTGACATCATGCCGCCCATACCGGCGCCAATGACAACTATCTTCATAGCGTGCGGCCTTTCCATTGCACTTGCCCACGCATTAGCCAGGAGTAAATGATGAGGTACGTAAGAAGCGCGGATGAGATGGGATGCAAAAGCGCATCCAGAGGATTTTTGCCAGATTTAACTGAACTCATTACACGGGTAAGAGTAACTGCGGCATAGGCATACCAACCAATAGTTGAACCTGTGATGCCGGCGATAAGTGGAGCAATACCTGTAAGAAAGAGGAATGTGATTGCAATAGCAGAACCAAAAACAGAACCGAAGGCTGCGTGCAGAGATTTACCGTAACCGGCTTGGATCTCCTTCCATGATGAGTACATTCGAGTGGAGGCAATTTCTGCGCCATTTGCCACACAACCATGTGAGCCTTCTTTAACAAGAGCCCTTGCTAACTCCACATCATCTAAAACTTTGTTACGAACGCTCTCATAACCACCCACTTGAGCAAGGGCTGCTCGTCTAACAATAAAGAACTGACCGTTGGCAACAACCATTGAAGTGATAGAGCTCTTTTCAGCAATTCGTAAGATAACTGTGGACATCCACGACCATTGAAGCAGTGGCTGAATGAGTCGTTCAGACCAAGAATGTGCCAACTGCTTTGGATAAGGGGAGAGAAAATCTAACTGTGTGTTCTTAAGCAATGTAACTGCACGGTTTATTGCATCAGGAACCAATCGCACATCAGCATCAACTGAAACGATGTTTTCACCGCTGGCTCTTTCAAAGAGTTGTTGCAACGCCCACGTCTTACCAATCCACCCCTGTGGCAGCATGGATCCATTCAGAATATGAAAGTTAGATAGACCAGATGTGTGTTGGTGCAAGAGAGCAAGAGTCTCATCTTCAGAATTATCATCTAGAAGCAAAAACTCAACTTGAGCAAGGTTCTTTTGGGCGCGAAGTGAGTCAATTAGTTCTGCAACATTTGTCGCCTCATTGCGCAGGGGAACAACTACTGAGATTGATTCATTTATTTGAGCGCTCTTCTTTGGGTTACGAATAGTGATGAAGTTGATCAAGGAGATAAGGAGAATAAAACTAGAAGGAATTGTTAAGAGGTAATCCATGGACTCTAAGGGCGTCCCAACCAGCGGTTAAAGAAATACGGGGCAAGGACGATGCCAAAGATGCTTCCGGCAAAGAAGGCAACACCTGGACGGCTAAAGAAGAACAAGTTGCCAACAAAGCCTGAGAACAAAGTCCACAATAAGAAAGTATCTGTAGTTACAAAGGTTGCCCCACCTTTTCGCTTTTCACGCGGGGTAATAACATGCAGAACGCCGATTAAGAACATTCCACTGAGTAACCAACCAAAAGTGTTTGATAAAGGAATCTCAGGTTGGAAAGGAACGTGTGCACCAGTAACAACCCAGGTCCAATTACCTTGTGCCACCATTAACGGATCTAGAAACAAGTCCCAAGCAGCTAAGGCAACTCCGCCATAGAGAAATACCCAATTACCTGCGATGCGGCGGGCAGCAGTTAAAACTGGATGGGCCATCATGATCCAAGCGAATGGCACAACGAGTGGTACTTCAAAAATCTTTAACCCTAAATTGCCAGAGTATGAATAGTTACCAAAAGGCCACTGCGTTAAGAGTCCAACGTGTTCGATGATGAGGGCGAAGAAGAAAGTAAAGAAGAAGTACGTAATGGCATAACGAGCACCATATGCAAGGAGTGCATGTAACAACATTGCACCCGCACCCCAATAGACAACATTGATTGTGAGCAAACGCAAAACCTCACCATTAACTAATGGATAGAGGACTTGGAGCACAATTGCGATGCCAAAAACCGAGTTCAAAATGCCATTGGCGCGAGGTGATAGTTGGCCATGGCGGCGCCGTCTTGGTGTGTAATGACGGATCGACATGGCTTAAGTCTGCCCTAAAAGCCTTACTAACTATTAATCGAACCGCGAATATCTCTGAGCGCAAAGCGTGCAAAGAGCTCTTCTGAATACCATTTATAGGTAGATGTGTCTGCAATCGCCTTTTGGTGGGCTGCGCCCTTATAGGCAAAGTTCTTTATTGCATCCCCTGACTCCCACAAAGAGAAAGTGCCCTGCAAACCAATAGGTGCTTCACCAATTCCAATGGCAGAGATCAATCCAGGTGCTGATTTCAATGACATTGTCACAGGTGGCACAGAGCTCCAAAAGCGAAAGTTCTGATGCCACTTAATACGTGCCCGTGTGATTGCAGCAACTGGGCCAGTCCAGTCTTTTGCAGTTGCAACAAATGGTTCCTGCTTTGCCCATTGACCGTGAGATGAGATTGGTTCAAGAACGGCGCGAAATTCACTCACACTATTTTTGCGCCACTGCTTTACAACAAAAGATTGATCAAAAGCATCAATGTCTTTAACTTGTGCGATCAAACCCCAGCGAAGAGTGTTGGCATCTGCAGGAGTGAAAGTCTCGCCTTTGCCAGTGCCTAAGGATTTAAAGAACCCAACATTTTTAGATGAACGAAGAAAAAATCTGTCCATACCCATTGCACCTAAAGCAAAGGGAATATGACTTGGAGTAATTGTCCAGAAGTAGGCAACGATCATTTAGAACCAGCGAATCATTCCGATAATGCCTGCAGCTGCATAAAAGAACTGCAGGAAAAGAATTCCACGGTGTTTGCCAAGATATGCCCAGATACCAATCAGGGCAGAGGATGTGAGAAGTAATGTGAAACCAATGAACTCAGCTCCGATGTTGGCAGCAACAAGGAGTGAGTAAACAATTGCAGTTGCAACACCTAGCCACTCAAAGATTCTTGCCTTAGAGGCATCACTATTTCTGTTCAATTAAATCCCACTTATTTCCATATTTGTCTTTGAAAACCACCACTTGACCATAGGCCTCTTGGCGGGGAGTTTCAATGAACTCAATACCTTTTGATTTGTATCCCTCGTAGGTTTCATTAAAGTTGGTTGTATACATAAAGAACCCCACACGCCCACCAGTTGAATTACCTATTGCTGCCACCTGCGCCTCGTTAGCAGCCTTAGCCAGCAGTATTCGAGCACCTTGTGAGCTAGGTGCAACTACCACCCAACGCTTTTCAGGAGACAGGACTGTGTCTTCAATAAGAGTGAAACCAAGATCATTAACGTAGTGAGAAATAGCCACGTCATAGTCATCAATAACTAGTGCAATCATGCCTAATGTGTTCATAACTTGTCATGTCCCGTGGGTTTTGAAACCTTAGCCACTCTTGTGTTTTTCGCTTGAGACTTCAAGATTCCATAAAATGCTGCTGTAATTACGAATGCGGGGATAACGTTCCAACGCTCATTTGCGCTTCGAGATGCTGCATTGGCAAGAATTCCTAACACACCGAGAATAACAAAGGCTTTAACTATCCATTTCGGCTTAATTGCTAGTCCATATGTGAAGCGAGTAAAAATCACTATCTGATAGACAATTAAGGCAAAGTTTAGAACATAAATAACTCTGAGGTAAGTTGGAAAAACCTCAAATTGGCCACCTGCCGCGCGATCAAGAGCGTAAGAAGCACCCAGCATGACACCGCCAACTAGATATAGGTTCCAGGCAAAAGAGGCAAAAACTGCGGTTACAAAAGTTTTGTTCCTCATTTCACTAGTCTCCAACAACCATCGGCGTAGCACCTGTTACGCGCGCAAGCTCTTCAAAAGATGTTGGATAAACAGAGTGTGGGTGCCCAGCTGCTGCCCAAGCAACTCCGTAATCATTGAGAGCCTGATCAATCAAAATGATTTCTGGCTTGTTCACCCAACCAACAGGGGAGACGCCACCGATGGAAAAGCCTGAGGCGTTTTTAACAAAGTCAGCATCTGCGCGGTGAAGCTTTTCAACACCTAAGTTCTTAGCCACTAGTTCAGTGTCCACGCGATGGCGCCCACTTGTAATAACTAGCAGTGGATTGCCACTAGGGAGTTTAAAAACAATGGAGGATGCAACTTGTCCCACCTCAATGCCTAGAGCATTGGCCGCATCGAGTGCTGTGCGAGCAGAGTCAGAGAGAATAGTTACTTCACCAGAACAACCCAACTCTTTGAGTAGGGCAGTTACTCGGATAACTGAAGGGTTATTAAGAACTTCTTCCACTATCTATGCAACACGGCTTTCAAGCTTTAGCGCTGACATAAATGCATCTACTACTTCTTGCTTGCTCCAAGGCTTTGGAGCTTGTGTAATAAAGAAGTCTTTAAGTGCGATTTCAGCTAGTTCATCGATATCGCCTTCAACAAAGCCAAGGGATGAAAGCACAGGGAATTGCAGCTCTGCAAGGATTTTTCTCACAGCGTTAACGCATCGAGATCCATCCTTAGTGCCATCTTGTGGCACACCCATCGCATCTGCAACGCGCTCCATCTTTTCAGGCACAATCTTTGCTTCGCGGGTCAGTGTTTCAACTAGAACTAAACCAATTGTTAGACCGTGTGGAACATGCTTTAAGCCACCGATTGCTTGACCTAGTGAGTGTTCTGCTGTGCAGTCAGAGATATTCATTGTTAGACCGGCCATCATGCTGCCCGATGCCATGCCAGCACGTGCAACTTTATTATTGCCATCTTTAAAGGCAGCAACTAGAGCTGGAGTCATCATGCGCACTGCTTCATAACCAATGGCATCTCCAATAGGAGTTGAACACTTAGCGATGATTCCAGCGATTGCTTGAGCAAGAGCATCGATACCAGTGTTTGCTGTCATTGAAGGAGGCATTGAATATGTAAGGACTGGGTCAACCAGTGCTACTTGTGCACGAAGGTTTCCATTAGCAATACCTGCTTTGCGACCAGCTTCTGGATCAGAGATAACAGAACCACCAGATACTTCAGAGCCTGTGCCAGCAGATGTTGGAAGGGCAACAAGTGGAAGTGTTGGTGCTGGATAAACAGGTGGCTTTGATTGGAATTCACGGAATGTGCAGTTGAGTTGGGCGCACAGACGCGCAGCCTTGGCTGTATCAATAATTGAGCCACCACCGAGTGCAACAACAACATCAGAGCCTGCTGCCTTAAGTGCTGCGATTGAATCATCGACCATTTGAATTGTTGGCTCACCTGCTGGCTTTTCAAAGACAGTAACGGTGATGCCAGCAGCTGCCTTCATCTGATCAATGAGCTTTGCTGCCGCTGGATTGAACTTCTCAATATCTTTATCAACCATCAAAAAGACTTTGCTAGCACCAAGCTCTGCAACAACTGCTGGCAACGTCTCTGCCACACCTTCTCCAAAGCGAACCTTGACTGGAAGATGATTATTAAAGGCGGTGATGTTGTCCACGGAGAGCTCCTTGGTGAGTTGGTATGGGTTTGATTCTATATCGCTGAAGGCTTTTTAGAGTTAGAAGAACCTGAAGGATAATGGGCAGTGCAGGCAGACTAATAGGGCATTCTCAGTTACCGTTATCACCTTATGAGCAATGATTTATTCACAAGTGCAAGGCGTGCGCGCGTAGGGCTGCTGGCAACCTTTTTCTTTATGGGCGTTGTCTCCATGGCCTGGGTCGCTCGCATTCCGGAGATTCGTGATGCCAACGGTTTAAATAACGGGCAGCTGGGATTAATTCTTATTTCCAGCACTATTGGTGCAATCCTTGGCGCTCAACTCACTGGACGCTTAGTTCATTCCTATGGCACTCAGGTGGTCATTCGAGTGGCAATCATCATCATGCCTATTGGTTTGATATTGATGGGTTTTTCAACTTCTCCCATTACATTGATTTTCGGCCTATTTATCATGGGCCTTGGGTATTCCAGTATGGATATCGCATCAAATACCCAAGCCGTTGTCATTGAAAAGATCTTAGGTCGCAGAGTGATGTCTTCATTTCATGCCCTGTGGTCATCAGGTGCTTTTGCAACAACAGTTTTAGGTGGATCAATTGCTAACTATGTTTCACCGCGCGATAACTTAGTTGGAGTCGGCATCGTCTGCTTCTTCTTATTTATTCCAGCTGTGCGCATGCTTCTGACTTCAGATCAAGATGAACATAGCGGCGGAGAAGAAGAGACCGATGCCAAGATTCCATTCTTTGGCAAATCAGTTCTTCCACTGTGGGGGATGGGTATTGGTTTGCTAGGCGGCCTTATTGCAGAAGGTGCTGCCAGTGATTGGGGCGCAATCTTGCTTCGAGATGACATGGGCTATGGCATAGGCGTTAACGCTTCAGCTTTTGCCGTCTTTTCATTAGCAATGATTACCGCCCGCTTTTTAGGTGATAGAGCACTTGATCACTTTGGGCCACGAAAGACAGTGCTCTACGGGGGTTATTTAGGTGGTATCGGTTTAGGTGCTGGCATTGCAATCGCTGTGCCACTCTCTGACTCACAACCAATTCTGGCCTTTGTCATCGTCAATATTGGTTTTGCGTGTGCTGGATTGGGTATTGGTCCAATGTTTCCTGCCTATATTTTGGCAGCCTCTGAAGTTCCTGGAATTGCATCATCTATTGCCATTGCGCGCGTTGGCGTGATTGGTATTGCTGGTTATTTCATTGGGCCATCTGTGACCGGGGCTCTTGCGCAAGTTCTTACTCTTCCAGTTGCAATGATGTATCCGGTACTTATGTTGCTTTTGGCCGGGTATCAATCACACATTATTAAAAAATAAAGCCCCCACAGATTTCTCCGTAGGGGCTTTACTGACTAATTGTTTATAGGTTAAAGAATGCACCTGTAATGCTTGGACCAAAATCTGTACCAGAACCAACTAGTACGAAGATTATGAGTGCGGCTCCTGCAAGTGAGAGATCTTTAAAGAATCCAATAGTTTCATTTTGCTTTGCAGTTGCATCAGTCTCTTTCCAGAATGCGTGCATCATGAACGCTGCTGGGATTAAGAACAGTGCGAGAAGTAGTGCGCCAAGATCTGCATAGACACCAAATGCGATGTAGAGGCCGCCAACAAGAATCATCAGACCTGAAATGATCACGCTGAGCTTTGCAGCTGGAACCTTCTTGTATTGGGCATAACCAGTCATTGCATCCAATTTGGTGAGGTGGCTGATTCCTGAAGAGATGAAGATGCCAGCAAACAAGATGCGAGCGATTACGAGTACTACGTCCATGGTGCTCCTTAGATTGGTGAATACGAACAGGGGCAATAGTAGTTGAAATTTCAACTACTCAGAGCCACGACACGCTCACCCGCTTGCTATTTGTCAGTCCAGGGGTCTATTTTTCGAACATCTGTTCGAATACTCAGAAAGGCCCCTCAGCCCATGATGCAGGTCAATCCCGCCCACGATGTCACGATCGATGGTGCAACAACGCCTATCGAATTTACTTTCAAGGGTCGGCGCTTTCGCATTCATGCAGTCTTATCTAGATGGTGTGAAGCAGGCGGTTGGTGGAATCGCATTAGCGATGGCAAGTACAGGCCTGATGATCAAGCACGTGCGCTGTGGCGCGTGGAGGCAGCACCTATTGGGGCGCTGACAACATTTGAATTAGAGCGCGATGAAGTTAGCGGTCAATGGATTATCCGTAACGTATGAGCTTTATTCACTTAAACGTTGCCAGTGCTTATTCACTCAAATACGGCACAACACAGCCAGCTGATTTAGTAGAGCGCGCTGCTGCCTTTGAGATGCCGGCGCTGGCGTTAACTGATCGTGATGGTTTAGCCGGTGCTATTCGCTTTGCGCAAAGCTGTGTTGATTTCGGTATCGCTCCAATTATTGGAGTCAATCTGGCAGTTGATATGGGAGGCAGTAATAATCGCCTGACTCTTTTGGCTCATAGTGATGGGGGATGGCGCTCGCTCTGTAGGTTGCTGACTTCTCTTGCAATGACAAGTGATAGCCGCAACCCTGTGCTGACTCTTGATTTCCTACAACGCTTTAGCCATTACAGCACTAACGTCTATGCCCTGCATGGACCGCACTCATTAGTGGGCTCACTTATTACCGATAACCGTATTGATGCAGCTTTCACCGCCTTTAACCAAACCCGTGATTTATTTGCAGATAACGCCATTGAATGTGTTTCACATCTGGTGGCTGGTAAAGGTCCGCGCTCCACATCCCATGCAGCAAAGTCCTTAATTTTCGCCCGTGATCACGATATTGATGCCCTCATTACTAACGCAGTTCGTATGCGCGATAGGGCCGATGGCCCTGTGGCAGATGTTTTAGATTGTGCTCGCCAGCTAGTGCCGTTGCATCCGCGCCATATCGAGCGACAAAATGCTGAAGGCTTTTTAAAATCAAGTGATGAAATGATTTTATTGGCCGGTGAAATTGCACGGGCTGCAGGAGAGCGAACACCACGCCAGTTACTAGCAACAACGCGTGCATGGGCAGAGCGCTCTTTGTTATCTCCTCAGCGAGATATTGGTTTAGGCGGTGCGCATCTACCTGAAGCCCATGTGGTGGGGGCAGATTCAGCCCATGAGATGCGTGTATTGCTGCGCACTCGCAGTGAAGCTGCAATCAACTGGCGCTATAGCGATAGTGCGATGATTAAAAAAGCTCGCACACGCCTTGATGATGAACTATCAACAGTTGCAACCCTTGGCTTTGAATCATATTTTTTAACTGTTGCCGATATCTGTGACATGGCACGTGGTGCCGGTGTTCGAGTTGCTGCACGGGGAAGTGGCGCCGGTTCCTTAATCTGTCACTTACTTGGAATCTCAGGCGTTGATCCCTTGCAACATGGTCTATTGATGGAGCGCTTTTGTTCACCGCTGCGCAGAGCTTTGCCCGATATCGATATAGATGTTGAATCACATAGGCGACTTGAAATCTATGACATGGTTTTTAAACGCTATGGCAATACTGATTGGGATGTGCCGGGCAATCAATCTCGATGTGCAACTGTTGCCATGGTTGATACATACCGTGCTCGCCATGCAATACGAGATGCAGGAGCCGCCCTTGGCCTGCCAGGCATGGAGATTGATATGTTGGCAAAGTCGATGCCGCATGTGAGAGCACGTAATATCTCAAAGACCCTAGAGAACTTACCTGAGCTGCGCTCTCTTAATATCTCTGCGCCATTAACTGCAATGACAATTGCACTAGCTGAGCGCCTTGATGGTTTGCCACGGCATTTATCGATGCACCCATGCGCCATTGTTTTATCTGATGGCGGCTTACTTGATCGAACGCCACTTCTTTCTAATGCCAGCGGCTATCCCATGGTGGTCTTTGATAAAGATGATGTTGAAGCTATTGGTCTATTAAAACTCGATGTCTTGGGTGTGAGGATGCAGTCGGCTATTTCTTATGCCTTAACTGAGATAGAGCGCACGGAAAATCTCAACGTTGATATCGATGCCGTGCCCTTAGATGATGCTGATACTTATGCCTTAATCCAATCCACTAATACTTTAGGTTTGTTTCAAATTGAATCTCCGGGCCAGCGCGAACTTGTTGGAAAGTTAGAGCCTAAAACATTTACTGATTTGATTATTGATATCTCACTCTTTCGACCAGGGCCAGTGAAATCCGACATGATTACGCCCTTTTTAAAGGCCCGTCATGGCTGGGCTAAAGCCCAAATCATTCACCCAGATCTCTATGAGATTTTGCGCGATACCGAAGGTGTTGTTGTTTTTCATGAGCAAGTCATTGAAATCATTGCAACGATGACAGGGGTCTCACTAGCTAGCGCTGATGAAAAGCGGCGGGCGCTGGGAGATAGGGATGGACAACAAGAAGTCTGCGATTGGTTCTTTCCTGCAGCAACGGCCAAGGGCTATGAACTACCTATCGTTCATGAGATTTGGGAAGTTCTGCGCGCCTTTGCATCCTTTGGTTTTTGTAAGGCACATGCTGCAGCTTTTGCCCTGCCCACTTATCAATCAGCCTGGCTTAAAACTCATTACCCAGCAGCGTTTTTAGCTGGTGTGCTCACACATGATCCTGGGATGTATCCAAGGCGTTTAATCGTTGATGAAGTGCGACAGATGGGGTTAAAGGTTGCACCCCTTGATATCAATGAATCTGATTCGGTGTATCGGGTGGAAGAAAATGGCAGTGCAGTTCGTATTGCACTCTCCACAATTACAAAGATTAGTGATGGGGAAGTTGCATCGATTATCGCCGGGCGGCCTTATATAGATTTAACTGATTTTGTTCGCCGCTCTGGATGTAGCGCCCCTGTTACAGAAAGTGCAATCTTGACTGGTGCCTTTGATCGCTTGCATAGCGATGTTAACCGCCGTGATTTGCTCTTACATTTCTCTGATCTGCAAAAATCACCTAACGCTGGGGTAACAGGAGCGCAGATGAATTTAGCTTTTGCGCCCCCTGTGTTAATTAGCAGTGGACTACCTGATATGAGCCCTGCTGAAATAGTTCAACATGAGATAGCGCGATTAGGTATTGATATGTCTGAGCACTTAGTGAGCTTCTATAGCGATTTCCTTAACTCTATTGGCGCCGTGCGCTCCTGTGATTTACTAGCTCAGCGTTCGCGCTCTTCAGTATTAGTGGCGGGGATAAAAGTTGCGATGCAAACCCCGCCGGTGCGAAGTGGAAAGCGCGTCATCTTTGTAAGCCTGGATGATGGATATGGATGCAGTGATTCAACTTTCTTTAGCGATGCCCAGACCGACTTTGCCAGCACCCTCTATTCCTCATCCCTGCTACTCATTCGTGGCATTACCCGGCGCACGGGGGCCCGCGGTATTTCACTTCGGGCAACGGGTGCATGGGATTTACGCGCGGCCTATGAATCTTGGCGCACAAAAGAAAGTACGCTGGCAATATGAGTGAGGAAATCGCCACCCAGGCCACCATTCTTCATGTTGATATGGATGCATTTTTTGCCTCCGTGGCAGAGCGCGATAACCCAGAGTTAAAGGGAAAGGCCGTTGTTATTGGCATGGGAGCACGCGGTGTTGTCTCTGCTGCAAACTATGAAGCACGCAAATTCGGTATTCACTCAGCAATGCCAGTGGGCCGTGCTCGCCGATTAGCACCGCATGCAATCTTTTTACCTGTTGATATGGCCCGCTATCAAGAAGTATCAGAACATGTCATGGAGATCTTCCATAGTTTCACGCCGTGGGTGGAACCAATATCACTTGATGAGGCTTTTTTGGATGTGACCGGTTCACAAAAACTACTTGGCACAGGGCGTGAAATTGCAGTTGCTATTCGCAAGAAAGTAGAGGAGCAAGAGGGCATTACCTGCTCAGTTGGAATCGCACCATCTAAGTTCATTGCCAAGTTAGCATCGGCCAACTGCAAACCTAATGGAATGTTAGAGATAACTTCAGATCGCATTCTCACCTTCTTACATCCACTACCTATTCAAGCGATGTGGGGAGTGGGACCAAAGACTGCAGAAGTTCTAGAGCGATTAGGACTTCGAACGATTGAAGATATTGCAAAGCTGCCGCGGGCCACACTGATCAGAGCACTGGGTGAAGCAAATGGTGCATCTTTATATGAACTTGCATGGGGCCGCGATTACCGTGATGTCACACCGGAAGAGCCTGATCGCAGTATCAGTGCAGCAGAGACTTTCGCGCAGGATCTAGATAATCCAGAAGAGATCTTGACTGAGTTTTTGAGATTAACTGAGAGAGCAACTGCCAGATTGCGCGATCGTGATTTATTTGCAAAGACAATAAGTATCAAAGTGCGCTTTGCTGATTTCTCAACGATTAATCGAAGTAAGACTTTGCCGCTGCCAATTGATAGCACCCATGATGTCTATGAGGTTGTGAAGGGGCTCTATCAAGCACTTCGCATTGAGCGGGCCCGATTGCGCCTTGTTGGGGTCTCTTTAGAGAACTTAAGTGAGGGAGCACCGCACCAAATGATGCTGGGCGAGCGCGAAGTTGGCTGGCGCCAAGCCGAAGGGGCTATAGATCAAGCCCGAGCACGCTTTGGTAAGGGTTCTGTGCGTCCTGCCCGGCTGATAAGTGCCAGTGAAGATGATGAGGATTAGCTTTTAAGTAGCCACAAAGCCCAGAGGTGTTCTATTGTTGAGCCATGGCCTTATCTGATCATGAGAAGCGAATGCTCCAGGAGATGGAAGCTGCGCTAATGACGGAGGATCCACGTCTAGTTTCAGCCCTATCGGGTGAGGTTAAGCCCCTTGGCAAAAACCGCATTCTGCTAGGCCTTGGACTCGTTGGCCTTGGAATTCTGGTCCTCTTTACTGGTCTGATTTCAAAGACAACTCCTGTGGGAGTATTGGGCTTCATCATCGCCCTAGGCGGGGTCATTACAGCTATCTCATCTATCGGGCGTCCATCTATGCCAAAGCGCAAGGGCTCATCAACGATCAGCGCTCGCCTTGAACAACGCTGGGATGAGCGCAATAACGGTGCTACTGACTAAGTAAGCGCTTCTCTTCATTCAAGGGCTCCTGAGGGGCCCTTTTTTCATGCCCAAAAACAGGTGGGGAGGGGTGGGGCGGATAAGGGTAAATAGTGGCGAAAGGTGGTTGAAAAAGGAGGAAAGTGGAGTAAAGTGGGGGATTAAGCGCGGTAAGTAAGCGCAGCGAACCTGGGGAAGGGGGCGCTAAAAATGTTTCTTGGCACCCACGAGCCACGCCTTGATGACAAGGGCCGTTTAATTTTGCCCGCGAAATTTCGCGAAGAACTCTCTTCAGGTTTAGTAATTACTAAAGGACAAGAACGTTGTCTTTATGTTTTTCCATCAGCAGAGTTTTCAGTTATTACAGAGACGCTAAAACAAGCGCCAGTCACTGCAAAATCAGCTCGCGATTACATGCGTGTGATGTTTGCAGGTGCACACGATGAAATTCCTGATCGTCAAGGTCGCGTAACTATTCCTCAAGGACTTCGCACATATGCAGGACTTGAAAAAGATTGCGTTGTTATTGGTGCAAATACTCGCGTTGAAATTTGGGATGCAACTTCTTGGAATGAATATCTAGCAGATCGCGAAAAGGGATTTGCTGATGTTTCAGAGGAGGTATTCCCAGGCCTGTTCTAACTCTCTCATTTGTGGCCACCGCCGACCCTTCGAAAATAACGGCGCCCCTTCCCCGGCGCCGATATAAAACAGATCCGTCGGCCGGCGGTGACCAGAGATGAGAGCACTGCAGTAAAGCGCAAGAAAAGAAAAAACTTACGGATGAGTTGAAAGGGGGAGAGAGTGAATAACAACTTTGCACACGTATCTGTGATGCTAGATCGTTGCATTGATTTACTGACCCCAGCAATTCAAGCTAACGCTCATCCAGTTGTAGTTGATGCAACTCTTGGCGCAGGTGGTCATACAGAAGCCCTTCTTACCAAGTTTCCTCACTTAACTGTTATCGGTATTGATCGTGATGCCGATGCTCTGGCTAGTGCAACTAGTCGTCTTGCTCCATTTTCCGATCGTCTTCGCACATCTCATGCAACCTTTGATCAGATTGCCGATGTTGTTGCATCCCACGGATTTACAAAAATAGATGGTGCTCTTTTTGATCTTGGGGTTTCATCTATGCAGCTAGATCAAAGTGAGCGAGGCTTTTCCTACTCACAAGATGCACCTCTAGATATGCGTATGGATCGCAGCCAATCATTAACTGCTGCCGAGATTGTTAACTCATATGAGCCAGGCCAGTTAGTAAAGATTTTGCGCACATATGGCGAAGAAAAGTTTGCAACCAGAGTGGTGGAGAGAATTGTTAAAGCCCGTGCCGTTGCACCGCTTAACTCAACTTCTCAGTTAGCTGATCTGATTAAAGAGGCGATTCCAGCGGCAACGCGTCGCACAGGTGGAAACCCTGCCAAGCGCACATTCCAAGCACTTCGCATTGAAACCAATGATGAACTCGGTGCGATTACTCGCGCTCTGCCTGCAGCTATGGGGTTACTCGATATTGGTGCTCGCTTAGTCGTGATGTCATTTCAATCCCTTGAAGATCGCATCGTTAAAGAGTTATTTGTCGCATCGACAACCTCTGGCACTCCACGTGGTCTGCCATTTGATCTACCTGAATTTGCTGCCAAGTTCTCACTTGTTATTCGTGGCAGCGAAGTTGCAACAGATGAAGAACTCAATGAAAACCCGCGCTCAGCATCTGTTCGTCTGCGTGCAATTGAAAGGGTGGCTGCATAATGGCAATGACTGCGTTTGCTCCAGCAATCACGCGCTCACGTGAAATCATCGCAACTAAGACTGCAGAAGTTGCACTCAAACTAGTTCCTGATGTTTCAGAGCAGACACAAGAAAATCGTAAGTATTTTGCCAAGTTTGTATCTGTCGTAGGCATCCTTGCATTGATGTTCCTTCTCTTCATCAATACATTGCTTGCACAAGATGCATTCACGCTTAGTCATTTAAAGCTTGAGGCAAAGATGGTTAGTGATCAACGTGAAGCGGTCAATCGTCAGATTGATGCAATCGCAGCACCTGAGAACTTGGCTAAGGCAGCAACTGCCTTAGGCATGAAGCCATCTGAAACCCCAACGTTCTTGAGCCTTAATCCACCAGTAAAACCAGCAGAGAGTGTGGACAATGGGTAACTTTTCATTAGCTCATAACCGAATTAGAGCGCTAATCTTTTTATTGGCATTAGCAATGTTCGTATTTGGTTTGCGCCTAGTTCAGGTGCAGGCAGTGCAGGCGGGGGATTACCGCATGCGTGCTGTGAATGAAATGGAAAATACTAAATCTCTACCTGCTCCACGCGGTGAAATCACCGATATCAATGGAATCGCATTTGCCAGAAGCGTTGCTGCAACCAGCATCGTGGTTGATCAAACTCAGATTACAAACCCAGCACGAGTGGCTAACTTCATTGCACCGATTCTTGATTTACCGGTTGCCCAAGTTCAAGCCAGCATCACTGGTGAGCGCAAATGGAATATGGTCTATCAAAATGCCAAGCCAGCGCTATGGCAGAAACTCACTAAATCAATCTCAGAATTTAACTCTCAGTATCCAGCAATGAGTCCAGATCGAATTATTGGTTTCTTCCCCGAGCGCGGCTACATCCGTGAGTATCCATCTGGTTCATTAATCGCCTCTTTAGTGGGCTTTGTTAATCGTGATGGCAAAGGTGCAACCGGACTTGAATCAAGTATGAATTCAACGATTTCAGGAATTGATGGCAAGTATTCATTTGCTAATGGATATGGGGCAGAAATCCCAGGTTCTCAATCTGAAATCATTCCAGCACAAACTGGCACAACTGTTCGCTTAACTGTGGACCGAGATATTCAATGGGTTGCATCCCAAGCTATCTCTGATGCCGTTAAATCTTCAAATGCCCTCAGTGGAACTGTCATTGTGATGGATCCAAAGACTGGTGAAATTTTGGCCCATGCCACTGCGCCAACTTTTAATCCTAATAACACGTCAAAAGTGGCGTTAGTTGCGATGCGCAACCCATCAGTTCAAGATGTCTATGAACCAGGTTCAACGGGCAAAGTTATGACTTTGGCTGCAGCTATTGAAGAGAAAAAAGTAACTCCCGAGACAGTTATTACAGTGCCATATGCACTCAAGCGCTCAACAAAGGTTTTCCATGATCACGATAAGCATCCAACACAATACTTAACAACTGCTGGGGTGTTGGCTGTTTCAAGTAATACGGGATCAATTCAAATTGGTGAACTCATATCTAACGACAAGTTCTATGAGTACTTAACTAAATTCGGCGTGGGTACAAAAACAGGTTCAGGTCTACCTGGTGAATCCCGCGGAATTCTTCCAAAGGTAGCCGATTGGTCAGGAACTTCTGCGCCAACGATGGCATTTGGTCAGGGCTATTCACTGACTGCCATGCAAGCAACAAGTATTTTTGCAACGATTGCAAATGATGGTGTTCGAGTTTCACCCACTGTGATTGCAGGAACTCGAGATGCAAGTGGAAACTTCACGCCAGCACCAGGGCGCACAAGTCAGCGGGTTGTTAGTTCAGAGACTGCAAAGGTCATGCGTTTGATGATGGAGAGTGTTGTTTCTGGAAATGGAACTGCTCCAAGTGCAGCGATTCCTGGTTATCGCGTGGCAGGTAAGACTGGTACAGCACAGCGCATTGATGACACATGCGGTTGCTACCGCGGATACACCGCTTCATTTATCGGCTTTGCACCAGCAGATAATCCTGCCTATGTAATCAGCGTAACAATTCAAGATCCAAAAGGAATGCACTGGGGCGGCGTTCTAGGTGGGCCAGTATTTAAGAAAGTAATGTCATTTGTTTTACAGTCTCGCCATATTGCACCGACTGGCACAGCATTTGAACCAATTCCTTTGGATAAAAAAGCGTTAGCTGCAAAGAAGGCCCAGGATGCAACGGCCAATAACTAGCCATCAGAAAAAACTCTCTGCGCTATGCGCCATAGTTGGGGCTGATTCAACTTTTAAAGAGCTAGAAAGTATTGAAGTCAGCGGAATTTCCCAAGCTAGTGATTCAGTTTTACCGGGAGATCTCTTTATCGCTCTGCCTGGTGAAAAGGTCCATGGGGCGCAATTTGCCTCCGATGCCATTTCACGTGGAGCAGTTGCAGTTCTTACTGATGCCATCGGTGCTAAAGAGATAAAAGGTGTTCCAGTTCTTGTTTCCACAAATCCTCGCAGAGCTGCTGGAATAGCCAGTGCTTGGTTTTACTCAGAACCAATGCGAGATCTCTATAGCGTTGGTGTTACAGGAACTAATGGCAAAACCACTGTAACAACCTTGCTCCATCAAATCATGACCGCAGCTGGCAGAGATAGCGGGTTAATCGGAACCGTTGAAACTCGCATTGGCGTTGAGAGCATTGCTAGTAAGCGCACTACCCCTGAAAGCTCTGATTTGCAGGCGCTTTCTGCAGTGATGCGTGAGCGCCACATGCGCAATCTGATTATGGAAGTTTCAAGCCATGCAATAACGCTAGAGCGCATTCGTGGAAGCCACTTTGCTGTTGTCGGATTTACCAATCTTTCGCAAGACCACTTAGATTTTCATAAAGATATGGAAGATTACTTTGCGGCAAAGGCCAAACTGTTTACCTTTGAATATGCAGACTTAGCAGTTATCAATCTTGATGACCCTTATGGAAAGCGTCTAGCGGCACAAACAGAACTCCCTGTGGTTACTTTGTCTCGATTAGATACAAGCGCCACGTGGCACTATGCATCGATTGCCTCTGATTATGTTGGTGCGTCAGTCTCCATCCGCGGAAGCGGCGGAATTCTTATTGAAGGTAAGACTGCTTTGCATGGCGGATTTAATTATGACAATCTTTTGATGGCAGTTGCCATTGCAGTTGAAAGTGGAATTGATCCCATTGATATCGCTGCAATCTTGCCAACACTCACCGGCGCTGCTGGGCGATTAGAGGCTGTGCGCCTTGGACAAAACTTCACAGCACTCGTTGATTATGCCCACTCACCAGATGCTGTAAAGCGAGTATTGGAAGCTGCAGCTGAGATAAGTGATGGAAAAGTAATTGCCGTGCTCGGTTGCGGGGGAGATAGAGATAAAACAAAGCGCACCTTGATGGGTCAAGCACTCCATGAAGGCGCTGACATTGCTATCTACACCAGTGATAATCCACGTTCTGAGAAAGCTGAAGAGATTCTGGTTCAGATGGTTTTAGATATAGATGTGGTGCCACCTAGTGAAGTAATCGTTGATAGAGCCCAAGCTATTCGTGCAGCGGTCAATCTGGCCCAAGCCGGCGATGTTGTGATGGTTTTGGGCAAGGGCCACGAAAAAGGCCAAGAGATTAATGGAAAAGTACATGAATTTGATGATCGCATTGAATTAGCTAAAGCGATTGAAGATAAGAAATGATCACTTTAACTGCAGGTGAGATCGCCCTATTAGTTGGCGGAGAGCTGTTGTGCGATAGGGATTTACTGATTTCAAAGGCACCGGTATTTGATTCACGTTTAGCAACACCTGGATGTTTCTTTTTAGCCCTTAAAGGTGAGAACGCTGATGGACATGAATTTGCAGCCGATGCTTATCGAAACGGTGCGATGTTCTCCCTTACATCACAGCGCATTGATGGCCCATGCATTGTTGTGAAAGATGTTCTGGAGGCTCTATCTATCCTGGCAGCTTTTGTTAGAAAGCGCTTAGACAAACTAGTGGTCATTGGTATTACTGGTTCTCAAGGAAAGACCAGTACAAAAGATTTGTTGACTCACATGTTGGGCGCAGTGGGTCCAACCGTTGCTCCTGCTGGATCATTTAACAATGACTTAGGTCTACCTATCACTTTGCTGCAATGTGATGATCGCACTCGTTTTTGTATCCTTGAAATGGGTGCGCGACATATGGGTGATATTGCTCGTTTGTGTGAGATTGCAAAACCTAACATTGGTGTTGTTCTCACCGTTGGAACTGCTCACATTGGTGAGTTTGGATCTCGTGAAGTAATTGCACAGACAAAAGGTGAGCTGATTGCATCACTTGATAAAGACGGGATTGCAATCCTAGGAACATATGATGAGTTCACACCTAAGATGGCATCTCAGCATCAAGGCCAAGTAATTCTCTTTGGTGAAAAAGCAGATATTCAGGTGCGCGCTGCCGATATTGAAATGCGCGAAGGACGACCACACTTTGATCTAGTAACACCAGCTGGAAGAGATGCCGTGGGAATGCGCGCAGTGGGAGCCCATCAGGTAGCAAATGCACTTGCAGTTGCTGCAGTGGGAACTGCGTTAGCACTGCCGTTGGAGTTGATTGCTAGTTCTTTATCTACAGCTGAAATATCGAGTAAGTGGCGCATGGAACTCCATGAAAGCGCTGATTTACTCATTATAAATGATGCCTATAACGCCAACCCAGAATCGATGAGTGCTGCAATGCGCGCACTTGTTCTCTTTGCCCAAGAACGTGGGGGTTCTGCATGGGCTTTTGTTGGAAAGATGAATGAACTTGGCCAGACACAGGCACCACAGAGCGCTGCAATTGGGGCCCTTGCGGTTGAATTAGGAATTGATCATCTAGTTGAAATCAATGCTCCTGAATATGGAGAACCTGTTGGCGCAATGGTGATTCACCAACGCCCAACGATTGAGTCAGCTCTTGATTTAGTGGACTACTTCGCACCTGGTGATGTTGTTCTAGTGAAAGCATCTCGTTCGCAAGGTTTTGAAGTTCTCGCAGAATCACTAGAACGTGCCTGGAAAGAAAAGAGTGGAGTCGATTCATGAGACAGATCCTTATCGCAGGAGCTTTCGCTCTCGCCTTTGCCCTCTTTGGCACAAAGGTTCTCATTCGAATTCTTGCAGCACGTGGTTACGGTCAGATCATTCGAGACGATGGACCATCAACACATAAAACAAAGCATGGCACGCCAACAATGGGCGGCATCATTTTTATCCTTGCAGCAATTTTTGGTTATCTCATGGCTCACCTTATTTCAGGTACCCCTACAACGGCTTCGGCCTTATTAGTTATTGGCTTAGTTGTTGGTTTAGGTTTTGTTGGATTTCTTGATGATTGGCTCAAAGTTTCACGTCAAAACTCTCGTGGCCTTAAGGGACGCTACAAACTTCTAGCCCAGGCATCACTTGCTGGTGTCTTTGGTTATGCAGGTCTGCAGTTTGCTGATCAATACAAACTCACTCCAATTTCGCAATATCTTTCAACGGTTAAAGAAACTTCAATCTACCTAGGTACTGGACTAGTTATCGCCTTTGTAATCCTGATGGTGATGTCGGCAAGTAATGGTGTGAATTTGACTGATGGTCTAGATGGTTTAGCAACAGGTGCAACCATCATGACTTTCCTAGCTTTTGTATTAATCGGTGTATGGGAGTTTGGTCAAAGTTGCTCAATCGATGCGATCACAACAGCTAACTGTTACCAAGTTCGAGATCCACTTGACCTAGCTGTTCTAGCTGCCGCATTTGCTGGAGGTTGCACAGGTTTTCTTTGGTGGAACACCGCACCTGCCAAAATCATTATGGGAGACACTGGATCACTAGCCCTTGGAGCAGCTATTGCAGGCTTTGCAACAACGCTTCGAGTGGAACTGCTTTTGATTCCACTTGGCGGCCTATTTGTTATTGTCACAATGTCAGTAGTGATTCAGACTCTTTACTTCAAGCTCAGTGGCGGCAAGCGTGTTTTTCGTATGGCACCGCTACATCATCACTTTGAGTTAAAGGGTTGGGCTGAGATAACTGTTGTTATTCGTTTCTGGATTATTGCTGGACTGTGCGTTGCAGGCGGTTTGGGTCTGTTCTATGCACAGTGGGTAGCTAAGTAATAACCATGCCACTCTCTTTTGATGGCCAGAGAATTCTTATTCTTGGCGCAGGTGTTACGGGAAATGCTGTTGCCCGATCACTTGTGAAAAGAGGTGCTGCTGTAAGCATCGCTGATGAAAACCCAGCTGCTAAATCAGAACACACAGTTATTGATGCTAAGAATGTAGTAATTAAGGATTTTGATTCAGTAGTCGTTTCACCAGGCTGGCGACAAGATCACCCATTGGTGGTTGCAGCAATGTCGGCAGGTCTAACACTTCTCAATGAAGTTGATTTGGCGTGGCAGATTAAGAGCGAGATTGCACCAGGGCAAAAGTGGCTGGCATTAACTGGCACCAATGGAAAGACCACCACAGTTGAAATGGTTGCAGCAATGCTAAAAAGTGGTGGGCTCAAGGCAACGGCCTGTGGCAATGTTGGTGAAACTGTTATTGAAGTCGTTGATCGCAGTGATGCTTTTGATGTACTAGTTCTTGAGCTTTCCTCTTTTCAACTTCACTGGTCTAAGCAGGCTCAATTTGTGGCATGTGCAATCCTCAATATTGCCGATGACCACATTGACTGGCATGGAAGCTTTGATGCTTACGCTAAAGCCAAACTGACAATCCTTGATCGTGCAACAACTGCGGTTTTAAATGCAAGTGATGGTGAAATTCTTAAGCGCTCAAGCCATTGGCAGGGCCGCAAAGTCTTTTATAGCTTAGAGACTCCAGCACCAGGTGAGATTGGCTTGGTGGAAGAACTACTGGTTGATCGTGCATTTGTTCAAGATCCACAAGAAGCATCTATGTTTGCTGAGTTAGCTGAAGTAAAACCAACAATCCCACATAATGTTTCCAATACTTTGGCCGCTGCTGCTCTTGCCAGAACCGTTGGTGTTTCTCATGAAGATATTCGAAGTGCAATCAAGGCCTTTAGACCGGGGCGCCACCGTATTGAAACAGTGCATACAGCTGATTCAATCAACTGGGTCGATGATTCCAAAGCCACAAATCCGCATGCGGCGACTGCATCACTACTTTCACATGAGTCAGTGATTTGGATTGCTGGGGGATTGGCTAAAGGTGCAGCGATGGAAGAGTTAGTAGAGCGCACTGCCAAGCGAATTAAAGCTGCCATTCTCATTGGCACCGATAGAGCTCTCATTGAAGCTGCACTTATCAAGTTCTGCCCAGATGTTCCACGTGTTCTAATCGATGGTAATTCATCGCAGGAGTTAATGGAAAAAGTAGTGAGTGCGGCCCAAGGCTTTGCTCAATCAGGGGATACGGTTTTACTAGCACCGGCATGTGCCTCTATGGATCAATTCGTTTCCTATGCCGATCGCGGTGATCGCTTTGCTGCGGCAGTGAAGAAGGTTGTGAGCAAATGAAAGTACAAAAGCGAAGCACGCTTTTCTCACGCCCCATCAATCTCTATTACATGTTAGTTGGCAGCACGATGGCCTTGAGCATTTTTGGACTCATCATGGTTTTTTCTGCCTCCTCTATTTACTCTCTTGAAAACAAGGGCGCAACGTGGGCAATTCTCTTTCGCCAACTCATATTCTTAGTTCTAGCACTTCCTATGGCATGGGTGCTCTCTCGCTTTTCATTAGCTAGATGGAAATTCTTTGCCCGCTTTGGTGTTCTAGCTTCAGTAGGATTACTTGCTGTCGTGCAATTGCCTGGTGTGGGCAAAAGTGTGAATGGTAATAACAACTGGATATCACTTGGCTTTGCTGATGTTCAACCCAGTGAAATCGCCAAGTTCTTAATGATCTTGTGGGCGGGCTCAATTTTGGCTAAACGAGAGAGCGCTGGAGACATTCAAGCTAATGTTCTTAAACTGATTGCTCCAGCATTCTTACTTTGTATCTTTTTAGTTCTACTTGGAAAAGATCTAGGAACAGCTTCAGTATTTGCCTTTGTTTTGGCAGGAATGCTCTGGGTTTCTGGAGTCCACCTCAAACTATTTGCAGCGATTTCAGCAGTGGGATTTTTGGGTATTGCAGCATTGATTATTTCGGCTCCTTATCGCGTTGCTCGATTCTCGGTTTTTCTCAATCCATTTGCTGAAGATCAATACAAATCAGTGGGTTGGCAGCCTGCTCACAGCCTTTTAGGCCTAGCTAGTGGTGGCTTATTTGGTGTGGGACTTGGAGCTAGTCGCCAAAAGTGGGGAAATCTTCCTGAAGCCCATACCGACTTTATTTTCTCTGTCATCGGTGAAGAGTTAGGTCTGTTTGGAACTATCGCAACTTTGTTAATGCTTTCAACACTTTTGTTTTCTATATTTAAAATTGCATTGCGAACCCAAGATCCCATGGTGCGCTATGTCTGTTCAGGCATTGGGTGCTGGATAGGTGTTCAAACTGTGCTCAACATCGGCTCTGCAGTCAGCGTTCTTCCAGTGGTGGGTGTAACTTTGCCACTACTTTCCTATGGAGGTTCGGCGTTGATTGCTACGTATATGGGAATTGCATTTGTTATTGGTGCGGCCCGTAGAGATCCAGCAATTTATAGAGAACTGGAAAAAACAGGAATACCTAAATGGCTTCGATAGTTCTTGCTGGCGGGGGCACCGCAGGCCACATTGAACCAGCGCTGGCTGTGGCACGTGTGTGGCAAAGCGCTAATCCAAAAGATGAAATTAGCTTTTTAGGAACTGCGCAAGGTTTAGAAAATACTTTGATTCCTGCTGCAGGCTTTAGCGTTAGCAATATTCCAAAGGTTAGAATTTCAAGAAAGCCTTCGCCTTCTTGGTTGAATATTCCCTTTGACTTAGTTGCATCAGTAAAGGCCTGCCATTCGCTCTTGAAAGGTGCAGATTTACTCATTGGCTTTGGTGGTTATGTCAGTGCACCTGCCTATATCGCAGCTCGCATTCTCGGCGTTCCAACGATTATTCATGAGGCCAATGCAAAGCCTGGATGGGCAAATCGACTAGGCGCACTCTTCACCCCTTATCTAGCAGTTGCTCATGGAGTTAACGCAGGCATGTTTAGTAAAGCTTTGATTACGGGCTTACCACTTCGAAGTGATGTTGCCGCTGCGCTCAAGAGCGCTGGAGCTGATTGGCACAAAGCCAGAGCAGAGGCAAAGATTCGTTTGGGTTTTAGTCCTGCTACACCTTTGGTTTTCGTCATGGGCGGATCACAAGGATCGGTTGCAATAAATAAAGTGATAGAGCAAGGCGTGCCGATGTTTTCAACCAAAGGTATTGCCGTGATGCATTCAGTGGGTCGTGCAAATGTGTTGCCACCAGCTACTGATCTCTATCGCCCAGTGGCATATGTGGACCAGATGGCTGATGCCTATTTAGCTGCTGACCTGATTATTGCGCGCAGTGGGGCAGTGACTTGCGCTGAATTTAGGGCCCTTGGCCGTTACGCTCTTTTTGTGCCACTGCCAATTGGAAACGGAGAACAGTTCCACAATGCACGTGGTTTAGTCGCAGATGGGCGAGCTGAAGTTATTGATCAAAAGGAATTCACAACCAGCTATTTGCACACTCATATTGATGCCCTACTTGCTTCAAGTAACTCAGCACCCCTTGAGGGATCAACGCTAGATGCAGATGCAGCTCTAAAAATCGCAGCTTTAGGCCAGCATGCACTGGAGGCTCGATGAATAAGCCAACGTTGCAATCTCTGATTGGCAAGCGCGTTCACTTTATTGGCATTGGTGGCGCAGGTATGAGCGGTTTGGCTCGTATTTCACTCTCTCACGGAATCACTGTCAGTGGTTCAGATGCTAAAGATTCATCAGTGGTTAAAGCTCTGCAGGCACTCGGTGCAACTATTTCAACAACGCATGCCGCCGCTAATGTGGATGGTGCTGATTTAGTTGTTTACTCAACTGCGATTTCAACTTCTAACGCAGAACTTATGCGAGCCCAAGAGTTAAAACTTATGACTCTTACACGCGCTGCCGCACTTTCAATATTGATGTCTGAATCAAAGAGTATTGCTGTGGCAGGCACCCATGGCAAGACCACAACATCTTCGATGATGGCTGTTGCATTACAGGCATGTGGAGCTGATCCATCTTTTGCAATAGGCGGAACAATTACTGCTTCTGGCTCTAACGCTCACCGCGGAACAGGTGAAATCTTTGTTGCAGAAGCCGATGAATCTGATGGCTCATTTATTGAATATCATCCATATGCCGCAATAGTGACAAATGTTGAACATGATCATGTTGACTTCTTTGCAACTCCAGCCGACGTCGCCCAAGCCTTTAAAGATTTTGCTGCAACTATTAAGGCTGAAGGCTTCCTTACATACTGCGCAGATGATGAAGGCGCTAAGGCCTTGGCCTCAACTATTACAACGTGTGCGTTGATTTCTTATGGAGTTGGCGAAGAGTGCGATTTGAGATTAGATTCCATTGAGTTAGAGGCAATGGGCTCACGCGCCCGTGCAATTTGGCGGGGTAAAGTCGTTGGTTTCATTGAACTTCAAGTACCAGGCCATCACAACTTACTTAATGCCGCTGCGGTACTTGCAACAGGATTAAATCTTGGTTTTGCTGCCCCTGAATTACTCACGGGATTGGCTGTCTTTAGGGGCACAGGACGACGCTTTGAACTCAAGGGAACAGTGCATGGAATCCGAGTTATAGATGATTATGGACATCACCCAACAGAGATTGATGTGACATTAAAAGCTGCACGTCGCTTTGCAGGTGATGGACGCTTAATCGTTATCTTCCAACCACATCGCTATTCACGAACTAAAGCTTTTTCATCCCAGTTTGCCAAAGTGCTCGATATGGCAGATCGAGCGATTGTTCTAGAGGTCTATGCAGCAAGTGAAAAACCAATTGCCGGTGTTACATCCCGTTTGATTACAGATGCAATGAGCCATGGGGAGTACATACCTAATTTCATTGAGGTCACAGATTCAGTTATTGATTCAGCAGAGCCACAAGATGTGATCATCACTCTTGGCGCAGGAGATGTCAGTTCTTTGGCACCCATCATCGTTGACGGTCTGAGCCGTCGTTTCGGATAAATGAAAAACAAACGCCTCATAGCACTTGCTACCGCGATCTTTGTAGGAGCTGCCTCCTATGCCTTGGGTTGGTCAACTCTTTTCACGGTCAGCTCTGTTGAAGTAACGGGGACAGATCAAAGATTGCCTCAAAGTATTAAGGTCGGAGAGAAGCTGGCACGAGTGGAACCGCGGGCAGTTGCAGCGACCTATGAAAAGTTTGCATTTGTGCAAGATGCACAAGTGAGTAGAAATTGGATTTCAGGCAAAGTTACGATTTCTATTACATCAAGAACCCCAGTTGCCATCTTCAAAAATCAAGCGATAGATGATTCAGGAAAAGCTTTTGTAGTTAAGGGCCAGCTGCCAGCCGCTTTGCCACAGATTCAGGCTGGCTCAGTTGAAATTGCCGTGGCGGCCGTGGAGTTCATGAAATCATTACCGGAGGAGATTAGGTCGAATCTAAAGATTCTTAAGGTTCGAAGCACAGGGGCTTATGTCATGGACGTTGATGTGCAGGGCCGAAAGGTCGAAGTTCGTTGGGGATTTGCAACAGAGAATGAGTTAAAAGCAAAGGTTTATAAGGCTTTATTGGAACAACCAGAAAATGCAAAGTTAAAGAGGATGGATCTCTCTGCACCACATGCACCAATCGTTAAATAAAGTTTTTTAAACGACACAATAAATAAATCATGTCGGTGTTTGATTAAGAGCCTTGCGCACTTTACGTTCGCCTTATAGAAAACGTTGAATTATAAGGCTCAAGTAGAGGTTTATGGTTCCCAAGGAGGATACAAGTGGCTTCACCGCAGAATTATTTGGCAGTCATCAAGGTTGTTGGTATTGGTGGCGGTGGAGTAAATGCAATCAATCGCATGATTGATGTTGGACTCAAAGGTGTTGAGTTCATTGCAATTAACACAGATGCACAACATTTATTAATGAGTGATGCAGATGTGAAATTAGATATTGGTAGAAAAACAACACGTGGTCTTGGCGCAGGTATGGATCCAGATAAGGGACGCGAAGCAGCACTTGATCACGCAGATGACATTGAAGAAATTTTGCGCGGTGCAGATATGGTTTTTGTTACCGCAGGAGAAGGTGGCGGAACTGGAACTGGCGCAGCACCTGTCGTTGCAAAGATTGCTAAAGATATTGGTGCACTAACTATTGGTGTTGTTACACGCCCATTCTCATTTGAAGCAAAACTTCGTTCAGCTCAAGCAGATGTTGGCATCGAAGCACTTCGCGCAGAAGTTGATACTTTAATTGTTATTCCAAATGATCGCCTTCTTGCGATTTCAGATCGCACCATTACTTTGGCAGATGCCTTTAAGAGTGCAGACCAAGTTCTACTCTCTGGTGTTCAAGGAATTACAGAGATCATCACTCAGCCTGGATTAATCAATCTTGACTTTGCAGATGTGAAAGCAGTTATGTCCGGAGCAGGTTCTGCGTTAATGGGAATTGGTTCTGCACGGGGAGAAAATCGCGCACTACGTGCTGCTGAGTTAGCTATTTCTTCACCACTTCTTGAAGCATCCATTGATGGTGCTATGGGAGTCTTGCTTTCAGTTTCTGGGGGATCTGATCTTGGTCTCTTTGAAGTCAATGAGGCCTGTGAGTTAGTTCAATCTGCTGTTCACCCAAATGCCAAGTTCATCTTCGGAACAACAATTGATGATGCTCTAGGTGATGAAGTTCGTATCACTGTTGTTGCAGCTGGCTTTGAAGGTGGGGAACCGCGCAAGGTTGTGACTCCAGTTATTGATGCTGCGACTTTGGGCGGGGTTGCTAATCCAATTCCAAGCAATGACCCAATCTCAGTTGCTTTGGATTTAGATTCTGAATCAACTCCACGCCGCCGAGTTACTTTTGAAGAACTCGTCGCCGAGGATGAGATCGACGTTCCAGACTTCATGAAGTAAGGGCAATTGCCTAGCGTTTTTACTACTAGGCGCAATGGCGCAAGCCTTGCGCCCTATGAGTCATTGAACTTAGCTCAACATGTGGGTGATTGTGCTGAGACTGTTGCACGTAATCGCGAACTTCTATCGAAAATTACTGGACCTATTCAGTTTATGAATCAAGTCCATCGTGATGAAGTTGTTGAAGTAAAGAGTATTGGTGATGACCCAACCTGTGATGCCTTGATTACACGTGAGCCAGGAATTGCCTTAGCGGTGATGGTTGCTGACTGCATTCCGCTTTTGCTCTCATCATCAACAGTTGTTGGCGCAGTCCACGTTGGCAGGCGTGGGCTCATGAATTCAGTGGCGGTTAAAGCTGTCGATGCGATGCGAACACTAGGTGCAGATCAAATTCATGCCCAGTTAGGTCCATCTATTTGCGGGCGGTGTTATGAAGTTCCACAAGAGTTAGCCGATGAAGTAGTTGCTAAGCATCCTGCGGCATCATCTCTGACTAACAACTTAACCCCGGCGTTGGATTTACCGAGAGCTTTGATTGCAGATTTAGTAGCAATCGGTGTTACCTATGAAGCTTCAACAATCTGTACTTTGGAAAATGATGAGTATTTCTCCTATCGCCGCCATAACATCACGGGAAGAAATGCAGGTGTGGTGTGGCTATAGATCGCAGAAGTGAGATTGCAGGCAACTTAGAGGCAGTTCGTGAGCAGATATCAAAGGCTGCTGAAAGTGCGGGCAGGTCAGTCGATGAGATAACACTTATTGCAGTGACTAAGACTTTTCCAGCAAGTGATGTTGAGATTTTGAAGGACCTAGGTGTGAGTGATTTTGGTGAAAATAGAGATTCAGATGCAGCGCCAAAGGCGGTTGCAATCTCGGGAACGTGGCATTTTCAAGGCCAGATACAGAGTAATAAGTTGAAATCAATTACTTCTTGGGCCAATGTGATTCATTCTTTGGATGAGATTCGACATTTTGAAGTGATTGAGAAAAGCGCTGCGCATGCTCTCGATATCTTCTGTCAGGTTTCACTGGATGGTTCAGAGGGGCGCGGGGGAGTAAGTGAGCAAAAGCTCTATGAACTGGCCAAGGAGATAGAGAAATCGCCGACCCACAGACTTCAAGGTCTGATGGCCGTTGCTCCTTTAGGTGTTGATCCTGCAACTGCATTTTCAAAATTATCAGCGATACATAAGGCTTTTATGGCCGATTTTCCAAAGGCAAATAAATTATCTGCTGGCATGAGTGGGGACTTTAAAGAGGCCATTGCCCATGGTGCGACACATATTCGGATAGGTATCCAAATCCTGGGTTCGCGCTAGGGCTACAGGTACCGTTTACCTATGGCTAATGCACTCAAGCGCGTCGCGAACTACTTAGGTTTGATGGACGACCCAGAATTCGATACACCAATTGCAACTTCAACTGCTCCAGCAACGACATCAAGTGATGTGCGAATCAAACCGCGCTCACCACGTCCGGTCTCTTCAGTTGTGACAACCTCTTCTGTAGAAGTTGCACCGCAATTAGATTTACCAGTCCTAGATCGCATCGTCACATTGCACCCACGTTTTTATAACGAGGCCCGCACAATCGGTGAGCACTTTCGTTTAGGCAATCCAGTCATCATTAATTTGACAGACATGGATGAGTCAGAGCACAAGCGCTTAGTTGACTTTGCAAGTGGACTTGCATTTGGTTTGCACGGAACAATTGAGCGAGTGACAAAGAAGGTTTTCCTTTTGTCTCCAGCTAATGTTTCAATCGATGTTGAAGACAAGTCAGCTGCAGCTCAAGCAAGCTTCTTTAATCAGAGCTGATCTCAGTGAGTATCGGAGCGTTACTTGCTAACGTCCTGCAGTTATTTCTCTTTGCTTTACTAGCTCGTTTAATCCTGGATTATGTCCGTATGTTTGCACGCAACTGGCGACCTAAAGGTATTGGTCTGCTGCTAGTGGAACTTGTTTATAGCATCACAGATAAGCCAATGGCATTTGTCGGACGCTACATCCCGCCACTTCGCCTTGGAGCAGTGAGCCTAGATTTATCTTTTATTGTTCTCTTCTTCGGAGTGCAATTACTTATGGGGTTAGTTCGCTCGCTTTAGTAAGTGTGACTGCAATACCAAGTTCATTATCTTCAACTGTAAGTGAAGAGTCTTGAACCATGGAGAGTGCTAGTACTTCATCCTTAATATGAGCTTCATCGCTGGCAATGGCTGCAGCAATTTGGGCAGTTGCATTGAACTTCACATTAATGCGATCTGAGATTTCAAAACCATCACTCTTTCTGCGCTCTTGAATAAAGCGAATAACTTCGCGCACATGCCCAGCAGCAATAAGTGCTGGGGTGAGCTCTAGATCAAGTGCCACGCTTTCACCCTCATGAGAGGCCACCATCCAGCCGGACTTTGGAACTTCTGTAATAACCAGATCGTCCAGAGCGATTTCCCAACTACCTAGCTGGGTTGTGCCAGAGGAACGCAGAGTTTTCACAAGGGCAGTTGCATCACTGGCCGCAATTGCCTTAGCAATCTCTTGGACTGCGCCACCAAATTTTGCACCTAGTGATTTGAAGTTAGCTTTAATGGAGATATCTACTAAATCTCCATCGGCGCTAGCGATGTCTTGGAGATCAATAACGTTGAGCTCATCTGCAATCTGCTCACGCATTTGTTCAGGCAAAGATGCCCAACCACTTGCAGCAATCAGGGCACGGCCCAAAGGTTGACGAATCTTGATGCCAGATTCAGCGCGAGATGCACGACCCAGTTCAACGATGCGACGGGTGAGTGCAACTTGCTTTCCAAGTTCGCGATCAATGACTGCTGCATCTGCAACTGGGAAGTTAGAAAGGTGAACTGAAGCAACTGCAGAAGAATCGGCAGGGATTACCAACTCTTGCCAGACTTGTTCTGTAATAAAGGGAACCATAGGAGAGAGAAGTTGAGTCAGAGTTACTAGGCACTCGTGAAGAGTAGAAAGGGCGCTGACATCTCCATCCCAGAACCTGCGTCGTGAACGGCGCACATACCAGTTTGAAAGATCATCAATAAACCTTGCTAGTGCACGACCTGCAACCTGTGAATCAAAATCACTGAGTGCGACATCTACTTCCTCAATCAAGAGATTGAGTTCAGAGATAATCCAGCGATCCATGAGTGGTCGATCTGCAATCTTTGTGCGCTGGCTTAAATCAAAGTTAGAAGCATTGGCATAAAGGGCGTGGAAAGAAACGGTGTTCCAATAAGTAAGCAGTGTCTTTCGAACAACTTCATTGATTGCATCATGGCCAACACGGCGCGCAGCCCAAGGTGAGCCTGCAGCCAACATGTACCAGCGAACAGCATCTGCGCCATGTTGATCCATAAGGGCCATTGGTTCTAGGACGTTACCCACGTGCTTACTCATCTTGCGACCATCTTTATCCAAGATGTGTCCTAAGCAGAGCACTGTCTTATATGAGGATTTATCAAAGACCAAAGTGCCAATAGTCATGAGTGTGTAGAACCAGCCACGTGTTTGATCGATAGCTTCACAAATAAAGTCAGCAGGATATGACTCTTTAAACTTTTCAACAGAGCCTTCCTTGTGCGGATATCCCCATTGGGCAAATGGCATGGCTCCAGAGTCATACCAACAATCGATAACTTCTGGAACACGCACCATCGTGGAATCACAATCAGCGCAAGCAAAAGTAATGTCATCAACAAATGGGCGGTGAGGATCAAGATTTGAGAGCTCTTGCCCAGCAAGTGCGCCTAACTCGGCTAGTGAATCAACACAGATTTCGTGCTTGTTTTCACAGCGCCAAATAGGAAGGGGAGTACCCCAATAACGATTACGTGAAAGTGCCCAGTCGATGTTGTTGTTGAGCCAATCGCCATAGCGCCCCTCTTTAATTGTCTCTGGGTGCCAATCAGTAGCTGCGTTTTCGCGAAGCAGAGCATCCTTAATTGACGTGGTGCGGATATACCAGGATGGTTGTGCGTAATACATCAAAGGTGTGTGACAGCGCCAGCAGTGCGGATAGGTGTGCTCATATGGTTGATGCTTATAGAGAACACCACGGGCCTTTAACTCTTTGACTAATAACTTATCTGCCTCTTTAAAGAAGATTCCGCCAACAACGTCTACTTCCTTTAAGAAGTGTCCATCAGGTGCGATGGGATTAACAACAGGCAATCCATATGCACGGCAGACCGCTAAGTCATCGGCGCCAAATGCTGGAGATTGGTGAACGAGTCCAGTTCCATCTTCAGTTGTCACATACGTTGCAAGAACAACGTAATGCGCATCAGGAATCTCTACAAAATCAAAGGGGCGCTTATACGTTGTGCGCTCTAGCTCTTTTCCAAGCATTTTCTTGAGAATCTTCTTCTCGCCCTTAACGCTCTCCAGTAGGGCCTCGGCAACGACTAGAACTTCACTGGCTTCATCGACAGTAACTTCAACAGCTACATAATCCACTTCTGGATGCACTGCGATTGCAGTGTTTGAAACTAAGGTCCATGGCGTCGTGGTCCACACTAGGAAACTGGCGTTGAGTGCTACTAAATCACCTGATGTAATTGGAAAACGAACATAGACCGAAGGATCTGTGACAGTTTCATATCCCTGTGCCAATTCATGGTCAGAGAGTCCAGTTCCACAGCGCGGGCAATATGGTGCAACGCGATGATCTTGAACGAGTAATCCCTTTTTCCAGATCTCTTTGAGAGACCACCACACACTCTCCACATATTCAGGTGACATAGTCCAATACGCCTCATCGAAATCAACCCAGAAGCCCATGCGATGTGTCATGTCGGCAAATGCACCAACATGGCGTTGGACTGACTCACGGCACTTGTCATTAAAAGCTGCGATTCCATATTTTTCGATATCGCCTTTACCGGCAAAGCCCAACTCTTTTTCAACAGCAATTTCAACGGGCAAACCATGGCAATCCCAACCAGCTTTGCGGATTACATGTTTTCCCTTCATTGTGTGAAAGCGGGGGAATACATCTTTAAATACACGCGCTTCAATATGGTGAGCGCCAGGCATTCCATTTGCAGTTGGCGGACCTTCATAAAACATCCATGCAGGTGCACCTTCACGGGCCGCAAGAGTTTTTTCAAAAATCTCGTTATCGCGCCAGAACTTTAAAATCTCGTGCTCGACGGCAGGCAGATCAACTGCTGCTGGAATTGCGCGAAACGACATAAAAAATCCTCCACGAGTAGGAAAGAACTCTGGAGGGACGTGACCTGCTGGCGCAGATCTCGCGGTACCACCCGCCTTGCGTGAAACTCACGCCACTTCACTTTTCTATCCGCGGCTAGTTCTAGATGGTTTGCACCATTTCTTCTAGCAAGCTCGTGAGGTGATGGCCCCGTCAATGCTCATTTGCGGTAGTGGCTCAATACTATCGTCTAGTTAAGCCAAAAAATGCCCGTGGCTAATTGGTAACAGCCCCTGAAGAGCATTAAGGTTCGCGACATGCCTAAGAAGCCGGTCAAGAAAGCAGCAGCCAAGAAGGCTCCTGCTAAGAAGGCTGCCGTAAAGAAGAAGGTAGCTAAAAAGGCTCCAGCAAAAAAAGCACCAGCCAAGAAAGCAGTGGCTAAGAAAGCCGTAGCTAAAAAGGCTCCTGCCAAGAAAGCACCTGCTAAAAAAGCAGCGGTAAAGAGCATTCCAGTCAAAAAGGCACCAGGTAAGCCATTTCCATCAAAGACAACTCTGACTGTTGATGAAAAATCTCAAACAGTTTCAGTCTCAACGATTTCTGCGCCAGTTGCTGCCCCTGTAGTAGAAGAGCGCCGATTGGTAATGCCACCACCACCGCGTCCAGCTAAGAGCGGTAAAAAGGTTGCACCACTAAAGCCAATTAAAGTTGCTCCAACACCAATTGTGGTCAGTGAGAGTGAATCACCATGGACTGCAGCAGAGCTTAAGAGCATTCGTACTGAGATTTCTAAAGAGTTGGCACGTCTTCGCGTTGAGCTGGAAAAAGTTGAAGTGGAGATGGATTCACTTATTCAAGAATCTGGTGAAGGCGCCGGAGATGACCAAGCAGATGCAGGTACTAAGACTTTTGAACGTGAACATGAAATGTCGCTAGTGATTAATGCTCGTGACATGGTTTTGCAAACAGAGCGTGCCTTAGATCGAATTGACTCTAAGACCTATGGAAACTGCGAAGAATGTGGAAGTGCAATTGGAAAGGCCCGTTTACAAGTATTTCCCCGGGCCACTTTGTGCATGATCTGCAAGCAGAAGGAAGAACGGCGCTAGCAGTGCGCGTGTGGCGCACACTCTTAGGTGTTGCCTTGCTTATCTGGCTTGCGGATTTAGCAACCAAAATCTGGGCAGTAGATTATTTGTCCAACCGAGGTCCAGTAAAAGTCATTGGCTCACTTTTTCAACTCACCTTCGTGAGAAACTCTGGAGCTGCCTTTTCTTTTGCTGAAGGGGCAACTCTGTTTCTATCTCTCTTTGGAATTGCTGTATTAATCGCAATTGCTTATTACGCACCTGCATTGACCTCAAAGGGTTGGGGAGTTGTTTTAGGCCTAGTAATGGGTGGAGTTTTAGGAAATCTGACTGATCGCATATTCAGAGAGCCAGGATTGCTTCGTGGCCATGTTATTGATTGGTTACAACTGCCTAATTGGCCTATATTCAATATTGCAGACACCGCAATCGTGGTTGCTGCCTTTATATCTGTTGTTTTAACTGCGCGAAACATTCCACCAATTAAAAAAGAAGAGTTGATATGAGTAATCGAGAACAGCGCACCCTGTCAGTGCCAGAAGGCGTTGCTGGTGAGCGAATCGATAGTGCTCTCACCCGTGTGCTGGGCCTTTCGCGCACAGCAGTAGTTAAGCTGCTCGAAGATGGCGATATCAGAACATCTGGAAAAGCCATGGCTAAATCAGATCGCGTGAGCGCCAACCAAGTTATTGATGTGTTGATGCCAGCTCCAATTAATCAAGATCCAATTCCGCTCACTCCGCTAGAGGGCCTTTCAATTGTTTATGACGATGATGCAATCGTTGTTATTGATAAGCCCGTGGGTTGTGCTGCCCATCCAAGTCCAGGATGGACGGGACCAACTGTTGTCGGTGCATTGATGGCAGCCGGTTATTCAATTTCAACAAGTGGGGCAGCAGAGCGACAAGGCATTGTTCATCGCCTAGATGTTGGCACTAGCGGGTTAATGATTGTTGCTAAAAGTGATCGAGCATTTACTGTGTTAAAGGATGCCTTTAGAAATCGCACTGTGGACAAGATTTATCATGCACTGATTCAAGGTCATATGGATCCAACCACTGGAACTATTGATGCACCTATTGATCGTCATCCAAAAGAGGATCATCGTTTCGCAGTAGTGGCAACAGGAAAAGATTCCATAACCCATTATGAAGTTATTGAGTTTTATCGAGGTGTTTCATTAGCCAAAGTTGAATTAGAAACCGGTCGTACACACCAAATCCGTGTCCACTTCTCTGCACTCAACCATCCACTTGTTGGCGACACAACATATGGCGCAGATCCTGTTTTGGCTAAATCTCTAGAGATGAGACGACCTTGGCTACACGCCAAGGAGCTCATGTTTGACCACCCTATTACTGGTGAACACCTGAGTTTTGAAGCTCCATACCCAGCCGATCTCACACGCTCATTAGCGTTGCTATCTGATGCAGTTCTGCCTTAAGTAATAATCTACGACCACCATGACTTCTGAGAATTTCGTACATCTGCACGTCCATACCGAGTATTCAATGCTCGATGGCGCAGCGCGTGTTCCCGATTTAATGCAAGAAGTTGTCAGACAAGGCATGCCAGCAATTGCAATGACAGATCATGGAAATGTTTTTGGTGCTTATGAGTTTTATAAGCAAGCGAAAAAAGCTGGTGTTAAGCCAATCATTGGAATTGAAGCCTACGTTGCCCCTGAATCTCGCTTTGATAAAAAGAGAGTGCAGTGGGCAAGTGGTGGTGAAGATGATGTTTCCGGTGGCGGTGCTTACACGCACATGACAATTTTGGCTGAGAATAATGTTGGTCTCGGCAATCTCTTTCGTCTATCTTCTCTTGCATCCCTTGAAGGTTATTACTACAAGCCCCGCATGGATAGAGAACTTCTAGCTCAGTATTCCAAGGGATTGATTGCGACTACGGGTTGCCCAGGTGGAGAGATCCAAACTCGTTTGAGAATGGGTGCATATAAAGAGGCAATAAAGGCTGCAAGTGATTATCGAGATATTTTTGGTGAAGGCAATTTCTTTTTAGAGGTAATGGATCATGGAATTGATATTGAAACTCGCGTCAAAGCTGACTTGCTCAAGCTTGGAAAAGAGTTAGGCCTTCCACTTCTTGCAACCAATGATCTGCACTACACATTACAAGCAGACTCTGGTGCACATGAGGCTCTGCTCTGCGTTCAATCTGGTTCTACATTGGCAGATCCCAAGCGATTTAAATTCGATAATGACTCTTTCTATGTCAAAACTCCGGCACAGATGCGAGAGCTCTTTAAGGACATTCCAGAGAGTTGCGATAACACATTACTTATTGCCGAGCGCTGTGATGTGACTATGCGAGAAAATGAAAATCTCCTTCCGCAATTTAGTGTTCCAGCTGGAGAGACGGAAGATTCTTGGCTTAAGAAGGAAGCCGTGCGCGGCATGAAGGAGCGTTTGGGGGACAAGCTCACACCTGCACACGAATCTCGTCTTGATTATGAACTAGGTGTGATGGAGAAGATGGGTTTTCCTGGTTACTTCCTTGTTGTTGCTGACTTAGTAGGACATGCAAAGAAAGTTGGTATTCGGGTTGGACCAGGTCGAGGATCGGCTCCAGGTTCACTGGTTGCTTATTCACTTGGTATTACTGGTTTAGATCCACTTGAACATGGACTTTTGTTCGAGCGCTTTCTTAATCCAGAACGTATCTCTATGCCTGATATCGACTTGGACTTTGATGAGCGTCGTCGCAGCGAAATGATTCGTTATGCAACAAATAAATATGGCGAAGATCGGGTTGCTCAGATCATCACTTATGGAACCATTAAATCCAAGCAAGCGATTAAGGACTCAACACGCGTTCTAGGTTATCCATACGTCATTGGTGAGAAGTTAACAAAGGCTTTGCCGCCATCGGTTATGGGTAAAGATATTTCTCTTGGTGGAATCTTTGATTCTAAAGATGATCGCTACGGTGAAGCAGGGGAGTTCCGATCACTGTATGAATCAGATCCAGATTCAAAGCGAGTGGTTGATACGGCCCGTGGTCTTGAAGGATTAAAGCGCCAGTGGGGTGTTCACGCAGCTGGAGTTATTCTCTCTCGCGAACCATTACTCGATGTCATTCCAATCCATCGCCGCGAAGCAGATGGCGCAATCATTACTCAGTTTGATATGGGTGCATGTGAATCCATTGGCTTACTCAAGATGGACTTCTTGGGCCTTCGAAACCTCTCTGTTCTAGATGATGCGCTGCTCAACATTAAAGAGAACCAAAACATTGATGTGGTGTTAGAGGATTTAAAGCTCGATGATAAAAAGACATATGAACTGCTCTCACGCGGTGACACTCTGGGTGTGTTCCAGCTCGATGGTGGACCAATGCGTGCGTTGCTCAAATCTATGTCACCGGATTCTTTTGAAGATATTTCGGCTGTTATCGCTCTCTATCGTCCAGGTCCTATGGGTGAGAATGCACATAACAACTACGCCGATCGCAAAAACAAGCGAAAGCCAGTTGAACCTATTCACCAAGAGCTATCAGAACCTTTGCACGAAATTCTTGGTGACACATACGGCCTAATTGTTTATCAGGAACAAGTAATGGCTATTGCACAAAAGGTTGCTGGGTTCTCACTCGGACGTGCAGATCTTTTGCGTAAGGCGATGGGTAAGAAGAACAAAGATATTTTGGATAAGGAATATATTCCTTTTGAAGCGGGTATGCAGGCCAATGGTTTCTCAACTGCTGCTATCAAACGCTTATGGGACGTTCTTATTCCATTCTCTGATTACGCTTTCAACCGAGCACACTCAGCCGGCTATGGTGTTGTGTCATATTGGACGGCTTATTTAAAGACTAACTACCCAACTGAATACATGGCTGCGCTGTTGACTAGCGTTCGAGATGATAAAGATAAATCTGCCTTGTATTTAAGTGAATGCCGCCGTATGGGAATTAATGTGTTGCCACCGGATGTCAATGAATCAAATGGTGAATATACCCCTCGTGGAAAAGATATTCGCTTTGGTCTTGCAGCAATTAGAAATGTTGGTGAAGGCGTTGTTGCATCCATTAAAGCTGCGCGTGAGAGTAAAGGTCGATTCACATCCTTTGGTGATTTCTTAGCAAAAGTAGATGCGCAAGTGTGTAACAAGAAGACAATTGAATCCTTGATTAAGGCGGGAGCTTTTGGCTCACTTGGAGCAACTCGTAAGGGCTTGATTGCTGTTCACTTGGAGGCAATTGATTCTGTTATTGAGAGCAAGCGTGCTGAGGCCATTGGACAATTTGATTTATTTGGTGGAGAAGCCATCACTGAGGTTTCAGGATTAGATATTGAGATCCCAACTGGTGAGTGGGATAAGGCGATGCTGCTTAGCTATGAGCGCGAGATGCTGGGTCTCTATGTTTCCGATCATCCACTTTTAGGCGTTGAACATGTGCTTCGCGCAAATACAGATATGTCTATCAGTGAATTAGTTGATGAAGGCGCGCAACATGAATCAGTTGTCACTATCGGCGGCTTAATCACTAGCGTTACTCGCAAGGTTTCAAGGCAAGGAGCTTCATGGGCCGTAGTAACAATTGAAGATCTTGAAGGATCTTTGGAAGTTCTCTTCTTCTCAAACACCTACAACCAGTATTCAATGTCGCTAACTGAGGATCGAATTGTGACTGTTCGTGGTCGCGTTGATCGCCGTGAAGAGAACCTGCGATTTACAGCCCTTGAAATGTCTATGCCAGATATTTCTGCAGGTCCTACAGGTCCTCTTGTGATTTCAATTCCAATGTCTCAGTGCACGCCACCTGTGGTTGATCGCATTAAGGAAATTTTGCGTTCACATCCAGGTAAGCGAGAAGTGCATCTGTCATTGAGTGAAAATGGCAGCAGCACAGTAATGAAGATTGATGCATCGGTCACAGCTTCTCCATCACTGAGCGCAGATCTCAAATCTATTCTTGGGCCTAACTGCCTGGTTTAAATTCAAGTCCGCCGTGTTGGGCTCAGCCGTTACAATTAGCATGTGATTCGCACCGTTGATCTTCGTGGCAAAGCCCTTACTAAGGCTGGATATAACGCCGAACTTCCGCGTGCAGCTTTAGATGTTGCCCAAGCTATGGCTCTGGTTGAGCCAATTCTGCACCGTGTGAAAACCGGTGGAGAAAGCGAACTCATTAAATTGGCGCAAGAATTCGATGGCGTAACTCCTGCTTCTATTCGTGTTCCACAGCAGGCTTTGGATTCGGCTTTAGCGTCATTAGATCCTGCAATTCGGGCAGCGTTAGAGCTTTCAATTGAACGAGTGAGAAAAGTTCATAATGATCAGGTAAGAGCTGATAGGACTACGAACGTTGTTGACGGTGGCACGGTTACTGAAAAGTGGATCCCAGTTGATCGTGTGGGTCTTTATGTTCCAGGTGGACGAGCGGTATATCCAAGTAGCGTTGTCATGAATGTGGTACCTGCACAAATTGCAAAGGTTTCATCGATAGCTGTTGCTTCACCACCGCAAAAAGAATTCGCAGGTCTGCCTCACCCAACTATTTTGGCAACGTGTGCACTACTTGGTGTAACTGAAGTCTTTGCTGTTGGGGGAGCCCAGGCGATTGCCATGTTTGCTTATGGTGTTGAAGGTCTGTGTGAAAAGAGTGATCTGGTTACAGGTCCAGGCAATATCTATGTAGCTGCTGCAAAACGCGCATTACGTGGTGTGATTGGAATTGATTCAGAAGCTGGCCCAACTGAAATTGCAATTCTGGCTGACTCTTCTGCTCGAGCAAGTGATGTTGCAGCAGATCTAATTAGCCAAGCCGAGCACGATGTAATCGCGGCAGCGATTTTGGTTACCGACTCAATTGATTTAGCAAACAAGGTTGAGTCCGAACTTAAGATTCAAGTTGGAAAGACTAAACACAAGGAGCGAATTACATCTGCCCTTTCAGGCGTTCAGTCAGCAATTGTCTTAGTCGATGACATGAAGCAGGGGATTGATGTTGTTAATGCTTATGCTGCAGAGCACTTAGAAATTCAGACAAAGAATTCGCGCGAAGATGCTGCACAAATTAGAAACGCTGGAGCAGTCTTTATCGGACGCTTCTCACCAGTCTCACTTGGAGATTACTCGGCAGGCTCTAACCACGTCCTGCCTACAGGCGGATGTGCTTGCCACTCAAGTGGATTATCTGTTCAGACATTTCTGCGTGGACTTCACTTCATTGAATATGGCGAAAAAGCATTTACTGATTTAGTTCCGACAGTTGTGACGCTAGCTAATTCAGAGGACTTACCCGCACATGGGCAAGCAATGACAATTAGATTGGAAAATTCGTAAATGAATTGGCCAACTTGGTTGCCTCTGCGCAAGGACTTAACTCCTCTTACTCCTTATGGCGCACCACAAGTTCCTGCGCAAGCATCATTGAACACTAATGAGAATCCCTATTCACCTTCACCTGCTCTGCAGAAAGCGATTGCTGATGCTGTGATGGTTGCGGCAGCGAATTTGAATCGTTATCCAGATCGTGATGCCAATGAACTGCGAACTAAGTTGGCTGGATACATCAATTCAACGTCTAGGGTAAATCTCACAATAGATAACATTTGGGCAGCTAATGGCAGTAATGAGATTATTCAATCTATTTTTCTAGCATTCGGTCAGGGGAGTGCACTTGGCTTCACGCCCTCTTATTCAATGCACCCACTCATTGCCAAGGTGTGTGGAACAAATTGGGTGGATGGAAAGCGAAATTCTGATTTCTCACTAAACGTCGAACTTGCTATTGAGCAAATTGTGCAGATTAAGCCAGCATTAACTTTTATCACAACGCCTAACAATCCAACAGGTGGATCTGTTTCAATCTCACAAATTAAGTCACTTGCTGATGCTGTAGCAAAGGTCAATGGTCTACTGATTGTGGATGAGGCATACGCTGAATTTTCAACTGAAGATTCTGCAGTAACACTCATAGCTAAGAATCCTCATGTTGTTGTTATACGGACAATGAGTAAAGCGTTTGCATTTGCAGGAGCACGAGTGGGATACATGCTCTGTGATAGTTCGGTAAAAGATGCCATGATGCTTGTGAGATTGCCGTATCACTTAAGTGCATTGACTCAAGCTGCGGCATCAGTTGCCATAGATTTCAAAGACGAACTACTGGGATATGTCTCTGAGTTGATACGGGCTCGGGAGGCAATGACTGCGCAGTTACACGCACTCGGGCTCAAGGTTGTCCCGAGCAGCGCCAACTTCATCTTGTTTACAGGATTTAAGGCCGAAGCCCCTAAACTTTGGAGTGAACTACTCGGTAAAGGCGTCCTAATTCGAGATGTCGGACTACCAGGGTATTTGCGAGTAACTGTCGGCAATGAAGCCGAAAACACATTATTTATAACTGCATTAAAAGAACTCATCTAAAGAGAGGCCACCATGAGAACTGCACGAGTCGAAAGAGCAACTAAAGAGTCACATGTTTTAGTTGAACTTAACCTAGATGGACAAGGCGTTATCGATGTTTCTACTGGTGTGCCGTTTTTTGACCACATGATGTCTCAGCTCGGTAAGCACTCAGGCTTTAATCTCACTATTAAGACAACGGGTGACGTTGAAGTCGATTCTCATCACAGTGTTGAAGACACATCACTGGCATTTGGCCAAGCCCTACGTGAAGCGTTGGGGGACAAAGCAGGCATTCGCCGCTTCGGTGATTCGATGGTTCCACTTGATGAAGTTTTAGTTCAAGCTGCAGTTGATCTCTCTGGCCGTCCATATTTAGTCCACCGTCAGCCAGAGATTGTTGAGCTCATTGGAACTTTTGATACAACACTTGGAAAACATATTTGGGAATCAATAGTTGCAGAAGCACATATTGCCCTGCATATCCGTGTGCTTGAAGGAAGAAATGCGCACCATGTTTTTGAAGCACAGTTCAAAGCTGTTGCACGTGCACTACGTGATGCAGTTTCACTCGATGGCAGAGTTGCAGGTATTCCTTCAACTAAAGGCTCTCTTTGATCGCAATTCTTGATTATGGTTCTGGCAACTTACGTTCGGCACAAAGAGCCTTTGCTACTTCTGGTGTTGATGTAGTTGTCACATCAGATCGCGCCACAGCACTTGAAGCCGATGGCTTAGTTGTTCCCGGCGTTGGAGCCTTTGCGGCATGTATGCAGGGGTTGAGATCTGTTGATGGCGAAGCAATCATTCGTGAGCGAATTGCGAAAGAACGACCTGTACTAGGAATTTGTATTGGTATGCAGATACTTTTTCAAGAGGGTAGCGAGCATGCTGAAAATACAAACCATAAAGGTGTTGGAGTTTGGGAAGGTGAAGTCTCGCGCCTGAAGGCACCAATACTTCCTCATATGGGTTGGAACAATATTGAAAGTGATCCGAACTCCACTTTGTTAAAAGGAGTTTCAGGCGAGTCATTCTATTTCGTGCACTCATATGCAGCCAAGAAAGCAGTCGGAAAGATGCAAGGGTGGAGCTTTCACGGTGAGAAGTTTTTGGCAGTGGTTGAAGATGGCTATGTTTCGGCAACGCAATTTCATCCAGAAAAGTCCGGAGATGCAGGGTTAGCTTTGATTAAGAATTGGGTGAGTGCACTATGAGTTACTTGGAGCTTCTGCCTGCAGTAGATGTTAAAGATGGGCGTGCAGTGCGCTTGGTGCAAGGCGAGCTTGCCCAAGAGAGTATTTATGGAGCACCGCTTGAAGTTGCACTTGAGTTTCAAGCAGCAGGAGCTGAGTGGTTACACCTTGTTGACCTTGATGCTGCTTTTGGCCGCGGAAGTAATGCTGAACTCTTGGCACAAGTTGTTGGCGCACTTGATATTAAAGTCGAACTATCTGGCGGCATTAGAGATGATGAATCGTTGCGCAGAGCATTAGCAACTGGTTGCACACGAGTAAACCTTGGAACAGCTGCCCTAGAAGATCCTGAATGGACTGCTCGAGTCATTGGTGAATTCGGCGATCGCATTGCTGTTGGACTTGATGTGCGCGGTCACGTGCTTTCTGCGCGAGGATGGACCAAAGAGGGTGGGGATCTCTTTGAAACTCTTTCACGATTAGATAAAGATGGTTGTGCTCGCTATGTAGTAACTGATGTGACAAAAGATGGCACGTTAGCTGGGCCTAATTTGGAACTTCTTAAATCTGTCTGTGCAGCAACATCTAAACCAGTTGTTGCTAGTGGTGGTATCTCTTCTTTGGCTGATATTCAAGCATTGTGTGATCTCAATTCAACAGGTGTTGAAGGTGCCATTGTTGGTAAGGCTTTATATGCCGGTGCTTTTACTTTGCAAGAAGCGCTGAAAGTTGCAGGACGATGACTCTTTCTGTTCGCATCATTCCTTGCTTGGATGTCACTAATGGTCGAGTTGTTAAGGGAGTTAACTTCACAAACCTTGTTGATGCTGGAGATCCAGTTGAGATGGCCGCTCTCTATGGGGCAGAAGGTGCTGACGAGTTAACTTTTCTTGATATCTCAGCAACCGTTGATGGACGAGAGACAACGTTAGATGTTGTTCGCCGCACAGCTGAACAAGTCTTTATTCCACTCACAGTTGGCGGGGGCATTAGAAATGTTTCTGATGTAGATCGCTTACTTCGAGCTGGAGCAGACAAGGTTTCAATTAACACTGCAGCAGTAGCTCGACCTGAATTAATCGCAGAGATTGCAGATCGATTTGGTTCACAAGTCCTTGTCCTTTCTGTCGATGCCCGCCGTGCACGTACCGAATCAGGTTTTGAAGTCACAACTCATGGCGGTCGAGAAGGAACAGATATTGATGCAATCGCCTGGATTGAAAAAGCTTGTGCATTGGGCGTCGGTGAAATTCTTCTGAACTCTATGGATGCCGACGGAACTCGTGCTGGTTATGACATTGGAATGATTACCGCAATGCGTTCAGTTTCAAAAGTGCCATTGATTGCCAGTGGAGGTGCTGGAACTTCGGCTGATTTCGCAGCAGCCCTAGATGCAGGGGCCGGTGCACTTCTTGCTGCAAGCGTGTTCCACTTTGGAATACACCGCATAGGTGATGTGAAGTCCTACCTAGGTTCGCACAATTATCCCGTGCGCGCCGTGGCAGCAAGGTAAGGCAGAATTACTCCATGAGCTCACTTGATCCAGCAGTTACAGCGTTGCTTAAAGATCCAACAACACTCATTCCTGCCGTGGTTCAAGACTCAACAACGAATGAAATTTTAATGCTGGCTTATATGAACTCAGAATCTCTTGCGCTGACTCTTAGTACAGCAAAGGCAACGTATTGGTCGCGCTCTCGAAACGAACTCTGGATTAAAGGTGCAACTTCTGGACACTTTCAAAAAGTAATCTCTGTCGCTTTGGATTGTGACGGAGATGCATTACTCATTCGAGTGGAGCAAACAGGTGTTGCTTGCCATACTGGTGAAAGAACCTGTTTCCACACCCCGTTAGCGCTGGGTAAGTAAGAATGAACCTAGAAGAATTTCGAGCTTACGCCAAGATTTCAAATGTAATTCCAGTTTCAAGGCGTCTGCTTGCAGATGGTGAAACACCGTTGGGTGTTTATAGAAAATTAGCTAAGAACGCTGCCAATACCTTTCTATTGGAATCTGCCGAACATGGTGGTGCTTGGTCACGGTATTCATTTATTGGCGTGCGAAGTGAAGCAACGCTGAGCGAAAAAGATGGAAAGGCATATTGGCAGGGCACGGCACCAGCTGGTGCACCAACTGGAATTGACCCACTTGAAGCGTTGCGTCTTTCTGCAGCACATTTGAAATCACCCACCCTTGCAGGACTTCCTCCACTAACTGGGGGACTAGTGGGCTTCATGGGCTATGACGTTGTCCGACGATTGGAAAAACTTCCTAGCCTTTCGAAAAAGGATCTACCACTTCCAGAGCTGAGTTTTATGTTGACAAGTGATTTGGCAGTTCTAGATCACAGTGATGGAACCATTACTTTAATTGCTAATGCCATTAACTGGGATGGAAGCGATGATCGTATCGATGAAGCATTCAATGCATGCAATGAGCGTTTAGATCGCATGCAAGCAGATTTGGCAGCACCCCTTGATGGTGAAATTGCACAGATTGATTCACATGCTTCACCAACTTTTGAAGCCAACATGAGCCCTGATGAGTTCAAGGCAAAGATTGCAATTGCAAAAGAGGAGATATTGGCCGGAGAGGCTTTCCAGATTGTTCTCTCTCAACGTTTTTCAATGCCATGTTCTGCCGATGCAATTGATGTTTATCGCATGCTGCGCCTTAATAACCCAAGTCCATATATGTATTTGTTCCGTTTCAATGAGGGAATCACAATTGTGGGTTCAAGCCCTGAAGCGTTGGTGAAAGTAAATGCGCGTGAAGTAATGATTCACCCCATCGCTGGAACGAGAAAGCGCTCATCATCTCCTGAGGAAGATCACCGCTTAGGTGAGGAACTTTTAGCAGATCCAAAAGAGCGAGCAGAGCATTTAATGTTGGTTGATTTAGGTCGAAACGATTTGGGGCGTGTGTGTGCTCCGGGTTCTGTGGAAGTTATTGATTTCATGCACATTGAACGCTATTCGCACGTCATGCATATTGTTTCAACTGTTACTGGCACTTTGGGCGAGAAATCAACTCCAGTAGATGCACTCTTTGCAGTCTTTCCTGCTGGCACATTATCTGGTGCACCAAAGCCTCGAGCGATGGAGATTATTGAAGAGCTCGAGCCAACTCGTCGCGGAGTCTATGGAGGCATTGTCGGTTATATAGATTTCACTGGAAATATTGACACATGCATTGCGATTAGAACTGCGTTAATTCATGATGGTGTTGCTTACGTGCAAGCAGGGGCCGGAATCGTTGCAGACTCTGATGCGGAGTCAGAGAATCAAGAGTGTAGAAATAAGGCAGCAGCTGTGTTGATGGCAGTGGATTCGGCAAATAGATTGCGAAAGAACTAATGGAACAATCAATTGCAATCGCCTTGAGCATTCTTGTTGTTTATTCCTTAGTGCTGCTTATTGGTAAGAAGTTCAAGCTTTCTTCACGCTATGAGAGAAAGCCTCGTGTGCTCAACACGTGGAGCGCACTTGATGAAGGCATTGACCCAACTGTGCAGGATAAAAAATGAGCGTCCTGGATTCGATTATTGAAGGCGTTCGGGAAGATTTAGCTGCTCGTAGAAAACCTTTAGCTCAACTGCAAGAGGCCATGGATAAAGCGGCACCGGTGCGCGATCCTTTAGAGAAGCTACTTCAAAATGAACTCTCAGTGATTGCTGAAGTTAAGCGCTCTTCGCCGAGCAAGGGAGCACTTGCGACAATTGCAGATCCTGCAAGTTTGGCTGAGCAGTATGAAAACGCTGGTGCCAGCGTAATTAGCGTGTTGACTGAAAGACGACGCTTTGGCGGTTCACTTGATGACTTAGATGCGGTCCGTTCGCGAGTGAATATTCCTATACTGCGTAAAGATTTTATGGTTGATGAATATCAATTCTTTGAAGCACGCGCCCATGGCGCAGATGTTGTGCTTCTTATTGTTGCTGCATTGAGTAAGTCACAACTCAACGATTTTCATCAATTAGCAGAGGGTTTGCATATGCGAGCACTTGTTGAAGTACATACACATGATGAAATGGAGAGAGCGTTAGAGATCTCACCGCGCATTGTTGGTGTTAACTCCCGTAACTTAAAGACCCTAGATGTTGATGCAAGTGCATTTGCGCAGCTTTTGCCTCTCATCCCAAAAGATGTGGTGCGCGTCGCAGAATCTGGAATCTCCAAGCGCTCTGAAGTCGAATTTGCACAAAACAATGGGGCGACGGCGATTCTGGTGGGTGAGGCATTGGTGCGCGCAGCCAATCCAGAGTTGGCGATGCGCGAACTTCTAGGCACGGATAGGATTAGTTCATGACAATCCAATTAGGTGATGTCCTTGGCCACTTTGGTCAATACGGTGGTCGCTTTGTGCCCGAAGCACTTATTGGAGCTCTTGATGAGCTAGAGGCAGCGCATAACGCGGCAAAAACTGATCCAGTTTTCCAAGCAGAGCTGGCCGAACTACATCGCACATACACAGGACGTCCAAGCATCATCACAGAAGCTAAGAGATTTTCTGAACACGCAGGTGGGGCAAGAATTCTGCTCAAGCGAGAAGATCTCAACCACACTGGTAGCCACAAGATTAATAACGTTTTAGGTCAAGCACTACTTACCAAGAAGATGGGTAAGAAGCGCATCATCGCTGAAACTGGCGCAGGACAACATGGCGTTGCATCAGCAACTGCTGCAGCGCTCATGGGACTTGAATGTGTTGTTTACATGGGCGAAGAAGACACACGCCGCCAAGCACTCAATGTTGCACGAATGAAGTTGTTAGGGGCTGAAGTTGTTCCAGTCACTTCAGGCTCTCGCACTCTTAAAGATGCTATTAACGAAGCAATGCGCGATTGGGTAACAAATGTTGCAACAACTCATTACATGTTGGGCACAGTTGCAGGACCGCATCCATTCCCAACAATGGTGCGCGATTTCCATAAAATTATCGGTGAAGAAGCCCGTGAACAAGTTCTAGCCTTGACCGGAAAATTACCTGATGCTGTTCTTGCATGCGTTGGGGGAGGATCTAATGCAATCGGAATTTTCCATGCATTCATCCCTGATGCGGGAGTACGTTTGATTGGTTTGGAAGCTGGCGGGGATGGAATTGAAACTGGTCGCCATGCAGCAACAATTAGCGGTGGTTCAGAGGGTGTATTGCACGGAACTCGCTCTTATGTTTTGCAAGATGAAAACGGACAGACGATTGAATCCCATTCAATCTCTGCCGGTTTAGATTATCCAGGTGTTGGTCCAGAGCACGCCTACCTACATGACATTGGTCGCGCCGAATATCGTGCAGTAAATGATGATGCAGCCATGGCTGCGTTCTCTCTCTTTTCTAGAACAGAGGGAATAATCCCAGCAATTGAAACTGCTCACGCTTTAGCTGGTGCGCTGGTACTAGGAAATGTGTTAGGTCCTGATGCGACTCTACTTATTAACCTTTCTGGACGTGGAGATAAAGATGTTCAGACTGCGGCAGATTATTTCGGTATTCCATTGTGAGCACAGCTTTAGATCTAGTTTTTGAAAGAACTCGTTCAGAAAATAGAGCTGCACTCATTGCATATATTCCAGCAGGTTTTCCTTCCAAATCAGGGTGCGAAAAAGCAATCAAAGCTCTGGCAGAGGCGGGCGTTGATGCAATTGAAATCGGTTATCCATACTCTGATCCGATTATGGATGGTCCAACAATTCAAGAGGCTGCAGAGATTTCCCTTAAAGGTGGGACAAATGCTGCAGATGTCTTTTCAGCTCTGAAGGTGGCAAGTGATACCGGTGTTGCATCGGTTGTTATGACGTATTGGAATCCTATTGAAAAATATGGTGTGAACGAGTTTGCACAGTCCATCGCAGATAACGGTGGCTCTGGGGTTATTACACCGGATCTAACAATTGAAGAATCCGCCCGTTGGTTAGAGGCCGTTGATAACTCTGGGATTAATCCAATTTATGTCGTTGCACCAAGTACTTCAGATGCTCGCTTGGCCAAAGTGACTGCTAAGACTGGCGGTTTTGTCTATGCCGCCTCTGTCATGGGAGTCACTGGAGCTAGAACCAATGTTTCAGTTGATGCAAGTGCGCTGGTTGCAAGAGTGAAGAACACAACAAAGCTTCCTGTTTCTGTTGGTTTAGGAGTTTCAACGCGTGAGCAGGCAAAGCAAGTTGCAGCCTATGCAGATGGCGTCATTGTTGGATCAGCTTTCATTAAACTGCTTTTAACTGCTAAATCAGAGCAAGAGGGATTAGATGCGATTTCAGCATTAGCAAAAGAGTTGGCGTTAGGAGTGCGAGAGGGTCGATGAGTAATTTGCATAAGAAGTATCAACCTTTTATTACTTTGATTTGTCGCCTTCTTCTAGGTGGAGTGCTGTTAGTAGCAGGAGGACTAAAAGCCTTCAAACCTTCTGAGTCAGCAGGTGCAGTTGCGGCTTATAAAATCTTGCCTACAAATCTTGCTCATCTGATTGGCTATGCATTGCCATGGTTAGAGATCGCAATCGGAATCCTGTTAATTATTGGCCTGTCCACTCGATTTGCTGCAGTTATCGGAACAGGCGTCATGATTATCTTTATCGCCGCAATTATCTCGGTGTGGGCCCGCGGCATCCTCATTGACTGTGGATGTTTTGGTGGGGGAGGCGAAGTTGACCCAAGTAAAGCTGCCGAGGCACATAGCGCCTATCTCAAGGAGATTCTGCGCGATTTAGGTTTGGCTTTGTGCGGTACCTATCTATACTTTTTCCCATACGGACGTTTGAGCATTGAAAAACCACTTCACAATAACGAGGAGCAGTAATGGCAAAGCAGTCGAAGGCAACTAAATCATCTGGCGGAGATAAATTCACACGATGGTTAGTTATCGGAATGGTCACCCTCGTTGTTGCATCAGGGGCTATCTTCAGCGTTGTTGGTGAGAAGTCTAAAGCCAATGAGTCATTTGCAATCTTGAGCGATTTTAAACCTGGCCCAACAGTTGTTTCAACTGTTGATGAAGCAAACGGTGCGGGAATTACATTTAACAACGGTGCAGCAAAGACTATTGATATTTGGGAAGATCCACAGTGCCCAGTCTGTAATACTTTTGAACAGGCCAACGGTGAGTTCATCGATGAATTAGTGCGCACCAAGAAAGCTAACGTTGTTTACCACGTTGTCTCTTTCCTTGGAAATGAATCTGTTGCCGCTGCTAATGCTGCTTATTGCGCAGCTGATGAAGGTCGTTATCTAGATTTCCATAAGGCTATGTATTTGGTGCAGCCAGTACTTGAAAACTCAGGCTTTTATTCAACAGAAAACTTAATCAAGATTGGTAGTTACGCGGGTCTTACAACGCAGAGCTTCAGTGATTGCGTGACCAAGGGTTCAAAGCTAGATAAGGTAAAAGCTGCCTATGAATCTATGACCAAATACAACGTTCAAGGAACTCCAACCGTGTTCTTTAACGGCAAAAAGTGGGAGCGCCAGAACAATGCATTCCTTCCAAGTGAGTTCGCAGCTGCGTTCGAAGCAAGCTAAGCCTTGATTCGCTCAATTCCATCACCAACAGTTTCATCGTTGGAGTTGGGCCCACTTACTTTTCATCTCTACGCCTTATGCATAATTGCTGGAATCGCAATAGCTATTTGGTTAGGAGATAAGCGCTTTCGTGCGCAAGCACCAGAAGCTAAATCTGTAGTTTCAGAAGTTGCAATCACGGCGGTTCCTGCAGGAATTATTGGTGGGCGTATTTATCACGTGATCACTTCTCCTAATGCTTACTTTGGTTCTGGAGGAAACCCAGTTGATGCTCTCAAAATCTGGGAGGGTGGCTTGGGTATTTGGGGCGCAATCTCTCTTGGCGCTGTGGGTGCTTGGCTTCGATATCGCCAATTAGCTAAGGGCATGGATTTGCCAAATTTTGCACATTTTTTGGATGCGCTGGCACCAGGGATTTTGTTTGCACAAGCTATAGGAAGATTTGGAAATTGGTTTAACGTCGAATTATTTGGCAAACCATTAAATGCACCTTGGGCCCTAGAAGTCCCCGTGCAATATCGACCTTCAGGCTATGCAGCATTTGAAACATTTCACCCGACTTTTCTCTATGAAGCATTGTGGTGTTCTGCTTTAGCGTTTGCTTTGATTAAATTTGGTAAGCACCTTGCACCCGGTCAGGTCTTCTCCATATATGTAATGGTGTATTCAATAGGACGCTTGGCAATTGAATCGATCCGAATTGATTCTGCTAACACAATTGCTGGATTTCGCGTCAATATTTGGGTGAGCGTGCTGGTTGCACTAGCTGGGGCATTGACACTTCGCGCACAATCACGCAAAGGGCAATAGCTTTCAGGTAGGCTCAGACCCATGGCACTAGAAGATGTATATCAGCGCAATCTTCACCACCGCACTCATCGTGCTGGTTGGTTGCGCGCTGCAGTTCTTGGTGCAAACGATGGATTGGTATCCACAGCATCTTTAATGATTGGTGTTGCAGCAGCAGGTAAAACTGATTTTCTACTAACAGCTGGTTTAGCCGGAATTTCAGCCGGTGCAATGTCTATGGCTGTTGGTGAATATGTTTCAGTGCGTTCTCAAAACGATGTTGAAGAATCAGATCGCCTGTTAGAAATCGAACACCTTGCTACAGATCCAGAAGGTGAACTTGTTGAACTACAACACATTTATATTGAGCGTGGTCTTTCACCGCAACTTGCTTTAACTGTTGCACAAGAGATGCATAAGAAAGATCCACTTGCTGCGCACTTGCGTGATGAGTTGGGTCAACATCCTCACACCAAGGCCCGACCTGTTCAGGCAGCAATAGCTTCGGCCTTAAGTTTTACAGCAGGAGGATTCATTCCCTTCCTCGGTGCTTTTGCACCGACCCTTGGCGCTAAGGCCTGGAGCATTGTTGCCTTCACGGTGATGGGCTTAGTTATCACGGGCATTCTTAGTGCAAGGACAGCAGGCTCAAAGGTGTTGGTACCAACCCTTCGAGTAATTATTGGAGGATGCCTGGGCATGCTCATCACCGCAGGTATTGGAAAGATTGCCCATATCTCTGGGATTTAACTGCTGTAGAAATCTGCTCAGTTGTTGATACTCTTTACCAGCACCACAGGGCCAAGGTTGTCCCTCACATCATTTTCGACAACAGGAGCTCTGACGCCGTGGCTTTGCCTTCCAATTACCCGCATGCACAAGGTCTCTATGACCCTGCGCAAGAACATGATGCCTGCGGTGTGGCAATGGTGGCAACGCTTAATAAAGTAGCAACACATGAAATTGTTGAAAAAGCACTCACCGCTCTTCGTAATTTAGAACACCGCGGTGCATCTGGAGCAGAACCAGATAGCGGTGATGGTGCAGGAATCCTTATTCGTATTCCAGATAAGTTTTATCAGGATGTAACTACTTTTGATTTACCAGCAGCTGGCTCCTATGCATCAGGAATTGCATTTGTTGAGCAGGGTGTTGATGTTAAAGCTGCGATAGAAAAGATTGCGGTAGAAGAAGGGTTAAAGATTTTAGGTTGGCGCGAGCTACCTATTAATTCGAGCTCACTTGGTAAAACTGCGCTTTCTGTTATGCCTAGTTTTCAGCAGATCTTCATTGCGGGTGTGAACGGGGAATCTGGGTTAGTTCTAGATCGTATGGCTTTTTGTTTGCGCAAACGCGCCGAACATGGATTGAAAGTCTATTTCCCTTCACTCTCATCCCAAACAATTGTTTATAAGGGCATGCTTACAACTGGACAGTTAGAAGAGTTTTTCCCTGATCTCTCTGATGAGCGTGTTATCTCACCGCTAGCACTCGTGCACTCGCGTTTTTCAACAAATACTTTTCCTTCTTGGCCACTTGCACACCCTTACCGCTTTATCGCTCACAACGGTGAAATTAACACTGTTAAGGGAAACCGAAACTGGATGCGTGCTCGTGAGTCTTTACTTGAAAGTGATTTAATTCCCGGAGATCTCAAGCGTTTGTTCCCAATCGTTGAAATGTCAGGTAGCGACTCTGCATCATTTGATGAAGTACTCGAGCTTTTGTATTTAGGTGGTCGCTCTTTGCCACATGCAGTGTTGATGATGATTCCTGAGGCGTGGGAAAATCATGAAACGATGCCGCAGAATCGTCGCGATTTCTATGCATTCCATGCATCACTGATGGAGCCATGGGATGGACCTGCATGTGTGACATTTACGGATGGTCATCAAGTTGGAGCAGTTCTTGATCGAAATGGTTTGCGTCCTTCTCGTTTTTGGGTAACTAAGGATGGGCTTGTAGTACTTGCATCTGAAGTTGGTGTGCTTGATATTCCTGCAGAAAACATTGCACGAAAGGGTCGTCTGCAGCCAGGCAAGATGTTCTTAGTAGATATCGAAGCTGGAAGAATTATTGAAGATGCTGAGATTAAAGATCAATTAGCTGATTCATCTCCCTATGGAGATTGGATTCATGCGGGAATGGTTAAGTTAAGTGACCTTCCCTCCCGCGAGCACATTATTTATCCTCACTCATCAGTATTACGCCGACAGCGTGCATTTGGTTATACCGAAGAAGAAGTTCGCATTCTTATTACGCCGATGGCAAAGAATGGATTAGAAGCTCTCGGTTCAATGGGAACAGATACTCCTATTGCAGCTCTCTCTGATAAGCCGCGATTAATCTTTGACTACTTCACTCAGCTTTTTGCCCAGGTTACTAATCCGCCGCTTGATGCAATTCGCGAAGAGTTAGTTACAAGCCTTGGAACGTCTATGGGTCCAGAACACAATTTGTTAGATCCAGGTCCAAGTAGCTGTCGCCAAATCTCTTTGGCTTTCCCAGTTATCGATAATGATGAGTTAGCAAAGATTATTCACGTTAACGCTGATGGAGATTACCCAGGCTTAGCCACACATGTGATTCGTGGTTTGTTCTTTGTTGCAGATGGTGGCGATTCACTTCGTGAGCGTTTGGAAGAGATTAAGGCAGAAGTTTCACAGGCAATTGCCGATGGAGCACACATCATTGTTCTCTCTGATCGTGATGCAGATGCTGAAGAAGCACCTATTCCATCCCTTCTCTTAACTTCTGCTGTTCACCACCATTTAATTCGAGAGAAGACTCGCACCAAAGTGGGACTTGTTGTTGAAGCTGGCGATGTGCGAGAAGTGCACCACGTTGCACTTTTAATTGGTTATGGCGCAGCGGCAGTTAATCCGTACTTGGCTATGGAAACTGCTGAAGATTTAGTTCTACAGGGTGTAATCACAGGAATTACACCTGAGAAGGCTGTTCGCAACTTAATTAAGTCTTTAGGTAAGGGCGTCCTCAAAGTTATGTCGAAGATGGGCATTAGCACCATTGCTTCTTACACCGGAGCCCAAGTTTTTGAAGCAATTGGCTTGAGCCAAGAGTTAGTAGATGAGTATTTTGTTGGCACAACATCTCGCCTTGGCGGAGTCAACTTAGATGTCATTGCCCAAGAGACAATTGCGCGCCATCACATTGCATATCCTCCAGGGGGAGCGATTCCTGGAACTAAGCGTTTACCCATTGGTGGGGAATACCAATGGCGCCGTGAAGGTGAGCCACATCTATTTGATCCAGAGACTGTCTTTACATTGCAGCATTCAACTCGCAATAAGCGCTATGACGTCTTCAAGCGCTATACCGACCGAGTCAATGATCAAAGCACGCGCTTAATGACTTTGCGCGGACTCTTTGGTTTCAATGAAGGCGTGCGTCCTGCCATTTCAATTGATGAAGTGGAATCAGCTTCAGAGATTATTAAGCGCTTCTCAACTGGAGCGATGTCATATGGCTCTGTTTCACAAGAAGTGCATGAGACTTTAGCGATTGCTATGAACCGCCTTGGTGGTAAATCAAATACGGGTGAAGGTGGAGAAGATCCAGAGCGTTACATCAAGATGGCTAATGGAGATTCAAAGCGCTCTGCCATCAAGCAAGTTGCATCAGGTCGCTTTGGTGTCACCAGTGATTACTTAGTTAATTCAGATGACATTCAAATCAAGATTGCGCAAGGTGCAAAGCCTGGTGAAGGCGGACAACTCCCAGGTAACAAGGTCTATCCATGGGTAGCAAAGGTTCGCTATTCAACCCCTGGTGTTGGCCTAATTTCACCACCTCCACACCACGATATTTACTCCATTGAAGATCTTGCACAACTCATTCACGATTTAAAGAACGCCAATAAGAATGCACGTGTTCACGTCAAGCTTGTGGCAGAAGTTGGCGTTGGAACTGTTGCAGCAGGCGTGAGTAAGGCACATGCCGATGTTGTTCTTATCTCCGGACATGATGGTGGAACCGGTGCTTCACCGCTTACATCACTTAAGCATGCGGGTGCTCCATGGGAACTTGGTTTGGCCGAGACTCAGCAGACACTCTTGCTCAATAATCTGCGCGATCGCATCGTTGTTCAAACCGATGGTCAGTTAAAGACTGGTCGCGATGTTGTTATTGCCGCACTCCTTGGAGCTGAAGAGTTTGGTTTTGCTACTGCGCCACTCGTTGTTTCTGGTTGCATCATGATGCGCGTGTGTCATCTGGATACATGCCCAGTTGGTGTTGCAACGCAGAACCCTGAACTGCGAAAGCGCTTCACAGGTAAGCCTGAATTCGTTGAGACATTCTTTGAATATATTGCCGAAGAAGTGCGAGAGATTTTGGCCAGCCTTGGCTTTAAGACTCTACTTGAAGCAGTCGGCCATGTTGAGTATCTAGATACCAAGCGTGCAGTTGATCACTGGAAGGCAAGTGGACTTGATCTTTCACCATTGCTCACACGACCAGATGTAATCAGCCCGCTCCACAACACATCAAAGCAAGATCATGGCCTAGATGCTGCACTTGATAATCAATTGATTTCTCTTTCACAGCCAGCGCTAGCGAAGAAGGAGTTAGTGCGCATTGATCTTCCTGTTCGAAATGTTAATAGAACCGTTGGAACAATGTTGGGTGCGCAAATCACCCGTAATCACGGGGGAGCAGGACTACCTGATGACACAATCGATGTGACTTTACATGGCTCAGCTGGTCAATCACTGGGTGCATTTATTCCACGTGGTTTAACAATTCGTCTTTACGGTGATTCCAATGACTACGTGGGTAAGGGAATTTCAGGCGGTCGCATCATTGTTCGACCTGATGAGAAATCTTCATTTAATTCAAATGAGAATGTTATTGCTGGAAATGTTATTGGCTACGGTGCAACATCTGGTCAGATCATGATTCGCGGAGTTGTTGGTGAGCGCTTCTGTGTTAGAAACTCAGGTGCCACAGCAATAGTTGAAGGAATTGGTGATCACGGTTGTGAATACATGACTGGTGGAAGCGTGGTTGTCCTTGGTCGCACAGGTCGTAATTTTGCAGCTGGTATGTCAGGTGGACGAGCTTTTGTTTTGGATCTAGATCCTGCAAATGTAAATGCAGAGATGGTTGATATTTTGGCAGTACCTGGCGATCAAAAAGAGATTCTTCGCGCACTTGTCTCTGACTTTGCCCAAGAGACAGGCTCTATTGTTGCAAGTGAATTAATCAAAGATTGGGATAGTGCAATTAAGCGAATCTCCCTTGTGATGCCACGTGATTACGCACGCGTGCTCGAAGCAATGGCCCGTGCAACACGTGAAGGTTTACCTGTAGATGCTTTGGTGATGGAGGTTGCTGCAAATGGCTGATCCAAAAGGCTTTATGACAACTGAGCGCCAGACTCCAACGCGACGTCCAGTTGATGTTCGCATTCAAGATTGGCGCGAAGTCTATGAACCACAAAGCTTTGAGCATCTACAAAAGCAAGCTGGTCGTTGCATGGATTGCGGAATTCCTTTCTGTCATTCAGGGTGCCCACTCGGAAACCTAATTCCTGAATGGAATGATTTGATTTGGCGCGGTGATAAAACCGAAGCCATTAACCGTTTGCATGCTACGAATAACTTTCCTGAATTCACTGGCCGTTTGTGCCCAGCACCATGTGAGACTGCATGTGTTGTTGCGATTAATCGCGAAGCTGTGACAATTAAGCAAGTAGAGCTGCGCACTATTGAAGAAGCATTTGATGCAGGTGATGTTAAGCCTTTGGCTCCAGATCGTATTTCAGGTAAAACTATTGCTGTTATTGGCTCTGGGCCTGCAGGTCTAGCTGCGGCCCAACAGCTCACACGTGCTGGTCATACTGTTGCTGTGTATGAGCGAGCAGACAAAATTGGCGGACTTCTTCGCTATGGAATTCCAGAGTTTAAGATGGAAAAACACATTCTTGATCGCCGTTTGTCTCAGATGGAAAAAGAAGGAACGCGTTTTCGTGCAGGCGTTGATGTCGGAGTGGAATTAACTGGCGCTGATCTTCGCAAGAAATACGATGCAATTGTTCTTGCAGTCGGTGCGACTAAATGGCGCGACCTACCAATTCCTGGCCGCGAATATAGAGGCATCTACCAAGCAATGGAGTTTTTGCCTTGGGGCAATAAGCAAGCTTTGGGTGAGATCGAAGTTTCACCAATTAATGTTGCAGGAAAACATGTCGTGATTTTAGGCGGCGGTGATACCGGTGCAGATTGCTTGGGAACATCTATTCGCCAAGGAGCTGCAAGTATTACTCAGCTTGAAATCATGCCTCGCCCAAGTGATGAGCGTCCAGGTTCACAGCCTTGGCCGACGTATCCAATGATTTATCGTGTTTCAAGTGCGCATGAAGAAAACGATAACCGTATGTTCTCAGTAAGTACTGAAGAGTTCTTAGGTGATGCTGATGGAAATCTACGTGCCATCCGTATCGTTGAGACAAAGTTTGAAAATGGAAAGTTTGAACCAGTTCCTGGGACTGCCAACGAGATTCCTGCAGATTTTGTATTCCTAGCAATGGGTTTTACCGGACCTGAACAATCTGATCTCATTTCACAGTTAGAAGTTAAGTTAGATGATCGTGGAAACATTGCACGCAATGCAGATTTTGAAACTAGTGAAGAAGGTATTTTCGTAGCAGGAGATGCAGGGCGCGGACAATCTTTAATTGTCTGGGCAATTGCAGAAGGTAGAAGTGCAGCAGCAGCCGTTGATAGATATCTCACTGGGGAGACTCAGCTTCCGTCACCGATAGAACCAACAACCCGTCAACTAATGGTTTAAGGTAGGAATATGCGTAGAGCAAAGATCGTGTGCACGATGGGTCCAGCAGTTGAATCTCCTGAAAAAGTTAAGGAGCTCATTGACGCTGGTATGAATATGGCACGGTTGAATCTCTCTCACGGCTCATATGAAGAGCACCAAGCACGCTTAGATTCTGTTCGCAACGCCGCAAAAGCTGCTGGTCGCCCAGTTGCCATTCTTGTTGATCTGCAAGGTCCAAAGATTCGTCTGGCTCGCTTTAAGGCAGGACCACATGATTTAGCACGTGGTGACATCTTCACAATCACAGTTGATGATGTTGAGGGAACTAAAGAGCGCGTTGGCACTACTTACAAAGGTTTACCAGGAGATTGCAAAACCGGAGATCGCATTCTCATTGATGATGGAAAAGTAACTGTCGAAGTTGTTGAAGTTAAGGGTAATGATGTTGTTACTAAGGTTATTGAACCTGGCGCAGTGAGTAACAACAAGGGCATTAACTTGCCAGGTGTTGCAGTCTCCGTCCCTGCGTTATCTGAAAAGGACATTGATGACCTTCGCTGGGGCTTGCGAGCAGGAGCTGATTTCATCGCACTCTCATTTGTTAGAAGCGCAGAAGATATTAAAGATGTTCATAAGATTATGGATGAAGAGGGAATTCGTGTTCCCGTAATTGCAAAGATTGAAAAGCCACAAGCCGTTGAAAACCTTGTTGAAATCGTTGATGCCTTTGATGGCATCATGGTTGCGCGTGGTGATCTTGGTGTGGAACTTCCAATTGAAGATGTGCCATTGGTGCAAAAGCAGTGCGTTGAGTTAGCCCGAGATATGGCTAAGCCAGTTATCGTTGCAACTCAAATGCTTGATTCCATGATTACCAACTCACGCCCAACTCGCGCAGAGGCAACAGATTGTGCAAATGCAGTGCTAGATGGCGCAGATGCCCTAATGCTCTCAGGTGAAACAAGTGTTGGAGAGTTTGCAATTGAAGCTGTCCAAACAATGGCACGCATCATTCAAAAGACTGAAGAAGGCGGCCTCGACCGTATTCGTCCAATAAAAACAGCCCCACGTACTAAGGGTGGGGCAATAACAAAGGCAGCAACTGAAGTTGGCGCTATTGTTGATGCAAAGTATTTAGTGGCCTTTACACAAAGTGGTGATTCAGCACGTCGTATGTCTCGTTTGCGCTCACCTATTCCAATTCTTGCCATGACGCCAGAGGTTGGCACATATAACCGCCTTGCACTTTCATGGGGAGTTGAATCAATGCTCACTCCTATCGTTGGTGCAACCGATGAAATGGTGAAATTGGTAGACACCGTCCTTATTGATTCAGCTCGCGCTCAATTAGGTGATCAAGTGATGATTGTTGCTGGTTCACCTCCTGGAATTCCAGGTTCAACGAACGCGATGCGCGTTCACCGCGTGGGAGATGCTGTTGGTGGGGTAGCTGCGGCTTACCGCTAAGATTGGCCCCGTTCGGATATCACGTAACGCCTCGGTACTCCAACGGTAGAGAGGGCAGTCTCAAACACTGCACAGTGTCGGTTCAAATCCGACTCGGGGCACATGACACAAAAGGTTCGCATCCTCGTAGCCGAAGATGAAGCGCTTATTCGCATGGACCTTGTTGAGATGTTACAAGGTGCTGGCTATGAAGTTGTGGCAGAGGCAACAAATGGCCAAGAAGCAATTGATCTAGCAAATGAACACAAACCAGATTTAGCAATTCTTGATGTGAAGATGCCGGTGCTAGATGGAATTTCTGCAGCTGAAAAAATTATTGATCTTGCACCTGTGTTGATGCTGACAGCTTTTTCACAAAAAGAATTAGTAGATAGAGCGCGCGATGCTGGAGTAATGGCATATGTTGTTAAGCCATTTACGATTGGGGATTTGATTCCTGCAATTGAAATCGCAATTAGTCGTCACACACAAATGCGCTCACTTGCTGCAGAAGTTGCAGATCTACATGATCGACTAGAGACACGAAAGATTATTGATAGGGCAAAAGGTATTTTGATGAAGGCGCTTAATCTTTCAGAGCCGGAAGCCTTCTCTTGGATTCAAAGGGCGGCCATGGACCGTCGATTAACGATGAAACAGGTCGCCGAGGCCGTCATCAGTCCGCAGGCCGTACCCGAGAGCTAGTTATCGCTCTCCTGCCTAAAACGTTACATAAATGCAACCAAAGCAGGGCTTTTCATGCTCAATCGGGCTTGTGAATAGGTCATCGCTGCCATTACCCTAACCACCTCCCTGTCCCGGGACACAAGAACAGGAAAGGCACTAAATGAACAAGAAGATCAAGGGTTCACTTGCCGTTGTTACTGCTGCAGCCGTTGCTTTTGGCTTGACTTCAGTACCAGCCGCTAGTGCAGCTGTTAAGACTTACACAATCGGTTACCAAGGCCCACTTTCAGGTGGAGAAGCATCAACAGGTATCGATGAGCAAAACGCAGTTAAGTATGCAATCAAACTATTCGAAGCAAAGAACAAAGGCTTCAAGATCAAGCTAGTTTCAATCGATGACCAGGGAGACCCAGCAGTAGCTGGAACAGTTGCTCCAGGTGTTGCTTCAAACAAGAACGTTCTTGGCGTTGTAGGACCTGCTTACTCAGGTGCAACAATTGCTTCACTTCCATATTACAAGTCAGTAAACATGGCGTTGATCTCACCATCAGCAACACGCGTGTCACTAACTGACCCAACATCTCCTGACTTTGGTGGACCAATTTTCCACCGCGTCGTAGGTAAAGATGACCTTCAGGGTCCAGCTTTGGCTAAGTACGCAACAGCAGGCGTTTCAGCTGCAAAGGTTTTCGTTTTCGATGACCAATCAGCATACGCAGTACCTCTTCGTGGCTTCGTTGAAGCTGGTTTGAAGAAGGTTGCTGGAGCAACAGTTGTAGGCGGAGACTCAGTTCCAAACACAACAACAGACTTCAGCCCAACAATTGCAAAGATCAAGACATCTGGCGCAACTGTTGTTATCTACACTGGTTACTACAGCCAAGCTGCTGTGTTCATCAAGCAGCTTCGTGACTCAGGTTCAAAGGCAGTATTTGCTGGCGGCGACGGAGTATTCAACCAGGAGTTCCCAAAGCTTGCAGGAGCTGCAGCTGAAGGTTCAAAGGTAACTGGCGTTGGCGGTCTTGCTGGCGTAGATGCAAAGATGGAAGCTGACTTCAAGAAGAAGATGGGCGTTTCATCAGGTGTTTACTCAGTTGAGTCATTCGATGCTGCAAACATCTTGCTTTCTGGCATCAAGGCTGGAAAGACAACTCGTACAGCAATGCTTGCTTATGTAAAGGCTTACAAGGGCAAGAGCATCTCTGGAAACACAATTAAGTTCGATGCAAATGGCGACATTTCATACGGACTATTTGCTGGTTTCACAACTAAGAACGGTGTTCTAGTTAACACAGGAATCATCAAGTAATTAACTAGGACTGACGCTTAACAAGTTGGTGGGTGTTTTGGAAATCTCTTGAAAAAGAGGCCAAGACACCCACCACTTGCGTAACATCTACCTTTATACTCGCGCAGAGGTATTAGCGAAGGAGAACAATGTTTGCAGTACTAATTGATCAGTTCTGGTCGCTGACAATTGCAGGAATCGCCCTTGGATTTATCTACGTTTTGATCTCCCTCGGCTACACCATGGTTTATGGAGTGCTACGCATGATTAACTTTGCGAACTCCGAAATCTTTATGTGGGGAACGTTCGGAACTGTAATTACCTCACGCGATATTTTTCATTACACACAAACTTCAGAACCAGCAACGGGTGGAAAGCTTGCCCTGGTATTGGTCACAAGCTTGTTCATGTCAATGTTGGTTGCTGGCCTTACGGCTGTCTTTGTTGAGTTCGTCGCATACCGTCGCCTTCGCATGAAGGGCACTAACCGACTTGCAACTCTGATTTCTGCAATTGGTATCTCCATTGCACTTCAAGAAGTAATGCGTCTTTTAACAGATTCACGACCAGTGGGATCTCCACGCGTTCTTGAAAAGATTATTTTGACTGAAGTTTGGGGCGCAAACGTCCGCCTCGACACAGTAATTACAATTATTGCAGCAGCGTTGATCTTCTTTGTATTAGAGCGCTTCATTAAACTCTCACGCATGGGTAAGGCAATTCGCGCCGTTTCCATGAATGAAGATGCAGCAAAATTGATGGGTGTGAACCTCAACCGTGTTATCACCACAACGTTTCTTGTTGGTGGACTTGCAACAGGTGCAGCTGGTTTCTTCTACATCACAGTATTTGAATACACCAAATTTAATATTGGTTTCACAATGGGTATGGCTGCATTTACCGCAGCCGTTCTAGGTGGAATTGGAAATATCCGAGGCGCTTTCTATGGCGGCCTCAGCCTTGGATTACTCGAGGTGTATGCCTCAGCTGTCCTTGGAACGCAGTGGAAGGCAGTAACTGTCTTCATCGTCTTGGTTCTTGTTCTCCTCTTCAAGCCAAATGGTTTATTTGGCGAAGCCGTCCAGACAACGAGGGCATAACTCATGAAAATTAGAAACTATTGGAACCTTCGCGACTGGGGCGCAGATATCTGGGAGCGAGCTAATCGCCCTAAGCGTGTTGCAATTGCAGTTACTTCAATTATTCTCGTTGGACTCCTTCCATTTGCTGGAGCCTCATTCTTAGCAACACCAATTGCTGCATACGATGCTGTTCTGGTTTATCCAGTGGGAATTTTCGTGCTGATGGCACTTGGTTTAAATATCGTGGTCGGTAAGTCAGGAATGCTCGATCTTGGATATGTGGCTTTCTTTGCTATCGGTGCTTACACAATGGCGATTATGGGAACCACAACAGGCCTTAACACCTGGGAGATCATGCCATTTGGTATTGGCTTTGCAATGTTGGCCGGTGTGATTCTGGGTCTTCCAACACTTCGCTTGCGCGGTGACTACCTTGCCATTGTTACTTTAGGTTTTGGTGAAATTGTTCGTCTGGTTCTCCTTAACTCCTCTTGGAGTAAGGGCCCAAATGGAATTGCAAACGTTCCAATGCCTCCAGATATTGGACCATTGGAGTTTAAGTTAGATGATCAAAAAGTCTTTTTCTGGGTGGTAATCCTCATGATCCTGCTAACTATCTGGATGATTCGTCGCCTGAGTGTGCGCCGTCCAGGTCGTGCTTGGGAAGCTATTCGTCAAGACGAAGATGCTGCCGAGCTCATGGGCATTGCAACACTTAAGTACAAGATTTGGTCATTTACATTAGGCGCAGCCGTTGGAGGCGCAGCCGGTGTTCTTTATGCCTCTAAGAACTTGTTCATTGCACCTGAGATGTTCACGCTCAATGTTTCTATATTGATTCTCTCCTGCGTGGTATTTGGTGGAATTGGAAACATCTGGGGCGTAATTGTGGGTGCAACAATCCTTGGTTACCTTCCAGATCGCATCCGTTTCATCTCTGATGCACGTCTTTTGGTATTCGGATTAGTTCTCGTCGTTGTAATGAACTTCCGCCCAGATGGATTGCTACCTCGTAAAAAGCGCGAAAAAGCAATTGTTAAGAAAGGGGTGAATGCATAATGTCAGAGGTACTTCTTTCACTTGAAAACGTCACCATGAAATTTGGTGGCGTCACAGCACTTGGTGCGGTAAACCTTGAAGTCAAAAAAGGTGAAATCCTTGCTTTGATCGGCCCTAACGGTGCTGGCAAGACAACAGTGTTTAACGTTGTTACTGGCGTTTACACACCAACAAGTGGCACTATCACTTTTGCTGGAACAAAAATCAATAAACAAAAGCGCTTTCAGATTACCGGGATGGGAATTGCCCGTACTTTCCAGAACATTCGTCTATGGGGAGACATGACTACCCTTGAAAACGTAATCACGGCAACAGATGTCCACAAGAAGAGTGGGCTAATGGGAGCTCTATTTGGTACCCCACGTGCTCGCCGTGAAGAGCGCGAGAACCGTGAACGTGCTCATGAGATCTTGAAGTTCATTGGAATTGATGAGTATTCAGATCGCTTGGCAAAGAACCTTCCTTATGGTGTTCAGCGCCGTCTTGAAATCGCACGTGCGATGGGAACAAGTCCACAACTGCTTCTTCTAGATGAACCAGCTGCTGGTTTTAACCCAGCTGAAAAGGTTGAACTTGCCGCCTTGATTAAGCGCATCCGTGATGCTGGTTATACCGTTCTTCTTATCGAACACGATATGTCATTGATTATGGGAATCTCAGACCGCGTTGCTGTTCTAGATTTCGGTGTCAAAATCGCTGATGACCTACCAAGTAAAGTTCAAAATGATCCAAAGGTTATTGAGGCCTATTTAGGAGTGCCAGCTGATGCGTCTTGAAATTAAAGATCTACACGTTCACTACGGCAAGATCGAAGCAATTAAGGGCATCTCTGTAGTCGTTGACGAAGGTGAAATTGTTACTCTGATCGGTGCTAACGGCGCCGGTAAGACAACAACGCTTAAGACAATCTCAGGTCTTCGCAAAGCTTCATCTGGCTCCATCATTTTTGATGGTCAGGATATTTCAAATGTTCCAGCTCACGAGCGCGTGGATCTTGGAATTTCACAGGCACCTGAAGGCCGCGGAATCTTTCCTGGTATGACAGTTCTTGAGAATCTAGAAATGGGTAAGTTCCACCGCAAGAATCGCAAAGCTGAGATGAGTGAAGACCTCGATAAGATCTATACACTCTTCCCACGTTTGAAAGAGCGCGTTTCACAAGCTGGCGGAACGCTATCTGGCGGAGAACAGCAGATGTTGGCTATTGGCCGTGCACTGATGTCTCGTCCAAAGGTTCTACTTCTAGATGAACCATCAATGGGTCTTGCACCTCAGATGATTGCCAATATTTTCCGCATCATTACTGAAATTAATAAGACTGGTGTGACAATCTTGCTCGTTGAGCAAAATGCACAGCAAGCGTTACAACGTGCACACCGTGCTTATATTTTGGAGACAGGAAATGTAGTGAAAGAGGCTAAGGCTTCAGATCTACTTAATGATCCTGCAGTGCGTGAGGCATACCTTGGCACTGGAGCCCATTCTTAACGCTCTGCCAGGATTAAACAGGTAATTCGAGCTGTACAAGTTCGTTCGCCTGCTTCGTTTTTAATAACGATTTCCCAACTGCATAAAGTCTTACCCAGTGAAATCGCTGTTGCTACGCCGGTTACTAATCCAGTTGTTGCAGATTTGTGGTGAGTTGCATTGATGTCCACACCGACTATCTTGCGATGAGGACCGGCGTGAAGCGAAGTACCGATTGAGCCGAGACTTTCAGCCAAAACAACATTTGCTCCGCCATGTAATAGGCCCATGGGTTGGGTATTTCCTTCAACAGGCATTGTGCCAACGATGCGGCCTTGCTCGGCTTCAAGAATCTTGATGCCCATCTTTTGATCTAGTGCGCCGCTACCGCGTTCTTTGTAAAACTCTACAAACTCTTCGTTGATCATGAGACGTATTCTAGTGCGCAACCTAAGATGTGCCCATGAGCAAACGCCTATTACTTATCGATGGGCACTCCATGGCATATCGCGCTTTTTACGCCCTTCCTGCCGAGAACTTCACTACGGCATCAGGCCAGCACACCAATGCAATTTATGGCTTTGCCACGATGCTGCTCTCGCTGCTCTCGAGTGAGAAACCGACCCACGTTGCCGTGGCCTTTGATGTTTCTCGTAAGACATTTCGCTCTGAAATCTTTCCTGAATACAAAGCTAATCGCGCTAAAACCCCGGATGAGTTCCGCTCACAAATGTCATATTTGCATGAGCTAGTGAGTGCTTTTGGTATCACGCAATTTGAAGTTGAGGGATATGAGGCCGATGATGTTATTGCCACAATAACTAAGCGAGCAGAAAAGGAAGGTGCAGAAGTATTTATCTGCACCGGTGATCGAGACTCATTCCAGTTAGTAAATGATAAAACGACAGTGCTCTATCCCAAGCGGGGTGTGAGTGATTTAGCGCGGATGACGCCGGATGCTGTGCAAGAAAAATATGGAATGTCACCAACCCAGTATCCAGACTTTGCAGCTCTTCGCGGAGACCCCAGTGATAACTTGCCATCAATTCCAGGTGTTGGTGAAAAGACGGCAGCGAAGTGGGTTGTTGAATATGGATCACTACAAGAACTCTTATCTAATGTAGATAAAGTTGGCGGCAAGGTCGGGCAGTCTCTACGAGATTCAATCGATAATGTCATTCGCAATCGAGAGCTCACGCAACTAGTTGCCGAAGTTCCTTTGGATCTGAATATTGATGCACTGGCATGGTCAGGAGTCGATGAGAATCTGACCAATCCGCTATTTGATCGACTTGAGTTTAAAACGTTAAAAGATCGCATGAAGCAAATTCTTCTCAAAGGAACTGGTAAATCACTCGAACCAGAGTTTGCTCTCTTTGCAGAGGAGTTGAGTGAAGGTGTCTTAACTCCAGGCGAGCTAGATGCAAAGATTGCTAAGCACAAAGGTGAAATAGCAATCACCTTCTCACTCGATGATGAGAAATTGCATCGCTACGCCGTGGCATTTTCTAAAGAGGATATCTTCTTGGTGCACTCATCAACGATGGGGGATTGGGCAACTGATGTCTCAATTCCAAAGATCGCACATGATGCTAAGTCACTAGCTCGAAGTAATGGACTCGCAGGTGTTGAATTTGATACCTCGCTTGCTGCTTATTTAGTTAATCCAGGTGTTCGAGCCCAAGAACTTAAAGATCTACAAGAGCGTTGGGGAGATGGTAGTGCAATTAACTTTTCATCCCCTGAACAGGAGCTTCTGACTTCTGCTCGCGCATTATTCACATTGCGTGATTCCCTGACGCGAGAACTCAAAGAGCGTGGATTATGGAATCTATTTATTGACATGGAACTCCCTATTGCTGCCCTTTTAGCCAAGATGGAAGCCCTTGGAATTGCAGTCGATAAAAAGGAGCTAGACAAGCTTGCTGCCTACTTTGAAGGAGAAGTAAGTAGAGAGACAAAAGCTGCTCATGATGCCGTCGGCCATGAATTCAATGTGGCATCACCTAAGCAGCTACAAGTTGTTCTCTTTGATGAGCTCAAACTTCCAAAGACAAAAAAGATTAAGACTGGGTATACAACCGATGCCGAGAGTTTAGATTGGCTGCATCAAAAGAGCGGTCACCCAGTATTAACTTCACTTTTGCGCATTCGTGAAACCAAGAAACTAGGAACAACTGTTGAAGGATTAATTGCAGAAATTGCCAAGGATGGTCGCATTCATACGCACTTCCAACAGACAGTTGCAGCTACAGGGCGTTTATCATCCACGGGTCCTAACCTTCAGAATATTCCTGTGCGCACCGAAGAAGGTCGCACGATTCGCAACTGCTTCATCGCCGGTAAAGGTTATGTTGGACTTTTAACTGCTGACTACAGTCAGATTGAAATGCGCATCATGGCTCACTTATCTCATGATGAAAAACTCCTTAAGGCCTTTGAGTCAGGGGAGGATTTGCACGCAAGGATTGCCGGAGAGATATTTGGTGTTAAAGCACATGATGTTGACCCTGAAATGCGCAGGCAGATTAAGGCAATGTCATATGGGTTGGCTTATGGACTCTCTTCTTACGGACTCTCTGCGCAGTTAGATATCTCTCCACCTGCAGCCCAAGATCTGATGGATAAATACTTTGAGCGCTTTGGTGGTATTCGTGACTACTTAAAAGTTGTTGTTGAAGATGCACGCAAGGTCGGTTACACCGAAACAATTATGGGACGTCGCAGATATTTACCTGATCTGATGCACGATAACCGCCAGCGCCGTGAAGTGGCAGAGCGCATGGCGCTCAACGCTCCAATCCAAGGATCTGCTGCTGACATTATTAAGTTGGCCATGCTCAAAGTTCAGGCAGCAATCGAAAAGGAAAAACTCGCTTCACGCTTATTGCTGCAGATTCACGATGAGTTGATAGTTGAAGTCGTAAAAGGTGAAGAAGAGCAGATAACGGCTTTAGTTAAGCGCGAGATGGGTGCGGCATATCCGCTGCGGGCTCCACTAGATGTCAGTGCTGGCTTGGGTCTTACGTGGCATGAGGCTGCGCACTAACTACTTAACTTCGTTGGAAATATCCTTAATTGCTTGAAGATCTTCTTCTTCGGTTGGGACATCATTAGCTGCGTCCAGACGTTTCTTCCCAATTGTGAGAATGATGAGGCCACAAAAAAGCATTGTAGGAAGCAACGCCAAACCTATTTGTGGAGAGTAGTGCTCTGAAATCCAGCCACCAGTTGCTGCGCCTACTGCCATGAAAGATCCTTCAACACTCCAGATCCAACCTAGTGAAGCAGTTTGAGAACCTTTAGGTCGAACAGCTTCAAGAACTTCGAAGTAGAAGACTTGAACCGCGCCACCCATAAGTCCAATAAATGTTCCCACTAATGCCATGGTCCAATCTGGATATGTGAAAGCGACTGGAATACAGGTAATGAACCACACTACATATGCATTTCGCAGAGCTGATAGTGGTGCTAATTTCTTAGAAACTAAACCACCAAGAAGTCCACCAATGACTGTGGCAATACCGAAGGCTGCAAAGATCCAAGCAACGCGTTGTTGTACTCCTTCTTGTGTTGCATAAGCTGGGACGGCAACATCAAAGACACCCCAACCAAATCCAATAAAGCAGCCTTCAAACATCAAAAGCTGAATAGCTCTATCTCTCCAAAGTTTTTGTTGTCCTTTAGCTTTCTTTTCAGGAACCCAATTGCGCGAGACAGAGGTGAGAGCTAAAGCTGTGCCACCGATAATCATCAGCGCCGATGTCGCGCCTAATGCCAAACCAGGCCGTGAAGAGAGGGCAAGGGATGTCACCACTACTGGGCCAAATACCGAAGTTGTACTCATCATCGATGAATCAAATGCATATGCAGTTCGTAGGAAATTTTCAGGAACAATGTCTTTCCACAATGGGCGAACAGATAAATTGATAGGGGGAGCAGAGATTCCTAATACAAATGCTGTGATCAAAATCGATTCTTTGGAATGCATTGAGTTCAGTGCCAAAATCAAAGATGCATAACAAGGGACAAAGATACGTAGTGGCCATTTTTGACCCCATTTGTCCATCAAGGAACCGCGAATTCCAGCGGTGAGAGAGCCGGCAAGAGAGTTCAGGCCAATAGCTAAACCTGCAACGGCCACAGATCCTGTTTCTTGTTCTGCCTTAAAAAAGATTCCCAAGCCGATCATCGAATAGGCAAGTCGAGCCGGAAATGCCGCTAATGCCAAAGTAATAACATGCGGAAAGGCAAAAAGCTCTTTGTATCGTTTCATCGTTGACGGAAGTCTATCTGCGAGCGTGAATATTGCGCATGGATTTGCTCAAATAGACGCGCAAACCGTACCCTTACCCTCCAGCCGCGAAAGCGGGAACTACTACTCATCTATCCCTACGGAGCAACTTGACTACAGCACCTGTAATTGCAGTAAATGACATTGGATCAGCTGCCGACTTTCTAGCAGCAATCGAAGGCACAATCAGAAATTTTAATGACGGAGATCTAGTAACAGGAACAATCGTCCAGGTTGGACGCGAAGAAGTTCTTGTGGACATCGGATACAAAACTGAAGGTGTTATTCCTTCACGCGAGCTTTCAATTCGCCACGATGTAGATCCAAACTCACTCGTCAAGGTTGGCGAGACTATTGAAGCTCTTGTTCTTCAAAAAGAAGACAAAGAAGGTCGTTTGATTCTTTCTAAGAAGCGCGCACAGTACGAGCGTGCCTGGGGAGACATTGAAGGCAAGAAAGAGCGCGACGAAGTTGTTATTGGAACAGTTATTGAAGTTGTTAAGGGCGGACTTATCGTCGATATCGGGCTACGTGGCTTCTTGCCAGCATCTCTTGTTGAAATGCGCCGTGTTCGCGATCTAACTCCTTACATTGGTAAGCAGGTTGAAGCTCGAATCATCGAACTAGATAAGAACCGTAACAACGTTGTTCTTTCACGTCGTGCGTTCCTTGAGCAGACGCAATCTGAATCACGCACAACTTTCCTTAATCAGCTACAAAAGGGTCAAGTTCGCACAGGTGTAGTTTCATCAATCGTTAACTTCGGTGCATTCGTTGACCTTGGTGGCGTAGACGGACTTGTTCACGTCTCAGAGCTTTCATGGAAGCACATCGATCACCCAGGTGAAGTTGTTGAAGTTGGCGATGAAGTAACTGTTGAAGTTCTTGAAGTTGATTTCGAGCGTGAGCGCGTCTCACTTTCACTCAAGGCAACACAAGAAGATCCATGGCAGGCATTTGCTCGCACTCACACAATCAATCAGGTTGTTCCAGGTGTGGTTACAAAGCTTGTTCCATTCGGAGCATTCATTCGTGTTCACGAGGGCATTGAAGGCCTAGTTCACATTTCAGAGTTGGCAGAACGCCACGTTGAAATCCCAGAGCAGGTTGTTCAAGTTGATGATGAGTTATTCGTAAAGATCATCGATATCGACCTAGAGCGCCGTCGTATTTCACTTTCTCTCAAGCAAGCCAATGAAGGACATGAGATTGCGATCGAAGCATTTGATCCAACTCAATACGGAATGGCTGCTCGTTATGATGCTTCTGGAAACTTCATCTATCCAGAAGGTTTCGATTCAGATTCACAAGAGTGGAAGCCTGGATATGAAACACAGCGCGAAGAATGGGAAAAGCAATACGCCCAAGCGCAAGAGCGTTTCATGGCACATAAGAAGCAAAAGGCAGAAGCTAAAGCTGCCGATGCTGCTGCAACTCCAGCCGAAGAAACTCCTGCTGCTGAGTAGAAATAATTAAAGTAAAGGGACTCGACGTAATAGTCGGGTCCTTTTTCTTTTCTACTCGGGTTATCCTTATTCCATGCGCGTAATTGGTTTAACCGGTGGCATTGGCTGCGGTAAGTCACTTGCGGCGGAGTACTTTGCCGATCTTGGCGCAATCGTTATTGATGCAGATCAGTTAGCTCGCGCGGCGATAGAGCGAGGCTCGACTGGCTTTGATGAAGTAGTGAGCACCTTCGGTGATTCCATATTAAAGAATGGTGACATCGATAGGCGCGCACTGGGGGAGTTGATATTTAAAGACCCCACATTGAAGGTGAAATTAGAAAACATCATTCATCCTTGGATTCGTCATGAGTTCGAAGAAGCAGTTGCATCCTTAAAAGCTGATCAAACCCTTGTCTATGAAATCCCTCTTTTGTTTGAAACTGGAGGTCAGGATCGCTTTGATATTGTCATTACCGTTGAATCATTGATGGAGAATAGAGTTTCACGATTGCGTGCAAGGGGCTTACATATCTCTGAGATAGAAGCTCGCATAGCTGCCCAGGCAACGAGAGAGCAGCGCGAATCGATAGCTGATTTCTTGATTGAAAATGATGGTAGTGAAGATGATTTACTGCGTAAAGTAGAAAATATCTGGGAAGAACTCGCGGATAAGGATGTAAAAAAGTAGGCTTAGCAAATGCGCCCGATATCTGAACTCCAGAGACGAGTCGAGCCATTTCAAGTAATTAGTGACTATGTCCCTGCTGGTGATCAACCAGAGGCTATTGAAGAGATTGCCCGTCGCATTAATGCTGGCGAACAAGATGTGGTTCTACTTGGCGCCACCGGTACAGGAAAGTCTGCAACCACCGCCTGGTTGATTGAAAAGCTCCAGCGTCCTACCTTGGTCTTAGCTCCAAACAAAACTCTGGCTGCGCAGCTAGCAAATGAGTTTAGAGAACTACTTCCCAATAACGCCGTTGAATACTTTGTCTCTTACTACGACTACTACCAACCAGAGGCATACGTACCACAGACAGATACCTTCATTGAGAAGGATTCAAGTGTTAATGATGAGGTTGAGCGCTTGCGCCACTCAGCAACAAACTTGTTATTAACCCGCAGAGATGTGATTGTGGTCGCAACGGTTTCTTGTATTTATGGACTTGGAACACCGCAAGAGTATGTGGATCGCATGATCAAACTGCGTGTGGGCGATGAGATTGAACGAAATGCTCTACTGCGCAAGTTCGTTGATGTGCAATACAAGCGCAACGATGTTGCCTTTGAGCGTGGCACTTTCCGAGTGCGTGGAGATACCATCGAAATCATCCCTATGTATGAAGAGTTAGCTATTCGTATTGAGATGTTTGGTGATGAGATTGAAAAGATAACTACGTTGCATCCTTTGACGGGTGAAATCATGCGTGATGAAACTGAGATGTATATATTCCCAGCCACTCACTATGCAGCTGGTCCTGAAACTATGAAGCGGGCAATCGGTGATATTCAGGATGAACTACAAGTCCAACTCAATCTCTTTGAAAAGCAGGGAAAGCTCCTTGAGGCACAGCGCCTTCGAATGAGAACCACCTTTGATATTGAGATGATGGAGCAAATTGGTTTCTGTAGTGGAATTGAGAATTACTCACGCCATTTAGATGATCGCGCGGCTGGTTCTGCACCGAACTGCTTGTTGGATTACTTCCCAGAGGATTTCCTTGTGGTTATTGATGAGAGCCACGTGACCGTTCCGCAGTTAGGTGCGATGTTTGAAGGCGATGCATCGCGCAAGCGCACATTGGTCGAACACGGCTTTAGATTGCCTAGCGCGCTAGATAACCGACCACTGAAGTTTCCAGAATTTATAGAGCGAACGGGACAAAAGCTTTATCTCTCTGCAACACCAGGAAAGTACGAGATGGCAAAGGTGGATGGCGATGTAGTGGAGCAAGTAATTCGCCCAACTGGTTTAGTAGATCCACAAATTGTCATTAAGCCAATTAAGGGTCAGATTGATGATTTATTGAATGAAATCACAATTCGCGCTGAGAAGAATGAACGTGTGCTTGTTACAACTCTGACTAAAAAGATGAGCGAAGACTTAACCGATTATTTGCAAGAAAAGGGAGTGAGAGTTCGTTATCTGCACTCAGAAGTAGACACTCTGCGTCGTGTTGAACTTTTGCGCGAACTACGAATCGGCGAGTACGACGTATTGATTGGCATTAACTTACTTCGAGAAGGTTTGGATTTACCTGAAGTTTCATTAGTTGCAATCTTGGATGCCGACAAGGAGGGCTTCCTTCGCTCAGCTACTTCACTGATTCAAACCATTGGTCGCGCAGCTCGAAATGTTTCAGGTGAAGTTCATATGTATGCCGACAACATCACAGCCTCAATGGAGAAGGCTATTGATGAGACAAATCGACGTCGTGCCAAGCAAGTTGCATACAATCTAGAAAAGGGCGTGGACCCACAACCATTGCGCAAGAAGATTGCAGATATCACCGATCTTATTAATCGTGAATCTGAGGACACTGAAGAGCTCATGGCATCGAATAAGCGGGCAAATCAAAAGAGCGCGGCAACGGCTGGACTCTATGTGAAATCCCTTGCCTCCTTACCGCGCCAAGATTTAATGGCATTGATAGGCTCGCTCACTGATCAGATGCGCGCTGCTGCTGGAGACCTTCAATTTGAGGTCGCTGCACGTTTGCGCGATGAGATAAAGATCCTAAAGAAGGAACTACGTTCTATGGAAGAGGCTGGGGTTTAGTGACTATCGACAAACTCATTGTTCGCGGTGCTCGCGAGCATAACCTCAAGAATGTCTCCATTGAGCTGCCACGTAATGCACTCATTGTTTTTACAGGTCTATCTGGTTCAGGTAAATCATCTTTAGCCTTTGACACTATTTTTGCCGAAGGCCAACGTCGATATGTTGAGTCTCTATCAGCATATGCCCGCCAATTCTTAGGGCAGATGGATAAGCCTGATGTGGACTTTATTGAAGGACTATCGCCAGCTGTCTCTATCGACCAAAAGTCAACGAACCGAAATCCGCGTTCTACTGTTGGAACAATTACTGAAGTTTATGACTACTTACGTTTGCTGTTTGCGCGAGCTGGACGCCCACATTGTCCAACGTGTGGCAAAGCAGTAACGAGACAATCACCGCAACAGATTGTTGACCAGATTCTTACAATGCCATCAACAACAAAGTTTCAAGTTTTAGCTCCAATAGTGCGTTCACGAAAAGGTGAGTTTGTTGAGCTATTTGCTGACTTAATTACTCAGGGATTCTCACGCGCTCGAGTTGATGGTGAAGTTATTCAGCTCACCGATGTTCCAAAGCTTAAAAAACAGGAAAAGCACACGATTGAAGTTGTTGTCGATCGCCTCACTGCAAAAGAGGAGTCCAAGACTCGACTTACGGACTCTATTGAGACTGCGCTTCGCCTTGCATCAGGCATTGTTCTGCTTGATTTTGTAGATGCAAAGGGTGCTGAGAAGGAGCGTACTTATAGTGAGCACTTGGCTTGCCATGATTGCAACCTTTCCTTTGAGGAGTTAGAGCCACGTTCTTTCTCATTCAACTCACCATTTGGTGCCTGCCCTGAGTGTTCTGGAATTGGAACTAAGTTAGAAGTTGATAATGATTTGATCATTCCTGATGACTCAATCTCGATTAATGATGGTGCTATTGCGCCCTGGACCGGCAAAGTCTCATCTGATTACTTCATACGCTTGTTAGAGGCGCTTTCAAAGGACGTGTCGTTCTCCCTTGATACACCGTGGAAGAAGATCTCGGTTAAGGCACGTGATGCCATCATCAATGGCTATGAGTATGAAATTAAGATGAAATACAAGGGTCGATACGGTACTAAGAACTACACCACTGGTTTTGAAGGCGTCGTTCCATTTATTCATCGTCGATTAAGTGAAACCGATAGTGACTATAGTCGCGATAAATACGAAGCTTTTATGCGTGAGACTCCATGTGATGTTTGTAAGGGTGCACGCCTCAAGCCTGAAGTATTAGCTGTGACTTTGGGTGATAAGAACATTAGTGAAATCACCGAGCTCTCAATCGCTGAGTGTGCTGAATTCCTCAAGGCAATCAAGCTCAATAAGCGCGAAGCCCAAATCGCTGAACGAGTCATGAAAGAAGTTCATGCACGTCTTGGCTTCTTACTCGATGTTGGTTTGGATTATTTATCGCTTGCGCGTCCGGCAGGAACACTATCTGGTGGTGAAGCACAGAGAATTCGCCTTGCTACACAAATTGGTAGCGGATTAGTTGGCGTGCTCTATGTTTTGGATGAGCCAAGTATTGGTTTGCACCAAAGGGATAACCGTCGCTTGATTGATACATTGACTCGACTTCGTAATTTAGGCAACACACTTATTGTTGTTGAACATGATGAAGAGACGATTAGAACTGCCGATTGGGTTGTTGATATTGGCCCAGGTGCTGGTGAGCATGGTGGAAAGGTTGTTGTTTCAGGTAGCTATGACGATCTGATTGCTTCCAAAGAATCAATCACAGGTGCATATCTCTCTGGCCGTAAATCAATTGCTATTCCAGCTAAGCGTCGAAAGGTGGATCCAAAACGCCAATTAGTAGTTAAAGGCGCAAAGGAGAACAACCTACAAAACATTGACGTTGAGGTTCCGCTAGGAGTCTTTGTTTCAGTTACGGGAGTGAGCGGTTCTGGAAAATCAACTCTGGTAAACGATATTTTGTATACCACTCTTGCGAATAAGCTCAACGGAGCCAACCTTGTTCCAGGGCGACATCGAACAGTCTCAGGTGTCGAGCTACTAGACAAAGTTGTGCACGTAGATCAATCACCAATTGGTCGCACACCTCGCTCTAATCCTGCTACCTACACAGGCGTGTTCGACAAGGTACGTGCGTTATTTGCCGAGACGTCAGAGGCCAAGATTCGTGGCTATCAGCAGGGACGTTTCTCCTTTAACGTTAAAGGCGGACGCTGTGAGAACTGTTCAGGCGATGGCACCATCACAATTGAGATGAACTTCTTGCCTGATGTGTATGTTCCTTGCGAAGTCTGTCATGGCGCCAGATATAACCGTGAGACTCTGGAAGTTCATTACAAGGGTAAAACCATTGCCGATGTTTTGGATATGCCAATAGAACTAGCAGCAGGATTCTTTGAATCTGTGCCAGCAATTGCCCGCTATCTGAAGACTCTCAATGATGTTGGCTTGGGCTATGTGCGCTTAGGTCAATCAGCACCAACACTTTCAGGTGGTGAAGCACAACGTGTGAAGCTGGCTACTGAACTGCAACGTCGCTCGACTGGCCGCACAATTTATGTATTGGATGAACCAACAACAGGTCTGCACTTTGAAGATGTGAGCAAGTTACTCGGTGTTCTCAATCGCTTAGTTGATACCGGAAATACTGTTGTCGTCATCGAACACAACTTAGATGTCATTAAATCCTCTGACTGGGTTATTGATATGGGACCAGAGGGTGGATTCCGCGGGGGATTAGTTGTTGCCCAAGGAACACCTGAAGATGTTGCCAAGGTAAAGGCCAGTTACACCGGACAGTTCTTGGGTGAGATTTTGGCAAGTAATCGCAAAGTAGCGACTAAGAAGTAATTGATATGGCAGATCCCCAAAGCTATCGGCCATCGGATATTCCCAAACTTCCTGGGGTCTATCGATTCTATGACGCGACGGACACGGTCATTTATGTCGGCAAGGCAATTAATCTTAAGAATCGCTTGAGCAATTACTTCCAGGGCAACTTAGCTGAAAAAACTTATCGCATGGTCCACCAAGCCGTGCGAGTTGATTGGACGATAGTTGATACGGAAGTTGAAGCTCTGCAGTTAGAGTTTTCATGGATTAAGCAATACGCGCCGCAATACAACGTCCAGTTTAGGGATGACAAGTCTTATCCTTATCTTGCTATAACGAATAAGGAAGAGTTCCCGCGTGTATTCATTACGCGCAAATCAAAGCGACCAGGAATTTCATACTTTGGGCCTTTTACTCATACCTGGGCGCTGCGCAGCACATTCGATGTTGTTCTAAAGACCTTCCCTATTCGCTCCTGCACAAGCAGTAACTTTGAACGTGCCAAGCGAACTAAGCGCCAATGTTTGCTGGGCGATATCGGTAAGTGCGCTGCACCCTGCGTTGAGTGGATTAGCAAAGAAGATCATAAAGCGCTCTCTGATCGCTTAGTTAAGTTCATGTCCAATGGAAACACTGACATTGTTCCAACTCTTCGCGCTGAAATGGAGCTGGCATCTAGTCGAGAAGAGTTTGAACGTGCAAGCAAAATTCGAGATTCAATTGATGCAATTGAGCGGGCACAGGAGTCTGCAGAGGCTGCGCTGCCGGAGAATTTAACGGCTGACATAGTTGCTATTCACCATGACGGAGCACACGCGGCAGGGTCAATATTTATTGTTAGAGGCGGCGCTATCAAGGGCTCACGTTCATGGATTGTGGATCAAAGTAAATCGCTAGAAGGCGATGATGAGATGGGTGCGCTTTTCTACTCGATCTATAGTCAAAGTGCACCAACAGATATTCCAGCCGAGATTCTCATCAATGAACTTCCACTAGATGCGACGGCTCTTGAGAGTTGGCTCAGTGGTTTGCGCGGCGCACCGGTTTCATTGAAGGTTCCACAGCGCGGGGAGAAGGTTGAGATTCTGGCAACTGTTAAACGAAATGCTCAGTACTCACTAATTCAGTTCTTGAGTAAGCGCGCAAATGATGCAGCAGTAAGTGGTAAAGCTCTGCTTGAAATCGAAGAGGCATTGGATTTATCTCGCACACCACTTCGCATTGAATGCTTCGATATCTCAAATATCTCAGGCACATCAGTGGTTGCTTCAATGGTGGTTTTTGAAGATGGGTTAGCTAAGAAGAGTGAATACCGCAGATTCATCATCAATACTGATGAGGGCTTCGATGACACCAGGGCTATGCATCAAGTGATTACTCGGCGAATGAAACGATTACTCGATGATAGGTCTGTAGATGAAGCTGAAGTGGCAGAGCTGGGTGGCAAGTTGAGTAAGTTCTCATATCCACCGCAACTCATCGTTGTTGATGGTGGTCAGCCTCAAGTAAATGCTGCAGCACGTGCTCTGGCTGAATTAGGTATTACTGATATCGCACTATGTGGTTTGGCTAAGAGATTAGAAGAAGTGTGGATTCCTGGTTCATCAGATCCACTCATCCTTCCTCGTTCAAGTGAAGGGCTTTATCTCTTACAACGCATTCGTGATGAGGCACATAGATTTGCAATAACTTTCCACCGCTCACGTCGCTCTAAGGTTATGTTGGAATCAATTCTTGATGAGATTCCACAACTTGGTCAGGCACGCAGAAAGGCGTTGCTGGAGCGCTTTGGTTCAGTAGCGGCAATCCGTAAGGCAACGGTTGAAGATATTGCTGCGACTCCAGGTATTGGCAGCAAGATTGCAGCAGTTATTGGTGAGCAACTTGCGGCAATGAGTTCCCAGCAGATAAATACAACAACAGGTGAGATAGTGGAGAGTAAATAATGAGTGCGGATTTCTTTGATTCTACAAGCGAACAACAAATAGAGTCTTTCACAAAGACTGCAAGAGAAATGCTAGCTGGTTATGGCCTCAATGAAGTTGAAGTCAAGTGCATCAATTATGAATTCAATGCAACATTTTCAGTAGTCACAGGTAGCGGTGATAAATACGCTCTTCGGATAAACGTGAATTCCACTCGCACCTTGGGCAATATCCAGGGTGAAATTGAGTTTGTTAACTTTTCATCCAGAATCCCGGGGATTAAAGTGGCAAGACCGGTTGCCAATAGCCAAGACAGTTATGTTTCCTCCATTGTTCATCCTGAATCTGGGCGCACGCTTCATGGAATTCTCTATACATGGCTTGAAGGTGAAGAGATTGGTGATGAACCTACTCATGAGCAATTAGTGACACTCGGCGCTGCAATGGCACGGATGCATCAAAGTGCACGTGAGTTTAAACTTTCTGAAAAAGCGCAGCTTCCAACCTTTAGTGATTGGTTGTGGGGGACTGAAGACTTTTTGCTCAGTTCTAAGAGCTTGCTCACAAAGGAGCAATTCACTGCTATCAAATCGGCAATTGATGTCATTGAAGCTGATACACAAAGTCTTTTTGCTGCCAATCCCATACAAGTCATTCATGGAGATCTACATGGCTGGAACTTGATGTGGCACGAAGGCGAACTCTTCATCTTTGACTTTGATGATTGTGGCTATGGAATCCCACATCAAGATTTAGCGATCACCTTGTATTACTTAGATACTCCAGAGCAGGACGCGGCAGTGTTGGAGGGGTATAGAACAGTCTGCGAACTACCTACCTATACCAAGGCTCAAATGGACTCCCTGCTACTACAGCGTCGACTGGTTCTACTTAACTATCTCTATGAGACTAAAAATCCTGAACATAAAGAGATGCTGCCGGCCTATTTAGAGAAGAGCATGGAGCGTGTGAACGGGTTCTTGACAGGTGTAAGAGGATAAAGCCATGACGAGCAATGAGACCTTAGTCCTGACGGGGATGTCGGGTGCCGGACGTTCAACGGTGGCGCATGCTCTAGAAGATTTAGGTTGGTATGTAGTTGATAACTTACCGCCAGCGTTGCTGCCAGCGTTAGTTGGTAAAGGCACAGGTTCTCAAGGCAAAGAGTATGCAGTTGTGGTGGATGTTCGCGGAGGACATTTCTTTGATGAGTTAACTGCAGCTTTAGCTGAACTCAAGAAGAATGGTTCGGCTTATCGTTTAGTTTTCTTAGATGCAACAGATCAAGCTTTAGTTCAACGCTTTGAATCCACTCGCAGACCACATCCATTACAAGGTGGAGATCGAATCGTGGATGGAATTGCACGGGAGCGGGCCAAGCTTGAAGAAGTTCGTGCTGAGTGCGATGTGGCCATTGATACAACAAACTTGAATGTGCACCAACTTGAGAAGAGAATTGGTGAGATTTTTGGTGGTGGAAAGATACAGGGGATTCGCATCAATGTTCTCTCCTTTGGTTATAAGTATGGAATCCCAGTTGATTCAGATTTAGTTTTGGATTGCCGCTTTATTCCAAATCCACATTGGATTCCCGAACTGCGACCTCTTACTGGATTAACAACGCAAGTAAGTGAAAAGGTTTTGGGTAGTGAGGGTGTCAGCGAGTTTGTGAAAGATTATGTTGCTCTCATTAATTCCATGGTTCCTGGATATATGAATGAAGGCAAAAAGTATGTGACTATCTCTGTTGGCTGCACGGGTGGAAAGCACCGAAGTGTTGCGATTGCAGAAGAGATTGCACGCCAACTCAGTTCTAATGATCGCTCTGCCTATGCAACTCATCGAGACGTTGGGCGAGAATAAGTAGTGCAAAAAGTAGTTGCACTTGGGGGAGGCCATGGCCTTGCCGCAACGTTATCTGCGCTTCGCCAAATAACCAGTGACATAACAGCTGTTGTAACCGTTGCTGATAACGGTGGATCTAGTGGACGTTTGCGTGAAGAGTTTCCGATATTGCCTCCGGGAGATCTGCGCATGGCCTTAGCTGCATTGTGTGCAGATGACGAGTGGGGTCGAACATGGGCCAACATCATGCAACATCGCTTTGAAAGTGATGGACCACTGAACGGCCATGCAATGGGCAATCTCTTACTGGCATCTCTGTGGAATGAAAATGAAGATCCAGTGATTGGTTTAGATCGCGTGGGTCAGTTATTGAAAGTTATTGGCCGAGTTCTTCCTATGGCTGAAACCGCTTTAGATATTGAGGGAACTTTCAACACATCAACGGGGCGAATCGTTGTTAGAGGACAAAAGGAAGTTGCCACTGCTAAGGGGCGCATTGAATCACTGCGCGTAATTCCAGAAAATCCCCAGGCCCGTTTAGAAGTCCTTACTGCCATACGCGTTGCCGATTGGATAACCATGGGTCCGGGATCGTGGTTTTCATCAGTCATGCCACATTTGATGGTGCCCATGCAACAAGATGCTCTACTTCGCACAAAAGCTAAAAAGATATTGATTCTCAATCTTGATGCCACCAGCTCTACAACTGGTGAAGAGTTTGCCGGCTCCACACCAGAAGAGCATTTAGAGTTTTTTCACTCATATGCCCCAGAATTAAAGATTGATTATTGCCTGGTTGATTCATCTGTAGTCCGAAATTCAGTTGCCCTTGATGAAGCTGCAGCAAAAATGGGCGGAAGAGTGATTGCAGCCGATATTCGCAAGGCACCAGGCAGTGTTCATCATGATGTTTCAAAATTGACTCTCCATTTGGGCCACATCATGGGTCCAAAACTGGTTGGATAACCCCATGGCAATGACAGCATCAGTTAAGGACGAACTCAGTCGCATATCTGTCACTAAGCCATGCTGTCGCAAAGCCGAGGTTTCCTCACTTCTTCGCTTTGCTGGGGGACTACACATCGCCGCTGGCAAGATTTTGATTGAAGTTGAATTAGATACTTCTCAAAGCGCGCGCAGACTTCGCAAAGACATTGCAGATATTTATGGACATGGATCTGATTTGGCTGTTCTCTCATCGAGTGGATTGCGCAAAGGCTCACGCTATGTTGTTCGCGTCATCGAAGCAGGAGATGCACTTGCTAGACAAACAGGTTTAGTAGATGCCAATGGTCGCCCAGTGCGAGGTTTACCGCCACAAGTTGTTTCAGCTGCAATCTGTGATTCAGAGGCTGCATGGCGCGGAGCATTTATTGCACATGGTTCCCTCACTGAACCAGGGCGCTCTTCTTCACTGGAAATTACATGTCCGGGACCAGAGGCTGCATTGGCGTTAGTTGGGGCAGCGCGTCGTATGGGAATTGTTGCAAAGGCCAGAGAAGTTCGCGGTGTGGATCGTGTTGTTATTCGCGATGGCGATGCCATTGGAGTTTTGCTTACACGCCTTGGTGCACATGAATCTGTACTTGCTTGGGAAGAGCGTCGTATGCGCCGCGAAGTTCGGGCAACGGCAAATCGCTTAGCTAATTTTGATGATGCAAATCTTCGACGTTCTGCTCGGGCAGCAGTTGCTGCAGCAGCACGTGTGCAGCGCGCGATGGAGATTCTTGGTCCAACGATTCCGGATCATTTGAAAGAAGCAGGCGAGCTTCGCATTAATCATGGTCAAGCATCACTGGAAGAGTTGGGATCACTAGCTACTCCGCCAATGACTAAAGATGCAATTGCCGGTCGAATTCGTCGCTTATTGGCGATGGCTGATAAACGAGCGGGAGAGCTCGGAATCCCTGATACTGAAAGCGGGCTTTCGCCTGATTTGTTGAACTAAACACCATTTCTACCCGCAAGTTAGGCCTATGGCCACTGATAGTATTTGCATCAAGACCCCAGCGTTGTGGCAGTCATACGAACCACCAACAGCTGGGCTTTTCTATTACTAGCCCCTTTAGTAGCAAGGACACGTACTGTGATTAATGTCGGAATTAATGGTTTTGGACGCATCGGACGCAACTTCTTTCGTGCATCTCTAACAAACCCAAATATCAATATCGTTGGAATCAACGACCTCACACCTAATGAGACTTTGGCACATTTGCTCAAGTACGACTCAATCTTGGGACGTTTGGGTCTTGAAGTTACATTCACCGATGATTCAATCACTGTTGGTGGAAAGACAATCAAGGTTTTCTCAGAACGCGATCCAGCTAACTTGCCTTGGGCCTCTGTTAAAGCTGACGTAGTGGTTGAATCAACAGGTATTTTCACTAAGGCTGCCGATGCACAAAAGCACATCACCGCAGGTGCTAAGAAGGTAATCATCTCGGCGCCAGCAACTGATGAGGACATCACCATTGTTATGGGCGTGAACCATGAAAAATATGATGGTTCAAAGCACAACATCATTTCAAATGCATCATGTACAACTAACTGCCTGGCACCAATGGCTAAGGTTCTAAACGATAACTGGGGCATTGTTAAGGGCTTAATGACAACAATTCACGCCTATACAAATGACCAGGTCATCCTAGATTTCCCACACAAGGATCTACGCCGTGCTCGCGCAGCAGCAACTAACATGATTCCAACATCAACGGGTGCTGCAAAGGCAATCTCTTTGGTTCTTCCAGAGCTCAAAGGCAAGCTAGATGGTTATGCAATGCGCGTTCCTGTTCCAACAGGTTCTGCAACAGATTTAACTGTGGAGCTTGCAAAGGAGGCAACAGCTGCAGAGATTAACGCTGCAATGAAGGCCGCTGCACAAGGTCCGCTCAAGGGTTATCTTTCATATACAGAAGATCCAATCGTTTCTTCAGATATCGTCACTGATCCATCTTCATGTATCTTCGATTCAGGTTTAACCAAGGTAATTGGTAACCAGGTCAAGATCGTTGGTTGGTATGACAATGAGTGGGGTTATTCAAACCGTCTTGTGGACTTGATTTCACACGTTGGCAAAACTCTTTAATGTCAGATCTTGCACACTTTGATGTAGCGGGAAAGAGGGTTTTTCTACGCTGCGATCTCAATGTCCCATTAAAAGATGGTGTCATTAAAGATGATGGTCGTATTAAAGCCTCGCTTCCTACTATTCAAGCATTGCTTGAAAAAGGTGCATCACTTGTCATCGCTGCGCACTTGGGTCGTCCAAAGGGTGAAGCAAAACCTGAACTCTCACTTGCTCCAGTCGCAAAACGTTTAGGTGAGTTATTGGGCAAAGAAATCATTTTCCCTGGCGCAGTAGTTGGCGATGTTGTTTCAAACGCGGCCACTGAGTTAAAGCCAGGTCAGATTCTGCTTCTTGAAAACATTCGCTTTAGTAGCGCCGAGACAAGTAAAGAAGAATCAGAGCGCACGGAGTTTGCAGCAGAGCTTGCAAAGTTAGCCGATGCATACGTTGGTGATGGCTTTGGTGCTGTCCACCGTAAGCACGCATCAGTTTTTGATCTTCCAAAGCTCTTGCCTCATGTTGCTGGCACGTTAGTTGCAGCAGAAGTTGAGGTTCTAAAGAAACTCACGCAAAATCCAGAGCGTCCTTATGGAGTAGTTCTTGGTGGAGCAAAGGTTTCAGACAAGTTAGGTGTGATTGAGAATCTACTGGGAAAGGTGGATGTCTTAGCTATTGGCGGAGGAATGGTTTTTACGTTCCTTAAAGCGCAAGGCAAGGAAATCGGCACATCACTTGTTGAGAATGAGATGCTCGATGTTGTTAAAGGTCTCATTGAAAGTGCGAAGAAGAATGGCGTGAAATTGGTTCTTCCCACTGACATCGCTGTTGCACCCAGCTTTTCTGCCGATGCCACACCCACTCTCGTTTCAGCCGATGCAATTCCAGCCGATCAAATGGGATTAGATATTGGCCCTGAGTCGGCTAAAGCTTTTGCCATTGAAATCGAAAAATGCAAGACAGTATTTTGGAATGGTCCAATGGGAGTATTTGAATTTGCTAACTTTGCAGCTGGCACAAAAACTGTTGCAACGGCGCTGACCAAGGTTTCAGGTATCTCAGTTGTTGGCGGGGGAGACTCAGCTGCAGCGGTACGTGCTCTAGGCTTTGCAGACTCAGAGTTTGGTTATATTTCAACTGGCGGCGGAGCATCGTTAGAATATTTAGAGGGCAAGGAACTTCCTGGTCTTCAAGCACTTGGCTTATAAGGAGCACTCATGCGTAAACCATTGATGGCTGGAAACTGGAAGATGAACCTCAATCACCTTGAGGCTATTGCAGTTGCCCAGAAGTTGGTTTACTCACTAGATGACAAGGACTATGACGCAGTTGATGTTGCGATCATTCCTCCTTTCACAGATATTCGCTCGATTCAGACTTTGATTGATGGAGATCGCTTGCGCCTTACTTATGGTGCACAAGATCTCTCACCAGAGGCAAGTGGTGCTTTCACCGGAGATATCGCTGGGTCGATGTTGCACAAGCTTGGTTGCACATTTGTTCTTATCGGTCACTCTGAGCGCCGTGCTATTCACGGTGAATCTGATGCACTAATTAATCGCAAGATTAAGGCCGCTCTTGCAAATGAGATTATTCCAATCTTCTGCGTTGGTGAAGAGTTAGCGATTCGTGAATCTGGGGCTCACGTCAGTCATGTGATTCGCCAAGTTCGCGCAGGTCTTGAAGGATTTACTAAGCCAGAGCTAAAAAAGATTGTGATTGCTTATGAGCCAGTGTGGGCAATTGGTACAGGCAAGGTTGCAACACCAGAAGATGCTCAAGAAGTCTGCGCCGCTATTCGTGAAGAGATTGAAAACATCGGATCTGCTGAGATCGCATCAAATATGCGAATCCTTTATGGAGGTTCAGTGAAATCTTCTAACATCGCAGAAATCATGAAAAAGAGCGATGTGGATGGCGCCCTTATCGGGGGAGCGAGCCTAGACCCTGAGGAATTAGCCAAGATTGTGAAGTTCCACGCGCAAGCAGAGTGAGGCCGCGGCCGCTTTTGCAGGTATCCTTACCCTCTACGAAACAAGGAGTTCGACAACGTGAAATTAGCTCTATCAATCTTGCTCGTCATTACAAGCGTCATCATGATCCTGCTCGTCCTTTTACATAAGGGCAAGGGCAGCGGACTATCCGACCTCTTCGGTGGCGGTATTTCAACTAACTACGGTGGATCATCAGTAGTTGAGCGCAACCTAGATCGCATCACAATCGTTGCTGGTGGACTGTGGTTCGCACTAGTTGTTGCCTTAAGTCTTGTTCTTAAGTAAAACTTTTAATTCCATATTTTAAAAAGGAGTAATACATGGCAAGTGCAATTCGTGGAAGCCGAGTCGGCGCTGGCCCAATGGGCGAGGCAGAACGCGGTGATTCGATTGCTCGCGCATATGTCTCATATTTTTGTGCAAATGGTCACGAAGTTCGTCCATCATTTGCCGTTGAAGAAACTGTAGTTATTCCAGCTGAGTGGGACTGCCCTAAGTGTGGTTACCCAGCAGGTCGCGATCGCAACAATCCACCAAGCCCAGTTAAGAATGAGCCATACAAGACTCACCTTGCCTACGTTAAAGAGCGTCGCACAGATGCTGAAGGCGAGAAGATTCTAGAAGAGGCGCTGCGCAAACTTCGTGGAGATGACGAAGACTAAATCTTTTTTACAGCATCAAGAAGTTGGTCTATACCCGCACTACGATTTGTTAAATTAAATCGCAGGAGCGGGTATTTTCTTGAGGCAAGTGCTTTTCCATCACCCAGCGCTTGAGCTGCAACTAAAGTCTTGAAACCAAAGATCTGTCCTGGGATTGCAATATCTGTTGATGGAGTTCCAGTAATTTGTAAGAAGGAACCGTTTTGTTGGCCACCTTTGTGAAACTGTCCCGTGGAGTGAAGAAAGCGTGGTCCCCAACCAAAGGTGACTGGCTTGCCGATTTTCTCTGAAAGCATTGATCTGATCTCTGAAATCCTTGCTTCATCTTTGCGATCTAGATAAGCCATGATTGCTACATAACCATCTTTGTGGATGCCTTGAGTAAAGAGCTTGAGTGAGTTGGCAAGGTCAACTCCTTCGCCAAATATTTCAACTGCACCATCGGTGTGTGGGGCAGTAAAGACAGGCAGGACGCCGCCCCATTCCTTAAGCAATGCAGATGTCTGCTCTTTTGCTTCGGTGACATTGGGTTGATTAAATGGATCGAGTTCAAGTGCTGCTCCAACGAGGGCGGTTACCCATTCCCAAATAATGAATTGGGCAGCAAGGTCTGCCTCTACAACTAAATCAGCAGAACCGGCGTATGCAACAGAAAACACATTTGGATTTGATGCAGCTTTTTCAATTACTACGGGAAGGCGTCCTACTTGATTCTTGCCAGTTGATTCGGCAACCAACTGCTCAGCCCAATCACTTAAGCCCGGCATTGCAGAGCCATCATCGGTATAGGAAAGATATTGACCTGCGTGATAGGCGAGCAGGTATGCGATATCTACGACCAATGTTGGATCTTTTAGGAATGCGGTTTTTGCATCGCTGGCGTTATCAAGAAGAATTGAAACATCTACACCAATCAGAGCTGAGGGCACCAAGCCGAATGCGCTCAACACACTAAAGCGTCCACCAACATTGGGATCGGCGTTGATGACGGTGAATCCGGCTGCGCGGCTTTGCTTATCCAACGGTGAATCTGGATCAGTAACGATAACCATGTGGTTGTGTGGTGCTAATCCTGCTTGAGTGAATGCATCTTCAAAGAGTGCGCGCTGTGAGGCTGTTTCAATAGTTGAACCAGATTTTGAGCTCACGACAACAACAGTTTTTGCCAAATCACCCTTGAGTGCATGGGCGACATAATCAGGGTCAGTTGAGTCAAGAATAAAAAGCTTTTTCTTAAAGCTTTGCGCGATAACTTCAGGACCAAGTGATGATCCGCCCATGCCACACAAAACAACATTGCCCTTGTCGCGATGCTTTGCATAGAGGGCATCTAGTGCGGGTAAGAGATCTCTAGAGCTCTCCGGAAGATCTATCCAATTCAAGCGCACAGATGCCTCAGCTTGTGCGGCAGGGCCCCAAATAGTTGAGTCCTTCTTTGCCAAACGTGCATGAACTTGAGTTAGAGCCACATAACGCACATCGCTTCGATCAATGTATTTGATCGCATGTCCTGAAATCTTTATCATCCTTGCTGAGCTGCTTTCACATTAGCTAGTAGATCATCCCAGGCTTGGGCAAATTTCTTCACACCATCAACTTCAAGATCAGTTGTCACAGAATCGAGAGAGATATCAAGAGCGGATAGATCTTTGAGGACCTCAACTGCAGCGCCGTAGTTAGAAGTAATTGTGTTACCGCGAACTTTTCCATGATCAATAATGGCATCTAAAGTTGATTGAGGCATGGTGTTGACAGTATCTGGTGCGATGAGTTCAACAACGTAGCGAGTGTCATCGTAGGCAGGGTCTTTCACGCCAGTTGATGCCCATAGTGGACGTTGCTTGTGTGCACCTCTTGCAACTTGTGCTTGCCATCTAGGGGAGGAGAACTTCTCTTCAAAGAGTTGATAGGCAAGATGGGCATTAGCAATCGCTGCTTTTCCAAGAAGGGACATTGCAGCTTCTGAGCCATCTTTTTTCAGCAGTGCATCAATAGATGAATCGATTCGGCTAATGAAAAAGGATGCAACTGAGTGCACATGTGCTGGGTTAGTTGCAGCTTCTATACCTGAGATGTATGCATCGATTACTGCGCCGTAGCGCTTTACTGAGAAAATCAAAGTGACGTTAACGCTAATTCCAGCGGCAATGAGTGCGGTGATTGCAGGTAGGCCCTCAATAGTTGCTGGCACTTTGATCATTAAGTTAGGTCGATCAATAATTGACCAGAGCTCTTTGCCTTGGGCGATTGTGGCTTCGGTATCGTGAGCAAGACGAGGATCGACTTCAATGCTTACACGTCCATCGACACCCTTGGTTGCGGAGTAGATTTCCTTGAAAAGATCACATGCAGCTCGCACATCGTCAGTAGTCAGTTTCTTTACAACATCATCAACTGAAGCATTCTTCATAGCTGCGATATCTGCGGCGTATTCATCTGCCCCTGCAATAGCTGCTCCAAAGATTGAAGGATTAGTTGTAACACCTACTACGCCTGAGTGTGCAATACGAGATGGGAGTGAATGAGCATCGGTACCCGAAATCTTCGCTCTGGATAAATCATCGAGCCAGATTGAAGTTCCGCCCTTAGCTACATCGGCTACAGACATTAGAGAGCTGCCTTAATCTTGGTAACGATTGCTTCAACAGAGAATCCGAACTCTTTGAATAAGCGCTTAGCATCGGCTGAAGCACCATAGTGTTCAAGTGAAATTGCGATTCCGCCATCACCGATTAACTGATGCCAACCTTGGGCAATTCCTACTTCAATACTTACCTTTAACTTAATTGATGGTGGGAGCACCTGATCTTTATAGCTTTGATCTTGTTCGCTAAACCACTCAAGACATGGGGCGCTTACAACGCGAACAGCAATTCCTTCACTTGCTAATGCGCTCTGTACATCAATGGCCAGTGACACTTCAGAGCCAGTAGCAATGAGAATCGCTTTTGGATTAACAGCATCCTTGAGAATGTATGCACCTTTGGCTGTTCCAGATGCTGGTTCACAATCTGTGCGATCTAAGACAGGGAGATTTTGGCGAGATAACAGGATGCCAGCTGCGCGACCACGAGTCAGAATCTTCTTCCAACTCTCAGCAACTTCGTTGGCATCTCCGGGGCGCACTACATCTAATCCTGGGATAGCGCGCAAAGCCGCAAAGTGCTCAATAGGTTGGTGAGTTGGCCCATCTTCACCAACACCGATTGAATCATGTGTCCAAACAAAAGTAGAAGGAATATTCATGAGAGCAGCAAGGCGAACAGCCGGACGCATGTAATCGCTAAAGACTGCAAAGGTTCCACCGAATGATCGGGTCAAACCATGGAGTGCGATTCCATTGAGAATTGATCCCATTGCATGTTCGCGAATACCAAAGTGAATAATTCGTCCGTATGGATGAGCGCCTTTAATTTCACTGGATGCAGGCAAGAATGAACCGCCACCATCAATGCTGGTGTTATTGGAGCCAGCTAAATCTGAAGAACCACCCCAGAACTCAGGTAGATGTTTGGCGATTGCGTTAATCACCTGACCGGATGCTGCGCGAGTTGCAACATCCTTGCCGGGAGCAAATGTTGGAATGTCTGAATCCCAGCCAGCTGGCAATGCTTTCGCACGCAAGCGCTCCAATAGCTTTGCTTGTTCTGGATTACTTGATTGCCAAGTCGTAAATTTTGAATTCCATTCATTGCGCACCTTGGCTGCACGATCCTTTACCAATCGTGCGTGAGCTAAAACATCTGCAGGCATTGCAAACTTCTCTTCTGGATTCAGACCAAGAGCTTTTTTAGTTGCAGCAATTTCCTCATCACCGAGTGCGGAACCATGAGAACCTGCAGTTCCTTGAGCCTTGGGTGCTGGCCAAGCGATAACAGATTTCATGCGAATCAAAGAAGGCTTGGTTGTTTCTTTCTTGGCTGTAACCATTGCGGCATCAAGGGCAGCGATATCTACGTTGCCGTTAGAAGCAGCTGCAACATCAATGACATGCCAACCGTAAGCGCGATATCTGGCAGATACATCTTCGGTAAATGCGTTATGTGTGTCGCCTTCAATGGAAATTCGATTGTCATCATAAATAACATTTAATGAACCAAGCTCTTGTGTTCCAGCAAGAGAAGATGCTTCAGCACTTACTCCTTCTTGTAGATCTCCATCAGAGCAAATGACCCAGATGCTGTGATCAAATACAGAGCCACCTGCAGGTGCTTGTGGATCCAATAAACCACGCTCATAACGCGCAGCCATAGCCATTCCCACTGCAGTTGCAACACCTTGTCCGAGAGGACCGGTTGTCATTTCAACGCCGGCAGTGTGACCGAATTCTGGGTGGCCCGGAGTAAGTGAACCCCACGTGCGAAACTCTTGAAGATCTTTCATTTCAAGGCCGTAACCATTTAAGAAAAGTTGCGTGTAGAGAGTCAGTGATGAGTGACCGCAAGAAAGGATGAAGCGATCACGACCAATCCACTGCGGATCTGAAGGATCATGAACTAAATGGCGCTGAAAGAGTGTGTAAGCAACCGGTGCCAATGACATTGCCGTACCTGGGTGGCCATTGCCCACTTTTTGAACCGCATCTGCTGCCAGAGCACGGGCATGTGCAACAACCAGATCATCCATCTCTGACCAATCAGATATCGAACTCATAACGCCATTTCCTTTGCTCTAAATTGAACTGAAAGCCAGATTCTCCACGCACCAATCCACACCAAAGTTGTTCCCAGAATGTGAAGTCCTACTAGTAGCTCAGGTACACCCAGGAAGTATTGAATGTATCCAAGCACCCCTTGAGAAAGTGAAATAAGGAAGAAGATACCAATGCGGTGCTTAGTCAACGCAGTTAATTCGCTCCTGCGATAGAAGGCAATTGTTAAGAGCATTAAAAGAATTACCGAGATTGAATGCGTACGTGCAACATCTTGCATTGCTACATCAAGTCGCGGGACATCAGAATCTCCGGCATGGGGACCTGCTGCAGTAACAATTGTTCCCAAGACGATTACCAGAGCCGTCCAGGTAACATGAATTTTCGAATAGTTGCTTATGACACCACTTGCACCGGTCTTAGCGGCTGGTCCTTTGCGTCGTGAGTGAAGAGATGTTGCTCCAGCAATCAAAACTATTGATAGTAAAAAGTGGCTAGCCACTGTCAGCGGATTGAGATCTGTTAGAACGGTGATTCCACCTAGAACACCTTGGCCAAAAATTCCTAAGAATTGGCCAGCTGCAAGTATGCGCAGATCTTTTCTTCCAGAGCGAAGAACTGCAATCAAAGTTGCCAGCGCGAAAATAACAAGAACAAAGGTAAGTAAGCGGTTACCAAACTCAATCCAGGAGTGAAAAGTTCCTTCGACTTGGTTTTCAACTGGAAAATATGAACCTGGCGTGCACTCGGGCCATGTGGGACAACCAAGGCCTGAGCCGGTGAGGCGTACTGCGCCCCCAGTGACAACGATGGCCGCCTGGGAAACTAGAAGGGCCAGACTCAGAGGTTTTAACGCTCGAGCTGCGCGCATTGATGCCATGGCCCAACCCTATGGCTACCCGGTGCTCAGGCGGGCCGAGTGGCCGATGGTGTCGAATTACGACACAATAGTGTTGTGAAAATGAGCGGCCAAACAAGCCCAGTTCCAGGTGATGATCTTCGCACCCGGGACTTAGTGGCGCGTTCCATATTAGAAAACGGCCCCTCAACGGCTGCTGTTCTTGGCCAGCGCCTAGGTCTGACTCCAGCTGGAATTCGACGCCATCTTGATTTACTTGTTGCAGATGGAGTTTTGCAAGCACGCGAACCGCACTCAGCGATTAATCGTGGCAGAGGTCGACCTTCAAAAGTTTTTGTTATGAGCGATAAGGGCCGTGAACAATTCGAGCATTCTTACGACGATTTAGCGGTTGCTGCATTGAAGTTTATGTCGGCCCAATCGGGAGAACACTTAGTTTCCAATTTTGCCCAATCTCGCGCAGATGACATTGAGCGAAAGGCGACAGTTGCTCTAGCTAAGAAGAGCAATAAGACTGAAGCTCTCGCACAATTTCTCACAGAGCAGGGCTATGCCGCAAGTGTTACTAAGAAGCCAATGGGTGAAGAGTTATGTCAGCACCACTGTCCCATTGCCCACGTTGCATCTGAATTTCCCCAGTTATGCGAAGCAGAAACTGAAGCACTCTCACGTTTATTAGGTACTCACGTTCAACGTTTAGCAACAATTGCACATGGTGATGGCGTGTGCACAACTTTTATACCCACAACCACAGCTACAACAAAGCGAAAGGTACGTGCATGACAATCGCACATCCAGAACTCGAAGGTATCGGCAACTACGAATACGGTTGGTCAGATAAGAGCGATGCAGGCACGAACGCAAAGCGTGGCCTGAATGAAGATGTCGTGCGCGACATCTCGGCAAAGAAATCTGAGCCACAGTGGATGCTAGACCTTCGCTTAAAGGGCCTTGCGCTATTTGAGAAAAAGCCAATGCCAAACTGGGGTTCTGACCTTTCTGGAATCTTCTTTGACACAATCAAATACTTCGTGCGCTCAACAGAAAAGCAGGCTGCAACGTGGGATGACCTGCCAGATGAAATTAAGAACACATACGATCGTCTAGGTATCCCAGAAGCTGAAAAACAACGCTTAGTTTCAGGTGTTGCTGCTCAATATGAGTCAGAGGTTGTTTATCACTCAATCCGTGAGGATCTAGAGAAGCAAGGCGTTATTTTCCTTGATACAGATAGCGCTCTTAAGCAGCACCCGGAGCTATTTAAGGAGTACTTCGGAACTGTTATCCCAGTGGGCGATAACAAGTTCGCAGCTCTTAATACATCTGTGTGGTCAGGTGGTTCATTTATTTATGTGCCAAAGGGTGTTCACGTAGATATTCCATTGCAGGCATATTTCCGCATTAACACTGAGAACATGGGTCAGTTCGAGCGCACATTAATCATCGCCGATGAGGATTCATACATTCACTATGTTGAAGGCTGTACAGCTCCTATTTATAAGTCAGATTCACTTCACTCAGCTGTAGTTGAAATCATTGTGAAGAAGGGTGCACGCGTTCGCTACACCACAATTCAAAACTGGTCTAACAACGTCTATAACTTGGTTACCAAGCGCGCAACATGTGCCGAAGGTGCGACCATGGAATGGGTTGATGGAAACATCGGTTCTAAGGTCACCATGAAGTACCCAGCAATCTTTTTGATGGGTCCACATGCAAAGGGTGAGACTCTCTCACTTGCCTTTGCTGGAGAAGGACAACACCAAGATTCTGGCGCAAAGATGGTTCATGCTGCGCCATATACATCGTCATCTGTTATCTCTAAATCTGTTGCACGAAATGGTGGACGTACTTCTTATCGTGGACTTGTCCAAGTTCAAGAGGGCGCACATCACTCGAAGAGCACAGTGAAGTGCGATGCACTTCTAGTTGACACAATTTCTCGTTCTGATACATATCCATATGTTGATATTCGCGAAGATGATGTCTCAATGGGTCACGAAGCAACTGTTTCAAAGATCTCTGATGATCAGCTCTTCTATTTGATGTCTCGCGGATTAACTGAAGATGAAGCTATGGCCATGATTGTCCGTGGATTCATTGAGCCAATTGCACGTGAGCTACCTATGGAATATGCCCTAGAGCTCAATCGCCTCATTGAACTTCAAATGGAAGGTGCTGTTGGTTAATGTCTGTTTTAACTACTAATTACTTAACCCCAACGGGGCGCGAAGAAGCTTGGCGGTTCACACCGTTAAAGCGCTTGCGCGGTTTACATGATGGTTCGGCTGTTGTTGCAGACCGTAATTCACTTTTAGCCAAAGCGGGATTACCTAAGGGTGCCAGCTTTACTCGTGAATCTTTGGCACCTCTTGCTGTGAGCGATGATGTCATCATCGAGCGCATCCGCGGGGAAGTCTCTGATGTTGCACATCTTTCTATTGACGCAAATGCGGAAATTAAAGAGCCAATCTTTTTGACCCGCTCAGCAGGCGCCCTTGATTCAGCTGAACTTTCAAGAGTGCGTATTTCACTAGGTACTCATGCTGTTGCAACAGTAATCGTTGAAAACATTGGCGATACATTGCTGGCAGAAGACCTAGAGATCGCTTTAGCTCCTGGATCATCGCTGACTTTCGTAACTCTTCAAGAGTTTGATTCAAAGAGTGTTTACACCGCCCGCCACCACGCAGTGGTTGATAAGGATGCAACATTCAAATCAATCACAGTAACCGTTGGGGGAGATGTAGTGCGCATTCTGCCAACAGTTGAATTCACAGCACCAGGTGCATCAGCAGAACTTCTAGGAGTGTATTTTGCAACTACCGGACAGTTCTTTGAGCACCGTATGCACGTTGATCACGCTGTGCCAAATGCTAAATCTCGAGTGAACTTTAAAGGCGCACTTGCTGGCAGAGATGCTCACACAGTGTGGATCGGTGATGTATTGATCCGCGCAGTTGCCGAAGGTACTGACACCTATGAGCTCAACAGAAATCTTTTGCTAACAGATGGAGCACGCGCTGATTCGGTTCCCAACCTTGAGATTGAAACTGGCGAAATCGTTGGTGCGGGTCACGCGAGTACTACAGGCCGCTTTGATGACGAGCAGTTGTTCTACTTGATGTCACGTGGAATCACGCTAGAAAATGCCCGTCGCCTAGTTGTTCGTGGTTTCTTCAATGAAATCATTACTGAGATTGGAAACGAAGAAGTACAAGAGCGCCTCATGGAACGTATCGATGGCGAACTTGAAAGAGCTGGTGCATAAATGGCCGACTTAACATTAGATCAATTAGAGGTTGGCAAGCCGGTCAAGATTGAAAAAGATGGAAAGAGCATCTGTGTTGCCAGAGTGGGCGATGAAGTATTTGCAGTTGATGACACTTGTTCCCACTCAGAGGCTTCTCTATCAGAGGGTGAAGTTACAGATTTTAAAATTGAATGCTGGCTACATGGTGCAGAATTCGATTTAAGAACCGGCGCAGCTTTGACTTTGCCGGCAAACATAAGCCTTGCGACATATGCAGTAAAAATCGACGGAAATTCCGTCACGGTTGAGATTTAGTACACGAGTAGAAGAGAGAAAATAATGAGCGTTCTAGAAATCCGCGGACTACAGGTTTCAGTTAATACTGACGACGGTAGTGTCGAAATTCTCAAGGGTGTTGACCTAACAATCAAGTCTGGCGAGACACATGCAATCATGGGTCCTAACGGATCTGGTAAATCAACTCTTGCTTACTCAATCGCAGGCCACCCTAAGTACACAATCACAGGTGGTTCTGTAACATTAGATGGCGCAGATGTTTTGGATATGACAGTTGATGAGCGCGCTAAAGCGGGTTTGTTCCTTGCGATGCAGTACCCAGTAGAAGTTCCTGGTGTATCAGTTTCTAACTTCCTTCGCACAGCGGCAACAGCACTTCGCGGTGAAGCTCCAAAGCTTCGCACATGGGTTGCCGAAGTAAAGGGTGCAATGGAAGCGTTGAATATGGATCCAGCATTTGCTACTCGAAATGTTAACGAGGGATTTTCTGGCGGAGAAAAGAAGCGTCATGAAATTATGCAGCTGGAACTATTGAAGCCCAAGATGGCCATCTTGGATGAAACAGATTCAGGGCTAGATGTTGATGCTCTTCGTATCGTTTCAGAAGGTGTTAATCGCGCAAAGGCAAATAATGATTTGGGCGTGCTTTTGATTACTCACTACACACGTATCTTGAAATACATCAAGCCTGACTTTGTTCACGTTTTTGCTAATGGCAAAATCGTTGAAGAGGGTGGACCGGATCTAGCTGACAAGCTAGAGGCCAATGGTTACGCAGATTACGTGAGCAAGTAAGGATCTAATGAGTTTTTCTGTTGCGAATGTACGTAGAGATTTTCCAATCTTCGAACGTACTATTCGCGATGGTAAAAGGCTGGTCTATCTAGATAGCGGTGCAACGTCTCAAAAACCTTGGGCAGTAATTAACGCCGAGAGTGATTTTTATTCAAAGCACAATGCTGCCGTTCACCGTGGGGCTCACCAACTAGCTGAAGAGGCAACAGATGCCTACGAAGGAGCTCGAGCAATTGTTGCCGAGTTTTTAGGCGCTCAAGATAATGAAATCATCTTTACAAAGAGTGCTACTGAGTCAATTAACGCAGTTGCCTACGCCATGGGTAATGCCGAGCCTGGAAACCGCTTTGCATTAACTGCATCTGATTCCATAGTTGTTACCGAGATGGAGCACCATGCAAACCTGATTCCTTGGCAGCAGTTAGCTAAGCGCACCGGGGCTCAGCTCAAGTGGTTTAAAGTCAATCAAGATTCAAGGTTAGATCTCTCAAACATTGATCAGGTTATTACCGCCAATACAAGGGTGGTTGCACTTACGCATCAATCAAATGTTTTGGGAACGATTAATCCATTAGGTGCCATCGTTAAGCGTGCACGTGAAGTAGGGGCAGTGGTTGTTCTAGATGCCTGTCAGTCTGTTCCGCATATGCGTGTGAACGTTGTTGATTTAGATGTGGATTTTCTAGCCTTCTCTGGTCATAAATCTGTTGGCCCAACGGGTGTTGGAATTTTGTGGGGTAAGGCAGAATTGCTTAGCGAGTTACCACCGTTTTTAACGGGTGGTTCAATGGTGACTGCTGTAACAATGGAGAGTGCTACATGGGCAGAGGCACCACAAAAGTTTGAAGCCGGAGTTCCAAATATGGCACAGGCTGTTGGGTTGGGTGCCGCGCTTAATTACCTTTCCAACATTGGTATGGATGCGATTGCCGAGCATGAGCGATCATTAACTGGATATGCGCTAGATAAACTGTTGCAAATTCCTGGACTTCGCATTGTTGGTCCTCAAGATAATGTTGATCGTGGGGCAGCTCTTTCTTTCACCATCAAAGATATTCACCCACACGATGTTGGTCAGTATGTTGATAGCCAGGGAATTGCAGTGCGCACAGGCCATCACTGCGCCTGGCCGCTAACAAAGATTATGAACGTTCCAGCGACAACGCGTGCTTCCTTCTACCTCTACAACGATGAGCATGACGTTGACGCTTTAGTCGAAGCCTTATTGGGTGCACAGAAGTATTTTGGAAAATTCTGATGGAATTAGATTCCCTCTATCAGGAAGTGATTCTAGATCACTATAAACATCCACAACATAAAGGTTTGCGAAGCGACTATTCAGCTCAAGTGCATCATGTGAACACAAGTTGCGGAGATGAAATTACTCTCAACCTAACTGTCACCGATGGTGTGATTTCAGCGATTTCATGGGATGGCCAGGGCTGTTCAATTTCACAGGCCAGCGTTTCAATATTGGGTGATCTGTTAACGGGCAAGACATTTTCACAAGCAGAAGAAGTTGTGAACGCTTTTTCAGAACTCATGGCAAGCAAGGGAACCGCAGCAGGAGATCCAGAGATACTTGAGGATGCAGTAGCTTTTGCGGGAGTTTCAAAGTTTCCAGGTCGTGTAAAGTGTGCACTGCTTGGTTGGATGGCCTTTAAAGATGCAGCGATTCAGTCACAGGGAGAGAGCAAATGACAACGAGTGTTGAAGATGTAACAGAAGCAATGAAAGATGTTGTCGACCCAGAGTTGGGAATTAACGTTGTCGACTTAGGACTTATCTATGACGTTATGGTTGATGAAGCCAATATTGCAATTTTGAATATGACGCTGACTTCAGCTGCATGTCCTCTTCAAGATGTCATTGAGGATCAGACCCGATCAGCGTTAGCGGGGATGACAACGGACGTGAAAATTAACTGGGTTTGGATGCCACCTTGGGGTCCAGACAAGATTTCTGATGATGGAAGAGATCAGCTTCGCGCTCTCGGTTTTACTGTCTGAGGTATAACTCAATAAGGTAGTCACATGTCAATGCATGCGGCTTGGATGACCCACAGATCTATGACCGCAGACCCATCGGTCAAGCAGCAAAAGCTCAAGGCCGGAACGGTAAAGCGAATCTTTACTTTCGCTAAACCATATCGCCTCAGCATTTGGATCTTTCTCTTTACCGTTGTTATCGATGCCGCGCTAATCGTTGCCACACCATTACTTTTGCGCCAACTCATCGATGAAGGTGTGATTCCTAAAGACGGTGCATTAGTCACTCGTCTGGCCATCTATGTTGGATTACTCGCTGTTGCAGATGCAGCGATGAGCATGTTGGGGCGATATTTCTCTTCTCGAATCGGTGAAGGTCTTATCTATGATCTTCGCTCTGTAGTCTTTGGACATGTGCAAAGACAATCAATAGCTTTCTTCACCCGCACACAAACTGGCGCCCTTATTTCTAGAATCAATTCCGATGTTATGGGAGCACAGCAAGCCTTTACAGCAACACTGTCAGGCCTTGTTAGCAATGTTGTGAGTTTGGTTTTGGTAGGTGTGACCATGTTGATTTTGTCCTGGCAGATCACGATTTTCTCCCTGCTTCTCTTGCCGGTCTTTCTCATTCCAACTAAATGGGTTGGCCGCAAGCTTCAAGAGTTGACCCGAGATTCCTTTAACACCAATGCTGAAATGTCGAGCACGATGACTGAGCGCTTTAATGTCTCTGGCGCAATGCTTGTTGCTCTCTATGGTGAGCCTTCTAGAGAGCGTGAATACTTCCGCTCTAGAGCCCGCAAGGTTGCTGATATTGGCATCAAGATGGCAATGCTGAATCGCCTTTTCTTTATTGCACTCACTAGCGTTGCAGCAATCGCTACAGCTTTTGCTTACGGTATTGGTGGACATTTAGCCATTAACGGGGGAGTAACCGTTGGAACATTGTTAGCGATTACCGCTCTGCTAGCAAGACTCTATGGTCCGCTAACTGCGCTATCGAATGTGCGCATTGATGTTATGACATCTCTTGTTTCATTTGAACGCGTGTTTGAAGTGTTAGATCTAGAACCTATGGTTAAGAATCGTGAAAATGCGATTGAGTTAAAGCCAACTCATCCAAAGATTGAGTTCAAGGATGTTAGTTTTTCATATCCAAGGGCTGAAGAGATTTCACTTGCATCCCTTGAATCAGCCGCAAAGCCCGAGACGATTCAAAGTGGGGAAGTACTTCGGGGCCTTTCATTTACCGCAGCCCCTGGAACGCTAACTGCATTAGTTGGTCCGTCTGGTGCCGGTAAGACAACGATAAGTGCCCTGCTTCCACGTCTCTATGACGTTACAACTGGTGCAATTGAAATTGATGGTCATGACATCCGTGATCTGACTCTTGAATCTTTACGTGGGGCAATTGGTGTCGTTATGCAAGATGCACACCTATTCCACGAGACTATTGCTGAAAACTTACGCTATGCCAAAAACGATGCAACAGAGGATGAAATGCGCGTTGCTTGTGAGTCAGCACAGATTTGGGAGTTGATTAAGTCTTTGCCTAATGGGCTAGACACCATGGTGGGAGAGCGAGGACACCGTCTATCTGGCGGAGAAAAGCAACGCTTGGCTATTGCTCGCTTACTTCTCAAATCTCCATCAGTTGTCATTCTTGATGAAGCGACCGCGCATTTAGATTCAGAGAATGAGGCGTTAGTTCAGGCTGCGTTGCAAAGCGCTCTGAAGGGTCGCACAAGCATTGTTATTGCCCACCGTTTGAGCACCGTGAGAGATGCTGATCAAATTCTTGTTCTTGATAAGGGTCAGATAGTTGAGCGCGGAAAGCACGATGAACTTGTGGCACGCGGTGGTCTATATGCCGATCTTTATAACCGTCAGGACTTAACGGGTGCGGCGAATTAATATCCGTCCGTAAATTACTAAGCCGCCAAAGAAGAGCCACTGCAATGCATATGCCATATGAGGGCCATCGCTCAGTTCAGGAAGTTGTGCGGGCACAGCTGGTGTGAGTGAGCTTTCAGATCCGCTTAAGAGATCGATGTAGTAATCCTGTGTATCAAGTTGAGATTGTGCATCGAGCTTAGAGATAAGGCCGCTTCCATCTGCTGGAAGTGCAAAGAAGGATCCTCGAGGGAGCGAAGAATCTAATCGCAATCTACCTGTGATTGAAACAGGAGTTGTTGGTGGAGGCGTAATGGTTGGCGCAATTGTGGCTGCTGCTCCGGCCTTTACCCATCCACGATCCACCCAGAATTTTTCATTGTTGGGAGTTGTAAACAATGTGAGAACTTCAAAGCCATAGAAACCTTCGCTATAGCGATTTTTCAGGAGTATCTGCTTTGTTGGATCAAAGACGCCTTGTGTGGTGACGGTCTGCCATTCAGCCGCTAGAGGTGAATCTTTCACTGAATCTAGAGAAGTTGGGGCAAGTGCAATGTGTTTTTCAATAATCGCATTTCGTGCATGTCTATCTACACCACGCTGATATTGCCACTGAGCAGCTATGAGACAGAGAATAATGAGGGTTAGAGCGACTAAAGATTTAAAATATGCAAATGGTTCGCGAACTTTTGCCATGATTAATCGAGTGATAAAGGTTTCTCTTCGATAATCTGATTATTTCTCGAAATAGTTTCTCGGCCAGCGTTAGCGATGACTACAGCAAAATATGGAAGACCAACGGCTCCGGCCAAAGCGAACCAACGGTAGGGGCTAGGCAAAATAACCGTTAATACGAAGCAAGCAGTTCGAACCATCATGGAAATGAAATACCTTTTTTGACGAGCAGCTTGATCACGGGTCAGGGCTAAGGGCGCATCGGTAATCGCGAAAACTTTCTTCTTCTTAGCCATGCAGTAAGAGTAGTGCTAGGCGCACCCAAGCGCTTCTTTTGAATACCTAGCGGTAACCAGTAAGTTTTGGGTATGAGTTCAGTGGCCTTAGTAACAGGTGGAAATCGTGGCATCGGTTTAGCAGTTGCGCACTCTCTTGCCGCCGCAGGCCATGACGTCGTTGTTACGTACCGAAGTGGAAGCGCGCCAGCTGGCTTTAAGTCCGTCATCATGGATGTGACCAGCACAGAGAGTGTCGATAAAGCTTTCGATGAGATCGAAGCCCAATGGGGAATCCCAGAGATCATTGTTGCTAACGCAGGAATTACTAAAGATGGTCTTGTCATGCGTATGAGTGATGAGGATTTTGAGTCTGTCATTGATGCAAATCTGACTGGGGCGTTTCGTGTGGCACGCCGTGCGACTAAAGGTCTTTTGAAATTGAAAAAGGGTCGTTTAATTTTTGTTGGCTCAGTCGTTGGAGCTTTGGGCTCTGCAGGACAAGTGAACTATTCATCTTCAAAATCTGGCCTCGTCGGAATGGCTAGATCTTTTGCACGAGAAATTGGCAGTCGAGGGATTACGGCAAATGTTGTTGCACCAGGCTTTGTTGAAACAGATATGACATCGACTTTGGATGAAAAACGCAGAAATGAAATTGCTGGATCTATTCCCCTAGGTCGCTTTTGTTCTGCGCAAGAGATTGCAGATGTCGTCACCTTTATCGCTTCACCACAAGCCAGCTATATCTCTGGAGCACTTATTCCAGTTGATGGCGGATTAGGAATGGGACACTGATATGGGTTTACTCGATGGCAAGAAGATTCTGGTAACGGGAGTACTAACAGATAGTTCTATTGCCTTTCATATTGCCCGTCTTGCACAAGAACAAGGAGCACAAGTTGTTCTCTCTTCCTACGGACGAGTGCTTTCACTAACAACACGTATTGCAGGACGCTTGCCACATCCGGCCTCCATCATTGAACTCGATGTCACAAATGAGGCAGATCTTGCTGCCCTTGAATCACGAGTACGTGCGCATTTTCCAGATGGTCTAGATGGTGTTGTTCACTCAATTGGATTTGCTCCAGAAGCAGCCCTTGGTGGCAATTTCCTCAATACTTCTTGGGATGATGTTTCAACTGCCATGCATGTCTCTGCCTATTCGCTGAAATCTTTGACGATGGCTGCAAAGCCACTCTTTACTGGCGGAGGATCAGTTGTTGGCCTTGATTTTGATGCAACAGTTGCTTGGCCTAAATATGACTGGATGGGTGTTGCAAAAGCTGCACTGGAATCAACATCACGGTATTTGGCACGCGATTTAGGTGCTGAAAATATTCGCGTGAATTTAGTTGCTGCAGGTCCTATCCGCACGATGGCTGCAAAATCTATCCCTGGCTTTGATGAGTTTGAAAAAGTATGGAATGAGCGAGCGCCACTTGCTTGGGATGTCACGGATCCAGTACCTGCTGCACAAGCCGTCGTTGCTCTGCTGTCAGATTGGTTTCCTAAGACCACGGGCGAAATCATCCATGTTGATGGTGGCGTCCATGCCATGGGTGCCTAAGCGCACTTTGGGCCTCAATTTCACCTTTTAGCCCCCAGCCGGTAATCTTTGCCCCAGACCAGTGGCCTAATAATCACTGCAAGAGGAGTTACCGCTCCCACCTTCTTCGCCACTAGTGCGAGCTGGTTTGTCGGATGAGAGATTTACTTCTCTTTTTCCTTGCGGTTTTCTCATGCAGCGCTGTTAGACCAAAGCGTTAAACGAAGCCGAAGGAGCACAAATCACAACTGACCCGCGCATTAATGATCGAATTCGCACACCCGAAATTCGTCTTATCGGTTACACCGGTGAGCAAGTTGGAGTTGTCGATATCGATACAGCGTTAAAGATGGCAGATGAAGTTGGTCTCGACTTAGTCGAAATCGCGCCAGAAGCCAATCCACCCGTTTGCAAGATCATGGACTTCGGAAAATATAAGTACGAAGTTGCACAGAAGGCACGGGAAGCGCGACAGAACCAGACCCACATTGTGGTGAAGGAAGTGCGTTTAACACCAAAGATCGAAACTCATGATTACGTTACAAAGCGCAATCAGGTTGAGAAATTTCTCAAGGGTGGCGACAAGGTGAAGGTGACGATGAAGTTCCGCGGCCGCGAACAAACGCGACCTGAGATGGGCTACAAGCTATTGCAGCGTCTTGCAGAAGATGTTGCAGAGTTTGCCTTTGTTGAGTTCGCCCCTAAACAAGAGGGACGAAACATGACAATGGTGTTAGGCCCAACAAAGAAGAAGACAGAAGCAGTAGCTGAAGCAAAAGCAGCGCGTAAGGCAAAAGCCGATGCCGCAGCAGAGACAACGGATGGAGCGTAAGAAATGCCAAAGATGAAAACACATAGTGGTGCGAAGAAGACTTTCCGCATCACAGGTACTGGAAAGGTTATGCACGAGCGTGCTGGAAAGCGCCACTTACTCGAGCACAAATCTTCACGAGTCACCCGCCGTCTCTCAACTGAGAAGTCAGCAAAGCCAACCGTAACGATGACAGCCAAGCGCATGCTTGGCTTGAAGTAAGGAAGTGTGAATTAAATGAGAGTAAAACGCGGAGTTCACGCTGCTAAGAAGCGTCGCACAACTTTAGAACGTGCCAGTGGTTATCGCGGACAACGTTCCCGTCTTTTCACAAAGGCGAAGGAACAAGTTACGCACTCAATGGTTTACGCGTTCAACGACCGTAAAGATAAGAAGGGCGATTTCCGTCGCCTATGGATTCAGCGCATTAACGCTGGATGCCGCGAACATGGTCTTACATACAACCGCTTCATCCAAGGCCTTAAGGCTGCAGGAGTGGAAGTAGATCGTCGTGTTCTTTCAGATCTTGCAACAAATGATCCAGCTACTTTCAAGACACTTGTTGATGTTGCTCGCAAGAGCCTTGTATCTGCTTAATAGATCCCAATGATTGAGAGCCTTAACTCGCCACATATAGCGCGAGTTAAGGCTCTAATTGGTTCTAGGGGTACAAAAGAACGTAAATCTTCAGGACTCTTTGTTGCAGAAGGTTTGCAATGTGCTCGTGAGGCAATGGTGGCTACGACCGGTCCACGTATTGAAACTTTATATGTCACACCAAGTGGGCGAATTAAAGTAGAACAGATTTCTGATTTAGGCGGCTTTAATGTCATTGAAGTAAGTGATGACGTTATGAAGGCGATGTCAGAGACGATTACGCCACAAGGAATTCTGGCCGTATGTTCTATCCCAAGTAATTCATTAGAGTCAATCACTCTCAATGGCACACGTAAATTTGTTTATCTCTCAGAGATCCAAGATCCAGGTAATGCTGGAACAATCATTCGCTCTGCTGATGCTTTTGGAATAGATGCCGTGATTACATCTCCAGGAAGTGTGGATTTGTATTCTCCGAAAGTTGTTCGTAGTACTGCCGGTTCACTCTGGCACACACCTGTATTTGAAAACATAGAGCTATCTACGGTTCTAGCTCTTGGCGTTCAAGCTTTCACTTTGGCAGCAGAAGGACAAAAATCACTCAAGGATCTCAAGATCACTAAGGATTGTGTAGCAATATTTGGCAATGAGGCCAGGGGATTAGCAACTGCCCAAGGCGTATCGTCTATTGAACAAGTCAAAATATCGATGCCTGGTAATGCCGAAAGCCTGAATCTTTCAGCGGCGGCAACCATTGTTATGTATCACCTAGCAAATATCCCATCTTCCTAAACTCTCACAGGATAGAGTTCGCTCTATGCGCCAAGAAGATGTCTCACAATGGGTTAAAGATGCCCAAGCAGCCTTTAGCGCCGCTACAGATTTAGATTCTCTTAAGGCTGCTCGTTTAGCCCATGCTGGAGATAAGGCACCTATCTCTCTTGCTTCACGAGGACTTGGATCTTTGTCGCCGGATGAAAAAGCTAGCTTTGGCAAAATTATTGGGGATGCGAAAGCCGCAATTGCACAAGCACTTGCTACGGCAACAGAAAAACTTGAGGCCGAGCGCGATAAGAAGGTTTTGCTAGAAGAAGTTGTCGATATTACTTTGCCCGTTAATCGCAGACATCGCGGGGGACTACATCCGATTTCGATTATCAAAAATGAAGTCTCAGATTTCTTTATTGAGCATGGTTATGCAGTGGCTGAAGGCCCAGAGCTTGAATCAGGGTGGTTGAACTTTGATGCGCTCAATATTCCTGCAGATCATCCGGCTCGCACAATGCAGGACACATTTTTTGTTGAGCCAGTTGAATCAGGAATGGTGCTGCGTACTCACACATCACCTGTTCAAATTCGCACGATGCTGACTCAGACTCCACCTATTTATGTCATCTGTCCTGGGCGAACATTTAGAGCAGATGAACTTGATGCAACACACAGCCCAGTTTTCCATCAGGTTGAAGGTTTAGTTGTTGATAAGGGCATCACGATGGCCCACCTCAAAGGCACGCTGGATAACTTTGCCCGTCATATGTTTGGTCCTGATGTGACAACTCGACTTCGCCCATCATTTTTCCCATTCACTGAACCAAGTGCTGAGGTCGACATATTCTTTAACAATCGCTGGATTGAATGGGGCGGTTGTGGAATGGTCAACCCAAAGGTTCTGCAAAGTTGCGGGATAGATACCGATGTCTACAGTGGCTTTGCTTTTGGAATGGGATTAGAGCGAACCTTGATGGTGCGACATGGCATTACAGATATGCATGACATCGTTGAAGGAGATCTGCGCTTCACGCGCCAGTTCGGGGTGGGACTCTAATGCGCGCACCTCTATCGTGGATTAAAGAGTTTGTTGATATTCCAGCAAAGGTAAGTGCAGATGAGATCTCTGACGGCCTTATTCGAGTTGGCTTTGAAGTTGAAGAAATCATCTACCAAGGCGCTGATTTAACTGGCCCACTTAAGTTTGCAAAGGTGCTCTCGATTGAAGAGTTAACTGAGCATAAGAAGCCAATCCGCTATGTGGGTATTGATTGTGGGGAAAAAGAAACTCGCTATGTCATTTGTGGTGCCACCAACTTTGCAGTGGGGGACATGATTGTTGCAGCTCTTCCGGGGGCTGTGTTGCCTGGTAATTTTGCAATTAGTGCCCGTGAGACTTACGGCAAAACTTCTAATGGAATGATCTGCTCTGCTCGCGAATTAGGTATTAGTGATGAGCATGCTGGCATCATGGTTTTCTCAGAGGCCGATGTGAAAATTGGTGCCGATGCAATCGAGGGCTTGCAGATTAACGATGTGATCTTTGATGTGGCAGTTAATCCAGATCGCGGTTATGCATTGAGCATTCGAGGAATAGCACGTGAGGTTGCAGGCTCATTGGGGTTGAAGTTCACTGATCCTGTTGAGGCACTGCGAACATTGAAGTTTGAGGAGACTGGCAAGGGTGTATCGGCAAAGATTGCAGAAGGTCACCCTGCATCTGTTTTTTACTTGCGCACCTTGTCTAATTTTGATCCAAAAGCAACAACACCGATCTGGATGCGCCGACGCATCGAAAAAATGGGTATGCGTTCAATTTCCTTAGTTGTCGATGTTACAAATTATGTAATGCTCGAACTTGGACAGCCTTTGCATGCTTTTGATAAAGCAAAGATTAAGGGCGGACTTACGATCAAGCGCGCCGGCAAGGCACAAAAATTTAGAACTCTGGACGGTGTAGAGCGCACATTAGATCCTGAAGATTTGATGGTATGTGATGATGAACAACCGTTAGCTCTTGCCGGAACAATGGGAGGTTTGTCTTCTGAAATTACAGAAACAACAACCGATATCGCATTGGAAGCGGTTCACTTCTGTGAGGTATGCATCGCTAAGAACTCTCGTCGTCACAAACTTTCATCTGAAGCATCGCGACGTTTTGAACGAAGCGTAGATCCTTCATTGGCCGAATTCGCATCAGCGCGTTTTGTCCAACTGCTTACCGCTCACAGTTCAGCCAAGCATGTGGCAACAGTGGTTGATGGCGAGCCCATCTATGCACCCTTGGTAACTATTGATTCTTCTTATGTTTCAAAGACCCTGGGTTTTGATGTGCCACCTGCAAAGGTTGCCGAGCTTCTACGTGTAATTGGTTGCGATGTTGATGAGAAGAGCTTCACCATTGATCCTCCATCGTGGCGTGCGGATTTACTAACGGCAGCGGATTTCACCGAAGAAGTCGCCCGCATGATTGGCTACGACAAGATTCCATCCATTTTGCCTCCTCGTCCATTGCACGCATCGCTCACCCCAACTCAAAAGCGTCGCAGAGCCGTTGCGACAATGCTTGCAAGTCGTGGTTTAGCTGAAGTTCAAACTTTTCCATTCACAAACCAAGAAACTATTGATGCGATGGGCTTTGTCGGCGAACGTGCTTCAACCTATGCAATTGCTAACCCAATGTCTGAAGAGTTCCCATTGATGCGCGTGCATTTAGTTCCGGGGTTAATTGAGGTTGCACAGCGCAATATCAGCCGCGGGGCAAAAGATTTTGCAATCTTTGAGATGGGATCCATTTTCCGAAGTGCTCAGAAATTAGTCCCCGCAATTTCACCTGACTTGTCCAAGCGACCAAGTCAAAAGGTTATTGAAGAGATTTTTGCTTCCGTTCCACCACAGGCTTATCACGTGGCTGGTTTGCTTGTAGGCAAAGTAGAGAATGAGAATTGGCAAGGGAAAGCGCGTGCATACACATGGCACGATGCCATTGAATATGCCCAAGATATTTTGGCGCTGTGTAATCTGGAGTGGAGTATCAAGCGCTCTGATTTTGCACCGTGGCATCCAGGACGATGCGCAGAATTAATCGTTGATGGCAAAGCAGTGGCACATGCGGGAGAGATTCACCCACGAATTATTGCTAAATACGGGTTACCTGAGCGAAGTGTTGCATTTGCTGTTGGGTTAAGCGCTCTTCCAGATTCATCTCTCGTACGTCCAACACGTGTAGGAACAATGCCTGCAGCGTTGCAAGATGTGGCGTTAATTGTTGATGAGAAAGTAACGGCTGCTGAAGTTCAGGCAGCCCTTACAGAGGGTGCTGGAGACTTACTTGAGTCCATCTCTCTTTTTGATCGCTACGACAAGATCGGCGATGGCAAGATCTCTCTAGCTTTCACTTTGGTCTTTAGAGCACCTGATCGCACGCTAACTGGCGATGAGGTCTCAGCCATGCGTGAGGCAGCTACAGCTGTGGCAGCCAAGAAATGCGGAGCAGTAGTTCGCACCGCATAAATATGCAGGTGTTTGCATAAATATCGACTAGAAGATATCCTAGGACCATGAAAACAGCGGTCATTGGTGCAAGCGGGTATGCCGGGGGAGAACTCCTTCGTCTACTGGCAGTGCATCCACATTTTCAAGTCACGGCTATTAGTGCTCACTCGAATGCTGGTGAGCTAGTCACATCCGTCCATCCACACTTAACAACTCACAATGGTGAGAAGTTTTTAGCTGTTTCAGAGATAGATTTTTCAGATATCGAACTCGTCTTTATCGCGCTGCCTCATGGTGAATCAGCCTCACTCATTGCAAAGATTCCATCTACGACAAAGATCGTGGACCTAGGTGCCGATTACAGATTAGAAGATGCTTCTGCCTGGGAGAAATACTATGGGGGAGTCCATGCCGGAGCTTGGGTCTATGGCCTACCTGAACTTAGCGCGGGACAACGTCAAGCTATAGCGAAGGAAAGCAAAATCGCCAATCCTGGTTGCTATGCAACGGCAATTACTTTAGGGATAGCACCCGCAGTTAATCATGTAGATGTTAGCGATGTTGTTGTAGTTGCGGCATCTGGAACAACTGGGGCGGGTCGAAGCGCCAAGATTAATTTGATTGCAAGTGAAGTGATGGGCTCTCTGACTTCATATAAGTTCGGCGGAGTGCATCAACACACACCAGAGATTGAGCAGGCTGTGTCAGCTATTGCAAAAAAGCCGGTGAAAATCTCTTTCACGCCAATACTTGCACCAATGCCCCGTGGCATTCTGGCAACCATTACTGCCAAGTTGAACAAGCCCATGAATTCAAAAGAAGCACACGACCTTTTTACAAAGCACTATGCGGGAGAGTATTTCGTAGATGTGTTGCCACTGAGTCAGATGCCTAAGACAGGCGGTGTTACAGGTTCCAACAAGGTTCAAATGCAGGTTGCCGTTGATGAACACACCAACCGTCTAGTAATCAGTGTTGCCTTGGATAATTTAGGAAAAGGCGCAGCAAGTCAGGCAATACAAAATGCAAACATCATTACTGGTTTTCATGAAGGTTCTGGTCTATCAACTGATGGTTTAGGCGCATGAAACTACCTCAAGGCTTTGTTGGTGCTGCATGTGTTGCAGGCTTAAAAAGCACAGGGGCACTTGATTTAACACTGATTGAGAACACTGGACCTACCTTTTTCGGTACGGCGGTATTCACATCAAACAAAGTAATCGCAGCACCGGTCATCTGGAGCAAGCAGGTAGTTAAAGATCAGATCGTTAGAGCAGTTGTGCTCAACTCCGGCGGGGCCAATGCCTGCACAGGACCGCAAGGATTTGCTGACACTCATGCAACTGCAGAGTTGGTAGGGGATTTACTAGAAGTTTCATCGGGTGAAGTGGTTGTTTGTTCAACTGGCCTTATTGGTGAATTACTACCCATGACAAAGATTGAAAGTGGCATTAGATCAATTGCATCAGAGCTCAAATCTGAATCACTGCAGGAGTGCGCACAAGCCATTATGACAACGGATTCAGTACCAAAGATTGCACAAGCCAGCCTAGGCAAAGTTGAAGTAGCAGGTATTGCCAAGGGTGCCGGAATGTTAGCTCCAGCTTTAGCAACAATGCTTTCGGTTGTTATGACAGATGGGCTTGTGGGTTCAAATGCTGCCGAGATATTTGCACAAGTAACGGATCGAACTTATAACCGAATTGATTCAGATGGTTGTACATCAACTAATGACACAGTGCTCTTTATGGCATCAGGTGCGTCAGGGCAGACACTTTCTGATTCAGAGTTGGAAGATCTGTTAATGAAAGTTTGTGGTTCACTTGCGGCGCAACTCATTGAAGATGCAGAAGGCTCTACCAAATCAGTTGCGATTACGGTCAACAATGCAGTGAGTGAAAAGGACGCCGTTGAAGTAGGAAGAGCGTGTGCTCGCAACAACTTACTCAAGGCAGCAATCTTTGGTGGAGATCCAAACTGGGGCAGAGTGTTAGCTGCCGTTGGCACAGCAGATGCCCACATGGATCCGCTAACGATTGATGTTGCCCTCAATGGTGTTCAAGTTTGTTCTAACAGCGCACCGGATGCCGATAAGAGCAAAGTTGATTTCAGTAACCGTCTGGTAGAAATAGTCATAGATCTAAAGGTTGGCAAAGCTAGTGCAACTGTGATGACTAACGATCTCTCACATGACTATGTTCATGAGAACTCGGCGTATTCAACATGATCGTCGTTAAATTCGGTGGGCATGCCATGAAGGATGAAAACGGCGCTTTTGCCCAGGCAATTGCAGCTGCTCAAGCGACAGGTGAATCCGTTGTGGTTGTGCACGGCGGCGGACCTCAAATTGATGCGGCGTTGAAAGCTAAGGGAATTGAAAGTTCATTCGTTGGTGGCTTTCGCTTCACAACACCAGAGATTTTTGAAGTTGTTGAGACAGTTCTAGCTAATGAAGTCGGCCCAAAGGTTGCACAAACTCTTATTAAGGGTGGAATTAAGGCTCAAGCACTATCCGGACGCACACTTCCCACTCTGATCGCGAGAAAGAAAACAACATTAGTAGATGGAAGTAATGCCGATCTTGGGAGCGTGGGTGATGTTGTCAGGGTCGATGTTTCGGCGCTTAAAGAATTAGTCAGTAAGGGAGTAGTTCCAGTCGTTGCACCCATTAGTAGTGATGAAGGCGGCTCTGGTGGATTGAATGTCAATGCTGATTTAGCTGCCGCAGCTATTGCTGGAGCGTTAGATGCTTCTGCACTCATCGTTATGACTGATGTTGCTGGCATTTATCGTAGTTGGCCAGATACTTCATCTTTGATTGAATCTATTTCATCAGATGAGCTCAACGCCATTAAAGCGGGGTTCGCTGAAGGCATGGCACCTAAAGTTCAAGCCGCACTAGATGCAGTTGCCAGTGGTGCTAAAGCCGTTCGAATTATTGACGGCACGGATCCAAACAGCTTTGCGGATGCACTACTGAGCAAAGGTGGAACGTTGGTGATCGCATGAAAAACACAGATCTCATAAAGCAGTGGAAGAGCACAACACAGAATAATTATGGTGTCCCATCCATTGCTCTTGTAAAGGGTAAAGGCATAGTCGTTACTGATGCCGATGGAAAGCAGTACTTAGATTTCTTAGGCGGAATTGCAACAAGTATCTTGGGACATGCACATCCGGCTATTGTGAAGGCTGTTAGCAAGCAGATTGCACAGTTAAGTCATGTGAGTAATTTCTATGCCCATCCCAACGCTTTAACGTTAGCTGCAAAGTTAGTTGAAATGACGGGCGATAAGAGTGCACGTGTTTTCTTTTGCCAATCTGGCGCTGAAGCTAATGAGGCAGCATTAAAGCTTTCTCGTCGAACAGGTCGCAACCGAATCATTGCTGCGCAAGGTGCTTTTCACGGTAGAACAATGGGTGCACTTTCACTAACAGGACAACCTGCAAAGCGCGAACCATTTTTGCCCTTGGTGAAAGGTGTTAAACACGTTGCATTTGGCGACATCGAAGCAATGCGCCGTGCTATTTCAAGAAAGACTGCAATGGTGATTCTGGAGCCAATCATGGGAGAAGCCGGAGTGATAATTCCACCGGTTGATTACTTGTCACAGGTGAGAGAACTCTGCGATAGATATGGTGTGTTGTTAGTAATTGATGCTGTGCAAACAGGTATGGGTCGCACGGGTGATTGGTTTGGATATGAGTACTCAGGGATAAAGCCTGATGTGATTACTTTGGCTAAGGGATTAGGTGGGGGATTGCCATTAGGGGCAATGATCGCACTAGGGAAAGCAGCATCACTTTTTGAGGCCGGAGATCACGGCACAACATTTGGTGGCAACCCAGTTACTACTGCTGCAGGTCTTGCAGCCATTGCAGTGATTGATAAAGAGAAGCTTATTGAAAAGACAGTCCTTCATCATGAATATCTCTTGACAGAGTTAGCGATGGTTAAGGGTGTGAAGGAAGTGCGCGGAGCTGGATTGCTCATTGGAATTGAGTTGGATACACCTACTGCAAAAGAGTTTGCGGCCAAGATGGCTAAGGCTGGAGTTTTGGTCAATGCTGCTAATGAATCAACGATTCGAATAGCACCTGCCCTCATTGTTACTCAGGCACAACTGGTGAAATTTGTTTCTATCTTTAGAAAGGTGATCAGTGATGGCAAGTAATGCAACGAATGTTTCTGCGCGCAGAGCAAAGGCCATTGCGCTGATTCAATCTGGAGTTATTCACTCACAGTCTGATTTGGTCGTGGCACTCAAAAAAAGTGGATATCGAGTTACTCAGGCAACGGCTAGTAGAGATCTCGAAGAAATTGGTGCGGTTCGTGGTCGTGGTCGAGATGGTGAATCTGTCTACCAAATTAGAGAGTCCTCTGATGATGCTCTTTCTCGTATCAATCCTGTTCCATCAAAGTTAATTCTCTCCGTGGATCACAGTGCCAACTTGGCCGTGATTCACACACCACCAGGGGCGGCGCAGTTTGTTGCTAGTTCACTTGACCACGCCAATCTCACAGGTGTTATTGGCACGATTGCAGGAGACGACACGATTATCCTTGTGTCCAAGAAAGCAACAGGTGGAGCGCAATTAGCGAAAGAATTACTCGCTTACGCAGCAACTAAGAATGGGAGAAAGTAAATGGCGCTCTGGGGTGCACGCTTTAGTAATGGCCCAGCCGATGCTGTCTTTGCACTCTCTCGCAGTGCCCACTTTGACTGGCGTTTAGCCCCGTATGACATTCGCTCATCCCTGGCTCACTTATCTGTTTTGGAATCTAGCAAGTTAGTAGCAAAAGATGATGCAGCAGCTATTCGCGGTGCTCTCAAAGAATTAGCAGTTGAGGTGTCAAAGGGCTCATTTTTGGCGCAGCCTGGCGATGAAGATGTTCATAGCGCTTTGGAGCGTGGGCTAACTGCCAAGCTGGGCGCAGTTGGGGGAGCACTTCGTGCTGGGCGCTCTCGCAATGATCAAGTCACAACTGATCTACGTCTCTTTGCCATCGATCACATGTTGGAAGTTGCTTCATTGGTTACCGCGTTGAATACCGCAATTTTGAACAAGGCCAATGAGTATGTCAACGACAGTGCTCCAGGTTTTACTCACATTCAACATGCACAGCCCGTTTCCTTTGGACATGAATTAGCAAAGCACGCACATGCTTTTGCAAGAGATCTCGATCGCATTAACGACTGGTTAAAGCGCACATCGGTGAGCTCTCTTGGGGCAGGCGCTCTTGCAGGATCTTCACTTCCATTGAATCCAGAGCGCACTGCAAAAGAGCTTGGTTTTGATTCTAGTTTTGCTAACAGCATTGATGCCGTCAGTGATCGTGATTATGTTGCAGAGGCGCTGTTTATTTGCGCAACAATAGGTTTGCACTTATCTCGTATCGGTGAAGAGTGGACGTTGTGGGCATCAACAGAGTTTGCCTGGGCCAAAGTTGCAGATGAGTACTCAACGGGTTCATCGATTATGCCTCAGAAGAAGAATCCAGACATGGCAGAGCTTGCACGAGGCAAATCAGGTCGACTGATTGGCAATCTGGTCTCAGTCATGACAATGCTTAAGGGATTGCCTTTTGCATATAACCGCGATCTGCAAGAAGATAAAGAACCTCTCTTTGACAGCATTGATACTTTGCTCTTAACGTTGCCAGCAATTACTGGCATGGTTGCAACTACCGATTTTGATCGAAAAAAGATGGCACTGGCAGCACCAACTGGTTTCTCCCTTGCTACAGAGATTGCTGATTATTTGGTTCGAAAGAATGTTCCTTTTGCTACTGCTCATGAATCTGCAGGAAAATGTGTTGCGTTGTGTGAAAAGAGTTCACGTCAATTGCATGAACTTAGCGATGATGAGTTTAAAACTATCCATCCTTCTCTAGACGGGGGAGTCAGAGACGTGCTAAACGTGGCCGGAGCTTTGAGTTCACGGACAACTGCTGGAGGAACAGCGCCGGCGTTAGTGGCCGAGCAAATTAAGAGCGCGCTTAAAGAAAATGCGACGCAATCTAAGAAAATAGCCGACAAAGCCAAGGCCTTTTCAGAGATGATGGGTTCATGAACCTTCTAGAAGATCTACGCTGGCGCGGGCTATTAGCCCAGTCCACTGATGAGGCGGCTCTGCTTGAATCGTTGAAAAAACCCATCACTTTGTATGTGGGCTTTGATCCAACTGCGCCATCACTACACGTGGGCAATCTCGTGGTTCTTCTAGTTCTACGCCGCTTCCAATTAGCCGGTCACACACCAATCGCTCTAGTCGGCGGTGCTACGGGATTAGTGGGAGATCCCAGCGGTAAGAATGAAGAGCGCACACTCAACAGTACTGAAATCGTTGAGGGCTGGGTCAATCGTATTCGCACACAAGTCTCTGCATTTCTAGATTTTAGCGAAGCTAAAAACAAGGCCATTGTTGTTAACAATCTTGATTGGACTTCACCCCTAAGTGCAATTGAGTTTTTGCGCGATATTGGCAAGCATTTTAGCGTGAACCAAATGCTCTCTAAAGATTCAGTTTCTACAAGATTGGAAGCTGGTGGAATTTCATACACAGAATTTTCTTACCAAGTTTTGCAGTCCTATGACTTCTTGGAACTCTATCGTCGCAATAATTGCACATTGCAATTAGGCGGTTCAGATCAGTGGGGCAACATCGTTGCTGGCCTAGATTTGATTCGCCGCGTTGAGCAGGGAAGCGGTCATGCACTCACCGTGCCACTTTTGACCAAAGCTGATGGAACTAAGTTTGGTAAAACAGCTGGGGGATCAGTCTGGCTAGATCCTGCTATGACTTCTCCTTATGCTTTCTTCCAGTACTGGTTAAATACTGACGATAAAGATGTCATCAACTTTCTTAAGGTCTTTTCTTTCAAATCTCATGAGGAAATTGCCGCTCTGGAAAATGCACATAAAGAAAACCCTGGTTTGCGTGAAGCCCATCGCGCCCTTGCCCGTGAATTAACTGCACTTGTGCACTCACAAGCTACAACTGATCGGGTAGAAGCAGCTGCAAAGGCGTTATTTGGTCAAGGAGATCTCACAGAACTTGATGAAGAAACATTGGCAGGCGCACTTGCTGAACTACCTCGCACGACTGTGTCGAAAAATGATGCAATTCCAACATGGGTTGATCTCTTAGCAGCAACTGGTGTTGTTGACTCTAAATCTGCAGCGCGCCGCATTGTTAAAGAAGGTGGCGCATATCTCAATAATGAAAAGATCTCCGGAGAAGATTTTGCACCTCAAAAATCTGACTTTTTATGCGGTAAATATGCGGTTTTGCGAAAAGGCAAGCGAGATTTAGCCGCTGTGGAGCTGATATAAAAATCGCCCTTTTTGGCCCAAAACGCTAGCGGGCCAACGTTTTTTGATGTGTAAGAAGTGGTCGAAAAGCTCCGAAAAGCCCGATTTGACCCCCTTGGACCTGGGGGTTATAGTTTCCCTCTTGCTGTGAAACGGACGATTGAGGCCGAACAGCATTGATTCCCAAATCTAGAGCTTCATTGAGCGCGGTTTGACCGCGCCTGCGTGTATGCACTAGGTTTGGCGGTCTGCCCTGAAAAACAGGAGAAATCCTGGGACTCAGTGCGCATCCGTACCTTGAGAACTCAACAGCGTGCTAATAAGTCAATGCCAATATGTGGCTCTATTTGTCATGCTTTTAATAGCAAAAAACCAGTGTTTTACACTGCTTTGATAGATATCCACGGCAAATAAATACTTCAATGAGGTATGACCGTTAAAAGTTATACCCGTTGATTTCCTTTGGTAATAAGACAAAATAAACGTTAGTTTGTTTGTCTGTACGCCAGATAAAACTTTCTATGGAGAGTTTGATCCTGGCTCAGGACGAACGCTGGCGGCGTGCTTTACACATGCAAGTCGAGCGATGAGATCCCTTCGGGGAAGGATTAGCGGCGAACGGGTGAGGAACACGTGAGGAATCTGCCTTCAACACTGGGATAACTCCGGGAAACCGGGGCTAATACCGGATACGAGACCTGCAGGCATCTGCGGGTCTGGAAAGTTTTTCGGTTGAAGATGACCTCGCGGCCTATCAGCTTGTTGGTGAGGTAATGGCTCACCAAGGCGACGACGGGTAGCCGGCCTGAGAGGGCGACCGGCCACACTGGGACTGAGACACGGCCCAGACTCCTACGGGAGGCAGCAGTGGGGAATATTGGGCAATGGAGGGAACTCTGACCCAGCGACGCCGCGTGCGGGATGAAGGCCTTCGGGTTGTAAACCGCTTTCAGCAAGGAAGAAGCGAAAGTGACGGTACTTGCAGAAGAAGCACCGGCTAACTATGTGCCAGCAGCCGCGGTAATACATAGGGTGCAAGCGTTGTCCGGAATTATTGGGCGTAAAGAGCTCGTAGGTGGTTCGTCACGTCGGATGTGAAAATCTGGGGCTTAACCCCAGACCTGCATTCGATACGGGCGAGCTAGAGTGTGGTAGGGGAGACTGGAATTCCTGGTGTAGCGGTGGAATGCGCAGATATCAGGAGGAACACCAATGGCGAAGGCAGGTCTCTGGGCCATTACTGACACTGAGGAGCGAAAGCGTGGGGAGCGAACAGGATTAGATACCCTGGTAGTCCACGCCGTAAACGGTGGGCACTAGTTGTGGGAACCTTCCACGGTTTCTGCGACGCAGCTAACGCATTAAGTGCCCCGCCTGGGGAGTACGATCGCAAGATTAAAACTCAAAGGAATTGACGGGGCCCCGCACAAGCAGCGGAGCATGCGGCTTAATTCGACGCAACGCGAAGAACCTTACCAAGGCTTGACATATACAGGAATATGGCAGAAATTCCATAGCCGCAAGGTCTGTATACAGGTGGTGCATGGTTGTCGTCAGCTCGTGTCGTGAGATGTTGGGTTAAGTCCCGCAACGAGCGCAACCCTCGTTCTGTGTTGCCAGCATTTAGTTGGGGACTCACAGGAGACTGCCGGGGTTAACTCGGAGGAAGGTGGGGATGACGTCAAATCATCATGCCCCTTATGTCTTGGGCTGCACGCATGCTACAATGGCTGGTACAAACGGCTGCGATACCGCAAGGTGGAGCGAATCCGATAAAGCCAGTCTCAGTTCGGATTGGGGTCTGCAACTCGACCCCATGAAGTCGGAGTTGCTAGTAATCGTAGATCAGCAACGCTACGGTGAATACGTTCCCGGGGCTTGTACACACCGCCCGTCACGTCACGAAAGTCGGTAACACCCGAAGTCAGTGGCCCAACCGTAAGGGGGGAGCTGCCGAAGGTGGGATCGGTGATTGGGACGAAGTCGTAACAAGGTAGCCGTACCGGAAGGTGCGGCTGGATCACCTCCTTTCTAAGGAGCAATCACATGCGCTGGACAAAGGTTTCAGCAATAAGCAGGTGAGCTCATAAGTGGAGCATTGACTTAGGTTTTTATATTTTTCATCCATTAGTACAAGTCGTCTTTATTGCCGACAGTGGAAACTTGGCTCTGTTTAAGAAATCAACTCGGCACGTTGTTGGGTCCTGAGGGGACGGCTGAAAAGGCCAAACCTCTGGACTTAATAAGGCGAAGAAACCATTCGATGTATCGAAAAGGTCTTCAAGGCTTTATTGAGTACCGCCCGTATTTTGAGAACTACACAGTGGACGCGAGCATCTTTGTGGTCAAATTATTAAGCGCACATGGCGGATGCCTTGGCATCAGAAGCCGATGAAGGACGTAGTAGGCTGCGATAAGCCTCGGGGAGCTGTCAAACGAGCTTTGATCCGAGGATTTCCGAATGGGGAAACCCAGCCAGAGTAATGTCTGGTTATTTCTGCCTGAATATATAGGGCAGATAAAGGGAACGTGGGGAAGTGAAACATCTCAGTACCCACAGGAAGAGAAAACAACCGTGATTCCGTTAGTAGTGGCGAGCGAACGCGGAAGAGGCCAAACCAATACTGTGCCAAGCCGGCAGGCGTTGCAGTATCGGGGTTGTGGGACCAGTTAGAACTGACTGCCGTTAGTTCAAAGAGTAAAAAATTAATTGCGTAAGTGAATGGCGTGGGAAAGCCAGGCACAGAGGGTGAGACCCCCGTAGCTGAAACGTGATTAACTCTTTATTGGTATCCCAAGTAATACCGGACTCGAGGAATCCGGTATGAATCTGGCGGGACCACCCGCTAAGCCTAAATACTCTCTGATGACCGATAGCGGACTAGTACCGTGAGGGAAAGGTGAAAAGAACCCCGTAAGGGGAGTGAAATAGAATCTGAAACCGTGTGCGTACAAGCCGTTGGAGCGACGTAAGTTGTGACAGCGTGCCTTTTGAAGAATGAGTCTACGAGTTAGTGTCGTGTGGCAAGGTTAACCCGTCGAGGGGAAGCCGTAGCGAAAGCGAGTCTGAATAGGGCGTCAGAGTCGCACGATCTAGACCCGAAGCGAGGTGATCTACGCATGGTCAGGTTGAAGCGCGGGTAAGACCGCGTGGAGGACCGAACCCACTAATGTTGAAAAATTAGGGGATGAACTGTGTGTAGGGGTGAAAGGCCAATCAAACTTCGTGATAGCTGGTTCTCTCCGAAATGCATTTAGGTGCAGCGTCACGTGTTTCTTACCGGAGGTAGAGCTACTGGATGGTCGAGGGGGCCTACAAGCTTACCAACATCAGCCAAACTCCGAATGCCGGTAAGTGAGAGCGTGGCAGTGAGACTGTGGGGGATAAGCTTCATAGTCGAGAGGGAAACAACCCAGAATAGCAACTAAGGTCCCAAAGCCTGTGCTAAGTGGAAAAGGATGTGGAGTCGCATAGACAACCAGGATGTTGGCTTAGAAGCAGCCACCATTAAAAGAGTGCGTAATAGCTCACTGGTCAAGTGATTCCGCGCCGACAATGTAACGGGGCTCAAGCACAGCACCGAAGTTCTATCATTCACACATTATCCCGGTCGCAAGATCCAGGAGTGTGGATGGGTAGGAGAGCGTTGTGTAGCTGGTGAAGCGGCGGGGGAACCCAGCCGTGGAAGCTACACAAGTGAGAATGTAGACATGAGTAGCGAGAGAAGTGTGAGAAACATTTCCGCCGAAAGACCAAGGGTTCCTGGGCCAGGCTAATCCGCCCAGGGTAAGTCGGGACCTAAGGCGAGGCCGTCAGGCGTAGTCGATGGACAACTGGTTGATATTCCAGTACCCGCTTTAATTCGCCCATAACGAATCCACTAATGCTAAGAGTCTGAATCCTGTTCGGCGTAAGCCGCGTGGGTGGATGGCTCGAACCGGTGTGGTAGTAGTTAAGCAATGGTGTGACACAGGAAGGCAGTCCAACCCGGGCGATGGTTGTCCCGGGGTAAGGTGGTAGGGAGTGATGTAGGTAAATCCGCATCACACATATCCTGAGAGCTGATGCCGAGCCGTAAGGCGAAGTGGATGATCCTATGCTGTCAAGAAAAGCATCTAGCGAGAATTATTGCGGCCCGTACCCGAAACCGACACAGGTGGTCAGGTAGAGAATACCAAGGCGATCGAGAGAATCATGGATAAGGAACTCGGCAAAATGCCCCCGTAACTTCGGGAGAAGGGGGGCCCTTCGACGTGTAGGAATTTACTTCCGAAGCGTTGGAAGGCCGCAGAGACCAGGCTCAAGCGACTGTTTACCAAAAACACAGGTCCGTGCGAAGTAGCAATACGATGTATACGGACTGACGCCTGCCCGGTGCTGGAAGGTTAAGGGGACTGGTTAGCCGCAAGGCGAAGCTGAGAACTTAAGCCCCAGTAAACGGCGGTGGTAACTATAACCATCCTAAGGTAGCGAAATTCCTTGTCGGGTAAGTTCCGACCTGCACGAATGGCGTAACGACTTGAGCGCTGTCTCATCCGTGAACTCGGCGAAATTGCATTACGAGTAAAGATGCTCGTTACGCGCAGAAAGACGGAAAGACCCCGGGACCTTTACTATATCTTGATATTGGTGTTCGGAACGGTTTGTGTAGCATAGGTGGGAGACTTTGAAGCGGGCACGCCAGTGTTTGTGGAGTCATCGTTGAAATACCACTCTGATCGTTTTGAACTTCTAACCTCGGTCCGTAATCCGGATCAGGGACAGTGTCTGGTGGGTAGTTTGACTGGGGCGGTCGCCTCCTAAAAAGTAACGGAGGCGCTCAAAGGTTCCCTCAACCTGGTTGGTAATCAGGTGTCGAGTGTAAGTGCACAAGGGAGCTTAACTGTGAGACAGACATGTCGAGCAGGTGCGAAAGCAGGAACTAGTGATCCGGCGGTGGCTTGTGGAAGCGCCGTCGCTCAACGGATAAAAGGTACCCCGGGGATAACAGGCTGATCTTGCCCAAGAGTCCATATCGACGGCAAGGTTTGGCACCTCGATGTCGGCTCGTCTCATCCTGGGGCTGGAGTAGGTCCCAAGGGTTGGGCTGTTCGCCCATTAAAGAGGCACGCGAGCTGGGTTCAGAACGTCGTGAGACAGTTCGGTCCCTATCTTCTGTGCGCGCAGGAAACTTGAGAAGGCCTAACCCTAGTACGAGAGGACCGGGTTGGACGAACCTCTGGTGTGTCGGTTGTTCCGCCAGGAGCACCGCCGATTAGCTACGTTCGGAAGGGATAACCGCTGAAAGCATCTAAGCGGGAAGCTCGCTTCAAGATTAGGTTTCCCACCGGTTTACCGGGTAAGGCCCCCAGCTAGACGACTGGGTTGATAGGCCGGAAGTGGAAGAGTCGCAAGACTTGGAGCTGACCGGTACTAATAGGCCGAGGATTTAACTACAAAGTTGCTACGCGTCCACTGTGTGGCTCTCGAGATACGGTCTCGAGATCCACGATCAAATGAAAAGGCTTTGACCCCTTTTCATTTTAGACCGAAAACTCAATAGCGTTTCGGCGACCATAGCGAGAGGGAAACACCCGGTCCCATTCCGAACCCGGAAGTTAAGCCTCTCAGCGTCGATGGTACTGCAAGGGTGACCTTGTGGGAGAGTAGAACGTCGCCGGACTTCTTTTATAAAAAGGGGCGCTTTAACGAGCGCCCCTTTTTTATTTCTCTATCATTTCTTTTGATAAACAAAGATTGGAGTATGACAATGGAAGACAAAAACAAACGTCCATCACGTCCTGCTTCATCGCGCCCATCGGGGCCAAATAATGCACGCCGGCGTGAAGATTTGCCTGCTCGCGGAGGATCATCTAATCGCGCCGGAGCTCCGCGCCAAACTCGTGATGGATCAGATCCTCGCGGTGCGCGTCCTGCACCTATGGATCGCGAACAATCACGTCTTCGCCCACGAATTTTTGAACCAGATATTCCAGATGAGATTACTGGTGAAGAGTTAGACAAGTCTTTGCGCGCGGAACTTCTTTCACTCTCTGCAGAAAATGCAAAGGTAGTTGCACGACATTTAGCGTGTGTGAATTTATATGCAGAAGATGACCCACAACGTGCCCACAAGCATGGTGTTGCAGCTGCCCACCATGCAGGTCGCTTAGCTGTTGTCCGTGAATCTGCTGGCTATGCCGCATATCGCGCAGGCCATTATGAAATTGCGCTAAAGGAACTGCGGGCATCGCATCGAATCTCTGGTGATGTTTCAATGTGGCCAGTAATGGCTGATTGCGAACGTGGTCTTGGAAACCCTCTGAAAGCATTGAATTTGGCTGGTTCTGATGAGGTTAAGCGATTAGCAAAACCTGAAGAGATTGAAATGCGCATTGTCGCTTCCGGTGCTCGCCGCGATCTTGGTCAATTTGATGCAGCCGTTGTTACATTGACGTGCAAGGAACTCAAGAACGAACAAGAAGAGTGGGCAGTGCGATTGCGCTATGCCTATGCCGATGCTCTCGAGGCTGCTGGCCGCAAAGAAGAGTCGCAAGAGTGGTTTGCTAAGTGCGCTGAGATTGATACCGAAGAGGCAACTGATGCCTCTGAGCGCTGCTTGTAATTAGTTACCCACAGCAAAACTTTTAAGCTTTAACTTTTTGTCGCACCCTCTGGTAATCATCATCCTTTCCGATTAAGTGAAGAGATGAGTTGAATTATGAGTGAGAAAAAGGGTAAGAAAAAGGGTAAGAAAAAGAGCGTGGTACTTGAAGTAGAGGAAGAGGATTTCTCCCTTAATGATCTTCTTTTGAGAGGTCGCATTTCTGCAGCGGCCATTGAGAAAGAACTGCCGTCGGGGGATAAGGTCGTTGAGTTTCGCCTCATTGTTTCTAGAGAGCGACGCGATGGTGTTGACACCTTAGATATCGGCGCTTGGAGCGCTAAATCACGGCGAATTGCGTTGACTTTAAAGCCCGATGAATGGGTTGAAGTATCAGGTGCTATTCACAGGCGTTTTTGGACCGGTGCCGGTGGACTTGCAAGCCGTTGGCAGGTTGAAGCCGTTGAGATTTCTCGAATTTAGATAGGCTTGTGGGTATGGCCAATGACATTTTTTCAACACTTCGCACCTACCTGAGCAAAGTAACTGATGGGGATAAGAACGCATCAGAAGTAGCCTCCACGGTTAATCAATGGCTGCGTGAAGGTGGCGAGGCTATCAAGATCAAGATTGAAGATGAAGTTGAACGCTCGGTTTCCAAAATGGGTTTTGTTAAACGCGGAGAGTTCGAAGCTCTAAAAGAGGAAGTTGCGCGCTTGAAAATGAACAAGCCTGTAAAGAAAGCTGCGCCAGCCAAGAAAACTGTGAAGAAAGCTGCAACTAAGAAAGCGAGCAAAAAATGACAACTAACTCTGAACAGACCCAGGGTGAGAATTTAGTAGAAGAAGTTCGCAGTGAATTAGTTGAGATCGATGCCATGCAGATTAATGATCATGGTGATCGCTATGAACAGTTGCACCAAAAACTATCTACTGCACTTTCATCCATTGATGGGTTGTAAGTAGGACACGTGAAGATTCGCCTTGATGCCGAGTTAGTGCGCCGGGAATTAGCCCGCTCGCGCGAGCATGCATCGGATTTGATTGAGGCTCGTTCAGTTTTAGTAAATGGAATCCCAGCATCAAAGCCGGCAACTATGGTCGATGCAGAAACTTCAATAAAACTTCACGGCAAGCGTGATGATTTTGTCTCGCGGGGCGGCCATAAATTGGCTGGGGCACTTGATGCCTTTACTGGCGTTGTTGTCGAGGGAAAACGCTGTCTAGATGCCGGAGCTTCAACTGGCGGATTTACTGATGTTTTATTGCGCAGGGGAGCCGATCGAGTTGTTGCCGTTGATGTTGGCTACGGGCAATTGGCATGGGAGCTTCGCCAAGATCCTCGAGTAACAGTCCATGATCGCACCAATATTCGCCATTTAACAGGTGAAGTAATTGGGGATCCGATTGATTTAGTTGTCGCAGATCTTTCCTTTATTTCATTGACTCTGGTTCTGCCCGCTTTAGCTGCTGTTTCAAAGCCGGAAGCTGATTTTGTTGTGATGGTTAAACCTCAGTTTGAAGTCGGACGTGAGAAGCTGGGAGCTGGCGGAGTTGTGCGCGATCCAGCTCTTAGAAAAGCTGCAGTGATTGAAGTGGCAGATTCTGCTTATGATGTCGGTCTTGGAACCCTAGGCGTTGCAGCAAGTCCACTGCCAGGACCTGCTGGCAATGTTGAATATTTCTTGTGGCTACGTCGAGGAGCCCCAGAGATTAACCATGAAGCGTTAGATCAAGCGATAGCGATTGGGCCGCAATAAATGAGTGAGCGAAATTTATTACTAGTCTGTAATCCTTCGCGCAAGGAAGCAGTTGATGCTGCCACAGCCCTTGCCAAAGATTTTACTGCTGGAGGTTTTTCCCTCTACACAATCTCTGATGTTGAAATTGCTGGAGTAATTAAGTGTGATGTCGCTTCCATGCCGGCGTTAGAGGTTGCCGTTGTGTTGGGCGGAGATGGCACGATGTTGCGCGCTGCAGAAGTCACTAGAGAGCAGCAAATTCCATTGATGGGCGTGAACTTGGGCCATGTCGGATTTTTAGCAGAAGTTGAAAAACCACCACTATCTGCAATTGTTTCGGCAATAACAAAGCGTGAATATGTTTTGGATTCACGAATGGTGTTGCAGTATGCCGTTAAGAGAGGCGGGAAAACTGTTTCGCAAGGTTGGGCGCTCAATGAAGTAACGGTTGAGCGCGAGCGTTCAACGATGGTTGAGCTTTTCCTTGAAATTGACGGACGTCCTATTTCACGTTGGGGCTGTGATGGATTGATCTGCTCCACACCAACTGGCTCAACTGCCTATGCATTCTCTGCTGGTGGACCTGTTGTGTGGCCAGAAGTAGATGCTCTCGTTGTGTTGCCTATTTCGGCGCATGCCTTGTTCTCACGTCCACTTGTTATTTCTCCTCAATCTGAAATTGTTGTGAAAGTAGAATCCAAAGAAGCAGTGTTATCTGCTGATTCACTGCGCAAATTTGATTTGCTCGTTGGAGATCGCGTTGTCATCACTAAAGATTCCCACGTTGTTAAGTTGGCACATCTGACTAACACTGTATTTAGTGATCGATTGGTGGCCAAATTCAAACTTCCCGTTGAGGGCTGGCGCGGTGAGTGATCGCACATTTCTAGAAGAAATATCTATTCGCTCTATTGGAGTTATTGAGCACTCCACCCTTGAAATATCCCCGGGTTTAACTGTTTTAACTGGTGAAACCGGCGCAGGAAAGACAATGATTTTGACGGCGCTCAATCTCATTTTGGGTGGCAAAAGTGATAGTTCACTCGTGCGAAAGGGAAGCGAGAGATTAGTTGCCAGTGGCAGCTTTAGTGTTCCAAAGTCTTTGCAGGATTCTTTTGAAGAACACGGTTTGCAAGTTGAAGATGGGCAATTAATTCTCACAAGAACCGTCAATGCTGATGGTAAAAGTAAAGCAACAAGTAATGCCATTTCTGTGCCATCCAGTGCCTTGGCTGCAGCAAGTGAGAACTTGGTGGAAGTCCACGCACAAGCTGCTAACTTGAACATGACTAAGGCTGCCAAGCAAAGAGAGTTGCTAGATAGATTTGGTGGCAAAGAGTTACATAGCGCGTTAGTGAATTATCAAAGCGAGTTAGCTAACTATCACGAGCTCAAGTCCCGCATCACTGCCATGAAGAAAAGCATTGATTCAAGGGATGCACAGTTAAGTGAACTGCGTGAGTTCGCAGCTGTGATGGGCAAGTTGAAATTAGAGCGCGGTGAGCTACATGAGATCTCTAACGAGATTGGTCGCTTATCTAGCGTTGAGGATCTTCGATTGGCTGCCCAAAACGCCTCATCAGTTATTGAGGAAGAAGAGTCAGGTTCACTGACAACCCTTGGAATTACGAGGAAATCTTTGGATTCGGTTCGCGCAAAAGATCCACAAATCGAAGAGCTCTATCAAAGGGTGAGTGAAGCGTTTTTCTTAGTAGATGATGCAAAGGGTGTTCTCGCCTCATATATAGCTAATTTAGAGGCCGATCCTGCTCGCTTAGATTATTTGAACGCTAGAAAAGCTGAGATGAACTCACTGATTAAGAAATACGGCGGTTCACAATCTGCCGATGACGAACTCATTGCACTTATCGAGCGATTTGAGAGCTCAAAGAATGCCATTGCAGATCTTGAAGGTGGGGATGAGCGGTTAAAGGAGTTAGAGACCGAGCTTGTTGGAATAAAGAAGAAACTTGTTTCTGCCGCGAAATCTCTCACAAGTGTTCGAAGTGAGAATGCAGGGAAATTGTCTAAAGAAGTTACTAAGGAAATTCAGCAATTATCTATGCCCCACACTTCTTTCCATTGCCAAGTGCAGAGCGCTGACTACAACGCATTAAAGGAATCTGACTTCACGGCCCTTGGTTGTGATGAGATTGCGATGCTTATTCAAGGACACAAAGATGGGCCACTGGTTCCACTTGCAAAAGGTGCAAGTGGTGGTGAAATGTCTCGAGTCATGTTAGCGCTAGAAGTAGTTCTTGCTGCAACGCATCCTGTCGGAACATATGTTTTTGATGAAGTAGATGCTGGAGTTGGCGGTAAAGCAGCAATAGAAGTGGGTCGACGTTTGCATGCACTTTCTCAACACGCGCAAGTTATTGTTGTGACTCATCTTCCTCAGGTTGCGGCCTGGGCGGATTCACATTTTGTTGTGACGAAGAACTCTGATGGATCTGTTACCGAAAGCAATGTGCGAAAAGTGGTCAAAGAGGATCGCGTTGAGGAGATTGCCCGCATGTTGGCGGGAATGGAGAGCTCGACAAGCGCGCGTGAACACGCCACCGAACTCCTAGAACTGCCCCTGTCGAAGCGATAGCCAAACCGATGATAGGTTGGTCTCCCATGGGCCAACCTCATGTGACTAAACACTTATTTGTAACTGGCGGAGTCGCCTCTTCACTCGGCAAAGGACTCACCGCCTCATCACTTGGCAGGTTATTAGTAGCTCGTGGCATCCGCGTGACAATGCAAAAGCTCGATCCCTATCTCAACGTTGACCCAGGCACGATGAATCCATTCCAACACGGTGAAGTATTCGTAACAGATGATGGGGCTGAGACAGATTTAGATATCGGTCACTACGAAAGATTCCTTGATACTAATTTGCACGGCTCAGCTAACGTGACTACTGGTCAGGTGTATTCACGAGTCATAGCTCGTGAGCGTCGCGGTGAGTATTTAGGTGAGACTGTGCAAGTTATTCCACACATCACCAATGAGATTAAAGAGCGCATTCGCGCTATGGCTGCCCCTGACATTGATTTAGTAATCACTGAAGTGGGCGGAACTGTTGGAGATATTGAATCTCAACCATTCCTTGAATCTATTCGCCAGATTCGCCAAGAAGTTGGCCGCGATAATGTTTTCTATTTACACATTTCCCTCGTTCCATACATCGGACCATCAGGAGAGCTAAAGACAAAGCCGACACAGCACTCAGTGGCTGCCCTTCGTAGTATCGGTATTGCTCCTGATGCGATTGTTTTGCGCTCTGATCGCGAGATTCCTATAGGTGTTAAGAAGAAGATTTCATTGATGTGTGACGTTGATCTTGAAGCAGTTGTAGCTGCAATGGATGCACCATCAATCTATGATATTCCTAAGGTGTTGCATTCTGAAGGCTTAGATTCCTATGTTGTTAAGCGCCTAGACCTTGGTGGACATGAAGTTGTGTGGGGGGAGTGGGATGCTCTCTTGCAGAAAGTTCATCACCCTAAGCACCATGTTCGCGTTGGTTTAGTTGGAAAATATATTGATCTGCCAGATGCCTATCTCTCAGTCTCTGAAGCACTACGCGCTGGTGGTTTTGCAAATGAGGCAAAGATTGAGATTGTTTGGATTCCAAGTGATGAGTGTGAAAGTGCAGAAGGAGCAAAGAAGCATCTGAGTGGATTAGATGCAATCGTCGTTCCTGGTGGATTTGGTATTCGCGGTATTGAAGGAAAAGTTGGGGCACTCAAATTTGCACGAGAGAACAAGATTCCGACTCTGGGATTGTGTCTAGGCTTGCAGTGCATGGTGATTGAAGCCGCTAGAAACTTAGCTGGAATGAAGGATGCTATCTCTGCTGAGTTCTCTGATTCTGGAACACCAGTGATTGCAACTATGGATGATCAAAAGCATGTTGTTGCAGGAGAAGGCGACATGGGCGGCACCATGCGTTTAGGTCTCTATAAATCAGATCTGCTTAAAGGATCAGTTGTTGCTAATACATATGGATCACTTGAAATTTCTGAGCGTCATCGTCATCGTTATGAAGTTAACAATCTCTACCGTGATCAAATTTCAAAGGCTGGATTAGTTTTTTCAGGCATGTTTGTAGAGCGTGACTTGGTGGAGTTTGTGGAACTGCCTCAAGAGGTGCATCCTTACTACGTAGGAACACAGGCTCACCCAGAGCTACGTTCACGTCCAACTAAGCCACACCCACTCTTTGTTGGATTGATCAAAGCGGCGGTAGCAGCGAAAGGTAAGTAAATGATCGTTGGAGTACCTAAAGAAGTTAAGGTCCACGAGTCACGATTTGCTAGCACAAACGCCGTAGCCAAAGCGTATGGATATGCAAGCGTTGAACTTTGATTTAGTTTCTACCTCATTTCTTAATCATTTAACGATTGAACGTGGATTGTCTGTGCACACAATCTCGGCTTATCGAAGGGATTTAGTTAAGTTTGAAAATTTCCTTAACGGAAAACCATTAGACGAAGTTGATCCCCAAGTAATCGCTGATTTTGAGATTTCTCTTAAAACTTCCCAAGCATCACCTGCCAGCATCAGTCGAATTAATTCAACACTTCGTTCATTTTTTAAACATGCTGTGAGTGAGTTTGGGATAGCTAACCCAACTTTTGAAATGGCGCCAAGTCAATCAAAGCGGCGTTTACCAAAGGCGTTAACAATCGATCAGATTATGTCTTTAATCAACGCTGCTTATAGAGAGAGTGAACCAATAACTCTTCGTGATCAAGCGATGATTGAACTCCTCTATAGCAGTGGTGCTCGTGTCTCTGAATTAGTGGGAATCAATATTGCCGATATCGCGAGTGCACAAAGTGCTGATGGTGAAATCACGACTTTAAAGCTTCGCGGTAAAGGTTCCAAGGAGCGAATAGTTCCACTTGGTTCATTTGCAACAAAGGCGATCACTGATTACTTAGTCCGCATACGCCCCATGCTTGCAGCAAAGAATTCCAAAACTAATACGGCGCTTTTTCTAAACTCCAGGGGAGTGCGCTTAACTCGCCAGTCCGCCTGGAATATGGTGATTAGAGCGGCCAAGGATGCAGGAATCGAAGCTCACGTTTCGCCTCACGTGTTTAGGCATTCTTATGCCACACATCTATTAGATGGCGGCGCAGACATACGAGTGGTTCAAGAACTCTTGGGACATGCATCGGTGACAACAACGCAGATATACACGCTTATAACTATCGATAAAGTGAGAGAGAGTTATTCGCTAGCTCATCCGCGCGCACGCGGTTAGTTGTTCTTAGAGTCCGCGTAAACGGCGGGCAAGAATACTTTGATCACCTTTAGCTTCAAGATCAGCGATGATGACAGCAATTGATTCGCGAACAATACGACCGCGATCAACTGCAAGTCCAAGATCTCCACGCAGTTGTAAACGTGCTTGATCTAATTCAAAGAGCTCATCTGGAGATAGATAGACAGTGATCTTCTCATCATGGCGCTCACGTCCAGAAGGTGAACGATCAACAGTTGTCACACGACGACGTGCAATTGTGCGAACGCCCTTTTTACTAGATGGTGCCTTTGGTGTTGCAATAGCTGGTGGTACAAGTGGTGCAGGTGTTTCACTTTGTGCGGGAACAGCGCTTAGCGCTGGTGCAGTTGAACGAAATAGTTCATCAGCACCTGGAAGATTTGCTCTGCGTGTCATCGTGCGCCTCCTCGGGCAATAAGTTCTCTAGCTAGTCGGCGATATGAAGCTGCGCCACCTGAGCTCGTTGCATACGTTGTGATTGGTTCACCAACAACAGTTGTTTCAGGGAAACGAATAGTCTTGGCAATAATTGTTTCAAATACATCTTGTGGGAACTGCTCAAGAATGCGCTCTAATACTTGGCGATTGTGTGAAGTCTTCTTGTCATACATCGTTGCCAAAATACCAATGAGCTTAAGATTTGGATTGAGGAAGTTCTTAACCTTGTCCAAGTTTCCCTTAAGTTCGATGAAGCCGTGAAGTGCGAAATATTCACATTGCAAAGGAACGATTACTTCATCAGCTGCAACAAGTGCGTTGATTGTTAACTGACCCATTGTTGGCTGGCAGTCGATCAAAATGACGTCGTAGTAATCACGCAGTGAACCAAGGGCGCGCTTGAGATATTGCTGACCACCAATTTCTGCGCCCAGTGTTGTTTCAGCTGTTCCAAGGTCGCGGTTTGCAGGCAAGAAATCAAGGCCTGGCACTGCAGATTTGAGAACGATTGAATCCACATTGGCTGTTGGCGTCATGAGTGCGTAATAAACAGTTTGTTCTAACGGAAGTGAGTGGGCGTTAACACCAAGACCAAGAGAGAGACCACCTTGAGGATCAAAATCAACAAGCAGAACGCGACGACCCATCTCGGCAAGGGAAGCACCAAGATTGATTGTTGTAGTTGTTTTGCCGACTCCACCTTTTTGGTTGAAGATCGCGACAACCTTTGCATTTCCATGCTCGGTGATCGCAGGCGGTGTTGGAATATTTCCCGCTTTCTTGCCCAGAAGAGTTGCAGTAGTGGCTACATCTTCCTGCTTTGTCGATTTAGCGTTCAAGCGTCAAACCTCTTTTCCGTGAAGTGAGCGCGAGCCTACGCGCTACCTAGAACTGGAGCAACTGTGAAGTAGGGTGACGCCATGGATTTATCTCTGGAGGAATCAAAGGATGTGAACGCCGTAGCTGGCGCATTCTCCGTCCACCTCGATAACTTCGATGGTCCTTTCGACCTGCTCCTACAGCTTATTTCTCGCCACAAAATGGATATCACTGAGATATCTCTGAGCCTTGTGACCGATGAATTCATAGCCTTTATTAGGGCCTTGGAGGCCTCAGGAGAGGGTTGGCGTCTAGATCAGGCCACCGAATTCCTAGTTGTGGCTGCAACCTTGTTAGATTTGAAGGCCGCAAGATTATTGCCAAGTGGGGAAGTTGATGACGAGGAAGATCTAGCTCTTCTTGAGGCTCGAGATATTCTCTTTGCACGTCTGCTTCAGTACCGAGCCTTCAAAGAGATTGCAGCGACCTTTAGCGAGCGCATAACAACTGCCGATAAGTTCTTCCCACGTGTTGTCGCACTGGATCCAACCCTGAGTGCGCTGCTTCCTGAGGTGTTAATCGGAGTGGGACCACAGCGCTTTGCAGCTATCGCAGAACGAGTCCTGACTCCTAAGGTTGCACCGATTGTCAGTGTTGAGCATCTTCACTTGGCATTGGTCAGCGTTGCTGAAGAGTCTCGAGTTGTAGTTGAGGCTTTGCGCAGATCGAAGTCCATGAGCTTTAGAAATTTAGTCTCAGATGCTGAAAACACCATGGTCATTGTTGCCAGATTCCTAGCCTTGCTCGATCTTTATCGCCAAGGCGTTTTGCGTTTTGACCAGGTCATGGCCCTTGGAGAGCTTCAGATCTCCTGGACGGGATCTGAGTCCGGGGAAGTGGAAGTGACCGATGAGTTTGATATCCCCGTGGTTTTAGAAGATGACGAACCGACAGAAGGTAGTACGAATGTCTAATGTAGAAGTTGAGCGTTCTATCGAGGCGATCCTGATGGTCGTAGATGAGCCGGTTTCAGAGATCATCTTGGCTCAGGTCCTTGAAAAGACAGTCGAAGAGGTCGAAGCTGCCCTTGCTCACCTGGTAACTACCTACGATGATCGTGGATTTTCCTTGCGTAAAATCAACGGGGGATGGCGCTTCTATAGCAACCCTGACTACCACGCAGCCGTTGAGAAGTTCGTCCTAGATGGCCAGCAAAATCGATTGACCCAAGCGGCCCTTGAGACCCTTTCCGTCATTGCCTACCGCCAACCTGTCTCCCGAGCTCGAGTTTCAGCTATCCGTGGCGTGAACGTGGAAGCGGTTATGAAAACGTTGATCACCCGAGGTTTAGTCGAGGAGTCCGGGATAGAGCACGAGAGCGGCGCCATCCTTTACAAGACCACGAGCTACTTCTTGGAGCGCCTCGGACTGAACTCTCTGGAAGATCTTCCAGCCCTGGCTCCATACCTGCCAAACCTTGATGGGCTAGATGAAATCCTTGATTCGCTAACTGATTAACTTCCGCGCTATCCTTCACCCCTGACTGTCGGGAGGATAGCCATGGGCCAAATGCGCCTTAACAAGATAATTGCAGATGCGGGTATTACCAGCCGCCGAGGCGCAGATGAGCTAATTGAATCTGGCCGAGTTTCAGTCGATGGAATCACGATTCGCGAGATGGGTTCTAAATTCGACCCTGAATTAGTTCAAGTCATGGTAGATGGTGAGACAATTACACGTTCTTTGTCTAAGTCTTATTTAGTGCTTCATAAGCCAAAGGGCGTTTTGTCTACCATGTATGACCCAGATGGACGACCTTCCCTCAGTGACTTTATTGATCTTCGAAAAGAGCGACTTTTCCATGTTGGGCGCTTGGATAAAGACTCCGAAGGATTGATCCTTTTGACCAATGATGGAGACCTTACGTTTCGAGCTACCCACCCATCTTTTGGCCTGGAGAAGACTTACATCATCGAACACGAGGGAAAACTGCCTACTGGAATCGACAAAATTCTCCTTAAAGGCATCGAACTAGAGGATGGAATGGGCCGAGTTTTGACCTATAAAGAGCTCTCTCCGACCTGGCTTGAGGTCTCGATTCACGAGGGTAGGTACCACATTATTCGCCGCCTAATGGAGGCAGTTGATGTGCAAGTCCTTCGACTGATCCGTACTAACTTCGGGCCGATCTCATTGGGAGACACCCCAGAAGGACGCTGGAGAAACCTCAATGAGGGAGAACTAACAAATCTACGTAACGTTTTAGGGCTTTAACGGCTTTACTACAAATCGATAATAGGCCAAATACAGTTTAATCTATATATCGATAAAATAGAAAGCAAATATATATTTATCGATTTTTTATCCGCTCACGTCAGGCTCTGAATAACGATAAATCGATATTCAATATCTCAGGAGTATGTAGAGAGAATAGAGGATCAGTTGAAGGAAATATCGTAAAAAGGTTTTATCGATAAATACTTAAATAATCTTAGAAGTATTCAAAATCAAGCGAAAAAGTGACCGAGAAAGGTACCCTTATCCCATGTCGATCAGAGCTATACGTGGCGCCACTCAAGTGAGCGCAAATACCCCAGAGGCAATAGCCACAGGGGTTAAAGAGCTGATCCAGGCGATTTTGGATGCTAACAGCCTGACACCTAGCGATGTTGTCTCGGTCTTTTTCACTTCGACCCCGGATTTAACGGCCTCGTTTCCGGCGGCTGCGTGTCGGGAAATCGGTTTTGCCTCAGTGCCACTCATTGGCTCAGTCGAGGTTGATGTGCCAGGGGCCTTAGCCATGGTCATCCGTGCGATGCTCCATGTTGAGAGCAGCAAGAGCCATGAAGAGATTTCTCATATCTATCTACACGGGGCAGTGGCCCTACGCCGAGATATAGCCCAGTAATGGTGCGCTCAGTTCGAATTGTGGGGGCTGGCCTTATAGGCACCTCCATCGGATTGGCTCTGGCAGCCAAAAACATAGCTGTTGAGATGATCGACGTGGATAGCCGTAATCAGGCTTTGGCACAGGATTTAACAGGGGGAGTCAGCATTGCCGAGCCGGAGCTAATTATTCTGGCAACTCCTCTCAGAGCCCTTTCCCAGGTGATAAACGAGCAATATGAACTAAACCCAAACTCAACGTTTATGGATGTTTGTAGCGTTAAAGTTGAACCTCTACAAAAGGTTCAGGCATCAAAGCTCCCATTGAAGCAATTCGTAGGCACCCACCCAATGGCCGGCCGCGAAGTCGGGGGAGCAGAGTCAGCTCGCGCCGATCTCTTTCTTTCTAGAAGTTGGATCATCACCCCGGATGCACAAAGTGATTCGGAAGCCGTAGCCAAGGTCAAATGGCTTATTCAACTGCTCGGGGCGACCTGCGTGGAATTAGATGCGGTTTCCCATGATGCAGCGGTGGCCAGAGTTTCCCATCTGCCACAGATTACGGCCACCCTTTTGGCTGGCTCATTGCATGGCGTGGCCCCTGAATGGCTAGACCTAGCTGGAGCCGGTCTTCGCGACACCACTCGCATTGCAGCATCGGATGAGAATTTATGGAAAGAGATCATTAGTTCAAATTCTCAAGAGGTCAAGGCTCTACTTACAAATTTGCATAACGAGCTTGGCGCAATGATTGATGCAGTTGATGATGAAGAAAGAATTGCAGTGATTATGCGCAAGGGACGTGATGGACGAAATCTGATTCCAGGTAAACACGGTGGAAAAGCACGTGAATACACCTACGTTCCAATCGTTATTGACGATAAACCAGGTCAATTAGGCGCAATATTTAATGAATGTGCCGCAATGTCTGTCAACGTTGAAGATTTAGTAATCGAGCACTCACCAGGACAGCTCAATGCTTTAATCACTTTGGCACTTTCTGCAGATGATGCAGTGAAGTTATCAAATCATCTCTCATCAATCGGGTGGAACGTTCATCCGATCCGTAAATAGAAGTAGGCTCATCACATGGGCATAGTCGTAGCAATTGATGGCCCGAGTGGCGCAGGTAAATCAAGTACATCTAAAGCAATCGCAATTCGCGCAGGTTGGAACTATTTAGATACAGGTGCGCTCTATCGCGCAGTTACTTGGGTTGCTCTAGAGAACAACTGTATTGAAGCTGCAGAAATTCTTAAGGCACTCAAGAGCGCACCGATTAGATTTGTATCTGATCCGAATTCTCCAGATGTATTTGCAGGTGATACACAGATTACCCATGCAATCCGCGGAACTTCTGTGACAGAAAATGTTAGTCGCATAAGTGCAATGCCACAGATTCGCGAAGAACTACTCGTCATCCAACGCAAGATTATTGCCCAAGCTCCACGCGGAATAGTTGTCGAGGGGCGCGATATAGGAACGGTAGTTGTTCCTGATGCAGCTTTAAAGATATATCTAACAGCTGATTTAGATGCTCGCGCTTATCGTCGCGAGAATGAAACAGATGATAAATCTGTTGACGTGAAGAGTTCGCTGGAAAATCGCGATTCCATTGACTCTACCCGCACGGTTTCACCGCTTGCTATGGCATTTGATGCAGTTGAAGTTGATTCAACGAATCTAGATTTAGATGAAACGGTTGAGCGAATCTGGGAATTACTTCGCCAACGATCTCTTCTTGGGCTTCCTATCGTTGCAATTCTTGGTCGACCTAACGTTGGTAAATCAACATTGATTAACAGATTCTTAGGACGCAGAGAGGCAATTGTTGAGGACACACCAGGTGTTACACGCGATCGTGTTCAGTATGAATGCGAATGGGGCGGTCGTCGTTTCATCATTATGGACACTGGCGGTTGGGAAGCAAAACCTGACGGTATCTCTGTGCAAGTAAGTGCTGGCGCCGAAATTGCGATGCAAGAAGCTGATGTGCTGGCTTTTGTTGTTGATGCACAAGTTGGTGCATTGGATGAAGATGACATTTTGGTTCAACATCTGCGCAAAGCTAAGAAGCCACTGATTTTGATAGGCAACAAAGTTGATGGAGAGCGCGAAGAGTCAGAAGCACATGGCTTGTGGTCTCTAGGACTTGGTGAACCATATTTCGTGTCAGCACTTCATGGTCGCGGTTCTGGAGATCTACTTGACCATATTGTTGCTGAGCTACCTGAAGTTGGCGGAGCGCAAACACAAGATGGTTATCGCAAGGTTGCACTCATTGGCCGACCTAATGTTGGTAAGTCATCATTGCTAAATGCCCTAGCTGGTGAGAACAGATCAATCGTTGATGACGTTGCAGGAACAACGAGAGACCCAGTAGATGAATTAATTGAATTTGGTGGATCGATCTGGAGATTTATCGACACCGCGGGATTGAAAAAGCGGGCTAACCAGGCATCAGGCACTGATTATTACGCATCTCTTCGCACGCAGACAGCGTTAGAGCTTTGTGAAGTCGCAGTTGTTGTGTTGGATGCATCAGAGCCAATCACTGAACAAGATTTGCGAGTCATCACCATGGTGGAAGAGGCTGGAAAAGCCATGGTCATCGTGATGAACAAGTGGGACTTGGTCGATGAGGACCGCCGCGATCAGCTAGACCGTGAAATTGATCGCCACCTGGATCAGGTGGAATGGGCACAGCGAGTAAACGTGGCCGCCAAAACTGGTTGGCACCGAGATCGTCTGGCACCTGCCCTTCGCACCGCCCTTGATAGTTGGGAGAAGCGAGTGCCTACGGCCAAGCTCAACTCATTCCTCGGAGCCCTCATCGGTGCAACACCGCCTCCAGTTCGCGGCGGAAAGCAGCCAAAGGTTTATTACGCCACCCAGGCTGGCATCGCACCTCCCAAATTCGTTGTCTTTTCTAATGGCTGGATTGAGGCTTCCTATCGTCGATTCATCGAACGCAGATTGCGTGAGGAGTTCTCCTTTCCTGGCACGCCAGTGCAGGTAGCGATCAGGGTTAAAGAGCGAGAGTAAGCAATGAATTCATCGCTTCTATCAATTCCAAACGCTTTAACTTTTCTGCGCTTTCTAGGTATTCCACTCTTTGTTTATCTGACTCTTTCTATAGAGGCTGATGGTTGGGCAATCGTAGTTTTAGCTATCGGGGGAGCCACCGATTACTTTGATGGCAAGTTAGCTAGAGCTTGGAATCAAACATCTCGCTTTGGAGAGTTAGCCGATCCAGCGATTGATCGTCTCTACATCTTGACGATTCTGATTGTCTTTTTGATTCGCGACATTGTTCCAGTTTGGATTATCGTCTTGCTCATTGCCCGTGATCTCATACTTGCTCTGATCACACTTATGATGAAGTCAAAAGGCCTGGCACCGTTCACAGTTACCTATTTGGGCAAGGCGGCAACCTTTAACCTTATGTATGCCTTCCCGTTTTTACTTTTGGCTAAAAGTGACTCATCTCTGGGCACCATCGCCTTTGTTTTGGGGTGGAGTTTTGCCATCTGGGGGATTGCCCTCTACATTGCAACAGGTATAAGTTATGGACGCGAAGGCTTTTCGCAGATGAGGGGAACACGTGTCATCAATTCCTGAAGGTTTGCACTACACCAAAGAGCATGAGTGGGTAAGTTCAACTGGAAATCTCTACACAATGGGAATTACGGACTTCGCACAAGCCGCACTCGGTGACATTGTCTATGTTCAACTTCCTAAAGTCGGCGAAAGCATTACTTCTGGCAAAGTTTGTGGAGAAATTGAATCCACAAAATCTGTATCTGAGATTTTTGCAGCTGTTAGTGGCGTAGTAAGTGAAATCAATGGCGCTCTTTCTCAAACCCCGGAGCTAGTCAACAGCGATCCTTATGGGGCTGGCTGGTTGGTAAAGGTTGAGGTCGCAGCAGCCCCATCCGATCTGCTTGATGCGGCCGGATACGCCCAAATCACGGCTTGACCAAAGCGTCTCACCCCTTTAGTGTCAGCCTCAGGTTGACGGTGAAGGAGGAGAGATAAGTGAAGGCAGAACAAACGCCCAGCGAACTCACCACCACTTTGCACCTAGGTCTTCGCACAGCCAGTGATTCCCCAGCTGGGGCTCTTGATGAGTTTCTAGCCACTGTCTCAGCGGCAGATCGCAGCATTATCGAAGAAATCGCACAGTCATCAGAAAAAGCAATGCTGATTATCAATCGAGGATCAAATCTTGGTTCTAGATTTTTAGTTACTGCACAGGGTGCAAGCATCGGTCGCTCATCTGGCAGTGATGTTTTCTTAGACGATGTAACAGTGTCAAGGTCTCACGCAAAGATTGAAAGTACTTCTTCAGGATTTTCACTCAAAGACAGTGGTTCCCTTAATGGCACATACGTCAACAATTCTTCAGTAACAGAACACGCACTACATTCCGGAGATCAGATTCAAATAGGCAAGTTCCATCTGCTTTTTGTTTCTGGCAGAAAATAACTAGGGGAGAATTACAATGGCAGTTCCAGCTCGCGCGTATCTGAGCATTGGTGAAGTTCTAAACAGACTTCGCCCAGATTTTGCAGATATAACAATCTCCAAGATTCGCTTCCTTGAATCTGAAGGTTTGATTGAGCCGCAGCGAACACCATCGGGTTACCGCAAATTCACAACATCTGATCTAGAGCGTCTGCGTTATGTATTACTTGCCCAGCGCGATCAATACCTGCCACTTAAAGTTATTAAAGATAATTTAGATGCAATCGATCGCGGCCTAGTTCCAGCGGCAACTGGTTCAGTTCCAGCACCGCGACCAACTCTTGGCCTTGCAACAATTGATGGCGAAATGGCACCCAGCACATTTGGTGAAGTATCAGAGATGCGTTTGTCTCGTGATGAGCTATTGAAGAACTCAGGTTTGAAAGAGGATCAACTCGTTGAACTAGAGGGCTATGGCCTGATCACTATTCGTGGTCGTCACTATGACGGGGATGCTCTAGCAATTGCTAAGGCAGTAACAGAGATGGCCGGTTTTGGAATTGAAGCCCGTCACTTGCGCTCGTTCAAATCAGCAGCAGATCGTGAAATCGGTTTGATTGAACAAGTCATCACTCCGCTGACTCGCCAAAAGGGCGCCGACTCAAAGGCCCGTGCTGAAGAAGTTCAAAAGGAGATCGCATCTCTTTCTATTCGTCTGCATGCAGCACTTGTTCGCGGCGGGCTTCATCGCCTTCGTTCATAATCAATGATGATTTCAATGGAGGTCATCGGCGTTAGAGTCGAAATGCCTTCCAATCAGCCCATCGTCTTACTCAAAGAAATTGATGGTTCACGTTTTCTGCCGATTTGGGTAGGGGCTGTTGAAGCCACAGCTATCGCCTTTGCCCAACAAGGGGTTCAACCACCAAGACCGCTGACCCACGATTTAACCCAGAACATCGTTGAGCAACTCGATGCCACGTTGACGGCAGTTCACGTGACCCACATTGATGAAGGCGTCTTCTATGCCAACCTCATTGTTAGAGATAGCTCTGAAACTACCCACACCATCTCGGCCAGGCCTTCAGATGCCATTGCTCTAGCCCTTCGAGCTTCGGCCAACATCTTGGCTAGCTCTGAACTACTCGATGAGATTGGAATTGAGATCCCATCAGAGGGTGCGCCAGGGGATGAGAACCAGGAAGTTGAGCGCTTTAGAGAGTTCCTGGATCAGATCAACCCCGAGGATTTTGCGGGGTAGAGGCTCAAACCCTCAATCTCTAGTAGAGGTTTCGACCGTGTCGGTCATTGAAGGTGGGGCCTTGCTGCCCTAGATTTACATCACTCCCCAAGAGAAACGAGTTTCCCCGTGACTTCCCAGGAACTAGAAATTGGCTACCGTGGCGCTACAGCATGCTCTGCGGCCGGTATTACATACCGCCAGTTAGATTATTGGGCACGGACAGGTTTAGTTGAGCCAAGCATTAGAACTGCAAGTGGCTCAGGAACGCAACGCCTGTATGGGTTTAGAGACATTCTTGTTTTAAAAATTGTTAAGCGCCTTTTAGATGCTGGCGTATCACTTCAGAATATTCGCACAGCCGTTGATCACCTGCGCAGCAGGGGAGTGACAGAGCTTGAGAGCATGACGTTAATGAGTGATGGTGCATCTATCTATGAATGCGCTAGCCCCGATGAGATCATCGACTTGCTGGCAGGTGGCCAAGGAGTCTTCGGTATCGCTGTTGGAAAAGTCTGGCACGAGGTTGAGGGTTCTCTCTCATTATTGCAAGGTGAGATCAGTGGTCAAAGCGTGGGTGTTGAATCTAACGATGAACTTTCACTACGTCGAAAGAGCAAAGGCGCTTAAAAAGACATATTCTTAACTCATACGGGCCATTTAAGGCCTGCTTGCATGAGTAGGGGATTCTCGTCCATGGTTGATTACGACGCTTTTTCACGTCGACACATCGGTCCTTCAGAGGATCAAGCACAAACCATGTTGATGGAACTTGGTTATTCCTCCATGGCAGATTTTATTGCAGATGTTGTTCCTCAAAATATTGCAATGACAAAACGGTTAAGTGAAGCATTACCGAGGGCGCTCAATGAAGTAGATGTCATCGCAGAGCTACGAGCACTGGCAGATAAAAATGATGTTTATCGCAATGTGATTGGAACCGGTTATTACGGAACTATTACACCGCCAGTAATTCTACGAAATGTTTTAGAAAACCCAGCCTGGTACACCGCTTACACGCCCTACCAACCAGAGATTTCTCAAGGTCGCCTGGAAGCGCTCTTTGCATTTCAAACTGCGGTCTGCGATTTAACCGCGTTATCAATTGCAAACGCGTCCATGCTAGATGAAGGCACAGCTGCAGCAGAGGCTATGACCTTAGCCCGCCGTGTTTATAAGGGCAGCGATGATGCAGTATTTTTGATTGATATCAATGTGCATCCTCAAACTATTGCAGTGGTTCAAACTCGTGCTAAACCACAGGGAATTAAAGTTGAAGTTCTTGACCTTTCAAAGAATCCTTCACACAACGAAGTCTTTGGAGTTCTTGTTCAGTATCCAAATACTCGTGGTGAAATTATTGATTACAGTGCACTTGCGACTTGGGCACATTCAAAAGAGGCTTTGTTAATTGCCGCAACAGATCTACTCGCACTCACACTCTTAAAAGCACCAGGGGAGTGGGGCGCAGATATTGCAGTTGGCTCCGCCCAGCGCTTTGGAGTTCCAATGGGCTTTGGTGGACCACATGCTGGCTTCATGTCAGTGCGCGAAGGTCTAGAACGCTCACTACCTGGACGTTTGATTGGTCAAAGCGTTGATGCCCATGGCAACCCAGCATTTCGCCTAGCTTTGCAAACACGTGAGCAACATATTCGCCGCGATAAAGCCACAAGCAATATCTGCACTGCTCAAGTTCTGCTGGCTGTAATGAGTGCCTTCTATGCAATGTGGCATGGACCAGCCGGTTTGAAAACTATTGCCTCCAGAGTTAATCGACAAACACAAGAACTCGCTAGTTCTGTAACTGCTTCTGGTCACAGAGTTGTTCACTCAAATTATTTCGACACATTAGTAATTGAAGTGAAGGATGCACCAGAACTTCACAAGAGAGCAGATTCCAAGAAGATTAACCTTAAGAGGATTGATGCAACGCATGTGGGTGTTTCACTGGATGAAACTACGGATGCAAAGATACTCAAAGACTTATGTGAGATCTTCGGTGGTGGGGCAGTAGGGGCTACCGGCAAATCGATTCCAGATTCAGCTGTTCGCTCATCAACTTATCTTCGTCACCCAATCTTTAATACCATGCGCTCTGAAACATCGATGCTGCGCTATCTGCGCACACTCTCTGATCGCGATTTAGCCCTAGATCGCACAATGATTCCGCTGGGTTCCTGCACGATGAAACTCAATGCCACAACTGAGATGGAAGCAGTTACCTGGCCAGAGTACTCATCACTTCATCCATTTGCACCAGCAAAGCAGAATGCGGGCTCTCGCGAACTAATTGAGCAACTCTCTGATTGGCTTATAAAGATCACTGGTTATGACGCAGTTTCCCTGCAACCAAACGCTGGAAGTCAAGGGGAGTTCGCAGGACTTTTGGCTATTCGCAACTATCACGATTCGCGTGGTGATCAGGGCCGCACTATTTGTTTGATTCCATCCTCTGCCCACGGAACTAATGCAGCAAGTGCGGTTATGGCTGGGATGCAGGTTGTGGTGATTGAGTGTGATGATCATGGAAATGTCAGTATTGATGATTTGAAGGCAAAAATAGCTCAATATTCGGCCTCATTAGCGGCCATGATGGTCACATACCCATCGACCCACGGTGTTTTTGAGTCAGCTATTACTGATCTGTGTGGTCTGGTTCATGATGCTGGTGGACAGGTTTATGTTGATGGAGCTAATTTGAATGCGCTAGTTGGTTTAGCGCAACCAGGAAAATTCGGTGCAGATGTTTCTCATTTGAATTTGCATAAAACATTTTGTATTCCACATGGTGGTGGGGGACCAGGAGTTGGTCCAGTTATCTGTCGATCACATTTAGCGCCATTTCTACCTAATCATCCATTAGATGAGTTAGCAGGACCTGCAACTGGTCCCGGGCCAATTAGTGCTGCGCCATTTGGTTCTGCAAGTATTCTGCCGATTTCTTGGGCATATATTCGTATGATGGGTGGGGAAGGCCTCACACTTGCAACATCTGTAGCAATCTTGTCTGCAAATTACATGGCGGCGAAGTTAAATCCAATGTTCCCAGTTCTCTACACGGGAGAACATGGACGCGTTGGTCATGAGTGCATTTTGGATTTGCGTGAAATCACCAAGGTAAGTGGAGTGAGCGTCGATGACATCGCAAAGCGATTAATGGACTATGGCTTCCATGCACCAACTATGAGTTTTCCGGTTGCTGGAACATTCATGATTGAACCCACTGAAAGTGAAGACATCGCTGAGATTGATCGCTTTATTGCCGCAATGACTGCCATTCACGGAGAAATTCAGGAAATCATGGATGGCAAGATTTCGGTGGAGGAGTCAGCTCTTCGCCATGCACCACACACCATTGAAAGTGTTCTGGCAGCTAATTGGGAGGGCTCTTACTCACGTGAAGTGGGCGGAACACCCTCGGTGCGAAATGGTCTTGTGAGCGGTGAAATCATCGGAATGCAGGGCAAGTACTGGCCAACGGTGGGCCGTATCGATGGAGCACACGGGGATAGGAACCTGATTTGCTCCTGTCCACCCATATCTGAGTTCGCCTGACTTTACATAATGTAACTTATCGGCGGTATATATACGCTCGACGGGTGACTATCAGCAGCCAGATCAGCGTCATTACTAAGGCCCAATCCCCATATCTATCTCTTGGCGATGTGCTGGAAATCAGTCCTATTTCGGCATAGAGATGTTGCGCAGTTCCCATGTCGCTCTTTTGCAGAACTTTTCCGTTGTAATCAATAACGGCTGAGAAACCTGTAGTCGACACCGAAAGAATATTTCGTGAATGTTCTATCGCTCTAATACGAGTGATCTGTAGCTGCTGTGCACTTTGAGCAGAATCCCCAAATGTTGCACTGTTGGTTTGTACGGCAAGAAGATTTGATGATTTTGCTGCCTTTTCAAGGATTTGGTCATCAAGTAACTCATAACAGATAACTGGCGCAATCTTTGCCTTATCTACGGTAAATATTGTCGACTCATTTCCTGGTGTGAAATCTCGAACATCATCAACAAATGGCGAGATTTTTGAAGCTAGGGATCGCAATGGAATGTATTCACCAAATGGTGTGAGGTGTTGCTTTATGTAGACATTTTGTGACTCTTTTGTCCATAATATTGACGTATTCAGAGTTTCATTATCTCTTCCAACAATAGCTCCAACAATCAATGGAACTTTGTAGCTATTGAGTGCTTCGAAAACTTCCGGATTTCGGAATGGATCTACATCTACTGAGTTTTCGGGCCAGAGAATAAAGTCAACTTTCCTATTCTTTAACGCAATATCTGTTTCTTTCACGTGATTGAAGAAAACTTCTTTTGCTCTAGAATTAAAATCCAACCCTAATTTTGGCACATTACCTTGAATCATTAGCGCTTGTGTTGTTTCATTCATTTGAACATTTATTGGAACTAAAACAATAAGTAATGGCAAAAGGATGAGAATTCGAAATTGTTTTTGAAATAAATAGAAGAGAACAAGTCCAATGAGCACCGTAATTGCGGAAAGGGCAACCGCTCCCCCGTGTGCTGCGATCTTGGCATAGGGAGCATCGGCCTGTGAGTATGCAATCCTGGCCCAGCCGAAACCTTGAAAAGGAAATCTGTTACGAATCTCTTCCAAGACGATAAATATCAAAGGGAAAAAAGCGATCCCAAGACGTTTTACCGCTACTAACGGCAGGTAGAAAAGACTTAATCCAGAAGCAAGAATTATCCACGGCACAGATCCCACATATGTACTTGTCCAGTGCAGTAAAACAAGATTAAAGGTAAGTGCAAAAGCTAGAACGCTGGGATATGTCCGCTCACTTCGAGAAAGTGCAAACATTTCTAAGGCAAGTGCAATTGGTGCAACCCACCACAGGGATATTGGTTCGAAAGCAGCGCTAAGAACTAGCCCGCTCAAAGCTGATAAAAGTAGATTTACCAACCTAATGCACTGATCAAACGATCAACGCTGGCACCTAATCCATAGCGTTCCTTGAATTGATAAATCTCTGATAGATCTTTGGGAGCTTTAGGCATAGCTAGATCAACCTGTGGAAGTGGTGCATTGCGAGCAACCTGAACAACTGTTGGAGCTATCTTCAAATAGTCCGAGCCAGCGATAATCTTTTTAGCTAGTGCGGGAGGCAATAATTCATGGGCAGCGTGTGCACCGGCAAGGGCTTCATCAACTGTTGCAAAATTGTTGGCAATAAGCGCAGCGCCTTTTTCGCCAATACCTTTTACGCCTGGCAAGCCATCGGATGGATCACCACGAAACATCGCAAATAATGCATAGCGGTCCCCCGGAATCGCATACTTATTTGCAACGTAGGCGTAATCAACTAAATCGTGTTGCGAAATACCCTTTGCTAAATACACAACCTTAATATCGCGCTTATCATCCACCATCTGAAACAGATCTCTATCGCCAGTAACAATTCGAATTGGACCCTTTTCAGTTTCAGCATACGTTGCCATCACATCATCTGCTTCATAGTCATCAACGCCCACAACAGGTATGCCAAAGAGGTCTAACAAGTCCAAGAGAATAGGAATTTGCGGCGTGAGAGTTTCAGGCTCTTCCTCCTCATCGCCCTCTTCTTCTAAACGATTTGCTTTGTAATCTGGGAAAAGTTCCACTCTCCAACTAGGACGCCAATCTCCATCAAGACAAGCAACCAAGCGATTGGGTTTATAGACTGATAACAAACGTGAAGTCATGTCGATGTAGCCACGAATAGCGTTAACAGGAGTTCCATCAGGTCCGGTTAATGTGTCCGGCATTCCGTAATAAGCGCGATACCAAAGGGATGCGCTATCTAGAAGCATTAATGTCATAGATCTCCCATAAGGAATGCAACCACTCCCCTGTCGATGCGCTTAACAGCATCTTTGCATACTGGCCGAAGCTTTTCACTTGCAGCAGCGATTTGATTGAGCAGATCAGAAAGTTGCTTCGTACTTCGGACAAAATCTCCCACAGACATATCCGTGCCTTTGAGAACGTTTTGTAACGAATTTCCATTGGCCCAACGGTATGAAACCCAGCAGAAACCAGCATCTGGTTGGCGCTGTGTCTTGACTCCATACTCGGTTTCAAGTTCTTCTAACTCTGCCCAGATGGATATCACATCGGCAAGTGCGCTCGAAACTCGCGGACTTGGCATCTTAGGAGCAACATTGTCGGCGTTGCGAGATTCAAAAATCATCGTTGACACAACTGATAGCAGCTCTGGGGCATTTAGTTCATCGAGAATTCCTCGACGGATTGCCTCGGTCAAGAGAAGATCTGATTCTGCATAAATTTTGGTAAGAATCTTGCCTTGCGAAGTTGGTTTTTCCCCTTCGATGTAACCAAGATGAGTCAGAACCTGGCAAATTTGATCAAAAGTTTTTGCAATAACGTGTGTGCGACTTTGCACGCGAGTGCGAAGACCATCATTCTCACGGTTAAGGCGACCCGCTTTTTCGGCAAAACGTGAATGATCTTCTCGCTGGGCGCACGAATGGCAGCTGTGATTTCTAAGGCCCTTACGTAGATCCGTTAGATCTCCTTCAAGACGTGCGCGTTGTCTATTATCAAAAGTTTTCTTGTGATCACGCTTTGAAAGAAGAGTTTCAACTTCCTTAATTTCACGGCGAATGCCCGCATACTCCAGAAAATCCCCCAGGTGACAGACCGCTTGTGAGAGTAGTTCTTCAATTGCCGCTTCATTCTTAGCAATCTGTCGCGATAAACCAACAACAGCGCGATCTGCTTGGAACTGTGCAAATGATGACTCGAGGGAACGACGTGCGCGTTCGCGACCGAATCTTGCAATGAGATTGATTGACATGTTGTAGGTGGGGGCAAAAGATGAACGCAGTGGATATGTACGTGTAGATGCCAGACCAGCAGCTGAAGCCGAATCAACAGTTGGAGACCATTGAATGACTGCGTTGCCTTCAATATCAATGCCGCGTCGGCCAGCTCGTCCAGTTAACTGTGTGTACTCCCCTGGTGTGATTGGCACATGTGACTCACCGTTGTATTTAATCAACTTCTCTAGAACAACAGTTCTGGCTGGCATGTTGATGCCTAGTGCAAGTGTTTCAGTTGCGAAAACAGCCTTGATCAACCCTTTTTGAAATAGCTCCTCGACTGCTGATTTAAAACTCGGTAACAATCCAGCATGGTGGGCGGCAATTCCACGTTCTAATGCGCTCAGCCACTCGTCAAAGCCCAAGACCACCAAATCTTCTTCGGCAATATTTTGGGTGTACTTCAGAGCTGTAGCACGAATCTCTTCACGCTCAGCAGTTGAGGTTAGACGCAGACCCGCGTGCAGACATTGCTTGACCGCTGCGTCGCAACCAATTCTCGAGAAGATAAAAGTGATTGCCGGAAGCAAGTTTTGATTGGCTAGTTTTTCGATGATGTCGGCTCGAGACAATCGATCTTGAGCCTCGTTAAAGCGGCCTCGTCGGTGTCTACTAATGGCAGCTTTGCGCACTGCTTCTCTCTCGCGTTGGAGAATTTCAGGATTAATCTGTCCTGGTTTATCAAAAAGATCCAACAATCGATTGCCGATTAGCACATGTTGATATAGCGGAATAGGTCGGATTTCACTCACAATGACTTGTGTATTGCCCCGTACTTCACCGAGCCACTCACCAAACTCTTCCGCGTTAGAAACCGTTGCTGAAAGCGAAATAACCTGCACACTCTCCATCAGATGGATCAGTACTTCTTCCCAGACTGCGCCTCTAAACTTATCTGCCAAGTAGTGCACTTCATCCATGACCACATAACCCAAGTTGGTAAGGGTATTTGAACCGGCATAGAGCATGTTGCGTAAAACCTCGGTCGTCATCACTAACACATCGGCTTCACCATTAATGCTGGTGTCTCCAGTTAGCAGACCTACTCGATCTTCACCAAACATTGCTACAAACTCTGAATATTTCTGATTAGAAAGCGCCTTAATCGGTGTGGTGTAGAAACACTTCTTCCCAAGTTTGAGAGCTAAGTGCGCTGCAAATTCTCCAACCACAGTCTTTCCAGCACCAGTTGGTGCAGCTACTAAGACACCACTGCCCTCCTCTACCGCGTGACAAGCAGCAACTTGAAAGGGATCAAACTCAAAATCAAAACTTTGGACAAAAGCCGTAGTCTCTTTGTACTGATTGCGGACTTTTGCGGCTGCGAATTTCTCTGCTGGAGTTGTCATGGCAACCACGTCATTAACGCATTTGGGACACACTCGGCATTTACTGGTAATTGACCTATTCGTTCGCCATCGGCATATGCCACAGCATCAGATGTGATTCTCACCCTTTTACTTCGAACAATTTCAACTGCTGGATGAGTAATGTGTGTTCCTTTGAAAACTCGCGGGAACACCTTTATGAACTCCAACTTTGATACAGGGTGCAAAACCATTACATCAAATAGTCCGTCTGCAACATCTGCCTCTGGGCAAACCAACATTCCGCCACCATAGGAGCGACCATTTGAGACTGCGATCAGCATGGCCTCGGTTGAGATTGTTCTCTCATCAAGGGTGATCTCATAGTGGCGTGGTCTAAATCGTGGAAGTTCAATAGCAATTGCCGCGTTGTACTTCATTGGTCCTTTAGGCCAACTCATGGTGTTTGCCTTTTCGTTCACCAAAGAATCAAAACCTGTCGAGAGGATTGCAGCGAACCATTCTCCATCGACTAAGCCCAAGTCCACTGATGCTGGAGGCCGCGTAGTAATCGCTTCTAACTGGGCATCGAAGGATTCAAGATCCCAAGCCAAAGTTCGAACAAAGTCATTTCCTGTGCCCGCCGGAATCATTGCAAGTGGAATTTGAGCTGGAACTAGACGTTGCAAAATGTTGTGAAGGAGTCCATCTCCCCCTACTGCAATCACTCCATTGGTGTCAGGGAACTTTTCAACAAAGGATGCAAGGTGATCATCGAGTGCCACCGATGAGTTGCCGGTAACGATTGTGTATGGGATATTTCTTTGAGCAAGCCATCCTGCAACATATGTTCCGACGGTGGCTCCTCTTCCCTGACCTGAAACAGGGTTGATCACTAAAGCCCACATGGGGAGACCCTATCGGCTATTCCTTAATAGATGTTGGTGCGCCAATCGCAGAACTACCCGTTTCGACAGAATCAGCTTTCTTATCGCGTCGCCGATCCACCACTACTGCTATTAACCCAGCCATGAAGTAGAAAAGAATCAAGGGTCCAGATAAGAGGACCATGCTTAAGGGATCTGCAGTTGGAGATAACGCTGCAACAAAGAAGAAGATAGTGAAAATCCAAATTCTCCAAGGTTTCAAAATTGTTTTACCGCGAAGGAATCCAATCAAATTAAATGTTAGAAGGAAAATTGGTAGTTCGAATGCAAGTCCAACGAAAAGAATAAGTCTTAAGACGAAATCTAAGTAATCATCAAATCTGACTAAGTTGCTAATTGAATTCGGAGTAAAACCGAAAAGAGCCTTAATCGCAACTGGAAGAATTAAGTACCCAAGAGTGGCACCCATCGCAAAAAATGGAGTCGCAGATGCAACGAACAAAACGCTCGTTCGTCTTTCTTTTCTATGAAGAGCTGGAGCGATAAAGGCCCACAACTGATAAAGCCAAAACGGAGCTGAAACAATGATGCCGGTAAGTAATGCAACCTTGATCTGCAAATCTAGTGGACCAAGAACACCGCTGATGTAGAGAGCACCACAACTAGCCGCCCCTGATTGCTGGGCAGCTTCTAAATCGCATACTGGTTTAGCCAGGGTGACAATGATTGAATCGTAGAAATACCACCCTCCACCAAATGCAACCAACACTGCAATCGCAGAACGAAGAACTCGTTTGCGCAGTTCGCGTAAGTGGTCTAGAAGGGGCATCCGTGCTTCGTTAACAGATGCCATTTATCTACTTCTCGGTTTTGCCGTCTTCTTCGATCACGGTGTCGTCAGCTTTCATTTCCTTCATTTCGCTCTTGAAAATACGCATAGAGCGACCAAGTGAGCGGGCTGAATCCGGCAAACGCTTTGCGCCGAACAAAACAAGTACAACAATGAGAAGGATGACGATTTCTCTTGGACCCAAATTCATAACGTTAACTCCTTGGCTAATATTTGAGCCTAGGTTACATCAGATCTCTATGAATGGGTAGGCGATTTCAGCGTGCTTTGTAACGATCCAGCATCGTTTGGGCTATCACTGCTATTGATTTTCTAACATCAGGGGGTGAGTTCAAGCAAACGGCTCCTCCAGAGGCCATGATGGATCGCTCTATCCACTGAAGTGAGTAAGTTTGAAAATCAAACTCGGTGTTAACAGATAGCTCGCTTTTCTTGAAGCGCTCGGCTATCGCACGTGTTGGAGTCAGGACCTTGATGGTGCAGGCATAGCTCGACTGCTCAGTTGCTGTTTTAGGAATTTCTAGAGGAACGGCTTGGACTGTTGCACTTTGTATGCGATCGATTCGGAACTGCCTAAAATCTAATGCTTGATAACAATATGAACTCAGATAAACATCTCCGTCACTCTCAACAATTTCTATTGGAAGAATAGTTCGAGTACTGAGCTCATCGCGATAGAGCGAATGGTAAGTAATTTCAAGTCCCATTCTTGATTTCAACGCATCAGAAATCGCCGCAGAGACATCTTGATTGACTTGCGAAGTTGCTGATAATGCCGTTGGAAGATTAATGAGAATTGCCAAACGCTTTGATAACGAATCGATTCTCTCAAGGAGATCACTTCTCTCTGGTGAGATTGATGAACGCAGCAGATCTAAACCAAGTACTAGAGCCACGCCTTCATCAAAGGAAATCGAACGAGGCTTAGATAAAGTCTGTGCATTATGAATCGTTACAAAACCAGATTCAAACTCTAAGTCCATTAGTTCTAAAGGCGTGTATCCAGGTAGTCCACACATCCACAAAGTCGTAAGATCACTTGTCATCTGAGCTTGATCGACTTTGAATACGGCTGCGAGTTCCTTTAATGAGATGCCCTGATGAGAACTTATGTAAGGAACGAGATCTAATAATCGCGCTGTGCGCTCGAGGGGCGCTGAAAATTTCTTAGCCATGATTTGCCACCAACGCCTCAAGATGCCCCATGATGAGATTTCTTAGTTCTATTGGCTCCTGCACGACGGCATCAGGTCCATGCCACAAAACTATTGAACAAAGAGATTCCAGATTCAAAATTGGAACCTTTATCTGGTCCCACTCACCTAAGGAGTGCGAGGACACGGCCAGTGCGCGAAGAGAGGCGGCTTTACCCACACGAACATCAATGAGGGCATATTCTCGTGTCGGTGATTCTAGATGAGTTTTGCTTAAATCAAATCCAGCTGGAACTTCAAAATCCTTTGGTCCTTTGCTGACCGCGATTGCGCCACTTATTCGATCTACTCGAAAGGTTCGTATCTCTTGAATCTCTTGATCCACACCGGACAAGTACCAAAAGCCTTTGCGAGTAGCTAGAGCTATTGGAACGATGCTTCGCGCATTGATATTCAAATTCGAATCCAAATAAGCAAAAGATAAGCATTGACTTTGCGCTATCGCCTTGGTCATCAGTGACAAATCCTGTCCACCATCATTGAGTTTGTGAACATTAGCCGGAATAGAGAGTTCATCACTTGGAATTCCAATAGAACGCAGTTTCAAAAGTGCTTTTTGAGCGACATCGCCAAATGATGCTTCATGCCAAGCTTCGGCGGCCAGAGACAAAAGTGAGACTTCCGTCGGTGAGATGTCACCAAGTTCAAACTGATACTTTTCTTGTTTGATCTTGTAACCGGCTTCATCATTAAACAAGGGATCAAAACTACCTACTTCAATTTCAATTCCCAGCGAACGTAGGTCATCCTTATCGCGCTCAAACATTCTCTCTTTAGTTTCAGTTGTGCCGTCATAGCCTTCAACTGAGTTGAAAATCTCGGTTTTGGTCAGGTATCTCTTTGTGGCAAGCAGGGCGATTGTTAGATTGATTAATCGCTCAATCTTCCGAGACACCGTATCCACCCTTCGCCGGACGTCGTCGACGCGCCAAGACTTCAACACCAGGTGCCATGCGGCGGCTTTGAATCAAGAATCCTGTGTGGCCAATCATTCTCTGTTGTGGTCGAACTGCTAAACCTTCATGGTGCCATCCACGAACTAAGGTCTCACTACTTTCAGGTTCAGTGAACCGACCATCTTCCTTAATTGCTTCTGCAGTTGCTGATAGTTGAGTTGTTGTCGCAACATATGACATGAATACACCGCCTGGGCGCAACGCTCTTGCTGCAATATCAACGCACTCCCACGGGGCCAGCATGTCCAAGATGACTCGATCGAATTCACTATCAAAGCTTTGATCCTGCAGATCCCCAACATCTAACTTCCAGTTTGCCGGTGCACCTTCAAAATAAGCATCCACATTTGAACGAGCATTGTCTGCAAAATCAGCTCTGCGTTCAACGGAGTGCACGTATCCCTTTTCACCTGCTGCTCGCAATAGTGAAATAGTTAGAGCGCCGCTTCCAACGCCAGCTTCAAGGACTCGGGCACCCGGATAAATGTCGGCCATACCAATAATCATCGCGGCATCTTTGGGATAAACAATCGTTGCACCGCGAGGCATCGTTAATACGTAATCAGCAAGTAGCGGCTTAAACGCCGTGAACTTTAAACCAGCAGTTGTACTTACTACTGAACCCTCGGGCATCCCAATGAGGTCGTCATGGGTAATCCAACCTTTGTGCGTGTGCCATTCCTTACCGGGAACTATGGTGAAGCTATAGAGCTTTCCTTTGGGGTCGGTGAGTTGAATGCGATCACCCGCAGCAAAGAAACCTTGATTCGACACGGGAGCATCTTAGGTCAAATAAAGGATGCAAGTGCGGGTATGTTGCCGTACGTGAGTAACCAGCCGTTGCGCCTATCCCCTAGTCGGGTGAGCGAGTTTGAGAACTGTCCGCAACTCTATAAATACCGAGTTATTGATCAACTCCCACAACCGCCCTCACTAGATGCTGAGCGCGGAACTTTAGTACACACAATTTTGCACGATCTTTTTGAGAATGCACCCAGTGATAGAACACCACAGAGTGCAATCGAACTTCTTCCATCACGCTGGCAGGCCCAAATGGCTGCGAAGCCTGAACTTATGGAGATGGTTACCAATGAGAAGGAATGGTTTGATCGCGCCGAATCATTGCTTCGCACCTATTTCACTTTGGAAGATCCACAGAGCTTTGAGGCAACACATCGTGAACTGCATCTAGAGAATGACTTCTCAGATGACATCTACTTACATGGATACGTCGATCGTCTTGACGTTGCACCGACTGGTGAAGTTCGAATCGTTGACTATAAAACAGGTAAAGCTCCCAAGCCTGGTTGGGAAGAGAAAGCCCTGTTTCAACTGCGCGTGTATGCCCTTCTCTATTTTAAGACTCACAATGTTCTCCCCCGACTGTTGCAATTGATCTATTTGGGTGATGGAAAAGTTGTTAAAAGCACACCGACCTTGACTGATCTTGCCTCAACAGAAAAGGTCCTCAAGCGTGTAGCGAGTGACATCTTTGCCTCAATTGATAAGGATTACTGGCCGCCGAAACCGAGTCGCCTATGCGATTGGTGCTATTTCAAAACAATCTGTCCTGCACACACAAGTTAAATTGCCTCGGTGAAATCTGTATGAAGTCTGCGTAACGTTTCAAAGCTCATCTGTTCCAGAGACTTAATCACACGTACTCGCGCAGATTCCTCAACTTTTACAAGATGAGGCACGGCAATTAACCAAGCTCCGCTGCTAGTTGCAGCTCTCACACCGGTTAAAGAATCTTCAAAAACTAAGCACTGTGAGATGTCACTGTTTGTTAATAACGCCGCTTTTAAATACGCGTCAGGATATGGCTTAGTTCGCTCAACATCATCACTAGAAATAGAGAACGGAAAGAGATCAGTGCCAACATTATCTAAAACTGCGTCAACGATAATTCTTGGACTGGCAGATACCAACCCAGTCTTTACTCCATTTGATTGGAGTTCTGTGACTAATTCAAAAGCCCCTGGCATAAAGGGAGTGTGAGAGCGCATCTTCTCGGCCTGTACCTGGACTAGCTTGGTGGTGAAGAAATCAGGACTCTCTGCCTGATTGCACTTGTCATGCATGTATTGCCCAACCCTAGATAGTGGACCACCTAAGCAAGCCACCTGATCATCAGAGTTCCACTCATAGCCATATGCAGCCGTTATCTCACTCTCAGATTTGAGCCATTCAGGTTCAGAATCAACCAATAAGCCGTCCATATCGAAGAAGACCGCGTCAAAAAAACTTTTCACCCGTCTCCTTTGAGATATTCATCTAGCAGAACTCTGCAAGATTACCCTAAGGTTTAACCCTATGGAGATACATCACATCCCAGCTCTGCGTAATCCAATAATGGTGATGGCCTTTTCTGGATGGAATGATGCGGGTGAAGCAGCAACGGGCGCAGTCGAGCATCTACTTTCTGCTTGGCAAAATGAGCCAAATGATGTTGTCCCAGAACTTATAGCTGATATCGAATCGGAAGAGTTTTATGACTTTCAGGTAAATCGTCCTCACATCTTTGTTGATGACTCACAGATTAGAAATATCACCTGGCCCACAACAGAGATATTCGGTGTTGTGCTACCCCACTTTGACCGAGATCTAGTTATCGTAAAAGGTACAGAACCTTCGATGCGTTGGAAGAGTTTTACGCGCGAACTTTTAGATCTAGCTGATGATCTTGAGGTGTCTCTCATCATCACAATGGGTTCGATGTTGGCCGATGTTCCACACTCACGTCCCATCGCAGTGAGTGGAAGCAGCGCCCATCCTGATTTAGCAACACGTTTAGGAGTTGAAGTTTCAAGTTATGAAGGCCCAACTGGAATTTTAGGAATTATCAGTGATGGTTGTATGCGACGCGGTATTGATGCTGTCTCACTGTGGGCAGCTATTCCGCACTATGCCTCCAGTTCACCTTCACCAAAGGCAACCTTGTCACTGGTTAACTCTTTAGAAGATTTCCTGGAAATCACTATTCCGCCTTCTGATCTCTCTGAGGCCGCCGATGAGTGGGAGAAGGATGTAACAGAAATGGCCAAAGAAGATAGTGATGTGGCTGAGTATGTAAAGGCGTTAGAGGATTCAAAGGATGCTGCTGAACTACCTGATGTTTCTGGTGATTCAATTGCAAAAGAGTTTGAAAGATATTTGCGACGTAGAACTAAGGATTAAAGTTTTAACCCAAGTAATGCATCTAATGCCACGGAGAGTTCCTGCGCATCTCCCCCGCTAGATCCACTTAAAGTATCTGCGGCCCATTGATCGAGTGCTGCCAGAGCAGTCGCAGTATCTAGGTCATCACTTAAAGCTCCAATTAATTTCTCTATGACCGCTGTTGTTGGCGCTACTGACGATGTAGAAAACGCTTTTCGAATATCACTCACGCGCTTGGTTGCTCGCATGAGCAATTCTTCTGTCCACATTCGATCTAACCTGTAGTGCTGTGACATCAGAGCGAATCGAATAACCATCGGGTCTGTGCCTGATGCAATGAGTTTTGAAACAAAGACCAGATTGCCTTTGCTCTTGCTCATCTTTTCACCATCCAAACCAATCATGGCCGCGTGAACATATGTCGCTGCAAGATCTTTACCGGTAAGAACTTGTGCCTGAGATGCGCACATTTCATGATGAGGGAAAATCAAATCACTTCCACCACCTTGAATGTCGATACATGTCGCATCCGAATCAAGTGGCTCTAAGTACTTCAGGGCTATTGCAGTGCATTCGATATGCCAACCTGGTCGACCAACTCCGTGGATAGATTCCCAGCCCGGTTCGTTCTCACGCTTTGCCATCCACACCAAACAATCCAGTGGGTCAGTCTTTCCGGCAAGTGTTGGATTGCCTCCACGCTGAGAGAAAATCTCTTTCATACTTTCTTTATCAAGATGTGAAAGAGAACCGAAATCTGGTGAGGAATAATTCTTGAAGAAAAGATCCTGATCGATGGAATAGATGGTGCCAGCTGCTTGAAGGGCAGTGACTGCCTGACTTACTAGGTCTATAGCCTCAACAGCCCCGATGTAGTGAGCTGGTGGAATAACGCGCAGTTTCTGCATATCACCTCTAAAGAGGTCGATTTGAGAGTGAGCTAAGTCTTCCCAATTCAGATTATCTCTTGTTGCTCGCTCAAGAAGTGGATCATCAATGTCTGTGATGTTTTGAACGTAGAAAACATCGGAGCCAGTAGCTCGTAGATATCGGTTGATGAGGTCAAATGTTAAGTAAGTCGCGGCATGACCAAGATGCGTTGCATCATATGGAGTGATTCCACAGACATACATGCGATAGGTGTCTTTTTTAGCAACCAACTCTTTCTTGAGAGTTTTCGAGTTAGTCAGAGATATTTGAGGAAACTTGATTGAACTATTCAGTTGTGGGATGACAACTGACGACCAAGATTTCATGAGTGGATTCTAGTAACTTTGCCGCTAGAACGCAGGCCAAGGAATAGCTGGCCACTCCGGGTTTGGTAGCGGCATAACCCCGTTTTCTAACAATCTCGTTACACGGGCACGCAATGCCTCGATCTCAATATCTGTTAGGTGCTGCGATAAGTTGAACTCTTTGCCTAAAGCATCTTTGAGAATGTTCAAAGAGTTTAATTCCTCGCTACTTAACTCACCGCCAGCCCACTGCCAAAGAACGGTTCGTAGTTTGTCCTCTTCATGAAATGTGACTCCATGATCGCAGCCATAGAGATGACCTTTCTCATCTGGCAATAGATGACCAATCTTGCGGTCTGTATTATTAATAATTGCATCGAAGAAAGCCATAGAACGAAGCTGTGGTAGATCTTGGGAGAAGTAAGCGGCTAAATCAATTGATTCATCGATATCAATCCACTCCTGAACCATTCCCATTCCATAAGGACCCTCTCGCAAAATTGTGAGGGGTACTAAATCCAAACCTAGGAAATCACTGACAAGAAATGCAGCATATTCACGATCGGCCAAGGTGCCATCGGGGAAATCCCATAATGGCCGCTCCCCTGCGACAGGTTTATATATGCAGGCAATTTCTGTGGACTCATAATTAACTGTTGCAAAAAGCGTTGCATTAGATGCATCAACCAATCGTCCCGTAACTGACATTTCGCCTAACGTCAGAATTGGACGGTTATCGTCTGTAGCCATTTGCCCTAGGACATAGGTGACCACGTGGATCAATTGGAATTGCGCAGAAAGGACATGGGATACGTCCAGCATTCACAACTGCGTTTGTTCTTGAGATGAAGGCTTTGGCTTGACCCAGTGTGATGTTTAAGGTTATCTCTGGGAGCTCATCCTCAACTTCGACTTCCTTAATGGAGAAAAGTTCAACACATACTTTCTTTGATTCATCATCCCAAGCTATCGATACCGCCCCAATGATGAAATCTCTTTCCACGGGTGACTCTAAGGAAGCATCATCTCGTTCAATACGATCAACAATTATCGTTACATCTTCCTTTGTGACCTGTTTGCAGAGAATCTCCAACCTTTGGGCAAAAGTGGATGCTTGAGATTTTTCTAAGGCCGCACTTAC